>CAKTSY010000003.1 GCA_934613415.1 uncultured Opitutales bacterium
TTTTGCCCGACGGCAACATTGTTACGGCAGCCTCGGACGGCAACCACATATGCCTTTTCGACAAAACACAAAACCGCAACACATTCGACACTGTAAAAAAGATAAATTACGAGCTTGAGTTTGCACACGGCGTTGTGTGGGACAAAAAGCGTGAAATTTTGTGGGCGTTGGGGCTAAACCAAATAAAAGCGTTTAAATACGAAAAAACGCCAAAACCAAAACTTGTTTTGCTTGAAAACATAGATTTACCCGCAAAAGATTTTAACGGACACGACCTATACCCCATTCCGAACAAAGATCTTTTGTTTGTTACGGGCGAGAAATCGGTTTGCGTTTTCGACCCCGTAAGCAAAAAAATATTTACCGCATGCTACGAGGAAAATCTAAAAAGCATTTCGCAACTTAATGGCGAGATAATATTTTTGCGCCCCGAAATTTCGTGGTATTCGCAAACCGTAAAATTTGCCAACGGCAAAACGGCCGCTTCGGCAAAAGGCGCAAAATTCTACAAAGCCCGCTGGCTTGTTCCCAACACTTTCAGCGAATAGCGCGCCACGCTTAAGCACAGGGGTTTCACTTCGTAAAATATTGTTTATTCCATCAACAGAATCTGACAATATTTTTACAATCAGTGATTCCAACCTACTATAACAAGCGATGCACCAACCATTTTAAGGAGTTTGTAGCATGAAATAGAACCTCCGAGCAACTTAGAGGAAAACCCATGCATATAGCCGTAAATCAAAAGCACAATAAAGGCAATAAGTAGCATTACTAAAACAATACTTAACGCGGTTCATATACGCCACATATTTCGTTATTGCATACAAATTTCTTACAAGTTGAAAGCAATTTTGGTTAAAAACTTTATACCCACAGCACATTTTTACACTAAACGCTTTTTGTTTTTGCTCAACTGACTATATTTGCGATAGTTATAGTAAAAATTTTGCTTGCATAATTTTTAAAGAAAATCTATTTAATACTTCGTAAATTTTTGCGATAACAACAATGTAGGTTATGCCATGAAGCCAAAACACAAACTAAACAAATCGCTTATCGTTCTCGGGTTGGGGATGCTTACAATGCTTTTCCCGAATATTTCGGTCCAAAAGGCGTATTCGGCGCAAAAATCTTTTAGCGTGGCAACAAACTATGCCAAATTTGCGCTTTGGCAATGCGGCAAGAAGAATAAAAAAGGCGAATCGCTTTTTACCGAAGAAGAAAGTGAGGCGACCGAGTCGCCAAAAAACGAAACGCCTAAGATTAAGATAAACAAGAACAATATGTATAAGCCGAACGGCATAAAATGGCCGCCGGTGCCGGAAAATTTTAACGCCTGCAACAACTAGCAAAAAAACGCCAACGGGAACACCCTTGGCGTTTTATAGTATCAGCAAATAGTCTACCACCCCAAGATATTTGCCGAACTTTTTGCCAACCTGCTCGAAGTGCGACACTTTTTTAAACCCAAAATTTTCGTGCAGCTTTTCGCTTTGTGCGTTGCCTTCGGTTATGCAAGCTACCAATGCGTGGCACGGACAATTTTTGCACTCGGCTAGCAGTTTTTGCATAAGCTTTGTGCCTATTTTCCCGCCCCTTGCCGCATGGGCAACGTAAACCGAAGTTTCGTAGGTTTGTGCGTAGGCCGCCCTTTGCTTCCATCTGTGAGCATAGCAATAGCCCAAAACGGTATCGTTATTATCTACAAAAACATAATACGGAAATTCCGCCGAAATAGCCTCTATGCGTTTTTGCATTTCCGCTACGGTTAAAATTTCGGTTTCGAAAGTGGCGGTTGAATTTGCAATGTAGTAATTGTAAATTTCGGCAATCTTTTCGGCGTCGGATATTTTTACGGGTCTAATCATATAAGTGCAAAATTTAGTTTTCGTTCTCGACGGTTGTAGGCCCGAAGATTTTTTGATAGCGGCGCGCTACAAGCGAAAGAACCGCGGCACATAAAGCCCCGCAAACTATCAATATTGAAAAACTTAAAACCTCGTTGCCGATGCCTATAAGCGGGGCTGCCACAGCCCCTACAAAGAAGGGCAAAGCCCCAAGCAACGCCGCGGCGGTTCCCGCATTTTGCCTTTGGCTGTCTAGCACTATTGCAGACGCAGCAGGCGCTGCAATGCCGAATGATGTCATCATAAAAAACAGCATAGTTTCAAGCAAAGCAACAGGGACTTTAAGCGTCGCGCAAAGGGCCGCCGCCACTGCAAAGCACAAAATTGAAAAGCCCGAAAACACAACGGCGTGTCTGCGGCGTTTAAATTTTGCCGAAAATGCCGCCCCTATGCCTATGCCGACCGCATTTAGCGCAAATACCGAGCTAAATTCCATAGGTTTAAAATCGTAAATATTTTCGAATATAAAAGGACTTGCCGATATGTACGAAAAAAGCACGG
Source organism: uncultured Opitutales bacterium (assembly GCA_934613415.1). Lineage (GTDB taxonomy): Bacteria > Verrucomicrobiota > Verrucomicrobiia > Opitutales > Intestinicryptomonadaceae > CAKUIA01. Next base: position 2,412 of record CAKTSY010000003.1, read on the forward strand.
TTGCCATTGCCGCCTGCTGAAGTATATACGAAAGCGCAACTTTGTCGCGCACAACGTTTGCATATAGGGCAAATGTAGATACAATGGGCAAATTAGACCTTCTTGAAGGCTCTAAAGACTCGTCTATTTTATAGCTAAGAATGAGCAGCGCAACCCCCAAAAGAAACAGCAAAACAAATATTGCGCGCCATGGAGCCAAAAGCAGGCTTACGCCGCCCGCTATGGGAGCGGCCACAGGGGCAATGCTATGCACCGCCGCAATTAACGCCAAAAACTTAACAAGCTCCATTCCCGAATATTTGTCGGACGAAATAGACCTTGAAAGCACAATGCCGCCCGCCCCTGCAATGCCCTGCAAAAAACGCATTACAATAAAGCTGTATATGTCGGCAGCAAAAATGCAGCCTATAGAAGCCGCAACAAATAAATACATGGAAAACAAAAGTGGCTTTCTTCTGCCGAACTTGTCGCTAATTGGCCCCACAAAAAGTTGGCCAATTCCAAGCCCGAACATACAAATGCCCATACTAAGTTGCACTAAAAACGTGTTTGCGCAAAATGCCTGCGAAAGGTTGGGCAAAGCGGGCAAATACATATCGGTAACAAAGGGCCCGAATGCCGACAACGCCGCCAGTGTTACCAAAAACAAAATTTTATTCTTTTTTTCCATTATGCTATATGCGCAGCAATAGTATGCAAAAAGAATTGCTTTTCAACAAATTTTAGGCAATGCAAACGGCAAACAGCCAATTAAAGAGATACCGTAAAAGCTTGACTATATGACATTGAACAAAAATAATCCTGTGTCTTTTGGTATTTATATAAGATGAGAACAACACCGATAGTATTTGCCGTGCTTATTTTTACGGCAAAGCTGCTTTGCGCGCAGCCCGTAAAAAAGGGAGAATTTATATTTGAATTCTCGCGCTTTTTGCATGTGCACTGCGCATCGATTACCGAAAACGCAAATAAAGAACTTATATGCACATGGTTTGGCGGCAAATACGAAAAGACGCCCGACACCTCCATTTTTGTTTCGAGAAAGATTAACGGAGTTTGGACATTGCCAAAGGAAATTGCAAATGCAACCGAGCTTTCCGAAAAAAGACTGGCCGCCTGGAACCCCATTTTGTGGAAATACAACAACGACATAATTATTTCGTATAAAATAGGCGATTCTCCCAGAACGTGGACGGGATTTTACAAAATTTCGAAAGACCAGGGCAAAACCTGGGGCGAGCCGAACGCCTACCCCGAAGGCTTTTTAGGAACCGTAAAAAACAAGCCCTTTGTTACAAAAAGCGGCAGAATTATTGCGCCGTCGTCTACGGAATTTCACTCGTCTTTTGGGTGGTTCCCGCATTTCGAAATAAGCGACGACGGCAAAACTTGGAGAAAAACCGCTCCCAAAAAGTCCCTCACACAGTGTATTCAGCCAGCTTTGGTAGAGTGCCCAAACGGGCAAATTACGGCTTTTATGCGCTCTAGAAACGGCGTTATTGCTACAACCACAACAAAAGACTACGGCGAAACTTGGAGCGACGTGGAAAAAACAAACATTAAAAACCCCAATTCGGGCATAGACGCAGTTTTTATGGACGGAATTTATGTTATTGCCTGCAACCCCGAAGAGCACGGCAGAAACAAGCTTGCAATAATGACTTCGAAAGACGCCAAGAATTGGAAGATTTTATACTATCTTGAAAACCAAAAAAGCGGAGAATTTTCGTATCCGTCGCTTTTTGTAGATTCCGACGGGAACCTGCACGCCGTATATAGCTACAACAGACAATACATAAAGCATATTCAATTAAATAAAGACGAAATAAGGTAATGAATTTTTCTAAAATATTAAGAAGAACGTTGCGTTGGTTTGTTGTTATAATTGCAACAGTTGTTGCCGGTTTTTACATAGACAGGCACTTTGTACGCTTCTATAAAACCGAAGTTAGACCCGCAATTTTAACGGAGTTTGAAGCCAACGTTTTGCCCGTGTTTGACGGGAAAACAAAGGTAAACCGCCAAACATTCTTAAAAAGTTTTGGAACTCTTGCCTGCGAAGCCGAAAAAACCGCCATTAAAGAATGCGGCTTTACCGAAAAAACCGCGCCCGAATATTCGCTTTTGTGCGTGCTTATTGCCGAAGCTTTAAAAGAAGCCGACTTTACCGCCACAAACAATGTAGAAGCCGTGTTTTCAGGCACCTGGGCAAAGAACGACTCCATAAAAAAATTTAGCGAACGCCCCTACTATGCCAAAATTTTTGCCGAATTTATCCCTTCGGAAATAGGAGGGGAAACGCACTACGCCGACACCGAAAAAAACTTTATAATAGTTTCGTGCCTAATAGACATAAACAATGTGCCGCACTTCGATTTCCCAATGTCGGTAAACGGCAAATCGCTTTGGCAGCTTTGCGGTTTTAGGGAAATAAACGGAACCCTTACGCTGGAAAATAACGCGAAGGAAAAGCTTTTAAAGTTTGTTAAGCAACAAAAAGAAAAATAGATTTTAAACTGCACAAACGCAAAAAAACGCTCCGAAAAATCGGAGCGTTTTCTGTTTTTTATGGCTGCAAAAATACTAAAAGCCCCTAGCCTTTAGGCACTTTGCCATAACGTCGAACATATCGGGGTCTTTATAGCCGTGTTTGCCTTTGGAAATTAAGTGCAATTCGGCGGGAACGTCGAAATTTTTCAACGCCAAATAGTAGGCGATTGCAGCGTCCAAATAAGGGTCGAACTGCGACTGCGTTATAAAGGCGGGAGGCGTGTTTTTGTCTATCTTGTTCCAGTCGGCAATTTCGTACAGATAGGAATAGTCGCCAGACTTTGCCTTTGGTTTGCCCATTCTGCGGTCTTTTTCGGGCTGCGAGCAATAGGCAGGATATATCAAAATAGTGTAGTCGGGCTTAGACGAAAGTTTGTCGATTTCGTCTATCGGCGCATACGAATTTTCGGCATAGTTTGTAGACGTTCTTGCCGCCAAGCTAGCCCCAGCCGAAAAGCCCATAATTGCAATTTTGTTGGGGTTTATGTTAAGCTCTTTTGCCTTCGAGCGCACAAGCCTTACCGCCCTTTGCGCGTCTTGCAAAGCTCCGTCGAAATTGTTCGGCACCCTATATTCCAAAACGGCGGCAGAAATCCCCTTTTTATTGAAAAACTCTGCAATCTTAAAACCTTCGCCGCTAACAGAGTATAGACAAGAATAACCGCCCCCCGGGCAAACTATAACCAAACCGCCGTCTTTTGCGCCCTCGGCGGGGTAATATGTAATTCTTGCCCTTTTAATGCTCGGGCGCGAGGGAGGATTTTTACTTTTCGAGAAATCCAAAGGCTCGGTTACAGTTCCCGGCATTTTGCCGCCGCACCAAATGTCGGAGGTTGGTTTTTCCTGCGCAAAGGCGGTTGCCAATGCCATTAAAGAGAGTATGCAAAATAGTTTCTTCATCATATGCAGTTTATCTATACGAAGCCGATTTTGCTTTCAAACAAAAAATCTACCGTTTTCTTTTCGGATTTTTGCAGACAAAGCCCGCCGGGGTAAGCTCGCCCAAATAGCGCGCGTTTTCCATAATATCGCCGCTGGGCAAAACTTTGCTTTTATACGAGCCCATATTATAGTTTTTGCCGCAGTAAATATCGTATTCAACCTCGTTGGCGTCCGCAAAACCCATTCGCCCGTTTATGGTATCTTTGCCCTTTAGCTCGGCGTAGGTATCGCAAAAAACGTCGTACACTCTTTCGTTTTTAGTGTCTATAAAGAACGAATTGCCAATACCGCCCGTGCATTTTAGATATAGCCAGCCGTTTTTTAATTTATACACGGCAAAGTTGCTTTGCCCGCAGGTATCGGGGAAAATCCCCACTATTTTGCCGCTTTTAAATTTTATGCGCCTATCGTATTCGGGACACATTGCAAAGGCACGCTTAAACTGCATTTTGCAGCCGTCGTATTGCGGCAGCGCAACATTGCTATAATATAAAGTGCTTGCCAAAAGGTTCAGCAGAAAAACCGCAAAAACCGTGCAATACGACACAACAAAGCCAACCGCAAAACCTAAAAGTGCACCAAAAACCCCAATATTGTTTTTATCCGCAGCCAACCAGTATAGCAAAAAGCCCAAAAGAACTATGCAAAAAGCAATGTTAAACAACGCAAAGTGGTATGTCTCTGGCAAAAGTTCGCCCACTGCTATATATAAAAGCCCCATTGCCGCGCAAAAAAGCGGCATTGTCTTTAGCGAAAACCCAAGCCAACAAAATAGCAGTATTTTTTTGCAAAAAATTTGCGCTAGCCACGAAAGCCCAAGCAACGCAAAAACCAACTCTAGCAACATCAACATAGCGGGCGTATTTTTTATACCGTTTGCAACAAAGTCAAATTTTTTGTTTTTATAAAAAGTGTTTTATGGGTTGGTTTTTATCTTGCAATTATATGCAAATTTGGCACCTTCAAAAAAAAGAACTTAAGATACCCCCGATGGACGCAATATCAAAGGCATTTTACGACTACTGCAAAGCAAACGGACTAAAAAAAACTGTCCCGCGCCGCGCCGTGTTCGAGTTGTTCTATCACGGGGGCATACACATTAGCGTAGACGACGTGTTTAGACAAATTCGCAAAAAGCTGCCCTCCATTAAAGAAGAGAGCCTTTACCGCGTTTTGGCAGACCTTGAGCGAACGGGCAATATACGCAGGATGGACATTAGGGGCGTAATGAAATACGAATCGGCAAAGACGGTTCACGACCATTTTGTTTGCTCGCAATGCGGCAAGATTATAGACGTAAAAAGCTTTGGCGTTAGCGCGCCAAAAATGCTAAAAAACGCCAGCATAAGCTCTGTTACGGTATACGGCGTTTGCCCCGACTGCCAAAAATCCAAAGCATAGGAATTAAACAAATGAAAACACTGCCGAAAATTTTTTTGTTTTTAACTTTTGCAGTGTTTTTTAGCGGGAATGCCTCTTTAAAATAAAATTCTTTTGCTTGATTTTGCGGACAAAGGGGTTTTTATTTTGCGGTTTATGTTAATGTTTTTCCCTTTAATTGCGGCGGCGTTATATAGCGTTAGCGTTATCTTGGTAAAGGAGTATTCCTCGTTCGGCAAAATGTCGGGCGTGGGAGCTTTGATATTGAACAACGCAATTATGTGTGCGGCTTTTGCGCCCGCGCTGTTTTTCGGCGAGGCCGTCGATTTGCACAAAATTTGGGAACCCGTGCTTATAGGCGTGTTTTGGGGATTGGCGAACATTGCAACTTTTATCTGCGCGCAAAAGGGCGAAGTTTCGCTAATGACGCCAATTATGGGCGTAAAGGTTTTAATTGTATTTGTTTTTGCGCACTTTCTTATTGGGGCGGTTCTTACAACGCCCATGTACATTGCGGGTTTTGCGTGCTGCTTTGCGGTTTTCCTTATGGGCTTCGACAAAAGCTCTTTAAAAAGCAAAAAGTTTGCAATAACGCTGGTGTTGGCGTTGTTGGCGTGCACTTCGTATGCAGCGGCCGACGTTTTAATACAAACATTTTCCGCCGACTTTTCGCCGTGGCACATGCTGGCAATTTCGTCGGTATCGGTTTTGGTTTCGTCGTTTCCCTTTCTGCATAAGTTTGCTGCCGAAGTTAGGAACGCCGACAAAAAAAGCCTTTCGCTTTGCGCGCTTGCCGCCCTGATTATGGCGGTGGAAAGCTTGTTTATATTCTATGCAATAAGGGAGGGAGTGGGAGCCGCCCTTTGCAACATTCTGTACAATATGCGCGGGGTAATTTCGGTTGTATTGGTGTTTATTTTGGGCAAAAAGCTAAAGGGTGTTGCCGAATTAAACACGACTATGGCCACAAAAAGGCTTGTAGGCTCGATTATAATCATTGCGGCTGTTGCCTTTGCCGTATTTACGAAATAGAGCGGCAAAACAACTGCCTTTTACCCGCAAAAAAGCCCCCCGAAAATTCGGGGAGCTTGCTATTACGACAGATTATGAAATTTTTTATTCGTCTTTTGCCGCCCAAGTTTTAACTTTTCTCGGTTCTTTGCCCTTCGAGCACGAGCAGCAACCGCCCGAACACGAAGAACAGTGGCTATTGCGGCCTTTCTTTAGTTTTTTCGACACAATCAATATGCCTACGGCCGCCAACAAAGCCACAACTATTGTAAGACCTCTTTCCATATAATTAGCCTCCTATAATTTTTGTGCCCAAATCGAATATAAGGCCTATGTGGTATACCACGAATGTGAAGGCGTATGCCAAAGCGAACAGACCTATTGCTTCGATTATTGCCATTGACCAAGAGTTAAGCTCTCTTTTAATAACCGCCAATGTAGCCAAGCATGGAATGGACATTAGGCAGAATATCATTATGCAAAAGCCCTGAAGCGGAGTATAGGCAGAGGCCAATCTTTCGCGAAGGGGAACGCATTCTTCGTCGGCTTCGCCTTCGGCATAAAGAATGCCCAACTGCGAAACAAACACCTCTTTTGCCGCCAATGCGCCAATGGAAGCCGTTGTAAGTTTCCAGTCGAAACCTATTGGGCGGAATACCGGCTCAAGGAATTTACCTACTCTGCCTGAAATTGTATATTCCATAGCTTCGGCAGCCTTTTCGTTTTCAAGGGCCGTTGCCTTTTCGGCGGCTTCGGCTTGGGCGTCTACAATTGCCTTTTGGGCAGCGTTAAGCGACTTGTTTGCGGAAAGCTTTTCAAGCATTTCTCCGGAAAGGGCCGAGCTTTCTTTTACTTCGGCAATTTCCTCCTTATCCAACAAGGGCGAAATTACCGCCAATTTTGCCGCGTCTATTGCAGCCGACTTTTGAACGGCTTCGGCCTGAGCGTCGTAGTCTTTCGAAAACTCCGTCTTTTCGGGATAGGTATTTGCAATGTACAACAATATTGAGGTTGCCAAGATTATAGTACCTGCTTTGTGCAAATACATTTTGCCTCTGTCCCACATGTGCAGCAAAAGGCTTTTAATTGTGGGCATCCTGTAGGGAGGCAATTCCATTAGATATACTTCACCGTCGCCCTTAAATATGGTGCTTTTCATTATGCGGGCTGCAACCAAGGCAACAACCACGCCTATTAGGTACATCAACCACATAATAAACGCCTGATACTTAGCCGCAAAGAATGCGGGAATAATCAGGGCATAAATGGGAAGTCTTGCGCCGCAGCTCATCAACGGCAAAACCATAATTGTTGTTTTGCGGTCTTTTTCGGATTCTATGCAGCGAGTTGCCATAATGGCTGGAACGTTGCATCCGAAGCCCAAAATTAGCGGCACAAACGAACGACCCTGCAGGCCGAACTTGCGCATAACGCCGTCCATTACAAAGGCAGCCCTTGACATATAGCCGCTGTCTTCCAAAATGGCTATTGCAAAGAACAAGAACAAGATGTTCGGCAAAAACACCAAAACGCCGCCTACACCGCCTATGATACCGTCGGTTACAAGGCTTCTAAGATAGGGGAACGTTTCTTCGCTCCAAGAATTTTTAACTAGGTCGGACAAGTAGCCGAAAAAGTCTTCTATCATTCCCATAAAGGGGTCGGCGCAGGTAAACGTAAAATAGAAAGTAACGTATATGATTGCCAAGAATATGGGCAGACCCAAGAACTTGTTGGTCATTACGTTGTCTATTTTGTCGGAAATTTCGCGACGTTTTTCGCCCGTCATAGAAATGGCGTCGCGGAACGCGCCCGAAAGCATTGCATAGCGGCGGTCGGCCATAAAGCTGGCGGCCTCTATTGCGTGAATGTTGTATAGGTGCTTTATCTGGGCGTTTACCTCGTCGTGAACGGGGGTAAAGTCTTCTATTTTCTTTACGCAGCTGTCGTCTTCCAAAAGCTTAATTGCAAAGAATCTGGAAGGAATATGAGCGTATTTTTCTATGTGCAAAGCGTCTATCTTGTCGGCAACATCCTTTATGGAATCGTCTATATCGCCGCCGTACGAAAGCATTGGAACGCCGTGGGTTTCGAGCGTTTTTAGCGCGCCCGAAAGTTTTTCGATAAGCTCGGTCACCCCGCCGGCTTTGCGGCCTATGCACTGGGCTATGGGCGAACCGAAATATTTTTCCAGTTTGGGAATGTCGAATTTTAAGCCCTTGCGCTTTGCGTCGTCGGACATATTGAACACAATAAGCATCGGTATGTGCAATTCGGCCAACTGTGTTGTTAAATACATGCTTCTGCGCGGAATCGACGAGTCTACAATGTTAATTAGAATGTCGATGCCGGGCTTTGTAAGTTCGTCGAAAACTACGGCTTCTTCGGGAGACCCCGACGACAGCGAATATACGCCGGGCAAGTCTACCAGCTCGATGTCGTATTCGCCGAGTTTAAACTCGCCCGACTTGCTTTCCACCGTAACGCCCGGGTAGTTGCCAACATGCTGGCGAGCCCCCGTTAATATGTTGAAAATGGAAGTTTTGCCGCAATTTGGATTGCCGACTAAAGCCGCCTTAATTTTTTTCATATTACTTGTTGCTTTCTATAAGAATATTTTTTGCGTCGTCCTTATGCAAAGCCATGCTTGTTTCCATAACTTTAACCCTTATAAGCCCGCCGAACGGAGCTTTAGCCTCCATTATAAGTTCGGTTCCAGGAACAAGCCCCACGTCGGAGAACTTTTTTTCGCCGCGCGCCTGTGGGATTATCCTTAGAATTTTGCAGCTTTCGCCAACTTTAAGGTCGGCCAAGCTTTTGTTTTGTTTTTTGTCGGATACTACGTCCATGCTTACTTTCATTTTTTTAATTGATGTTGAAAATTTTTTATGAAGCGGCAAAACGCGCTTTTTAAGCGGGCAATTTTGCACTTTTTTAAATTTTGCCATAGATAAAAGTTATATTCATCTAACTTGTCAAGAGAAAAAGTTAATGTTATCTAACTTTCAAACAAAAATACATATCTTTAAACTGCCTAAAAAAGAAAAATACGCACATATTTGCGTATAAAACGGGCATTTTTGCGAAAAACAAACCCTTGCAAAACACATTGTGGCACAAAAAAAGCCCCCATATTTAGGAGCTTTTGCAAATTTTTTGCGGTAAATACTTACAGCTTAAACGACAGGCTTTCGCGGCTCTTGTTGCCGTTTTGCCCGTAAAAATCTACCTTAATTTCGTTTTCTACCGAAACATACATAGATTCGTTGTTCGAATTTACTATGATGGGAAATGGCAAAGTTTTGTTTTCGTTTGCAATTTTGCTTTTATATTTGCCGTCTTCGTAGATTTCCATTTGGTCGGCATTGGCAGGCACATAGTAGTATTTATGCATATGCGCACACAGCATTAGATTTATGTTTTTGTCTTTTAGCAAAGAATCGAAATGCGTGTCGTTCTTTGTTCTATAAGCCATATAGTCCATCGCCGGTGGAATATGCTGAACTACAATTCTGCATTTTGCCTCCTTAAAAGCGGGGCTGTTTACAACGTCTTTAACCCATTTAAATTCCGCGTTTCTATAATGGGTAAAGTCGTTTAAAAACCTGCCTTCCCAGGAATCGTCGGGCTTGTCTTCGCACAAGTCTAGGCACAGGAAAAACACGGGGCCCGCCCTAAAAGCGTAGTAGGTTTTTCCGCTTTTTGTGGGGAAATATGTGTAAAAATCTTCGGCCTGCTTGCCGCGCGTTTCGTGGTTGCCCCTAAGGAAATATACCGGCTTTTGGCAGTTCAGATTTTTGGCGACTGGGTCTACCAAATTCCTAAACAGTTTTCGCTCGTCGCCTATATAGTCTAGCATATCGCCGTTCATAATCAAAAACTCGTAGTCTTTGGGCAAAGCGTCCATAAGCGAATTTATAACCTTGGGCCTTTCGTGAGTATCGTTTAAAACGGCAAACTTTAAGACCTTGTTTTTTGCGCTTGTTGTAGTAAACGCAATTTCGCCGCCATCGGGGTTTTTGGTTAGCTCTATAATTTTACCCAAATAGATTTCGCCGTAGCCCTCGCCCTTTTTCCATTTCCAATTCCAATATTGAACAAGCTCTTTTGCCACTATTTTTACGGTGTAACGCATTCCCGCCTTAAGCCCACAAACTCTAACATTGTGTATGGTTCCCGCATGCTTTTTGCCCGTAGTAGACGACTGAAAAAACGCCTTCGGCTCTTTAAAATCGGGATCTTGCTGGCTGGATATATAAATGTCGGCAAGCGAAATTTTGTTTGCCGCAAAAACAATGTTGGCGCATGAAGTACCCCCTCCTACAATATAGGGGGTACCCAAAATCTTAAATTCGCCGTCTTTTTCTATATATTTTTGGGTGGCAAAGGCGTTTGCGCACGCCAAAAGAGCCGACGATATTAAAAAGCTGCGCCTTAACATTGTTTATTCTTTCTCTTTAACGATTTTGTTGCCCTCGAACACAAATCCGTTTACCTTGCGCGTTTCTATGAACGCCCCCGGATTTTTCACCAAAGGAGAAGCATACCAGGTGTTGTTTACAATTTTTATATTGCTTGCGTGCGAAGCATAGATTGCGCCCCTGTAGTACTTTTCGTTTACTCTGGGCGTTTTGGCAATAAACTTATTGTTTACAAATGTTACATTGCCAGCCGACGAAATAGAGGCGATGGAACCGAACGAATCTATAAAGGTATTGTTTTCGAACAAAACATTGTTGATTATAGGATACATTGTTTGGTCTTTAAACGAATTGTAGCGCATAAATACGCCCATATAAACGTCTCTTGCCTTGCCGCTTTCGGCAACGGGGTGCGGGCTGCCCTGCTCGAATGTGCAGTTGCGAACTACAATATTGTCGGCGCCGTACCCTTCGCTCCATACGTTGAAAGTGTAGCCGCTTTCTATTTTAAGCGCACCGTGTTCGCTATGCTTAAAGCGGCAGTTTTCTATTGTTACATCGGGGCATTCTATAATCACGCCCCTTGCCCTGTTGTCGTGAAAGTAGCAGTTGCGCAATATCATATTGCGGGTTGCATAGTTGCGGTTGAACATAACAAAGCCGTCTATTTTCTCCTGAGGAACTTTTTGGTCGAATATGAATTCGTATACGCCTTTTTTGGGGTCGATATTTTTGCACTCCTTTAATTTTGCGGTAAAACCCGTGGGCGAAAAGTCGCCATGGCGAAGCTCTATGTTTGCCCCGTCTGCAAAAACCCAGCGACTTACGTTGTTTGTCTGAATGGAATAGTCGCTTTTGCGGCGCGCAAAGCCGGAGTTGTCGTGAAAGTTTATGCAGTCGTCTGCCCCGTAGGAAAACTCGCAGTCTTCATACTTGGCATAACCCAGCGTATTTGCAACGTGGCAGTGGTCTGCCGTGCATGTTATGGCTCTGCGGAATTTGTTTTCGGGCTTTTTTATATTCACGTTTTTAAAGTGCCAATATTGCTGCTTGTCCTTTATTACAAAAGCATGTCCTGCGCACGAATATATGTTTATGTCTTTTAACGTAAGGTGAACATTGCCGCTTTGCACAATGCCGTTCATAACATAGTAATAGTGCTGCATTCTAAACTGCTGACCCACTTCGTAGCCGTGATGAACTTCCGACAGGTGCATTCTAAGCAAATTGCCGCTTAGCCATTCCTTTTGAGGAATTATTATTTTGTTACCCACGCCAAAATCGTAGTAGATATCGAACGAAAATTCGGTGCCTACCGACTGCGTTTTGGAGTCGAAAACCGACAAGTTTACAATGCGGCAGTCTTTTTTTGGGAAATCATCGTACTCCAAAAACTTTACGTCTACAAACTTCTTTTGGCGGTCTATTTTTACAACTTCCACAATACTTGCCAATGGCGACTTTTCCCAATCCCAGTCGAAGTTAAAATTGCGCAATAAGGTGCGTTTGCAAAAGTCTACCTTCATATTGGGGACGCGGTTGTTTGTTTTATAAAAAACAAACGTAGAACCGCCGCCGTCGAACTCGAAATCTTCCATATTTTTGATTTCTATGGATTTTTCCTCGTTCAAATAATATTGGCCCTTGTCTACAAGGAGCTTGGCGGCCTTAATTTTGCGGCAGTGTTCTATTGCGCGGTTTAGCTTTGTAATAATGTCTTTTTCGCCAACTTTTACGCCGAAGTCGCTTGCCTTTACAACCGCACCACCAGTATTGTTTGGAAGAAGCACATCAAATTCCTTAGAACCCGTGGGAAGCCCCTTTCTGTCTAGCTTGTAGGGCTTTGGGTTTGCTACGGGCGCGTAATACTTTTCCAACGAGCCTTCGTAAATCTTTACGTCGCAAATTTCAACTTTTGCCTTGTCTACAGTAGACATACAAAGCCTGTAGTCGGCTGCGTTTTGGTCGGTTTTAAAATGCATCGTACGGGTAGATACCCCGCCGCTTGTGTTTGCTATTGATGTGCTGCTATAGTCGCCAGATTTGGGATATTTGTCGCTGCGTATAAGGGCAAGCAGGCTGCCGCTATTTTCAACCTTGGCGGAAAATTCCAAGATATAATCGGTATTTGGCTTAAATATGCCGTTTTTAGAAGTTATAACACGGTTGTATTTTTCTTTGCACTTTTCGCTTGTAAACGAAACCGTTTCGCCATTGAAAGATGCCTCTTTTGCAAACGATAAATCGCCGCCTTCTTTTATGCCGTTTACGGCATACACCAAGGGCTTTTGCTCTTCGGATTGTCTATTTGCGGAATCGCAACCAGACACCGTAAAAACTGCAAACAATGCCGCGGCGCAAAAAGACGCCATGGCAAACACTTTCTTCAAACTATTGTTTTTCATCATATATGTATTCTTTTAGTTGGATGCATTATTATTACCGCAAGACAAAACCCGGTCAACAAAAAAGCCCCAAGCCAACGGCCTGGAGCTATAAAACTTAAATGCACTTTGCTATTTTTACTGATTTTCGCCAATAATTTTGTTGCCTTCAAAAACAAAATTTTTCACATCGCGGCTTTCCACAAAAGCCCCGGGATTCTTTACCAAAGGCGAAGCATACCAAGTGTTGTTTACTATTTTTACATTGCCTGCGCATTTTGCGTAGAACGCGCCCCTGTAGTATCTTTCGTTTACCCTTGGCGTTTTGGCTATGAATTTGTTGTTTGCAAATGTTATATTGCCTGCCGACGAAATCGAGGCGATGGAGCCGAATGTATCTATAAACGTGTTGTTCGCAAATAGGATATTCTTTAGAATTGGGTATTTTGTTTGGTCGGGCAAAAAGTTGTAGCGCATAAATACGCCCAAGCGTATGTCTCTATCTTTGCCGCTTTCGGCAACGGGGTGCGGGCTGGCCTGCTCGAATGTGCAGTTGCGCACAACAATGTTGTCGGCACCCGCCCCTTCGCTCCATACGTCAAATGTATAGCAGCACCCTATTATCAAACCTCCGTGCTCGCTGTGCTTAAAGCGGCAATTTTCTATTGTTATATTGCGCCCCGACATAACCATGCTCCTTGCCCTGTTGTCGTGGAAATAGCAGTTGCGTACAATCATATTTGCGGTGTCATAGAGGCGGTTGAACATAACAAAACCGTCTATCGTTTCTTCCGGAATTTTTTGGTCGAATATGAATTCGTATACGCCCTTTTTCGGGTCGATATTTTTGCACGCCTTTAATTTTGCCGTAAAACCCGTTGGCGAAAAGTCGCCATTGCGAAGCTCTATCACAGAATCGTTGTTAAAGCTGCTGCGGTTTACGTTGTTTGTTATAAGCGAATAGTCGCTTTTGCGACGCGCAAAACCCGAGTTGTCGTGAAAGTTTATGCAGTCGTCTGCACCGTAGGAAAACTCGCAGTCTTCATACTTGCCGTAGCCCAGAGTGTTTACAACGTGGCAGTGGTCGTTTGTGCAGGTTATAGCCCTGCGGAATTTGTTTTCGGGCTTCTTTATGTTTACGTTTTTAAAGTGCCAATATTGCTGCTTGTCCTTTATTACAAAGGCATGCCCTGCGCACGAATATACGTTTATGTCTTTTAACGTAAGGTGAACGTTACCAGACATAACAATGGCGTTCATTCCGCCGTTATAGTAGTGCTGCATTCTAAACTGCTGGCCAACTTCGTATTTCGGATAAACACTGGGCAAATGCATTCTAAGCAAATTGCCGCTTAGCCATTCCTTTTTAGGAATTATTATTTTGTTACCCACGCCAAAATCGTAGTAAATATCGAATGCAAATTCTGTACCAACCGACTGCGTTTTGGGGTCGAAACACGATAAATTCGTTATTTTGCAGTCTTTTTTGGGGAAGTCGTCGTATTCCAAAAACTTTACGTCTACAAACTTCTTTTGGCGGTCTATATTTACAACTTCCACAATGCTAGCCAGTGGCGACTTTTCCCAATCCCAATCGAAATTGAAACTATGCAGCTTTGTGCGCTTGCATAAGTCTACCTTCATATTCGGAAACCTGCCCGTCGTCTTGTAGAAAACAAATGTAGAGCCGCCGCCGTCAAATTCGAAATCTTCCATCTCTTTTAGCTCTATGCTTTTAGGCTCGTCTAGATAATATGTGCCCTTTTCTACAACAAGCTTTGCCGCCTTTATATTGCGGCAGTATTCTATTGCATTGTTTAGCTTTGTAACAATGTCTTTTTCGCCCACTTTTACGCCGAAATCGCCTGCATTTACTACCGCGCCTTTCGGGTTGTTTGGAAGCTGAACATCGAATTCCTTTGCGCCCGTTGGCAACTCTTCCCGATTTAATTTGTAGGGCTTGGGATTTTCGCTTGGCGCATAATATGTTTCCAAAACGCCCTCGTATATTTTTATGTCGCAAATTTCAACGTTGGTTTTGTCTATTGCGGCTACACATAATTTATAGACGGAGGCAAACCTACCCGTTTTAAAATGTATTCTTCGGGTTGTTTTGCACCCTCTTGTACTGGGCACAGTACAGCTTAAAATGTCTTTTTCCTTGGGGAACTTATCGCTGCGTATAAACGCATAAAAAGCACCTTCTTTGCAGGGAGAATCCACCTTTACGGTAAATTCCAGAATATAGTCGGTATCGAGCTCGAACAAACCGTTTTTTGTGTACAAAATATGGTTATATTTTTTCGTGCAATTTTCGGCAGCAATGGAAATTTTTTGCCCGTCGAATGTGGCGTCTTTTGTAATAACAAAATTCTTTGAACCTATGCCCTCAATAATATAGTTTTCTTCGTCGGACGAATCGCCTCCAAACGAAGGAGTTGGTGTAAGCAGCGCGCTTGCGCAAAGTGCAAAAAACGCCATCGTTTTACATATTACATTGAATTTCAATTTGTTAAGGTATTTCATCATATATACAACAAGTTAATCGTTATTGTTGTTTACCGATTTATTTATGGTTGTCAAACTTTTTCTCCTGAAAAACAGCCATAACACTGCAAAAAAACACAAGCCGACAATATAGAACTTGTCGGCTTGTAAATTTATATTTATGCAAAAAACTTGATTGTTTTCTACAGCAATTCGGCAATTTGAACCGCGTTAAGGGCTGCGCCCTTCCAAAGCTGGTCGCCCGTTACCCAGAAAGACAAACCGTTGTCGAAAGCAATATCTTTGCGGATTCTGCCTACTGCGCACTTTTCCCTCTTTTGCGAGAACAAGGGCATTGGATATTTGTTGTTCTTCGGGTCGTCCACAAGCTCTGCACCCGAAAATTCCGAAATAGCCTTGCGGGCAAGTTCTACATCTACGGGTTTTTCGAACTCGGCGTTAATTGCAACCGAGTGCGCCCTCATTACGGGAACGCGCACACATGTTGTAGAGCATTTCAACGCGGGCATTTCCAAAATCTTGCGGCTTTCGTTTACCATTTTCATTTCCTCTTTGGTGTAGCCGGTATCCAAGAAAACGTCTACATGGGGAAGCGCGTTAAAGGCAATTTGGTAGGGATATACCTTAACTTCGGGCTTTTCGCCCTTTGCAAAGGCCTTTACCTGGTTTTCGAGCTCTTGCATTGCGGCAACGCCGGTGCCCGAAACCGCCTGATATGTAGCCGCAAAAAATCTTTTAAGCCCGAATGCCTTGTTTAGCGGGCACAGCGCCATAAGCGAAATTGCCGTTGTGCAATTTGGGTTGGCTATAATGTTCTTGTGGTTTTTAAGCGCGTGGGCGTTAACTTCGGGAACTATCAGGGGCACGTTTTCGTCCATTCTAAACGCCGAAGAATTGTCTATTGCAACGCAGTTGCGCTTTGCGGCCTCGGGAACTAATGCCTTGGAAACGCTGCCGCCTGCGCTGAATATTGCTATGTCCAAATTTTCGAAGCTTTCGGGTTTTGCCTCCTGAACAGTAAATTTATTTCCGTCTTTTTCGATTGTTTTGCCCGCACTGCGAGCCGATGCCAAAAGCGTCAATTCGCTCATGGGAAAATTTCTGGCAAACAAAAGGTCAATAAGCTCTTGACCAACTGCGCCTGTTGCGCCAACAATTCCAACTCTATACTTCTTACTCATAACTATGAAGCCGTTTATTGATGATTTTTATTCTTTTTGCGATTTCTTGAAAATAGAAAGAACCAAGTTTTGCATATTTGTGGAAATTGGCGAGCAAAAACTTTATCTTTTTGAAAACGGGGTTTTTAAGCTCGAGTTCAACGTTTCGACATCGCGCAAGCCCCCTTGCTGTGTAAAAGATTCTTTGGGAACTCCTTTGGGGCTGCATTTTATAGACGGCAAAATAGGCGAAAACGAAGACTTAGACACTGTTTTTATTGCCAGAAAGCCCGTAGGCAAAATTTCGCAACAGCCCGACAACACGGTAAATATGATAACCACGCGCATAATGCGCCTAAGGGGTTTGCAAGAGGGCGTAAACCGCGGCGACAATGTAGACACTTTTGAGCGCTTTGTTTACATTCACGGCACAAACCAAACCGAAAAAATCGGCACGCCAAACAGCCACGGCTGCGTGCTGCTTGCCCCCAACGACATGAAAAAACTATTCGACATTGTAGACGACAAAAGCCTTGTTTACATTTACATAGACAAACCAGAATTTGCGCGAAGTTAAACGATGCTAAAAAACCGCTTTTATTGCTTTACACAAAAGGCAAAATGCGGAGAATGTAAGGCAAAAACAGACAATCCTATGCCCGACAGCATTCTTATAGTAGACGACGAAAAACACACAAGAGACGGACTTAAAGCCGCCTTGTCGATAGACTACGATGTTGCGGGGGCGGCCAATGTAGAGGAGGCAAAACGCCTTTTGCAGGCCGAAAAATTCGACTTGGTGCTTACCGATTTAAGAATGGGCACACAGTCGGGAATGAATCTTTTAGAGTATGTAAAAAATTCGCACCCTAAATGCCTCTGCATTATGATGACCGCCTACGGGACTATTGCGTCGGCGGTAGAGGCAATGCGCAAGGGGGCATGCGACTTTATAACAAAGCCCATAGATTTAGACACTTTAGACGCGATAATAAAAAAGGCTTTGGCCCAGCGCGAGAAAGAGGAAACACCCCTGCCCCAGCAAAACACGCAAGGCGCGCAGCCAACGCAACAAAAAAAGCAACCACAGCCGCAAACGCCCGACGAAAAATTTAAAATAATTTCGCAAAGCCCCGTTTTCGAAAAAGTTTTACAGGAAGCGAAAAAGGCCGCGGCTTCGAAAGCGACGATTTTGCTTACGGGCGAAACGGGAACGGGCAAAGAGTTGGTAGCCCACTACATACACAAAAACTCTCCTCGAAGCCAAAATCCCTTTGTGGTTGTGCACTGCTCGGCAATTCCGTCGACTTTGCTAGAATCGGAACTTTTCGGCTACGAAAAGGGAGCATTTACAGGAGCTGTTGCCCGCAAGATTGGCAAGTTTGAGGCGGCGAACAACGGAACGGTTTTCCTTGACGAAATAGGCGAAATAGACGCAACTACGCAAGTAAAACTGCTGCGCTTTTTGGAGAGCAAAAGCTTTGAAAGAATAGGCAACACCGAAAGCATTACGGTAGACGCGCGCCTTGTTTGCGCGACAAACAAAAACCTTGCCGAGATGGTCGAAAACGGCGAATTTAGGCAGGATTTATTCTACAGGCTAAACGTCGTTCAAATTTGCCTGCCGCCGTTAAGAGAACGCCCCGAAGACATAGAACCTATGCTAAAATACTACATTTCGTATTTTGCAAAGGAAAACGGTTTGCCCGAGTTGGAGATATCCAAAGGCGCTTTGGACATTTTAAAGGCGTATGCGTGGCCAGGCAACATAAGAGAGCTTAGGAATTTTTGCGAAAACAAAGTTGTAATGCAAAGTTCCAACACCATTACCGAAAGCGATTTAGACGGCAGGTTTTCGCTTAGCGCGGGCGATTTTGCGTTGCATACAAACGTTTCCGAAAACGCAAACAGCCTTTCGAAACGCGACAACGAGCTTGCCCTCATAAAAAAAGCCCTAAAAGAAACGGGCAACAACAAGACAAAAGCTGCCGAACTTATGGGCATTTCGCGCAGAACGCTTCACCGCAAATTAAACGAATTCGGGCTGGAGCAATAGCGGGCTGTTGTATCTTGACACGCGCAAGCTAGATTGGTATCTTTTGCGCATATGATGAAAAAATTACTTTGCATATTCCTTGCACTGTCAACTTCGTTTGCCCTGTTTGCACAGGCAAACGCCCAAACAGCAAAAAAAGAGCCCCAAAAGCCAAAGGCCGCGCAAAAGGCGCAACCAAGCCGCTATGGCATAGACTGGCCGAATTTCGGCAGATACCACAACGCAAATTTGCAGGTAAAAGAAAGGCCCGTTGCCGTATTTATGGGCGACTCGATTACCGACGGCTGGGCGCGCAGCGACCCGAAGTTTTTCAGCGACAACAACTATATCGGCAGGGGCATTAGCGGGCAAACGACAATGCAAATGCTTGTAAGGTTTAGGCGCGACGTTGTAGACCTAAAGCCGGCCGTAGTTGTAATTTTGGCGGGCACAAACGACTTGGCTCTAAACAACGGCTTTATTGCAAAGGAAAACATTGTAGGCAACCTGATTTCGATGTGCGAAATAGCAAAGGCAAACAACGTAAAAGTCATTCTTTGCTCGATTACGCCGGTAAGCGAATACAAGTGGAGAAAGGAAGTTAAAAACCCGGCAGACCTTGTAAGGCAGACAAACGCAATGATTAAGCATTATGCCGAAAAGAACAACATAAAGTATCTCGACTACCACAGCGCGCTTGCCGACGAGCTGGGCGGCTTGGCCGTTCCGAAACACTCGCACGACACGGTGCACCCGAATATGGATTGCTACAAGATTATGGAAAAAATGGTAAAGCAGGCCATAAACGAAGTTGTTTCGAAATAGCGATTTTTAACCCATTTTAATTTTCAAGCCGCAGTAGTTTTACTGCGGTTTTTTTGTGCGCAAAATTTGCCGCTAGCAATATTTTTGCCGTAGCACTTTTCGTTAAAAAATTTGTCTACAAAACTTTTCACGGACGGATTTTGTGCCGAAAGTTCGGCAAATATGCGCCGCCATTAAGCCCTTTTTTGCCTAAATATTTTTAATTAAAAGCCTTGTGGTTTTGTACGATTGCCAAACTACGGAACCAAATTCCGCAACAAAAAATGCGTCGCACCGTGCGGCGCAAAAACACAAAAGAAAGGAAATATTATGTTATTGGGAACAAGATACCCCACTTTGGCTTTTCACACCGGCGGCGCAGGCCAGTCCGACGACGGAATACCGCCCCAACCATTCGAAACTTTTTGCTACGACAGCGCGCTGCTCGAGGCTAAGATAGAAAACTTCAACGTTGTGCCCTACACTTCGGTTTTGCCCAAGGAACTTTACGGAAACATTGTTCCCGCAGAAAAGGTTGCAAAAAACTTTAAGCACGGCGCAGTTTTAGAGGTTATTATTGCAGGCAACGGGGCAAGACTTACCGACCACAGGGCAATAGCAACGGGAGTTGGCATTTGCTGGGGCAAAGACGCCAAAGGCGAGCTTATAGGCGGCTGGGCTGCCGAATATGTGGAATATTTCGACACCTATATAGACGACGACATTGCCCGAACCCACTGCGAAATGTGGCTAAACAAATCGCTTAACCACGAGCTTGAAATACGCAACGTAAAAAAGCACAGCGAATTTCAAATATTCCACAACTTTATAAACATCGAAAAAAGCTTCGGCTACTGCCTTACGGCGTTGGGATTTTTGAACTTCGAATTTGCCGAACCCGTTAAACTGAAGTAGAAAGGCATAGAAATGTCCGACCAAAATTCGCCGAACGACTCAGCCAAAAAACTTGGAACTTTGGGGCTTGCCGCCATTGTGGTAAGCTCGATGATTGGCGGGGGAATTTTCAGCCTTCCGCAAAATATGGCGGCCTCGGCGGGGTTGGCCGCTGTTTTAATTGCATGGGTTATTACGGGAGTGGGCGTATTTTTTATAGCCAACTCCTTTAAAACCCTTTCGTTTGTAAGGCCCGACCTTACCGCAGGCATTTATATGTACGGCAAGGAGGGATTCGGCAAATACGCGGGCTTTACGGTTGCCTGGGGCTACTGGCTTTGCCAGATTTTCGGCAACGTAGGGTACGCTATAATTACAATGGACGCTTTAAACTACTTTTTCCCCGGCAAGTTTGCAGGCGGCAACAACGCGCTTTCCATAATAATTGGCTCGCTGCTAATTTGGGTGTTCAACTTTGCAGTTTTAAAGGGCACAAAGCAGGCCTCGGCAATAAACATAATAGGAACCATTGGCAAACTTGTACCCATTTTTGTTTTCATTATTGCAATGGTTTTTGTGTTCAATTTCGATAAATTTTCGTTCGACGTTTTCGGCAACCTTACTACAAACGGCGAACACAATTTGGGAACTTTGCCCGCACAAATTAAAAGCACAATGCTTGTAACACTATGGGCGTTTATAGGCATAGAGGGCGCGGTTGTAATGTCGGGGCGCGCAAAGAGCCAAAAGGACGTAGGCTATGCAACAATTCTGGGCTTTTCGGGCGGGCTTATTGTTTTTGTGCTGCTTTCGGTGCTGCCATACGGCTTTATGTCGCAGGCCGAACTTGCCGACATAGCAAACCCGTCTACAGCGGGCATTCTCGAAAAGGCCGTCGGCACTTGGGGTGCATATTTAATGAACATAGGCCTTATAGTTGCGGTTTTGGCAAGCTGGCTTGCCTGGACTATGATTACCGCCGAAGTTCCGTTTGCCGCGGCAAACGACAGCACATTCCCCAAATTTTTTGCGGCGCAAAACGCAAAGGGCGCGCCCAGCGCATCGCTTTGGACTACAAGCCTTACAATGCAGGCCGCAATTTTGTTTGCCGCATTTTCAAGCAACGCATGGAACACAATGCTTAGCATTACAAGCGTTATGGTGCTTTTTCCCTATTTAACAAGTATGTTGTTTTTGTGCAAATGCGCGTTTAGCGAATCGATTTGCAGGGGAACAAACGCGCGCTTTTGCAAAAAGGCGGCTTTGCTTTCGGGCGTAGTGGGCGCAATATATACGCTGTGGCTTATATATGCCGCAGGCATAGACTATGTTTTGCTTTCGGTAATATTTTTAACATTGGGCATTCCCGTTTATATGTGGGCACAAAAAGAAAGAAATTTGCCCGCCTTTAACAGAACCGAACGCTTGGCGGCAATAGTACTTGTTGTCGTTTCGATTGCGGCAATAGTGCTAATGCTCGACAATAAACTGCCCGCATTCGAAAACACGGCACAACAAACAACCCAGCAAACCACAAAGCCCGAACAAAAGCATTCAAAGCTAATAAAGCGGCACGGGCACAGCCTTCCCATAAAACAAAACCAATAGCACGCAATTTTTGCGAAAAAACAAAATTTGCAAACCGCACTTTTTTAGGTGCGGTTTTTTTGCGTTTGTAAAAAAGCAATATGCAAACCTAAGCCCGAAAAATTTTCCCTTCGTAAAATATTCCAAATAAAAAAATTCTCGCAAAAAGCTCAAACCGTTTTTTGCGCACTTAAAATATGTGCGCTATTGTTGGCGACGATGAACGCGAAAAATATATCCTCGCTTACGGGAAGCTGTAATTTAAGAAACGGCTTTAACCCCATAAGAAATTTACGACCCGAAACACTGGCAAATGCGCTAGATTCCTTTTCGTTCGGAATACTCGCACCCGCCGCAAAAATATTTGGCGCAATACTAGAAAGAGACGACCTTATAAGCGCACTTGCACTTAAAAGGAAAAAGGCGGTATCGCGCCTAGACTACGAAATTGTAAAAAAAGATTTTTCCGACAAAGCGCAGCAACACGCAAAAATCTTGACCGACTTTTACAGCACAGTCAAAGCAAAGAGCGTTGTAGACGCAAACTTAACGGGATCATTAAGGCTGCTTATTTCGCAGATGATGGACGCCGTTGCAATGAAATATAGCGTGCATAAAATAGAATATAAGTGCGTTAACGGCAAAGTATGCGCAAAGTTTACGCAATATCCCCTTTGGCTTTTCGAAAACAAAAGCGGACGCTTAAGACTGCTTAAAAACCCAAACGACATTTCCGCAGACGGTACGCCCCTAAACGGAAACGAATGGATGACAACCTGCGGCGACGGGCTTATGACAGCGTCGTCGATAGCGTATATATTCAAACAGCTGCCTCTAAAAGACTGGCTTGTTTATTGCGAAAGAAACGGTATGCCTGGCATAAAGGCAAAAACCGACGCGTATCCGGGGTCTCCGCAATGGGAGGCTGCCTGCAAGGCGGTAAGCGACTTTGGCGCGGAATTTAGCGCGGTGCTTTCGCAGGGGACCGACATAGACGCCATAGATATTTCAACCTCGGGCGAGCTGCCCTACAAGGCGCTAATAGAGCGCATAGACAAAACTTTGTGCTCGCTTTGGCGCGGGGCAGACTTGTCGACAATGTCTAACAAAGACTCTTCGGGGGCAAGTCTGCAATGGTACGAAAGCTCGCTTTTAGAGGAAGACGACGTTTCGAACATAAACGAAACACTGAATGAAAATGTAGACAAAACCGTTATTCGCTTGGCTTTGGGCGACGATGAACCCCTTGCAAAATTCAAGCTTAAGCTGCCCGACTACGAAATGCACAAAGACGAGCTGGACATAATAGAGCGTCTTGTAAAGTTGGGGCTTAAACCCGACACGGCAAAATTGGCAAAGATGTTTTCGTTCCCCTGCAAAAAAGACGGCGACAATGAAGAAGTTTAACAAAACGCTGGTTCAGCTGCTATGCCCTTTCGGTAACTGGAAACACACTAAGGGAATGCAAATTGTAGACAAAATTTCGGGCGAAAAACTGGTTAAAAATTTTGGCGGAATTTTCAGGGCAAAAATTCCCGTATACATTGGCCACCCCGACGAAAACCCAAAAACCGCGCGGGCTGCAAAAGCAGTCGGGCAAATAGACAAACTTTTTTTGTGCGAAAACTCAATTGCCGCAATTGTGCGCTACGAAGAAAGCGTCTACAAAAAAATCGTTTCGGGCGAAATTCGGGCAATGTCGCCGCGCTGGCAAATGGAGCGCGTAAACGCCGAAAATTTTAGACCCGTAAAACTGGTTTCGGTGGGGCTTACAAACAACCCGAATATTCCCGAAAGCGGAAAGCTTTTATGCCCCGAATTATCGGGCAAAAACCCCGCCGTTTTTTCGCTGGTAGAAAAGTGCATAAACAATGCCGAAATTTCGCTAAACACGGCAAAAAAGTGCGCGGCAAAAAGCCGCAAAATTTTGGCGTTGCAAAGCGAGCAAACGGGCAAAGCCGCAACCAAAGTTTTGGCAAAGGCGGTAAGCGAAGGCGCAATTAGCGCAAAAGAATGCGGCAAATGGCGCGAACTGCTTAGAACGAACTTTGCTAAAACCAAAAGGCAAATTGCAAAAAAATCAGTTCGCACCTCGCAGCTTAGCGCGTCGGAAATTGTGCGCTTGGCAAAGGAGAAAATGCTTGGGCAATCGCTTGCCTGGGAAAAGGCGTACGATGCCGTAAAAAGCGAATACGGCGTAAAAATTTAACCTCCCAAATGGGACAAACAAAGGAACAAAAAACAATGAAACTAAAAAAGTTATTAGCCGAAACGGCAAAAGCGTTGTCGGCAAAAATTAAACAGTGCGAGTGTTTTGCCAACATAGCCGAAGGCACGCATTCGGGCTACATAACAATGACTGCCGCGGCAAACATTGCAAAAAGCAATTTGCTGTTAAGGCAAAATTCGCAAGGCACGGTTAAAGTTGCAATGAAAGGCGAAATGCCCATAGGCACTTCGTGCGATTGCGCAGAGCAAGGCGAAAGCCTTGGCGTAATATTGGCTGGCGTTGCAGAACAAACCGTGCTTTGCGTGGCGGCAAGCGCCGTTGCGGCCGGCGATACCGTATACGGAGCCGATTCCGGAAAAGTTTCGGCAAGTGCTGCCGCCAACGCCTACAAGATTGGCGTGGCGTTGAATGCCGCCCCAATAGACGGCATTGTAGAAGTTTTGCCGCAGGGCTTCGGCTCTTTGGCGTATCAGACATGTGCCGCCGGCGTTTATGTATGGGAAGCAGCCACTGCAACCGAAAGCATAGAAATGCCGTCTTTGAAGGAAGGCGATATTGTAGTTGCCTCGCTATATGCAGTCGGCGCAAGCGAAAAGTCGGTTATAGCTTCAATAGACGCCGAAAGCAAAAAAATCACGTTTAAGTTGGACGCAAACGGAACCGCAAACACCACAAAAGTATGCTGGATTCTTATGCGCAACGCCTAATTGAAAGGAAGAAAATTATATGAGCGAAAATACAATAACACCGGCAAACCAAAGCAGATTTGAACAGGCCAACTATTCGGCGGCTTTAACCGCCTATTCGGTAGGCTACAAAGATTCCGAAAATATTTCGGCATTGCTCGACTTTATTGCGCCTCCCATTCCGGTTGGCAGAAGGTTTGAATTTAAGCGCGCAAACAATGCGGAAGCGTTTTATTCGGAAAGCGACGATGTGCGCTCGATAGGCGCGGAATTTAAGCGCGTGCAATATTCGGGCGAAAGCATTAACGAAAAAACCCTAAACAAAGGACTTACCATTAGGGTAGACAACGACGAAGTTGTAGGTGACAAGTGGCAGGAAAGATATACTGCAATGCTTATACAGCGCCTGTTGCGCAACGAACTTCGCAGGGCAATTGCGGCGTTGGACGCAATTAGCACTTCGGCTGACAAGGTTTGGGATTCGTCGGCAAACCCCGACGAAGACTTGCGAAACGCCCTAATGCTTAGCGCAAACGAAAGCGGGGTACGCCCCAACAGAATGCTTTTCGGCGAAAGCGCGTGGGATATGAGAGCAAGCTGCCTTGAAAAGCAAAGCACATCTGGGGCGTTTAAATCGGGCTCGATGACGCCGAACGAACTCTCCCAAAAGCTGATGTTAGACGGCTGCAAAATTGCGAGCGCGCGCTACCAAACGGCAAGCGGCAAAACCCAGATTGGCTCTTTGAATGTATACGCATTCTTTGCCCAAAACGGAATTTCGAAAGACGAAGCTTCGAACCTAAAGCGTTTCTACACTCCAACCGAAGACGGCACTATGTTCAGGGTATACTGCCAGGAATACGCAAAATATACCGACATTACGGTTGAGCACTACTCCAGCATTGTAGCCTGCAGCAACTTGGGAGTACGAAAGCTTTGCGTTAGCGCACAATAACAAACAATAACAACTAACCACAAAGGCAACGGCGGGCGGGTACATACCCGTCTGCCGCCCCAAAAAAATTTTAATATGAAATGGAATAGAATTTATGCCGCCGACCTTGAAAGCGCGCTAAACAAAAACCAGCTGGAAATATTAAAGTCGCAGTCGCTAGCCTCGGCAGGCCGCTCTATTTGCGACGAAATAATTTCGCTTGTATGCGCCGAAATTAGGGCGGCTGTTGCAAACGCAAATAGATATATAGACGAAGACCACCTTAAAATACCCAACGAATTAAAGCTTGCAGCAATAAGGCTTTGCGTTGAAGCCCTGCAAGCAAGGCTTTCGGGAATGGAGCTTACCGCCCAGCAAATAAAACTTGCCGACATAGCAAGGCAGACAATCGAAAAGGTTGCCCTGGGCAAATTCCTTGTTTCCTCGCCCGACATTCCAATACAAACCACTTTCGAAAAAAAGTCGGTTAAACATTTTGCGAGAAGCGAAAAGACAGCATCGTTTGACGCATTAAAGGGAATATGATATGGTTTCTACTCTTGAATATCTGCAAAACTCGGTCTTTGAAATTTTAAGAAGCTCGCCACAGCTTGAAAGGGTTGGCATATTTAAAAAGAGCGTGTTTTTCGATGGAAGCTACAAGTTCCCTGCTGCGGGAATGGGGGTTTTTGTAAGTTTGCCACGACCGCTAAAAGCCTCGAAATATTCGGTTGGCCCTGCATTTTCAAAAGTGGTTTTCTGCATAGAAATTGTGGTTGAAAAACACTCGTTTTCGCAGGCGTATTCGCCGCTATTTATAGCCGAACTTGCCACCAAAAAGCTGCACAAAGCGCAGCTGCCGCTTGCCTGCGGCTACGGTAAAGTATACCTAAGCGACGAAAACCCCTACGGCGAATACAAAATTTCGGAACAAACATTCGCAATAAAATTGAACTTCGAAACACAGGCTCTTTTGCAATGAAAATAATTTTAAACGACACTCCGCTAAACCCCTTCGGGCAAATACCGCAAAGTTTTATTGTAAAAAACACGCGCATTGCAAAGTTTGCAAACGTAATAGACGCCGAAAACCCGCTTGTAAAAAACGGCAAAAATTCGGCGTTAAAAATAGAGTTTTCGATTTGCACAAATTTTGAAAGCGAAAGCTCCGCCCAATGTTTCGGGGTAAAGCACTGCATATTTTTGTCTAAAATAGGCAGCGCAACGCTAAAAATGGAGTTTGCCGACGAATGCGAAAGCCCGCTGTTTTCCGCCGAATTTTCGGGGGCGGCGCTTAGCGGCTACGAGTTTGAAATATCGGGGGTACAAACAAAATTTAAATACAACTTTATAGCCCAAAAAATGGAGCAAAAAAATGGATAGCGAAAACATAACAGCCCAGCTTGAAAACCTGCAAAACCAAATAGACGACCTAAACGCACAGCTTGAAAGGCTAGACAACCTGCTCGGACAAATAGAATCGCAAATGGACAACCTTAAAGAGGAAGTTTAAAATGGCGTATTTTTTAAAAGTTAACGACACTACAAAAACGCTTGCCGACTGGAAAATTACAAAGGCGGTTTTAACCCTAAAAAGTCTGGATTGCGACGAACTTTGCATACACTCGCAAGCCGAATTTGCCTACAATGCCGCAGTGCAGCTTTTTTCCGACAACCTTTGCGTTTTTTCGGGAAAGGTGCGAACCCTCCCCCAATACGAAGCCGCCCAAACAAAATATAGGGAATATAAAATATTGGGGCCGTGGAACGAGCTATGCGAAATTGTATACCAGCAAAAATGGAAATGTGCAAAGCAGTCGAGCAACGACGACACGCAGGCCGAAGTTTTCGATACCTATAAAAGCCGCGTAATTCTCGGCGAAAACGACGCCGAAGAGCGCATAGACATTGGAACGCAAATAGAAAACATTGTGGAATTTGCAAAAGCTGCAGGCGCAAATATTCAAAGCGGAAACATTGCCGCAAGCTACCCGATGTTGTACGACGAAACCTGCGACATAAATTGCGCGCAGGCCGTAAAAAGAACGCTTAAATGGCTACCCGACGCAATATCGTTTTTCGACTACTCTACTACGCCGCCAAAGCTTAACATTGTGCGGCGAAACGCGCTCGACAAAAAGGAAATAAATTTGAATTCCGATTCGGTTAAAGACTACAAGGTTTCGCCGCGCAACGATTTGCTTATTTCGGGAGTGGAGATCAAATACGAAAAAACGCAAAGCATTGGCAGCGAAAGCTACAGCACTTTGCAATGCGACAAATACCCGCCAAATTTCGACAGCAGAACGCCAAAGTCGCTTGTTATGACTGTTGAGCTTGACGGCTACAAAGGCATTTTGCAGGAGCACACAATACAAACCGAAGAGATTAAGCCCAACGACACCGATTGGTGGGTATCGAAAATTCCGTCGCTTTCGGAAGCCTACAACCTTAAAATTTTGGAAAGCTCGCGTGATTTTCCAGACTATAAATACGCGCTTACCAAGGGAACAATTCCCGACTGGGCAAATATTGAAAGTAAAGTAGACACAATTTGCGCGTATGTTTCGTACACGACAACAAGCCATATTTGCGCAAGGCAAAAAATTTCGATAAGGCTTAGGGTTACAAAAACAAAAAGCCGCAAGTTTTCGCGGCTAGCAACTTCTCGCAGCGACGAACCCGTGCCCGAAGGCTTGGCGCAGTCGCTATATACGGGGCTTGGCACGTTGCAATACGATTCGCAATTTTGCATATACAACGCACAAGCGCACAACTATGCAGGCAAAGCCCTTAATTTAAAAGGGGCAAACCCGCTTTTCGAAAATATGAACAGCGCAATTGTAGAATGCAAGCAAGACCTTTTCGAAAACACACTAACAATAAAGGCAGGCAGCCCCGAGCATCTTTATCCGGCAAAAATAGCGGAACTATTCAGAATAAACAAGGCAAGGAAAACAACGTCTAGTTTTTCCACAAAAACAAAGGCCCAATCGCCGCTTAAGGGGAAAATTTCGCTAAACGCGCAAAGTGTAAAGGAAGTTCCAACGCAAATTAACACTGTTATGCGCTCTATTACACTTTCGGTAGACGCAACAAAACCCAAAATTGTTTTGGATTCCTCGAACATTCCCGATGGGATAACCCTTGGCGTACAACGGGTTTTAGTTTGCGAAAACGGCCAGCCTGCCTACGCCTATACAATTTTAAGCAACACCGAATAAAAATGCCATTTATAGTAACTCACCCATACAACGGCTACCCTTTTGTTTTAGACCCGTTCGAAAGCGCGCCCTCCGAAACCGTAGGCTTTGCCGAAAGCTCCGACGGCGTTTCGGTTGTAGCCGAAGAGTTTACATTTTCGCTTGCAAATGCAATGTCGCTTTTTTGGCTTTCGCAAATAAGGTCGGTTAAAGCCGCCATACGCGCAAGTTTTACCTACGACAACAACTCCTCCGACGGCATAAACGCAAGTTTTACATGTCCAAACATAAAATTTGCCTCGTCGGAATACAACGTTATACCGCCAGCCGCAAACAGGGTCGCTTTCGACAAGTCTCAATATCTCATACACGCAACGGGCAACAATTTCGATTTTAAAATAAGTATGCCCAAATATGTATCGGCCACTTCGCAAAAATACTTTATGTTCGGGCATGCCGCAGCAAATAGGAATAACGAAAAATTTTTGCTGCTTATAGGCTACAAGCTAAGCTATGAAAGCTACGAACATATAGAAAGAGACACCATACAAATTTTGGGGCAAAGCGTGCCCGTTATTCTTATTCACGAAGGCGCAAAAAATATATTCACAAACTTTTCGATGTCGGGCTCGTTTTCCACCGACTTAAACTGCACGCTTATTCCGTAAATAAGAAAAATCCCGTTAAAATAAACGGGATTTTTTACATATCCTATAAATTTTATTTTTCGGTTTCGCTTTCGTTAAAAAAGGTACCCGTGGCGTGGGCTAACCTTGCAACCGCCAATGCAAGCGAAGCCTTTGCGCTAACGTGCTGCTGGCGCGCCGTAGCCAAATAAGACTGCGCCGAAAGCAAATCTGTTAGGCTGCTAACGCCGTTTTCGTAGGCGGTTTTAGTTGCGTTATACGACTCTCTGCTTGCGTTTACCGCGGCAGCCGAACTTTCTACCTGTTTTACCGCGCTTTTGTATGCGTAGTAGTTTTCCCATACCGACGAAATAACTTCGAGCATTTGCGCTTTTAATGTTTGCGCCTGTGCCCTTTCGGCGGCGTATTTGCCGACAATTTTATATTGGCGGTTAAAGCCGTCAAAGATATTCCAGCTTAACGCAAAGCCGCCAGCATAGTTATAGTTGGGGGCGTTTGTGTAGGGCGAATCGGTATAGTCTGTCCATGTGCCCGAACCCACAAAGCTTATCTTGGGCAAATAGTCTAGCTTTTCGGCCTTTGTTTCGGCTTGGGCGGCCCTCAGCGACGCGTAGGCCGCCAAAATGCTTTCGCGTCTTTTTAGCGACTGCGCCATAAGGCTTTCTACCTGCTCTTTTGCCTGCGGGCTAGACGGAATGTTTACGTTGTCGGAAACCCTTAGGTTTTTGGAGATTTCTATACCCAACACTTGGGCTAGCTTTGCTTTGCAGCCTTCTACTTGCGCTATATTTTGCTCTAAAACAAATTGGGCGTTTTTCGAATTTGCCAAAGCCCTAAGCATATCCTGCTTGGTGCCAACGCCCTCTTTAAACTTTGCACGGGCGGCATCGTAGGCGGTTTTGGCATCGTTTAAACTTGCGCGGGCCGCCTTTACCGAGCCCTTTGCGCTATACAACGCAAAATAAGCCTCGTTTACGTTAAGAACTAAATCTTGCACCGACTGGTTGTAGTCGAAATTTGCCGCTCTTAACGCCTCTTTTGCGGCAAGGCTTGTCGCCTCGCGCTTTCCAAAATCGTATAGCAGCCAGTTAAGCTCTAAAGTTGGGCCATAGCCTGTCTGCCAATACGAACCTATGGGCGGATACGAGGCCGACGCACTTCTAAGCTTTGCCCTAGAAACGTTTGCGCCTATGTCTACAGTAGGCAAATACGCCGAATTTGCCTGACCTTTTTGGGCGGCATACTGCTTTGCCCTAAACCAATAAATCCTAGTCGAAGTATTGTTTTCAAGAGCAATGTCTATTAAGTCTGGCAAATCAAGTTCGGCTTTTTTTGCGCGAGTTTCCTTTGCCTGGTCCAAAATTTTGTCGTCTAAAATTTGGCTTGGCGCAATGTAGTTTTCGGGCAACGCCGCTTTGGGTGCCTTCCAATATACCGTGGGCGTTTTTGCCGTGTCGCTTTCGTTAGAAGCGCACGCGCACAACAACGCAAGCGGGATAACTGCCAACAAATTTTCTGCTTTCATATAAAATCCTTTAAAGCTTGCCCCTTTCAAAGAAGGGAATTTTGTCTAAAACTTTTGTCTGGAATTTGTCCATCCATATGTAAACAACGGGGGTTACATACAGCGTTACCAACTGCGAGAACACAAGACCGCCTACAACTACAACGCCAAGCGGAATGCGGCTTTCGGCGTCGGCCTTGCCCCAGCCCAAAGCAATGGGCAACATACCCATTAAGGCGGCAAAAGTTGTCATCATAATGGGTCTAAACCTGTCCAAACACGCTTGGTGCACGGCCTCGGCGGGGCTTTTGCCAAGGCGTTCCTGCGCAATTGCAAAGTCTACAACCATAATGCCGTTTTTCTTTACAATACCCATAAGCATAAACAGGCCTATTGCCGAATATATGGAAATTTCCATACCGCAAGCCCATAGCGAGAACAAGCCACCTACAAGCGCAATAGGCAAAGCTATTAGCACGGTAATCGGGTGCACATAGCTTTCGTACAAAATGCCCAAAATTATGTACATAACAAAAACCGCAACAACAATAAGGTACATTAGGCTTGTCATAGTCTCCCTAAACGACACTGCCTCGCCCTGAAAGCCGCAGGTCATATTTTCGGGAATTACGGTTGGGGCAATTTGGTTTATCCAAGTTTCCACTTCGCTGATTGCAACGCCGTCTTTTAAGTCGAAGTAAATTGTAACCGAAGGCATATTGTTTATATGGTTTATGGTTACGGGCTTTAGTTCAACTTTTGTAGTCGAAATGCTCTTAAATGGAATTAGGTTGGGCAATTTGAACGCCTCGTTTTTGGCGGTATATTCGCCCGAAATTGTGGAGACGGGCACCCCGCCGGTAATTGTAGCGTCGGTGCCGAACATAAGCTGGTCTAGGTTGCTTTCGAATGCGCTGTCGGCGTCGTTTGCCTCCATAATAGACCAATATTGTTGGAATGGAGATTTTATAAGGTAGAAGAACGATTTTGAATACGCGCTTCTAAATACGTTCGAATACGAATTTACCGTAGCCCCCAGCATCGACAACTTTTCCTTAAACGGCAAAAGCGTAATTTGCGGGCTGTCTAAGTACATATCGCTATTTATGTTCGAAAAATAGGTTCCGTATTTTGTAGACATAACGCCCATCATCTTGGCGGCAGCCTTGTAAAGTGCTTCCTGGTCCATAGAAGAAATTGCATACGCATATTTACCGTTTTGGCTGGAAACCGCACCCGTTGAAATAGACAGCGTAGGCTGCGGCGAAAACGCCGAAATTACCCCAGGCAAAGAAGAGATGCTGCCGTTGATTTCGGCTGCAACCTGCGAGATGGGTTTGCGCAGGTGTTTGTCTTCTAAAATAATAAAGCCAAAGCCCATATTTTGGCTGATAAACGACGAAACGCCCGAAACCATAATGAAGTTTTTAACCGCTTTGTTGCGCTTTAAGATTTCGGAAATTTCGTTTTGAACCAGCCCTATTTCTTTGGGCGAAGTTTTTGTGTTTGCAATAAACACGCCCTGCATAAAGCCGCTGTCGCCAGTGGGGAACAGTATCATTGGCAGCTTTGACAAGAAATAAAGGCTGCCCCACAAGCAAGCTGCAATGCACAATGCCGTGGTTATGTGGCGTTTTAGCCACCAAGACAAGCTTGGCGAATACAACGCCAAAATAAGGTGCTCTAGCCTATACGAAATTCTTTCTACAAAAGTTTTGTCGGAAAGGTCTTTGCCGTGCTTTTGAAGAATTCTAGAGCACATCATAGGCGTTAAAGTTAAGCTTACAACGCCGCTCATAATGGTTGCGGTGATAATTGTAACCGAAAATTCCTTAAACACCCTGCCCGTAATGCCGCTCATAAACACAAGGGGAATAAATACCGCGGCAAGCGAAAGTGTCATACTTAAAATTGTAAACGAAATTTCCGAAGCCGATGCAAATGTTGCCTGCCTTGGGCTTTCGCCAAAGTCTTCCATTCGGCGCACGGTATTTTCCAAAAACACAATTGCGTCGTCCACCAAAAAGCCTATTGCCATTGTAATGCCCATTAGCGACAAATTGTTTATCGAAAAGCCGAACGCCCACATAAATATGAACGTTAGCACTATCGAAAACGGCATTGCCACCGTGGGAATTAGCGTGTCTCTAAACCTGCCCAAAAACAGATATATAACAAAAACAACAAGCAAAAACGCTATAAGCAAAGTTTCCTCTACGTCTTCGATATTATCTATAATAAGTTTAGAGCCGTCGTAAAAATTGTATAGCTCTATAGAGCTTGGCAGCTCTTTTTTAAGCTGTTTCATCAACTTTTGAATACCCGCAACCGTGGTTATTGCATTGCCGTCGGAGCGTTTTCTTACGCCCATTGCAACGCTTGCGTATTCAGCCCCGGGGTTAAGCTCTCTGTTCCAGAACGACAAATTAAGAGTGTTAAACTGTATTTCGTTTACGGCCTTTGCAATTTCCGAAAGGAAAATGGGAGCCCCGTTTTTGTAGCCTACAACCAAGTTTTCGTAGTCTTTTGCCGTCGACAACTGTGTGTTTGGGAAAAGCACAAACTGCGAAGACGGCCCGTTTAGATTGCCGACACCCGTCATATTTGTAGAGCGCGAAAGCACGTTTTGCAAATCGCTTGTGTTGTAGCCTAGGTTTGCAAGCTTGTCT
The DNA here is from genome assembly GCA_934613415.1 of uncultured Opitutales bacterium. Classification (GTDB taxonomy): domain Bacteria; phylum Verrucomicrobiota; class Verrucomicrobiia; order Opitutales; family Intestinicryptomonadaceae; genus CAKUIA01. Next base: position 35,961 of record CAKTSY010000003.1, read on the forward strand.
ACGTCTACCTCAATTCGCACCGAGCGCGGCGCGCCGTATACGTCTACCTTCGAAACGCCTTCAACCATGCTTATGCGCTGCGAAACTTCCGAAAACGCATAGTCGTACAAGTCGCCCGAAGTGTAGTTTTTGCTCATTACGGCAATAACGTAAATAGGCTCGTCGTTGGGGTTGTCTTTCGAAAACGATGGCGGCGAAGGTAAGTCGCTTGGCAGGTTACCCATTGCGCGCTGAATTGCACTTTGAACGTCGGTAGCCGCCGCATCTATGCTTTTGTTCATAGAAAACTGCAAAACAACCTGCGTTGCGCCAAAGCTGTTGCGACTGGTAACAAGCTCTATGCCCGGAATTTGCATAAACTGCTGTTCCAATGGCGATGCTACGTTTGCGCCCATAATTGTAGGGTCTGCCCCCGGGTACGAAACTGTTACCTGAATTACCGGATAGTCTACCCCAGGCAGGTCGTTTACAGGCATATTTTTATAAGTAAATATACCGAAAACCAAAGCCGCCAGCGACAGCAGCACCGTCATTACCGGTCTGTTTATGAACAAAGACGAAATAGACTGTTTATTATTTTCCTCGGACATTTTATTTTGCCTAAGTTGTAATTATTTGCCCTGTTTTTGTTGGGCGTTTTGCGGCTGTTTTGCTTGTTGCGCCTGCTTTGCCGAAGCGATAAATTTTTGAACAACTTCGGCTGTTCCCATAATAAACGCCCCTGCCTGCTGCGGGTTTTCTATAATTTTGCCGTCGGCACCATAGGGCGCGCCCACCGCATTAGTTCTATAAACCAAAGGCGACATCTGAAGCCTTAAGTTGCTTACCCTAGTTGCTACCAACTTTGCGTCTTTAAGGCCTTCAACCAGCCAAAGAGTGTTGTTTTCGTAGTGCTGACCCGTTTTTACGGTTGTTTGCTGCATTTTAAACACGCCGTTTTCAAGCGGGGTTGCAACGTAAACATAAGGCCCCAACGGCCCCGTTTGAACGCAAATTTCGGGAACGAGGGTTGCCCCTTTTATTTTGTTTGTATAAAGCTTTGCCTTTATGGGCTGGTCGGGCCAAAACAGCAAGTCGTTGTTGTCTAGCTCGCCGCGCAAAACCGCGCTGCCCGTTTCGTATCTAATTTGGTTTAGAACAATGCGAACTTGGCACATTCTCTTTTTGTGCTGCATTGTGTCTTCTATATACGAAATTTCGGTTTCAAGTTTGCCACCGTTCTTTGCCATGCTCTGCATAATGTCGTTAAGGTCTTGGCTTGGAACGACAAAGTCTACATACATTTTTCTGATATTTTTAACTGTTGTAAGCACGGTTTGGTTTTGCGACACAATGTTGCCTACGTCTACATTAAAGAAGCCTGCAAAGCCGTCTACGGGCGACTTTATAAAGCACCATTGGTAGTTTAGCTTTGCGTTTTCCAAAGCGGCTTTGGCTGCCATAACCTGCGCTTTGTCTACCGCAACTTTTGCTACCAAGCTGTCGAAAGTTTGCTTGTCTACATAGCCGCCTTTTACAAGCTTGGCGTTTCTTTCCATATCAAGGGTATCTATTTTAAGCTGCGACTTTGCCTTTTCCAAGTCGGCCTGCGCCGAATCCATTAAAGCCTTGTAGCTACGCGAGTCTATTTCGAAAAGAACATCGCCTTTTTTTACTTCGGCCCCCTGCTTAAAGTTAATTTTCATTACCTGCCCCGTAACTTGGGGAACAATATTTACACTTTCGTACGCACTTGTTGTGCCCAAAGTCGCAATATATTCGCTAACGTCTTTTACCACCACCTGCGAAAGCTCGGCAGGAGTTGCGGGCACGGGGGCCTTTTGTTCCACCTTTTCGGAGCACGCAAGCATAAGCGCGCAAGATGCGGTTAATAGCACAAATGTCTTTATGGTTTTCATTTTTTAATATGCAATAAATACTTATCGGTAGTCTAAAATTTTAATATAGAAAGACAAAGCCTCGTTCTTATAAAAACATAAAAACGGGGCGTGTTAAAGTTGGTTAATTAGTTTTCGCTTGTAGCAGAGCTTTCGCCGTTTTGTTCTGGCGCATTGTCTGCCTCATGCTCAGGTTGCTCAGACGCCGCTTGCGAGGGCAAGGGTTCGTCTTTTTCGCCAAGCTGCTGGGCGGCTTCGTCGGCATTTTCGGCCTTGTTCTTCGGCTTTGGCAAATAGGGGTTTGCCTGCAAAGACGAGTCGGAATATTCAACAACATAGCCTTCCGATACCAACCAATGCAACTCCGAAGCTATTTGGGCAAGCTTTGTTGCGTTTTCCTGCGAAATTGCAGGTTCCGCATTTTCGGGAACGGGCGCAACGGCGTCGGCAGATTGTGCCTCGGCTGCTTGCGATTCCTGCTCGGGCTGAACTGCTTGGGCGTTTTCCGCCTCTTTGCTTTCTACCTGAGACAGCAAAGACTGTTCTTTGTTTTCATTTGCCTTAAATTCCAATCCCATAAATTTATATGGCATTTCCTCGGCCTTAATGCCTGGGTTTGCCAAAATAAATTCGAATACGCTTTGGGGCAAATCCGAAAGCTTGTCGCCTTCAAAAAGGAACTTGCGGCGCACAGCCGAAACAAACGCAAAGCCCTTGTTGCCGCGCTTGTAAATTGCAAAGTTCGACCTGCGCAACCTGCCTCTTAAATTGTTTGCCGTATTAAGGGCAAACTTAAGCTGCATTTCCCTTTGGTTTACTATGTTGTCGCGTATTCTGCCCGCAGGAATTTTTGCTACGTTTACGCCGCTAATTCTAACGTGGTCGTATGCAAAAACAAGGGTGTCGGTGTATTTTTGCGAAACGTAGGCTGCTGCCTTTTCGAAAGTATCGAAGGTTTCGCCTGTTTCCTTAAGTTTGTAGACAGTTGCCGTTTTCATATTGTCTACCCACTTTTGGATTTCTTCGGGGTCGTTGCTAGAGGTAATTCTTGCCAAATACTTTTCGTATGGAACGTTGGGGAATCTTTCCCTGTGGAACTCCTTTACATAGTCGGCATACTTATGCCAGTTTGGCGCGCCCAAAAGCTCGCCGCTGTAGCCGCATTTGTGCACAACCAAAAAGTTGCCTTTGGGGGCTTCAACTTCTACCTGCACTTTGTCGAAAAGCTCGGCAACCTTTTCCTTAACGGCATAGGCCTTTGCGCTTTGCTCATCGTCGAAAGGGATATTAAAGGGCTGCGCGCAATAAACGGGGGCAACATTGCCGTCGGCATCGGGCAGATTCTTTGCAACAACAACGTAGCGTTCGGGCTTTTCCAAAATTATCTTTGCAATTTCAAAAAGCTGGTATGTGCGCTTTAAGCGGCGCAATAAATCGCTAAGCGTTGCAAAAGGCTCGTCTTCGGGATAGAAGTTAACTTCCATCGTAAAATTAAAGGGCTTTTTAAAATTGCCGCGCTTCTGGAATTTTTTGCCTTTAAAGGGTGCTTTAAATTCTTTCTTTTCGCCGTCGGGTCTGTCGGCAAACTTGCGGGGAGCGTCTTTGTCGAACTTCTTAAAGGGTTTGGAACTCTTAAAAGGCTTTCTTTTGCCCTTAAAATCTCTCTTAGCGAAAGGTTTGTCCGACAAATAGTCTTTTTTAGATGAGCCGGAGTCGGCCGGAGTCCATGCCGTGGAAAACTCAATGTTCTTGAGTTGGCTTAAATCCACGTCTTGTTTGTTCAAGTTATCGTCTGCCATTATATCTGTTTACTATTGTTTTAAAATACTAAGTTGCTTAATCCAATCTTATTTCTTTAAATACTTCAATCAGATTTTTTAATTTTTAGGGGTCTTTTGCAAAAGAATAGCGAACTATGGTAGTTTTTAGCCGCCAATTTAACGCCTTCGCCCTTAAGATTAAGGGCTGTCAAATCTCTATTGCGCGAAACTATCCACAACGCCTCGCCCGATTCTACAAGCTTTTTAAAGTCGCTTTCGGTTAAAAAGCGTTTTGCGTTTTCGCCTGCTTTCAGGTTATAGCCAAAAAGCTGCTCGTCGGGCGGGGTGTTTACCAAATACACAAATCTTTTTGTATATACGGGCATATCCTGAAACTCGTTGTAATTTCGGTATAAAACTATTTTTGCGCCGGAATTGTCTTTGTCGGCTAAAATGCACTTTGCAAAGTCTGCCGACGACGGCCTTTGAATGAGAGCCGCAACGGGGTTAAAGCATAAGGTGAAAATGCCCGCCCCAATAAACGCCGAATATAAAGCCGCTTTTACATTGTTTTTAAGCAGACAAAGCATGCCTACAAGGGTTGGAATAAGCACCGCAAAAGACGCCGCCGAAAATACATACCAAGAAATTTCGGGCATATACATTCTGTCCTTTGCGTTTATTACATAACAAACTATTGGCAATGCTATTGTGGCAATAAAACCGAGGGCTACTATTGCCCAAAGCGAAGCCTTTGGCCTTTTAACCGAGCCGCTTAAAACTTTGTCGAAAAAAGCCCCCACAACAACCGCAAGCGCAGGGTATACGGAAATTATGTAGGGAATAAGTTTAGATTTTGAGATAGAGAAAAACAGCAAAACAAACGCCACCCATACGAACAAGAACAGAGTTTTTTTGTTGTTTTTTACAAAGTTTGCAATGCCGCCCTTAAATTCGTAGAAAAGGCTTTGTATGAACGCGGGCAACCACGGCAAAAGCCCTATGGGGGCAAACACAAAGAAAAACCAGAATGGCTGGTAGCGCATACTTGTAGACGAGTCTATATAGCGCAAAAAGTGCTCGTGCATTATGTAGTACCACAAAAAGCCCTGCCCTGTCGGGTCTTTCGAGAAAAAGCTTGCGCCCTCTTGCGCGGGGGTTGCAATAGCCGCCAGTATATGCCAAGGCAACGCTATTGCCAAAAACAAAATCGCCCCGAAAAACAACGCCAGCCACTCGCTTTTTTTAAGATTTTTTACAAACTTTACGGGGTTGCAAAACAGCAAAAACAAAAAGATTACAGCGCACGGAATAAGCACGCCAATAAGCCCCTTTGTTAAAACCGCCAAAGCACAGAACACAAAAAACGCCAATATGTAAAGCGGCTTAAACTTGTCCTTAAAATAGAACAGCATAAACGAAAACAATGCTCCTGAGATGAACACCGAAACCGTCATATCCAAAACAATAACCTGCCCTAGTGCGTAATAAAGATTGCTTGTTGCCAAAACAAGCCCCGCAAAGACGCCGGTTCTGCGATTATACAATAGAGAAACCGCCAAATATGTCAAAAGCACGCCAAGAATTGCAACCGCCGAATTTGCAAACCTCCATCCAAAGATATTCGAGCCGAACGTTTTTATGCTTGCCGCCTGCATCCAGTAAAACATTGGCGGCTTGTAAAAATACGGCATTCCGTTTAAAGTCGGGGTTACATAGTCGCCGCTTGCAACCATTTCGGTTGGTATTTCCACGTAGCGTCCCTCGTCGGGGTTTGCCAATGGTCTAAAACGCGAAAGCGCAAAAAAGGTTACAGCGCAAAAAAGCGTCAAAAAAATCAGGTCTAATATTTTTGTTTTCATTATAAAAATTCTACAATTCGCCTATAGATTGCGAAACTATCTCGCAAGCTTTGTCTAAAGTGCCGCCAGAACACGAAAGCGACACAAACATACATTCAAAAGCCGAAGGCGCAAAATACAACCCCTTTTGCAGACATTTGTGAAAAAGCCTTGCATAAAGCGCGCTGTCAGACTTTACCGCGTCTTTAAAATTTAAAACTTCGTGCCCGGTAAAAAATACCGACATTAAAGAATCGACATAGTGCACTTGGGCTGCTATGCCCTTTTTAGCCAAAGCGTCTTTAAAACACTGCGCAAATTTTGCAGTGTTTGCCGCCAAAGTTTTGTAGGGGCAAATTTCGTCTATAAGTTTTAACGACGCAATGCCAGCCGCCATACAAACGGGGTTGCCGCTTAAAGTTCCCGCCTGATAAACATCGCCCAAAGGCGAAAGCTTTTGCATAATTTCGCGCTTGCCGCAAAATGCGCCAACTGGCAGGCCTCCGCCAATGATTTTGCCCAAGGTTGTAAGGTCGGGCAAAACCCCCGTTTTGCGCTGCGCGCCGCCCTCGCCAAGCCTAAAGCCCGTAATAACCTCGTCGAAAATCAAAAGTGCGCCGTATTTTGTGCAGATTTGCCTTAGAGACTCCAAAAAATTGGGCTTTGGCAAAATCAAGCCGCAGTTTGCAGGGAAAGGCTCTAAAATTACCGCGGCAATTTCGTCGCCAAACCTTTCAAAAGTTTCCTTAACCTGTTCAATGTCGTTATAGTCTAAAACTATGGTAAGCTTTGCCAGGTCTTTGGGGATACCCGCCGAATCGGGGCTGCCGAATGTCAATGCGCCAGAGCCCGCCTTAACCAATAGGCTGTCGGTATGCCCGTGGTAGCAACCCTCAAACTTTACAATCTTGTCGCGCTTAGTGTAGCCGCGGGCAAGCCTTACCGCGCTCATTGTGGCCTCCGTGCCCGAATTTACCATTCTTACCATTTCGGCGCTGTCTATTTTCGAGCATATAATTTCGGCAATTTCAACTTCGGCGGCACTGGGCGTGCCAAAGCTTGTGCCGTTTTGTACAGCGTCTAAAATGGCCTGCCTAATTTTCGGGTGGTTGTGCCCGAAAAGAGCGGGCCCCCAAGTAGACACAAAGTCTATTAAAGTTGCGTTGTCCTGCGTATATAAAAACGCCTTGTCGGCTTTTTTTGTAAAAAAGGGAATACCACCTACGCCCCTAAACGCCCTTACGGGAGAATTTACCCCCCCGGGGATTAGCTTTAAAGCTTTTTCGAAAAGTTCTTTGGAATTCATAAATTTGCCTCGAATACAACTGGAACGCGCCTGCCCGACCCGAAAGGCATTTCGCTTACAACCGCAACTATTGCGCCCTGCCTGCGTTTAAATTCGTTACGCATTACTTTTTTGGCAATATCGGCTACAAATTCTTCGCTTAAATTCAGGCTTTTTGCAATATATTCAACAGGCTTTTCGCCTTCTATATACAATCTTAAAATTGCGTCCAAAGTGTCGTAGTCGGGTAGCGAGTCGGAATCTTTTTGATTTGGACGCAACTCCGCCGAAGGGGGTTTGTCTATGGTGTTTTGGGGGATAATCTCGCCGTTTTTGTTTATCTCTTTTGCCAAGCGGTATACATCGGTTTTATATACATCGGCAATGGGTGCAAACGAACCGCACATATCACCGTAAAGCGTGCAATAGCCTACGGCGCATTCGCTTTTATTGCCGGTGGTAAGCAACATACTGCCAAATTTGTTGGAAACCGCCATTAAAATGCTGCCCCTTGCCCTTGCCTGCAAGTTTTCTTCGGCAACCGAAGGCGGCAGGTTTGCAAACAAATCTTTTAATGCGTTCGAAAACGCGCAAACAGGCTCTGCAATCTTTACCGTATGAAACTCTATTCCCAAATTTTCCGCCAAACTTTTGGCGTCAGACTTGCTGTGCTCGCTGGAAATGCTTGAAGGTAGCGAAATGCCCATAACGTTTTCTTTCGACAACGCCTCTACAGCCAACGCCGCCACAACGGCAGAATCTATGCCGCCACTTAAACCCAAAACCGCCTTTTTAAAGCCGCTTTTTTTAACAAAGTCGCGTATGGCCATAACAAGGGCGTTTTTTAAGTCGCCCATATCGGGAGCTTTAAAGTCAACTTCGGGCAAATCTTCAAAAATATCTACAACAGCGCAATCTTCATCAAAGCTTTTAAGCTGGAAAACGCGCGCGCCCTTTGCCGAATATGCACAACTTGCGCCGTCGAAAACCGCTTCGTCGTTGCCGCCAACTAAGTTGCAAAAAACAACGGGTTTTTTAGTGCTTTTTGCAGTTTCGCGCAAAAGCTTTTCGCGCACAAGAGTATTTTGCATGGAAAATAGCGAAGCCGAAATGTTAATAACGCAGTCGGCGGTATATACAAAATCCAAGGGGCAAGGCTGCTTTTTATACTCTTTTGCATTCGGCAAAAAGTCGGCAGTCCAAATATCTTCGCAAATTGTTATTGCAAATTTCTTGCCCAAAAATTCCAAAACATTTGGTTTCCTTTCGCCACAGGCAAAAACGCGGGGTTCGTCGAACGCGCCGTAGTTGCAAAGCAAAACCTTGTCGGCAACCTTTTCGGGCGTGCCTTTGCGCAAAAAGTAGGCACTGTTGTAAACTTTGCCGTTTTCGGCTCTAGGGCACCCCACAATGGCTGGCAGCGGAATTTCGGCGGCCAATTTTGCAAGGGCTTCCTGACACTTTTGCACATAATAAGGGCGTTTTAGCCAGTCTTTGGGGCTGTATCCGCAAACCGAAAGCTCCGGAAACACCACAAAAGCGGCTCCCGTTTCTTTTAGCTGCAAGCAGGCTTTTTTTATTTTTTCGGCGTTGTTTGCAAAGTCGCCAATTTTTGTGTTTATTTGTGCTATGCCGATTTTCATTTTATACAATACGAATTTGCGCAATATACATAGATAGGTCAAGAGATAAAAGGATTTTTAACCGCGCATTTTAAAGCCACAAAAGCTTGCCCCAAGCATGAGAAATAAAAATTTGCATAAAAACAAAAACCCCCGCCTTACGGCAGGGGCTTTTATAAACGGCAAACTACTTATTTTTATTTTCGTAGTAGGCGTTGATTTTCTTTGCAACGTCTTTGTAGTTAATATCCACAGCGTAGATTTCCTTATATTCGGAAATGGCGTCGTCTACCTTGCCCATAAGCTCGTAAACCTTGCCCAATTCGTAGATAATGTCCTTCTTTTGGTCGGTGAAAATTTTAATTTCGCCCTTTGCAACCTTAAGTTGGTCTACCGCCATATCATATTTTTTGCCAGCAACAAAAGCCATACCCAAGCCCAACAACGATTGCGAGCGCACTTTGGGGCTTTTTTGCGAAATCTGGAATTGCGCAATTGCGTCGTCCATACGGCCTTCTTCGTATAGCAAGTTGCCGTAAATGTAGCGATAGGTAAAGTCGTTGGGGTAGCGTTCAACCATAGTTTTTGCTGTTTCAAGCTTAAACGCGTGCAGTTTCGACTTAAGTTCGGCCAACGCCTTCGACTTTTGCTCGTCGGGGCTTTGTTCAATGTCGGCCTGCAAGGCTGCAATCTGCTTTTCGCTATCCAAAACAAACAAGTCGGCGTAAAGCTTTTCAAGCGAAGAGTCGGCCTGCCCCATGGGCTGCTGGCGCGCCTTTGCCAAAACTTCCAAAGCTTTGCCGTATTCTTTTAAGCCCTTTAGGTTTGTAATAATTTCCTTATACAAATTGATGTTTTCGGGGTCTTTTTCAACCTCTGCCGAAAGCTTTTCGACATTGTGGCGCATAGACTCTTCGTCGTTAACAAGCCTTGTTTCCTTTTCGCGCTCGGCGGCTTCGTCGGCACCCTTAAGGTTGTCCCTAAAGCTGCCTGTTTTCGATTCCTTCCACTTGTCCGACATAGTTTTTACAACGCTTGCCGAACGCATAATCGCCTGGGCGTCGCCGTTGCCGGGGCTTACCCTTAAAATTCTTTCGCCAACTTTAATTGCTTCGTCGGGCTGCAAAGCCTTAATCAAAGCATTGCCCAAAGAAACGTACGAAGCCATATCCTTGGGGTTAAAGTCTACAATGTCTTCCCAAAATACAACGGCTGTAGGCCAATATTCTAGGCTTTCGGCGGCAAGGGCTGCCGATTTCGAAACCAACTTGTTGTCGGGGTATTTTGCCAATTCCTTTTCGGCTGCGGCAATAATGTCTAGCTGGGCGTTTTTCTTCATTAACGAAGCCGCCTTTGCCGCAAAGAACAATCCGCTAATTTGCGCCGAAAACTTTTTAATGGGGTTGCCCTTGCCCATTTTGCTGAGCTGGGCCCTGTGCAAAACCTTGCGCACCGCCGAGCATGCTGGCACTTTTGTTAAAATTCCCATGCAAACGTCTATTGCATATTCGGGGTTGCCTTTGTCGATAGATTTTTCCGCAGCTTCAAGCTGTTTTATAAGACGCGGGTCTAGCGAATTTTTATCTGTATCTACAAATGGGGGTTTTTCTGTTTCTTCTGCCATAGTGTTGTAGTTGTATATAAATATTTGGTAAATGTTATAAAGATGTTCGTATGCTAAACTTTATTTCGGTTTACTGCAAGTCATTTTCAACCGACTTTTCCAAAATCTCCATACATTTTTGGTTTGTTTCGGGGCTTTTGCCTTCTACAAGCAGCCTTATTTTGTTTTCCGTACCCGAATAGCGAACCAAAATTCTGCCGAAATTGCCAAGCATATCGCGGCAAGTCTGCATTGCGCCGTTAAGCGTTTTTGTTTGTTCGAACGGGGTTTTGCGGGCAACCTTAATCGCCTTCGAAACGCTGTCGAACATATCAACAATCTTTTGCGATTTTGAAAGGGGCTGCTTTGTTGCCAAAACAAGCGACAAAACTTTTAGGGCGGCGGCCAAACCGTCGCCGCAGGGCGAAATGTCCTCAAAAATAAAGTGTCCGGAATTTTCGCCGCCAATCTTGCAGTTTTCCTTAGCCATAAGCTGGGCAACAAGCCTGTCGCCTACGCCCGAGCGGAACACTTTTATGTTGCGCTTTTCAAGCGAGCTGTCTAACCCCAAGTTGCTTTGAACTGTTGTAACTATTTTGCCGCCCTTTTCGCCGTATTCGCTTACGGCAATCATAGCCATAATTTCTTCGCCCGAAATTATGTTGCCCAAATCGTCGCAAACAACAAGACGGTCGCCGTCGCCGTCGTGGGCAAAGCCTATTATCGAGTTGCTGCTTTTTGTAAGCTCGGCAATCTTTTCGGGGTGCTGACTGCCTATGTTGTCGTTAATATTTTTGCCGTCGGGCGACACCCCTATTGCCGTAATGCTAGCTCCATACATTTCCAAAACGGGCTTTGTGGTGCAATAGGTTGCCCCGTTTGCGCAGTCTAGCGCAATTTTTACGCCCTTTAGACAGCCACTGGGCAAAATAGACGCCATTTTGTTTATGTAGGCGGTTTTGGCGTCTGCACTTTCTATTTTTGCGCAGCCCTCGGCAAAACGATTTTCGTCTACATACTGCTCTATTTTATCTTGCGCTTCGTCGGAAATCTTTTTTGCGCGGTTGTCGAAAAACTTTATGCCGTTGTCGGTATATGGATTGTGCGAAGCCGTTATAACAACGCCCAAGTCGCAGTTAAAATGCAAAACGCCGTAGGCGATTGCCGGGGTGGGCACCACGCCAAAATCCAAAACCAGACTTTTGCCCAAGCCTTTGCAAAATGCCGCCTTAAGCGCGTCTTTCGAATATCTTGTGTCGCTGCCTATGGCAATTTTTGGGTTTTCAAGCTTTAGGTCGCAACTTAAATACGCGCCAACCGCCCTCCCCAATTTTTCAAAAAATTCGGCGCAAACATACTCCGAGCCGAAAGTTCCCCTAACACCGTCTGTTCCAAAATATTTCATATTCAGTAAAATTTTACATATCGGGCATATTCTCGCGCAGAATATCGCCCAGCTCTTTCGGCGAAACCGTCTCTAACGCCTTGCCTTTGCGCTTTAAAGTTTCCATAGTTTTTATGGCGGTTTCGCTCATAGCCTCGTGCACTTCTTCGGTGCCGCCTACAATCGAAAAATTTTCAGCTTCGGTTATGCGCTTTTCGCCGTCGCTTTCGAAAGCCATACCAATTAAATGCGCTTTTTTCTTTGGTCTCATAGCGTTTTGTCGGCGTTTTCTAGCACCGATTCCAAAGAGCGTGCGTCGGGCAAAACTTCGCAATCTATGTCGTCGAAGGCCTTGTTTTGCGAAATCGCCAATTTTTTAAGCCTGCAAAGTTCCAATACGGCAATCAGCGTAGAAACAATATACATATACGAGCGCGGCGAATCTTCAAAAAGGCTGCCAAACGTAAACTTCTTTTTGTCGAGTTTTAAGATATATTCCATTCGGTCGGTAACGGTTACCAACTCGTCCTTAATTTCGCCCTTAACAAGACTTTCGGCCAAACGCCTTAGCACAAGGTTAAAGGTGTTCCAAATTTCTATTCTGTCGGAGGTCGACAACGGGCGTTCGGCGTCCGACAAGTCTTTTTCGTAGCAGTTGCGCTGCATACAAAGCTGGCGCGCCCTAATTAAGTCGTCCAACTCGTAGGCTGCCTGTTTTACTTTTTTATATTCCAAAAGCTGCTCTACAAGCTCCCATCTTGGGTCCGAAGGCTCGTCTTGGTCGTCGTCGTTAACGGCGGTTTCGTCGGTAGGCAAAAGCATTCTGCTTTTTATATACATCAATGTTGCCGCCATTACAAAAAATTCGCCGGCCAAATCCAGATTAAGCTTTTCCATAGACTTTAGCACCGCCAAATACTGCGTTGTTACGCTTTCTATCGGAATGTCGTAAATGTCTATTTCGTTTTTGCGAATAAGGAACAAAAGCAAGTCCAAAGGGCCTTCAAACACGGGCAATTTAACCGAAATGTCGTCGGAGGCAAAAAGCAGGGAATCCTGCACGGGTTCTTTTGGAGAGCTTTCCATACAAAACTAGAACGTTACCAATTCAAGATTTACGCCAAACGAAAATCCGTCGGAACGCGTTGCCCCGCTTCGCAGCATGATATAGTATTCAACTATCCAACCGTTGCCAACCCTTGTTTGCAGCGCGTAAACTTGCTCCGTAATTTTCGAAAGTTTCGAATCGTAGCGCCACCTGCCCCACACTTTGTAGTTTTGGGTTATCTTATATTCCAAATCAAGCCAATACTGGCTTATTTGCCCCTCCATATAGTTGGTTACCAACTGGATTGCAAAAGCGTCGCCGTCCATAAGCCTTATGTAATAGTCGGCCTGGTTAAAATAGCCCTCCTTTACGTCGGTTCTGGTATACAGCCCCGTTTGTATCCATTCGGCGGGATACAAATCAAACCCAGCAAATAAGTCCGAATAATTGCGCATTTTGCGGGTGTATCCATACGAATTTACATAGGTTGGTTGGTCTTTAAAGTTAAAGTCTTGAAAAATATTTAGCGACGCTATTTTGCGCGAACCGTAGCCCGAAGCCCTTGTATAAAACGCGTTTTCAATGCCCGCCCTTAATGTGCTTGTGTCGTAAAGGTTGTCTACATCGCGACTAAGCCCCAAGTCTAGCATCGACGGCATTGTCGAAAACACGTTTTTGTCTATCATGGGAATTCTGTTTGCACCCTGCGATGCTTTGGGAATGTACCTATATTGCAAAATCGGACGCAAGTTGTGCCTAAAGCCGTCAATGTCTAGGCTGTCGCTTTTAAATTCCCACGTTCCCCACGCGTTCATATCGGCATCAAAACCTATTTGGCCCAGCATTCTAACATAGTTCGAATCGCCTGTCATTGTGTTGTTGTAGTAGGTAAGCCTGCCGCCCATAACCGGGGTAAACGAGCTCCACGAAGTAAGCGCAAAGGGACGGTCTATGCCGTAGTATGCGTCTATTCTGTCGCTGTCTATATAGCGGCCGTATATGCTGTTGGAAAATTCCCTTAGGTGAACTGCGCTGGCATAGTAGGTTTGGTTTATGCCTGTTTGCCCTATCTGCACCGGCTGCCTAAAAAAGCTTATTTCTGGCAAACGCTGCTGGGTTTGAACCCAATCGTTTGGAGCAAACCTTGTAAACAAGTTTGCCGAATATGTTTCGCCAAAATAGGTTGCCTGAACAAAGTTATCGGGAATCTGGTTTTCGTAGAACAATCTGGGGCGAAAATCCCTTAAAGTTTCCGAGTCTTTCCACCAATTTAAATACCCAGTAAGTTCTATATTGTCGTTTACAGTCTGCTTATGACGCCAGTCTATAAAATAGCGGTTTGCGCCTATGGGGCGGTCTAAAACGTCAAAGCCCAAGTCTTTTTTCGAGCCTGTGTCGTATATGTAGCCCGTGTTTAGCGAACCTGTTATTTTGGTGTTTGCGCCAGAATATTCGTATTCGCCCGCAGGGCCGAACAATACCGAACGCGAAGTGTAAAAGTCGAAATTTGCCCCGTAGTGGATAATTTCGGAACCCGTATAAATTACGGTGTTTCGCCCGTAAACGCCGTAGTCACCGTTATAGCCGTAGTCTAGCTCTACCTTAAAGGGGGGCTTGCGCGGGTGCTGCTGCTCGAAATGCGAAACATTCATAAACGGCAAAGAACCAAGATAAAAGTCTATGTCGTCCATATAAAGGGTGTCGGTTTCGGCGTTGTAGCTAAACGACTTTGCCTTTGCCGAAAGAGATGCAAACGCAGGCTCGTTAAAATAAACCTGACTTTCCTTTGCCGAAACCTCTTTTTTATTGCCCTTTACGTCTTTAGATTCGGCATAAATCGGGTATGTGCCAATCCTTAAATATTCGCTTGAAAATGCGTTTTTGGCAACGTCCATATCTGCCGATGGGCTTGCCAGCCTAAAAAACCTTGTGTTTGCGCGAACATCGCCCTCTAAGTGCGCATAACCCGTGTTTTGGTTGTACTGTATTTTATCGGCGTCTAGCTCGAATTCCTTGTCGCTAATTTTGGCGTTTTTTTGAGCGGTTAAAACGCCGGTTTTTTCGTCGTAAACAATGGGTTCGTCGGCCTGAAGCTGCGGCATTGCACCCTTGTAAAGGTCCAATATCGAGTTCTTTTTGGCGGCGGCGTTTTTCTTGCCCGAAAGCTTGTTTTTAAGGTTTTCGGTTGCCTCGTCGTTTACGGGAACTTTTATTGAAAGGTCTTTGCCGGCGTTATCGGTTGCGTTTTGCAGTGCCGCGCCCGAAAGGGGTGCAAACGCCAAAAGAGCCGCAAAAAGCGGATATTCTATATTTTTAAAATTCACGCCATTATAATTACCACAACCAAAATGCTCTACAAGCTTTTTTTTAGTTGGCAACAAACGCAAAAAAAGAAATTTGCCCCTAGTTTTTCGGGCAATTTTTTGCAAAATACTGCAATGCCTTATAGCACAATTTTGCGGAATCGCCGTTTTTTGCGTTTTCTATATATACGGCAAGCGCCGCATTGTTAAACACCGCCAAAACAAAGGCACTGTTGCCGCGCGAATACGAAAACGCTTTGCATTTTACGCCGTCTACCGAAAAATCTTTGCCAAAATCTTTTTGCTCGGATTTTAAAAATCCGTCTATCAAAAAGCATAAGTCTTTGGCGTTTAAGCTAAAGCTAAAAACAAAATCCATTAAAGGCGCGTTGTCTTCAGCCTTAATCGAGGGGTATTTTTTGCCCAAAAGCTCTTTTTGCATAAGGCAAAACTTTTGCCTATAATTTGCAAAACTTTTATATTTTGCGTAGCACATTGCGCAATACGCCAAAGTTGCCGACAACTTATTTTCGCTCAAAACCGCGCTTTTTTCTATTGGCGCATTTTGCATTTGCCTTGCGTACGAAAACAAAAAATCTAAATCGCCGTCTTTGCTAAAAGACTTTGCAATTTCGGGATTTGCCGAGATTTTACCGCTTAATAAGTCGTTAAAAGTTAAATTTTCGCCGCACAAAGCCGCAAAATATCCGCACAAATCTATAAGTTTTTTATTTCTAAACTTTTTGCCCGAATCTTCCAGTGTGTTTGCCATTTCGTCGACCAGCAAAACCGAAGCCGAGCCAAGCACAATGGGCTTGTTGTAATCGCTGTTGCCGGATATGCGGAAAGATTCGCTTTCTACCATACAGGCAACGCCTTTTGCCGAATTATTTTGCAGCAAAATGTCGAAATATGCCGAAAAGTCTTTAAAGCCCAAACTTTCGGCGAAAAGCGAAAATGTCCAAAACGCCAAAAGCAGCAGGGCAAAACCCTTTTTCATATCAATCTATTTTATAGCGTTTTACCGCCCTTTTGCCCGTCTTTTCAAAATACCAGTTTTCGCACGAAGGCGGCACTTTCATCTCCGACAAAATTTCGTCGAATTCTAGCGGACGCGTTTTTATTTTCCCGTATAAGTCGAAGCAGTCTAGCGACAAATCTACGGGGCTTTTAAGCTCGGTTTTGTTTACAAATTCGTTTACGTCTAGCGAAAAGTGTTCGCAAATTCGGCGGGCAATGTCGTAGCGGCTAAGGCTTTCGCTGCCGCAAAAATGGTGAATACCGGTAATAGAAGTTCTTTCGCAAAGCTCAACTAAAACATCGGCAATGTTCCTTGCAGACGAAGGCTTTCTTATGTCGTTTACTGGGGCGTCTATTTTCTGCCCCGAAGCCCAGGCAATAAAATGCTTTTCGTTAAGCGAGCGGTTGCCTGCAAGCCCGTTGCCGCAAACGTGGGTAATTCTTAACACAACGCTGTTTTTTGCGGCGGCAGCCAGCACTTTTTTTTCGGCAATAAGCTTCATTTGCCCGTAAAGATTAAAGGGCATCGGCATATCGGTAAATATATATGGAGCTTTTGTGCCGTCGAAAACCATATCGGTAGACAAATGCAAAAAGCGCGCCGAAACGTGAAAAGCCATTTGCGCCAAGCGTTCGGGAAGGTCTATGTTAAGCTTTTTAGCCAAATCTACGTTTTTGTCGACCACCGCGGGGCTTGATATTGCCGCGCAATTTACTATAGCGTCGGGGAACATATCCAAAACCATTCGCTGAACGGCGTTTGTATCCCTTAAGTCGCAGCGTACCGAAGTTAGATTTTTACGTTCGGGCAAAGCAAGGCGGTCGTATAAAGCGACAACCTTATGCCCTCTTTCCAAGGCCTGATTAACAAAATTCCAGCCAACCAAACCCGAAGCTCCTGTGCAAATTATCAACATAGTAAAACAATGCTTAAATATTTTATCTTAACTTGCAAATCCTAAATTTATTCCAATAATACCCCTATTATTATGAAACTGGAAAATATTTTAAGACCCTCTATTTTAAAACAGCCGCAATATGTTGCGGGCAAACCCATAGAATATGTTGCAAGGGAATTCGGGCTAGACCCCGACAATATCCTTAAAATGGCGTCGAACGAAAACCCGTTGGGGCCCTCGCCCAAAGCGGTTGCCGCCCTCGCTGAAGAGGCTAAAAAACTTAATTATTACCCCGACTCCGGCTGCTTCGACCTAAGGCAAAAGCTTGCCAAAAGGCTTGGGCTTAAACCCGAACAGTTCATATTCGGCAACGGCTCTAACGAAATTTTAGAGCTTATTGCCCACACTTTTTTGGAGAAGGGTACAAACGCGGTTTTCGGCGCACAGTCGTTTATAGTATATAAGCTCTCTACAATGCTTATGGACGCCGAATGCCGCGCGGTTGAAATGCCCAACCTTAGGTACGACTACAACCTTTTGCTTAAGGCTGTAGACGAAAACACAAGAGTTGTGTTCATTGCAAGCCCCAACAACCCCACGGGCACAAACACCTCGCAGGAAGAGCTAGACAACTTTATTTCGAAGCTGCCCGACACTTGCGTACTTGTGTTCGACGCCGCCTACACCGAATTTGAAGACAAGCCCCTAGACCTTAAAAAACACGTTTTGGCGGGCAAAAAAGTAATAAGCGCACACACGTTCTCTAAAATATACGGTTTGGCGGGCTTGCGCGTAGGCTATGCCTTTACAACCGAAGAAATCGCCTCGTATATACAAAGAACAAAAGAGCCTTTCAATGTAAACTCTTTGGCGCAAAAGGCAGCCATTGCCGCTTTAGACGACGATGAGTTTGTAAACAAAAGCCGCACCATAAACAAAGAGCAAAAGGTAATTATAGCCAAAGCCTTTAAGGAATGGAATTTGGAATTTATTGCAGAAGGCGCAAACTTTGTAATGGTAAAGGTTAAAGACGCATTGAAAAAATTTGAGGCTTTGGAAAAAGTCGGCATTATTGTGCGCCCCAACGTTGGCTACGGCCTGCCCGACTGGCTTAGAATAACCATAGGCACGCCCGAACAAAACGAAAGATTCTTAAAAGAGTTTAAAAAGCTCTTGTAGGCTTTATGAACTGGCTTTTGGTTGCGGCAAGTTTTTTTGGCGTAGTTTTGTGCTGCGCATTTTCGTTTGCGCTTAGCGGGCTTAGGTTTGCGCTGGCAAAGCTTAAGTTTGCGGGCGCAAAAGACAAAAAATTTCCGCAGACAAAGGCCGAAAAGTTCTTGCTTGAAAAATCGCGCGAGGCTTCAATTGCCGTAAGCATGGCAACAAAGCTTTCGTTTGCGCTTAACGGGCTTTTTGTGTTTTCGGGGCTTGTAAAGCTGTTCGAAAATTTTTCGGTAGGGTTTTCTACGGGGCAAACCGCGCTATTGGTTACGTTTTCTTTTGTGGCGGCAACCTTTTTGCAATACTGCTTTGCCGAGATGCCTGCCTGCTACTATGCAAGCGCCTATCCCGAAAAAACGCTTTCGCTTTCGGCAAAGCCCTTCTTTTTTGTGTTTGCGCTTTTAGCCCCATTTGAGTTTGCCTCGCGCAAGCTTGCGTGCAAAATTTTCGGCAAAAAGATTGAAAACGAGCTAGATTCATTCGACTATATAGACGTAGACGTAAAACTTCGCGCCGAAGAAAGCGAAACGGGGCAGCTTGGCTCGGTGGAGGAAAGCATTGTAAAAAACACAATGCGCCTTAACGACTTGGAAGTTTTCGACGTAATGATTCCGCGAAACGAAGCATCGTTTATAAACCTAAACGACTCTTTTGAACAGAATATGGCAATGATACGCCAAACGCGACACATACGCTACCCCATCTGCAACGGCGACTTGGACAAGTGCGAAGGTTTCTTGCATATAAAAGACATTGCAGTGCTCCCCGTAAGCAACAACGATTTTATTTCGCTTAAAAGGGAAATCTTAAAGATTAGCGAAAACGAAAGGATTTCGGAGGCATTTTCGATATTCAAAGAGGGCAAATCTAAAATAGCCTTGGTGCTAGACGAATTTGGCGGAGCTTCGGGCATACTTACGCTCGACTGCATTGTCGAAGCCGTAATAGGCAATATGCGCGACGAATTCGACAAAACGGGGTTAAAATCGGCAAAAAAACTGGGCGAAAACAACTACGAAACCGACGGGCTAAAACCCCTAAGGGAATTTTCGGCGGAAACGGGCATACAGATAGATTCCGACACATCTACCACCATAGGCGGGCTTATTACCGAAACGCTTGGGCGTTTCCCAAAAATTGGCGAAACCGTGAAAATACCCGACACAAACGTTTTAATTAAAATAAAAAGTTTGGAAAAAACGCGAATAGGAACATGCATTGTTATGCTTAAAGAACCCGAAGAAAACGGCTCGGAAAACTAGAAAAAAATTCCCCCTATTGCCCCACAAAAAAATCCGCAACTTAGATTGCGGATTTTTTGTTTGTCGAAAATTAAAGAAATTTTTCGCCTATTTTTTAAGCGAATCTATATATTTCCAAAAATTGTCTTCCTGTTCAACCAAAGTCTCTTCCTTAAAGGGAAGTTTAAAGCGGAACACAAAGTCTGCAATGGTGTGTTGGTGCAACGCCCAATTTGCAAAAATTTTGCCGTCTTTAATTTCGAAATATATGCGGTATTCGCCCGCCCTAAGCCTGTAAAACTCTTTGCCCGAACGCCTTACCTTGCCTATATTCGGGCATTTGTCGTTCAGCAAATCGTCGGCGTTTACCGAACTTAAAACGTCCATAATTTCCAACTGGGAAAGCTTGTCCATTTTGTTTAGCTCGCCCATACACTGGTCGCTGAAGATTACCTGAAACATAATGAAAAAAGCAAAAAGCAAACCGCGCAATAATTCAACCTTTTTTTGCCGCGTTTAAAGTTTTTATTTTTTTGAAACATTTAAGCGAAGTTTGCGTTTTAACTTAACGAACAAATTAAAACACCAAAGAATATGAACATAAAAACTCCAATTACCCTAATGCTTGCAATGGTTGCAATGCCGCTATTCGCGCAAGACACCCCTGCCCCAAAGCCCGAGATAAGCGCAAAAATGCTTAAGGCGTTCGACAAAGACGGCGACGGCGTTTTAAGCGAAAGCGAACGCAAGGCGGCAAGCGAAGCAATAAAGCAGCGCGAAGAAAAGATGAAGCAAATGCTTTTAAAGCGCGCCTCGCTTATAGTTAAAAAATACGACAAAGACGGCGACGGAAAGCTCTCGGAAAGCGAATTGGCAGCTTTTCTGGAAAACTCGCACAGATTCGGTCGCCCGCAAAGGCAGCCGAAACTTTCGCCCGAAACAATTAAAAAATACGACAAAGACGGCGATGGCAAACTTTCTAGAGAAGAGATGAAAGCCCTGCGCGAAGATGTCGAAAAAATGTTTAAAGAGCTTAAAAAGAAGTACGACAAAGACGGCGACGGCAAACTTTCTAGGGAAGAGCGCAAACAGATGATAGACGAAAACCCCGAATTGTTTAAGTCTGTGCCGCCCCCTCCTCCAAACAGGTTTAGAGAAAGGCAAAACGGCGAAATGCCTCCTCCTCCGCCTCCCCCGAACGAAGACGGCAGTTTGCCGCCACCACCCCCGCCGTTAGACTAATCTAAAAAAAGCAAACCCCGCAAACTGCGGGGTTTTTGCATAAAAAACGTTTATGCTTAAATTTAAGAACCGGGGTGAACTGCCTTTATTGCCTTAAGCGATTCGGGCAATGCGTCGGGCTCGTAGGTTGGGAACGAAAATTCCAAAAGCGAAACGCAGTCTACCTCGAACTTTGCCTTGCCCTGGCTTCTGTCTACCAAAACGGCAACGCCAACGGGAGTTGCCCCGTTTTCCTTTACAATGTTTATACATTCGTCCACACGGCCGCCGCGGGTAATAACGTCTTCTACAATCAGGGTTTTTTCGCCCTTTTCAAACTTAAAGTTTCGGCGCAAGCAAAGCTTGTTGTTTTCCTTTTCGGCAAACAAAAAGCGGGCTTTTGCCTGACGCGCCATTTCCTGACCTAGCACCAAACCGCCCATTGCGGGGGCAAGCACCGTGTCGAACTTTATGTCTTTTTCGTTCAGTTTTTTAAGCAGCATTGCAACAAGCTCGCTAACTTGGTCCATATGTTCGCAAACCCTTGCGCACTGAAAATAATGCCCGCTATGCAAGCCGCTCCTTAAAATGAAGTGTCCTTCAAGCAAAGCCTTTGTTTCTCTGAATATGTTTAATATTTTTTCGTTATCGGTATTCATTTTTTATAAAATTTCGCAATATTTCCCCGTCATAGTTTCGCTGCAATCTATCTTCATTGCGGCAAAGCCGTCTTTGTGTTTTTCGTATAAGTCCCAAATAAACTTTTTGTCGCTTTCGGGAATTTTGCCCTTTTTTATTTCGTCTAAAGCCATAAATTTAAACGAGCCTTCGTCCATTGCCTCGGGCAGGTAGTCCATAACCTTTTTGCAGTCGAATAGGAACATTAGCCAGTTTGTGTCGCCTTCGTAGGCTCTTTCGCTTACCATTCCAAACAAATGCAAATCGGCAATTTCAACGGCAAAGCCTGTCTCTTCAAAAATCTCCCTTTTGGCGCATTCGTGCGGGCTTTCGCCTGTTGCCATTTCAAGCTTTCCGCCAATGGGGCTAAGCAGTCCCTTGTTTGGCATATTGTTTCTTTCTATCATCAAAAATTCGCCTTTCGCGTTTTTTATGTAGCAAAGAACGCTTATTTTGAATGGAAGTTTTTGCCAGATTTGCATTAGTCGAATACAACCGTTTTGTTTTCGTACGCCAAAATTCGTTTTTCTAGATGCAGCCTTACGGCAAGTGCCAATGTGGTTTTTTCAAGCTCTTTGCCCTTTCGCACAAGGTCGTCTACCGAATTGCGGTGGCTTATTGTGGTTACATTTTGGGCAATAATCGGGCCTTCGTCTAAATCGGCGGTGGCATAGTGGGCGGTTGCCCCTATAAGTTTTACGCCCCTTTCGTACGCCTTTTGATAGGGCTTTGCCCCCGCAAACGCGGGCAAAAAGCTGTGGTGAATGTTTATTATGGGAACACCCACATTCTTTATAAAGTCGTCGCTTAAAATCTGCATATAGCGCGCCATAACTATAAGTGAAGCCCCGCTTTCCCTTACAAGCTTTATCTGTTCGGCTTCAACTTCGGCCTTTGTCTCTTTGCTGATTGGCGTGTAATGGAAATCTATGCCGAATTTTTCGGCAAAGCCGCGCAAATTGTCGTGGTTCGACACGGCTATGGGTATTTCGCAATTAAGTTCGCCCATTTGCTGGCGAACAATAATATCGCAAAAGCAGTGCGAAAACTGCGACGCAAACAATGCAATTTTGGGCTTTTCGGTGGAAAGCGAAACGTCGGCTTGCATCTTTAGCGTGTTTTCCGCAAAAAGCTTAAATTCACGCATTTCGGCAGCAGGGTCTGTGCAGGGAATCCACTGCACGCGCTGGAAAAATATGCCGTGCTGGCGGTCTATATGCTGGTCGGCGTGTTCAATGTTGCCCTTTTTGTCGTAAATCCAGTTGGAAACCATTGCAACTAGCCCCGGTTTGTCGGGCCCGTGAAGCAACGCTATAATATGCACTTTCTCTTCCATATATTTTCGGTAAAAAGACGGGCTTTGGCAAAGCCCCAATTTATTTTATTCTTATATTGATTTTTCTGAATTATTAAGAATACTATACACAAATACAGCAAAATCTTTTCAAGGCAATGAAAATAATAAATACTCCTTCGGAAATGAAAGATTACGGCGCAAAAGTTCGCGCCGACAAAAAAACTTTGGCACTTGTGCCCACAATGGGCGCGTTGCACGCAGGCCACCTAAGTTTAATTAAAAAGGCAAAGGAATGCGCCGACATTTGCGTTGTTTCGATATTCGTAAACCCCACGCAGTTCGGGCCCAACGAAGATTTCGAAAAATACCCCCGCCAGGCCGAAAAGGACATTCTGGCCGCCGAAAGCGCGGGGGCCGACGCCGTATTTTTGCCGAAAACCTCCGATATGTATTTTGAAGACTCTTCCACTTTTGTAGAGGAGGAATCCATTTCGAAAGACCTTTGCGGAAAATCGCGCCCGAAACACTTTAGAGGAGTAACAACCGTAGTTTGCAAACTTTTCAACATAGTTAAGCCCGATTTTGCCGTATTCGGCGAAAAAGACGCCCAGCAGGTTTCCGTTATAAAGCGCATGGTGCGCGACCTGTTTATGGACGTGAAAATTGTGCGCGCCCCCCTCTTTAGAGACGAAAACGGCTTGGCTATGAGCTCGCGCAACGCCTATATGGACTCCGTTCAAAAGAAAGAGGCCTTAATGCTTAACAAGTCGCTTTTAAAGGGCAAAGAGCTTGTCGAAAAAGGCTGCACAAATGTAGACAGGGTTATTGCCGAAATAACCAACTGCTTGTCGAAAAGCTCTAAAATAAGGGTAATTTACGTTAAGGCCGTAGACGCCGAAACGTCGTTGCCCGTAGCCGAAATAGAAAGCGGCAAAACCAGAATTTGCATGGCGGTTTGGCTCGACAACACGCGCTTAATCGACAATATGGTAATGTAATTTTTACGATAAATGAACGATACATTCGACATTCTTGTAATCGGAAGCGGCATTGCAGGCCTTAGCTTTGCGCTAAGGTGCTCGGCACAGGGCAAAAAGGTTTGCATTATAACAAAGAAAAACGCCGACGACACCAACACAAACCACGCGCAAGGCGGCATTGCCAGCGTAACAAGCACGCTAGACGACTACGAGTCGCACATAAAAGACACTTTGATTGCAGGCGACGGCCTTTGCAACGAAAAGGCGGTTCGCGCAATAGTTCAATCGGGGCCCGAAGAAATCCAAAACCTGATAAAACAGGGTGTTGAATTTACAAGCCTTAAAGACGGCTCGCCCGAATTGGGGCGCGAAGGCGGACACTCGGCGAGAAGGATTTTGCACGTTAAAGACTATACGGGCAAAGCCATAGAAGAAGCCCTTTTAAACCGCGCCAAGCACGACAAAAACATACACATTCTCGAAAACCACTTTGCCATAGACCTTATTACAAGCACAAAGATAGAGAATTTCCCGACAACGGCAAACCGCGTTGTAGGCCTTTATGTTTTAGATACAAAAAAAGGGAAAGTAAGCGCGATAAAAACAAGGGTTGTAATGCTCTCTTCGGGCGGCTCTGGCAGGGTGTATCTATACACTACAAACCCGACAATAGCCACGGGCGACGGCGTTGCAATGGCGTATAGGGCGGGGGCAAAAATCTCCGACTTGGAATTCATACAGTTCCACCCCACCGCAATGTATACCCAAGACGACGAAAGATTTTTGATATCCGAAGCAGTTAGGGGCGAAGGCGCAATTTTGCGCAATATTAAGGGCGAAGCTTTTATGGCAAAGTACGACCCGCGCAAAGACTTAGCCCCGCGCGACATAGTAGCGCGCGCCATAGACTCGGAAATGAAAAGGCTTGGCTCTGCCCACGTTTGGCTAGACATTACGCACGTTCCGCGCGAAACGCTTAAAAACCGCTTCCCGAAAATTTTCGAGCACTGCCTGTCGAAAGGCATAGACATTTCTAAAGACTATATGCCCGTTGTTCCCGCGGCACACTACCAGTGCGGCGGCATACAGACAAAAATAGACGGCTCGACCAACATCGGCGGCCTGTACGCCTGCGGCGAAGTTGCCTGCACGGGGCTTCACGGCGCAAACAGGCTTGCAAGCAACTCTTTGCTTGAAGCCGTTGTAATAGCCCACAAGGCCTCGGCTGCGGCTTTAAAGTATCTCGAAAACGCAACCTTTATAGAAAGGGAGCTTCCCGCCTGGGTAGACGGCCACCTGAGGGATTCCGACGAAAGGTTCATTCTTTCGCACAATATGGACGAACTTAAGCGCACAATGTGGGACTATGTAGGCATTGTAAGAACCTCGAAAAGGCTCGACCGCGCCGAACGCCGCATAAAAAACTTGGGAGCCGAAATAGACGAATATTACTGGAACTTCAAGGTAGAGGAAAAGCTGCTAGAACTTAGAAATATGATTCAAGTTGCCCTGCTTATAATTCAATGCGCCAAAAAGCGCAAGGAAAGCCGCGGGCTGCACTACACCTTAGACTACCCGCACAAGGCCAAGAAAATAGTAAACAGCGTTGTCTGCAAAAAACTATGAACCGCATAGATTTAAACAAGCACATAGCAAAGGTTGCCGACTTTCCCAAAAAGGGAATTCTGTTCTTCGATATTACGCCCCTTTTTACCGATTCCGACGCCTTTTTTAAGGTTGTAGAAGACTGGGCAGACCTGCTTAAAAACGTAAAGGCCACAAAAATTTTGGCTATGGAAGCCCGCGGCTTTTTGTTTGCCGCCCCCCTTGCCATTGCGCTTAATTTGCCCCTTGTTTTGGTTCGCAAGAAGGGGAAATTGCCCCGCCAAACCCTAGACGAAACCTACGACCTGGAATACGGCTCGGCTACAATTTCCGTCCACAAAGACGACATATCCGAAAACGACTCGGTTATTATTGTAGACGACCTTCTCGCCACGGGCGGCACGGCAAAAGCCGCATGCAACCTGGTTAAAAAACTGGGGGCAAAAACGGCGTTGTGCACGTTCCTTTGCCAGCTGGATTTCCTTGACGGCAAAAAAACGCTTGCCGGCGAAAATATTTTAACGATGTACACTTGCAAAGACTCTGATTTTTGTTGCAATTTTTAAACACTTAAAAGTATATATAACAAAATGCAATTCGAAGCTTATTTACCAGTATTTTTACAAATAGTCCTGTCGGTGGCGATGGGGCTTGGAATTATCGCGGCAAGCTGCATATTCGGACAAAGAGCGAAAAAGAACGCCATAAACAACTCGCCCTACGAATGCGGTATGCCAACTTTCGGCAAAGCCCATATGAATATGGGGGTTAAATTCTATGTTGTTGCCCTGCTTTTTGTGGTGTTCGACATAGAAGTGCTTTTTATGATTCCCTTTGCCCTTATTTATTCCGACTTTGTAGCCGCAAATATTTCCATTATAGCGGTTGTTATGTTCTTCTTGGCTCTTATGATAGCCGGCATAATATACGAAGTAAAAAAGAACGCCCTAGACTGGAATATCCCCAAAACAAATCTCTGATAGCTAAATTGATATGGATTTAAGCAAGTATATCGCAAAATCGAGAATAATAGAAATTAAAAGCGCCGACTTTGAGGGCGCAATAAAGGAAATGCTCGATGCCGTGCCAAGCGAGTTTTTAAAACCGCAAAGCACAAAAGAAGGTATACTTAAAGACGTTGTAGCCCGCGAAAAAAATATGCCCACCTACTTGGGCGGCGGCGTGCTTATGCCACATGCAAAGGCGCAAATTAAATCCAGCTATGTTTTTGTTGTGGGTATGTGCCCAAACGGCATTAGTTTCGACACAAACCGCAACGAATATTCGGAAACAAGGCTTATATTTTTGCTTTTGGCAAACGGCGTGCTTAAAAACTACCTAAACACGCTTTCTACAATAGCAAAGCTTTTTGCCCAGCCCGACGTTCACGCCGAAATCTTCGGCAAAACCGACTTTGAGGGCTTTAAGGAAAGCATTTGGAAAATCTTCGGCAAAAAGGGCAAGTCCGACAACAAATCGGGTTCGGGCGTAGCCAAAATGAGCAGGGTTGCAAAACGCTTTCTTTCGCAGGCAATGCGCATTGCAAAAACCTCGAAATCTACCTGCGTTATGCTTTTCGGCGACACGTTCCCTTCGGGGGTAGACACAGGCGAAATTTTTGGCGGTCTAAAAACACTTATTGTTACAGAACGCTCGGCGGAAGACTTCCCCGGCAAAAAGACGGCAACAATTTCGATTAAGTCGTACTCGGGTCGCAGAATGACGGGCTTTGGCAGCGCCATAATTATGGGGCTTACAAAGGGACTTATAGAGCGCAACGAAAAAATATGCTGCATAGGCGGCATAAAAGACAGCAAAACTTTCGACACCGTTGTGGTTGTAGACATAGCCCAGGAATTTTCAAAAATAATGAACCTGCAAAGCAACTTGGTGCCCGCAGGCGTGAAGCCCGAAGTTGTCGAAAGAGTTTTGATTATTGCTTCGGATTTGTCGGTTGAAGGCAGGGAAGGCAAACCCGTTGGCTGCCTTTTTGTTGTAGGCGACGCAAAAAAAATCCGCCCCTTTACAAAGCAGCTTATATTAAACCCATTTTACGGCTACAAGCCCGAAGAGCGCAACATTTTAAGCCCCTTTATGGACGAAACTGTAAAGGAGCTTTCCCTTATAGACGGCGCCGTTATTATAGACGGCTCGGGCGCAATAGAAAGTGCGGGAACATTAATTCATACGCCCGACTTTAATTTAAAGCTGCCGGGCGGGCTGGGCGCAAGGCACGCCGCGGCCTACTCGGTTTCCGTTTCGGCCGACTGCCTGGCCTTTGTAGTTTCGTCTAGCACGGGCATAATAAGCGTGTTCCGCAACGGGCAAATGCTGCCCTTGAACGAGAAAAACCACTCTTAGTTTTCGCTATTTTATGAAAATTTACTTTATGGGCATTTGCGGCACTGCAATGGGCAACGCCGCTTGTATGATGAAAGAAGCAGGCCACCAGGTTTTCGGCTCCGACAAGGGCGTTTACGACCCGATGAAAAGCGTTCTCGAAAATGCCGGCATTGAGATTCACGACGGCTTTAGTGTAGACTACCTAAAAAGCGTTTCGCCCGACTTGGTTGTTGTAGGCAACGCCGTAAGCCGAATGAACGAGGAAGTAGAGTTTTTGCTTAACACGCGCGCTTACGAATTTACAAGTTTAGCCGACCTTATCTCAAAATACGCAATTTCGTCTAGAAAATGTTTGGTAGTAAGCGGCACGCACGGCAAAACCACAACAACCTCTATGGCGGCGGTTTTGCTTAAAAGCCAAGATGCAAATACAGGCTACCTAATTGGCGGAGTTCCGCAAGACCTCGAAAGCGGCTCGAAACTTGGCGGCAAAAATTCCCCCTTCGTAATAGAAGGCGACGAATACGACACTGCGTTTTTCGACAAGCGCAGCAAGTTTATTCACTATAGGCCCCGCGTTTTGATAATAAACAACATCGAGTTCGACCACGCCGATATTTTTAGGGATTTAACCGACGTAAAACGCACCTTTACCCATGTAAGACGCATTGTAGCCGGCATTGGCGCAATTGTAGAAAATGCCGACGACGCCAACATTGCCTCTTTGGAAGACACCCCTTGGACAAAGCGCATAAAAGTGGGTTTTGCCCCGACTGCAGACCTTAAAATTTTAAACTTTACGCAGAACGAAAACGGCTCGTCTTTCGACCTGCAAAACGAGTTTAAAACTGTGCACATTCACTGGAATCTTTCGGCGGAATATAACGCGCGAAATGCAGCAATGGCAATTGCGGGCACGGCGTTGCTTTTGGGCAAAAAGCACACTTTAGATTTAGACATAAGCCCTTTGTTCGGCTTTAAGGGCGTAAAACGCAGGCAAGAAGTTCTGTATTCAAGCAAAAAGGTGGCTATTGTAGAAGACTTCGGGCACCATCCCACCGCCGTTAGAAATACAATTTTGGCGATGCGCAAAAAATATCCTTTAAGGAAAATTTTTGCATGCTTTGAGCCGCGCAGCAACACTTCGCGCACAAACGTTTTTCAAGACGAATTTGCCGATGCCCTAAGCTGTGCCGACCGAATTTTTGTAGGGCAAGTTAAGAATCTAGAAAAAGTGCCACAGCAAAAGCGCATAGACTTTTTAAAAATGGCGCAAAAATCGACAAAGCCATTTGCCCATTACGACGACAACCAAAAGCTTTTGGCAGATTTAAAAGACGCGGTAAAAAACGAATCGTCTTCGTGCGTAATATTCTTTAGCAACGGCTCTTTCGACTCAATCCAGCATTCAAAAGAAATTAGAATGTAAGGGGCAAACGCACCGAATTGCGCATGCCAAAATTTGCCCCATATAATTTTTGGCAATAATGTTTTCATGCTTACAAAAAAAGCTGCAGCAAAACGCGGCAAAAGCCTAAATAAGTACGTCTCGGAAGTCCTGGAAAGCGCGGTATAGCTTTCACGCGCTATAAATTACAAAAAGCTTAGCACCCATTCGGCGGCGCAGGTATTGTTTTCGGCAAACAGCAGGCGGCGCAACTGCCTGGCGTTTTCAAACGCTTCGTTTTTGCAGTTGGGGTCTTTAAGGCACTTTGCCATATAGGCCGCAAGCTTTTTTGGCGAAGCTTGCCCCTGCAAAAATTCGGGCCAAGCGGGCTTGTCTAACACAATGTTTGCAAGGCTTAGATATTTTACGTTAACAAGCATTCTGCCAATTATGTAGGTAAGCGGGTTTGCAACATACACTATTGCCCCGGGTATTCCCGCCAAACATACCAAAAGCGACATTGTGCCCGAACTCATCAAAACTGCGCTTGCTTTAAGCGGTGCATTGTCTGCCTTTTTAAGGGTTATATTTACATCGCCAAACTTCTGCAAAATTTTGTCGAGCTGCGCCTTAATTTTTTCGTCGGGGTAAAGCGTTGTAAACTTGGCGTCTTTGCCCATAAGGCGCGCCGCCTTTAGCATTACAGGATATATCTTTGCTATTGCCGATTTGCGGCTGCCAGGTAAAAGCAAAATGTCGGCATTGGCATTGTACGAAATATTAAAGCGGCTTTCGCCCGAAACAAATGGGTGCCCCACATACTGCACGTTTAAAGAAGTATCCGCATAGCACTTGGGCTCGAATGGGAATATAACGCCCAAAGAGTCCAAACAGTCTGCCATAGCAAACCTGCGCTTTGCTTTCCACGCCCAAATTTGCGGGCTTATATAATATAAAAGCCTAACTTGGCCGCCGCCTTTAACCGAAATTTTGCGTTTTTTAAGCTCTTTTGCCAACGCCAAATTAAAGCCTGGGTAGTCTACAAAACAAACGGCTTTTGGCTTATAGTCGGCTATCCACGAAAGCACTTTTTCGAACAAGGCCTTAAAGAAAGAATAGTTTTTTAATACCTCTACAAGGCCTACAACCGAATGCTCGGTTAAGTCGAATAAAAATTGCGAGGGGCACTCGTTGCGCAAAGCTGCCCCGCCTATTGCGCAAACTTTTTTGGTTGGGTCTATGGCGCAAAGCTGCGCAACAAGCTTTGCCGCATGCTCGTCGCCGGAATGCTCGCCCGCAATAACAAGCAAATCGCACGCGCCCCATTTGGGGACGGGCAGCGAAATATCCAAAGCCTTTGCCATACGCGCAAAATTCGGCTAAAATTGCGACTCTATTTGGCGCGAAATTTCAAGCGCAACTTCCAACGCTCTGCGCCCCAATGCGGCGTCTACCTTCGGGTTTTTGTGCTCGATTACGCAATTTGCAAAGCTTTGCAGTTCGCGTTTTAAGGGTTCTTGTTTGTCGATTGGAACTTCAATGCGGGTTATGTTCGAAAGGTTTTCAACCTTCATTAAGTGCCCCGTTTGGTTCATAAAATCTAGCGACATATAAGAACCCGGCTGGAATATCCTGATTTCCCTAAGCTTTTTTGCGCTTGCGCGGCTGGTGTTTAGGTTTGCAATGCAGCCGTTTGCAAATTTAATGCGCGCGTTTGCAATGTCTTCGGTTTTGCTTAGCACGCGAACGCCGACAGCCTCTATGCTTTCTATGGGCGATTTTGCCAGCTGCAAAATAATGCCTATGTCGTGAATCATCAAATCAAGAACAACGCCAACTTCGGTGCCGCGCACATTAAAGGGGGCAAGCCTGTCGGCGGTAATAAACTTTGGCGACTTTACATGAGTCTCCATAAAAGTCATTACGGGGTTAAAGTGTTCAACGTGCCCAACCTGAATAAGCAAATCTTTTTCCTTTGCCTTGGCAATCATTCTGCCGGCATCTTCGCTAGAAGTGCAAAAGGGTTTTTCCACCAACAAGTGGCAGCTCAAATCCAAAAGCGGCAGCGCAATTTGCGTATGCAAATCGGTGGGAACAACAACGCTTACGGCCTCGGCAAGCTGGGCAACCTCTTCAAGCGAGTTTGCAATTTTGCACGAATATTTGTCGGCAATCGCCTTTGCGCGTTCGGGGTTTGCGTCCATAATCGCCACAAGCTCGGTATTTTCAAGCTCGGAATAAATCCTTGCGTGGTTTTGCCCCATAGAGCCGCCGCCGATTACGGCGCATTTCAATTTTCTATTGCTTTCCATTGTAGACCCCATAATGCAGTTTTCGGCAAAATCTGCAAGATAGATTTTACAGCTTGTCGGCGTCTATTTGCTCTAGAATTGTTCCGTCGCTATTGAATATGTTTTGGGGCTTTATGCTTACCGAATATTTCGGGTCGGAAAATGTGTTGGAAACCTTTATTTGAATTGCGCCTATTAGCGGGTTAAAGGCGGTAGACGCTATTTTTGAAATAAGCGGCAGCGTTTCGCCGCCAAGCCACTTAAAATATAACTTTGCCGAAATTTCGTCGCTAAGGCAGTTGTATTTTGCCTTGCCGCTTATGGTCGACGAAGTCCCGTTTATTTCCAGCTTTTGGAACGACAATTCGCCGTTTTCAAGAGTAACCTGCGAAAGCAGTTTGTCGTACTTAAATGTTGCTATTGGGAAGTGTAATTTTTCGAGAGCAACCGAAATGCCGCCCAAAATATTTAGCTTTGCCAAATTTTCGTTTTTCAATTCGGCGGTTACACTGCCGTTTATGCTTTTAAAATCGTCCAAATAGCCCTGGGCAGTTCCCTTTATATCTACCAAACCTTTTTCGGGGGCTTCGTCGGCTTTCTTTTTTGCGCCTGCCAAAGCCGCAATAAAATCTTCGGCACGCTGCTGGTCTATGCCGTCTACATCGAAAGCCGCCTTAAAAAATCGGCGTTTGTTTTCCTTTTTAACCGAAAACGCCCCCAAGTTTATTTTGCCGCCGCAAAAAACGCCGCTTACGTCTTTTATATCAAAATCTTCGTCTAAGCCCGTGCCAATTCCGCGTATGCTGTCGAAGGGAAAGCCGCCTATGTCTATAAATTCGGGAATATCGAATTTAAATTTTATGTTTTGCTTTGCGTCTTTTTCGCGCGCCAAGTTCGCACAGCGCAAATCCAAATCTATGTTGGCATAGCCCGAAAAGCGCAAGACGTCTTTTAACTCGTCAACATCTTCGCCGCCAAGGGCAAACAAGGCGTCGCTTTTCATATTCGCATTTGCAATAACCCTGCGCTCGTAATACTTGTCCAAGCCTTTGTCTGGATCGTATGTCCAGCACAAAGCCGCTTTTGCAAAGCCCTTGTCGGTATCTAAAATGTCTACGTCGTAAATCGAAATAACCGAAGGATCTACATTTATCTTAAGCGACACGCCGCCAAAAAGGTGATTGTTATACAGCGCATCTTCGCCCTTTATTGAAACAAAACACCAGATAAAATCGGGATCGCCCCAGCGACTTTTTATGTAGGCATTTGCATACGGAAAACCTTTTTTAAATTCGAACTCGCCCATAATGCGGCTCCACCAGTCTTCCATAAAGTGGTTTATTGCGGCGGGCCTTAAAGTGCCGTCTATATAAAATTCGTAGTCTA
Organism: uncultured Opitutales bacterium; assembly: GCA_934613415.1. Taxonomy (GTDB): domain Bacteria; phylum Verrucomicrobiota; class Verrucomicrobiia; order Opitutales; family Intestinicryptomonadaceae; genus CAKUIA01. Next base: position 68,253 of record CAKTSY010000003.1, read on the forward strand.
GATTCTTTATATTTTGGTAAATGTCGCCTTTAATTTGCCAGCCTTCGGGCGAAGCTACAAAAGCGTTGCCCGCAAACAGCTCTCCGCTTTGCGAATCGAAAGTTATGTCGGCATACGACTCTACCGACGGTATTTTATAGAACACGCAATTTTTGCCGGCAAACTTTGCCGAAACAAAAAACTGCATATTTTCCATATTAAAATCTGCACTGCCCGCCAAATATACTCCCTCGCTAAAGTCGAAATCGCGCAGCTCATCTACTTTCGGCATAAAACTAAAGCTGGTCGCAAACAGCGGGTTTTCGAAGGTGTTAAACTGCGCGCTGACATTTGCGCCGCTTCTGGTTGCGATAAGCTTTGTATAAAAATCGCCCTTTCTTTTTATGTATATTTCCGCCATTGTCGGGATATGGTCGGCAAGCGAAAGTTTGTCGGCATAAATATCGGCATAGGCAAATCTTTGCCCGTCAAACAAAACGTCTACAGCCGAAATTTCGGCGTTAAACAACGCCTTGTTTTCGAAATCTACAAGCGCAAATGCGTCTAGATTTTTCAGCGTGCTTTTGCCGAATATGTCGGCATAGCCTGCTTCGAGCATAACTTTTGCGGTTTTTTTGCTTATGTTTTGCTTCGACATTTGCGCCATAACCGCAATGTTCTCAAACGAAACATCGCCCATATTTTCTACCGGAACAACCACCGAATTTGCACCGTATACAAGCTTTAAAGAGTCAAGTCCTTCGCTTGTAGCGTCGAAATTTACAACCAGTGCCGAGTTGCCGAACCTGTCGGCATATTCGCGGCCGCTCTCCAAAAATTTGCAGAAATTGTCCCACATTTTAGCAGGCGTTTTGTGCTGGGCTTTTTCTTTTTGTTCGGGCTTGTCTTTGCCGCGCTGCGCAAAAATTTTTTCGCTAAATGTGCCTGCTGCCCTAATTGCAACTCTGCCAAAGTGCGCCCTTAGTTTTTCCAGCCTCCACCAAATGCCGCTACCAGAAAGCGCAAAGCTTGTTTTTTCAAGCAGCCAGCCCTTTTCGGAGCCTTCGCTTGAATTTATTTTTGCGTTTTCAACATAAATTTTGTTTACAAGAAATTCGCCCCTAAGCAGGGCTAAAACGGAGATGTCTACAACAACTTTGTCGGCGTTTAAAAATTCCGCCGAAGTTCCCGCAAACCTTAGCGACAGGCCTCTTATTTGAACCTGTCCTTTTGCGTTAATCCTTATGTCGTTTTCGTTGGCAACAACGCCCTGTTTGGATAAATGCGAATGCAGCAATTCAACAAAAGAATCGTTTACTGCAAACGAAACGGAATAGGCAAGCGCAAGCAACAGCGCACTTTGCGCCAACAACGCCGCGAACAAAAAGACGTTGAATATGTAAAGAGCCGTCTGCAATGCCCTTTTAACGGCTTTGCCGAAAGCGTTGTCTTTCGATATTTTCACCTTATTTTGCGTTTTGCGCCTGCGTTTGAGACGAGTTTGCCCCAAGCTCGTACAGTGCCGCCGACAACTTTGGGTCTAGCAGCACAAGCTCGCCGTTTACAAGCGCAAATTGTTCGTTTGCCGAAATCCTTTCGCCGAAGGGAATCTGCAAAGTCGAAATTTCGTCGGTGCCCGTTCCGGGGGTGGAAATTTCAACGCAAAGTTTGTAAAGCCAGTCGCTCTTTTTAGAGTTTATCGTATAAGACGCGGCGTCTGCAACGCCCTTTGCATAGGCTTTAATGTAGAATTTTTTAGCAAAGTCTGCCAATGTTTTTAGGGCGTTTTTCTTTTGCAAAGAAAGGTTTTGCGCACCACCCAAATTTTCGCCGTTTTGGGCCGCTGCATAAAACAGTGGCTTTTCGCTTTTTAAGTCTAAAATAGATATCGAAACAATTTTCGATTTTTCGGGCATCGAAAACGACAACTTGCTTTTATAGTCTAAAAAGTCTGGCTTAAAGTTGCGTATAAGCTCGCCGCTTATTCCGTAAATGCTGGGGTTTGAATCTACTTTAGCGTAGTACAAAGTAGCCGCCCCCTCTTTGTAAGGCTTGCCAATGCTTATGGTTTTTCGCGCGTTGTCGGCAAACGCCAAAGTTATCTTAAGCGAGGGATTGTCCAAGCCAAATTGCGCCAAATTTTCGTCGGGCAAATCGCTTACATACGAATACGCTATTGTGTTTCTCAACGCCGACAATATGCGCGAAACCGTTGCGGCATCGGCGCTTGTGGGGGCTATTACGGTTTCGCCGCGCTTGCCCGAAACGTCCCATGCGTCGCCTACCTTTTTAAGGTTTACCATATCCGAACCCGAAGCGATTTCTATTTGCTGGCACGAGTGTTCGGGGAATCTGAAAATATTTTTTTCCCTCAAAGAATTTTGAAGGGCTGCCAAGTTTTCGAAGGGGGCCAAATCGAGAGTGAAAATTGTGGGGTTGCCAGCAATCTTTGCATAGATTTTGCCTTTTGCGGAATCGGCTTTGCCGAAATAGATTGTCTGCGAGCGGTTTGTGCCGTCTAGTGTCATACTTATCGGCCACGACATTGCGTCTAGCCCGGCCTCCACTTCGCTTACATTTTCAAAACTTTTTATTAAAGCCGACGAAACCGCATTTATAAACGCGTCTACCGCATGGCTCGAAGCCGCCGCCGAAATGGGAGTTTCGAAACGCCATTTACCCTCGGCATTGCGGGTTAGCCCTATTCTTTTCCACGAAGTTTTTGCCCTTGTTTTTGCGTCTTCTAAGGGCAGCCTTAAGGTTATGGAAGCTATTTCGAATTTGGGAATGTCTATAACGCTTTGGCTGCGCAAACGCTCTATGTCTACCATAAGCGCATCGGCAAGCTCTCTGTCGGCAACAACAACCCTGTTTTGCATAGAGTCTAGCATATAAACCTTGTCGCCAACCGATGCGTTTTTGCCTATTTTTAGCGAATACATTGTTTTGCCGTCGCCGTACTTAAACACGCAAACGGGTTCTTTTAGGCCGTAGTCGTCTAAACTTTGCCCGTGCGAGGCAATTTCGGAAACCGAAAAACCGTTTTCGCTGTCTAAAAATTCCAAATTTCTTAAAATTCTGTTTACCGCAAAATAGTTTGCCTGCCACTGAATTGGCGAAATTATGCGCCACTTGTTGTTTTCGAACACCAAAATGCGGGGCTTGTCTACGTTCTTGCCGTCTACCTGAAGCCTTGTAATTTCAACCAAAGCCCTCTGGCTTTGCGCTGGGGCCGCCTGCGAAAATTCAAGTTTAAATATGGCAAGCAGCGCGGCCACATTGGCAATCAAAAGAAAAATCGTAAAACGTATCCGCATAATAAAACTACCTCCTAAAGAAAGAAACCAAAAGCCCAATTATTGCAATAAACGCAGGCAAAAGCGCAAACCTAAACGCAAGAGAAAACACATCGCCTTCGCTGAGCGTAATAGAATACTTGCTCATCGAGCGCGGCACAATGTTAAGCATACTGTCTCTTTCAAGCATCCAGTTTACGGTATTGTATAAAAGCTTAGAGTTGCCCAAGCGGTTGAAAAGTCTGTTCGAGGCAAAGTCTTCGTCGCCAAAAACTGCAAGTTTGCCGCCGGGTATTTTTAGCCCCAAATCGTTGTTGCCCGTGCGCGATGCTACCATTGCAACGGGAACGGGGCCTTTAAAATCAACCGCTTCGTCGTACTTAAAGCCCGAATTTTTGTAGTTTTTCTCCGCCCAGCTTGCAGGGGTGCTATACATTAAAACGTCTCTTTTAATGCTTTCGTCTATGGCGGCTCCCATATCCTCCCTTACCATTCTTGTAGAGCCGAACTGAAGGGGCAAATCGGCATCTACCAAATAGCGAACAATCTTGTGCGGATTTTGCGAAAAGCTTTTTACAACCAAGTCACCCCCCGTGCTTTCGCCCGAATTTGCGGCTTCTATAACCATTGCATCGTCGGTGCGAATGCCCCAGTCGAACAGAATTTCGTCTAGACCGTTCGTGTCGCCCATACCGAAAAACATAATTATGTTGCCGTTCGATTTTAACAGGTAGTTTTTAAGCAAATCTATTTCGCGCGGCAAAAAGGTTGCCTGCGGAGCTGCAATAACAATAAGGGCGGCGTTTTGCGGAATTTGTTTTGCCTCGGTTAAATTTAAGTCGGCAATTTTGAAATTGCGGCTTGTTAAATACGATGCAAATTCCGACATACCCTTTATAGGATCGGCACTGCGGTAGCTCATTTCGCCGTGGCCGGAAAGGAAATATATTTTGCCGTCGTCGTTTTGCGTTACCGAAAGCATTGCCGAACTTATCGCCTGCTCGCCCTTCCACGAAACTTTGTTCGGGGCGTTAAGGTCGTATAAATCCGAAAGGCTTAAAATCTTGAATTTTTTTGCGGCGTTGTTCGAAACAATCACGCTGTTTTCTATGTCTTTGCCGAACTTTGATACAATTTCCTCTACCTTTTTACTTTCTATATGGGGATTTATAAAATGCGCCCTTATCTTTGCCGAGTTTTTCATCGACAAATATTCGTATTGGGAAAGGGTTTTGTGAAGGTCTTTTAAAACCGAATCGCCGTCTAAGTCGCCTATGCCGCGCCTTACGGTAACGTAAATGTCTATGGGCTCTTTTAGGCCGTTTATATATGCCGTGCTTTCAAGCGAAAGCGAGTTTTTGCGGTTTTCGGAAATATCGAATTTAAAGTAGTGCCTTGCCGCCAAAAAGTTTAGCGACAAAAACAGCAAAACACCCAAGAAAATCTGAATTGTTAGGTTCAGGGTATTTGCCTTGCGCGCAAATCTAAAATCTTTAAAAGCCGCTCTCATCTGCGTATGTCCATAACTATTGTTGTTATCGCCAAAAACAGGGCGCAAATGCTAGAATAGTAAAAGAAGGGCCTAGTATCCAACATTGCCGAACCGAAATCTTCCAAATGCTTAAAGGTTTGCATATAATCGGCCAAGGCTCCAAACCAGGCAAAGCTTCCGCTTTCGGGAATGTAGAATTTGTTTAAAAGCCCCCCGCCTATAAGCACGCAAAACAGCATGCAAAAGCTAAGCATTGCGGCAACTAGCGTAGTGCGCGTCAAAGACGAGGCAAAAACGCCTATTGCAACGTAGCTTAGCCCGCTTATAAAGATAAATAAATAGCCAGAAACCGTCTCGCCCAGCGAAAACACACCGCCATTTACCGCCGAATGCGGTATAAACAAAAGAGTTATAAGCGGGAAAATCAAAGTAATGGCCCAAAGCAAAACATAATATAGGTAGCACGCCGCAAACTTTGCCGCCACTATTTGGAAAATGCTAACGGGCGTTGTCATTAAAGCATCTAACACGCCCGACTTTTTTTCGTCGGCAAAGCTGCGCATTGTAAGAATGGGCACCAAAAACAAAACGGGAATCCAAAACACCGCCAAAAACTTTTCGGTTGCCGACACGGTAGACGCCCTTTCGCTTAAATCCACCAAGCTTAGCAGGTATATAAAGCCCATAAACGCCGTAAACAGCACGCCTGCAACGTATGTAGACGGGCTTAGCATCATCATATACACCTGATTCGAAAACATTGTATAAAATTTTTTCATTCGCTTTTACGAGTCTTTGTTTTTTATATCGACAACGCTTTCCCAGCTGCGTTTTGTAGCCGCCATAAATATGTCTTCAAGCGTGGGCTTTTTGCGGTAAACCTCTCTAAGACGCAATGCCGTGTCTTTCGAAAGCTCGCAAACAATCTTTTCGCCCATATCTTCTGGTATCGGCGTTTTTACGGTAAATTCCGAAAAGCCTTCGTCGTCTTGCTTGGTTGCAGAATCCAAAACAAGAGAAGAGTCTATTATACCAAGCAAATTTTGCATTTGCTCGGACGAAGCTTTTGCGGATATTTTGTATACGCTTTCGGTTATAAATTCGCGGCGCAATTCGTCGGGACTGCCGTTGGCTACAATTTCGCCCTGATTTATTATTATAACCCTGTCGCACATAAGCTCTATTTCGGGCAGTATGTGGCTGCTTATAATAACGCTCATTTCGCCCCTAAGCGAATTTATCAGGCGGCGTATCGCCAAAATCTGGTGCGGGTCTAGCCCTATGGTGGGCTCGTCCATAATGATAACTTCGGGCTTTGCCAAAATTGCGTCGGCAATGCCAACCCTTTGCCTAAAACCTTTCGAAAGATTGCCTATTATGCGCTTTGCTGCCTTTCTTTTAAGCTGGCAAATTTCCATAACCTCGTCTACTCTGGCCTTGTATTCGCGGCGAGACAATCCCTTAATTTTTGCCCTGTAGCGCAAATATTCAATAACGCGCATATCTTCGGGCAGGGGGTTGTTTTCAAGCATAAAGCCTATGTGTTTTTGCGCCAAATCGGGGTAGTTTGCAACGCTTTCGCCGCAAATGTAGGCGCAGCCGCTGGTGGCTGGCATCAACCCGCTTATTATGCGCATAGTCGTGCTTTTCCCCGCCCCGTTTGGACCCAGAAAACCGAGTATCTCGCCCTTTTTAATCGAGAACGAGACATCGTCTAAAGCTTTCAGTTCGCCGTATTTCTTTGTTAAGTGGCTTACGACGACCGAATAATTTTCGCCCGCTTCGGCCATAGCGACTTTCGGCTATGCCACTTTCTTTGCTATGTACGACTTAATGTCGCCCAAAGTGCGCAATGTGGCAATATCGTCGTTGTCTATAGAAGTTCCAATGGCTTCTTCAACGGCAAGAACAATTTCCACCATTGTAAGCGAGTCGAAACCCAATTCGTCGGTAATTACCATATCGTCGGAGGGGTTTTTAAGAAGGGGTTTTTTGTCGTCTTCGGCAAATCTTTCGAGAATGCCCAAAACTATGGGGGTAATCAATGCAATGTTGCCGGTTTTTCTGAAAGATACGGCCGCGTCTATAGTCTCTTGCGAGCATTTTTTTAGGTTCTCTCTAAGAACCGCTTCGTCTTCTGCTGATAAGTTCATATTGTTCATAAAAGTAAGTATTAAAATTTTGCCGAGCTTTTCAATTCTATTTTTTATCGGGAAATTCGTCTACAATTTCGTTTTTTTGCACAACAAGGTTTTTAACCGTGTTTTTTTCGCAATATACGCCAAGTTTCGGCATATAGGGGCTTTTTGCGAATTGGTTGTTTACAACTGCCACATTCTCGCAATGCGCAAAGTAGAACGAGCCGCGATAGTCGTGCGCAACAACCCTTGGGTTTTCGTTAATAATCTTGTTATTTTTAAATATAAGATTTTTTGTGTTGTTTGCATATGCAATTAAACCGCAACTATTTATGAATGTATTATTTTCGAACAACACGTTGTTTAATATGGGGTAGCACTTCCTTACGGTAGAAGGGTCTACCTCTAAATATACGCTAAGGGAAATGTCGCGGGCAAAGCCGTCGTTTTTGCCGCCGGCGGTTGCATTGGCGTTTTCGAATGTGCAGTTTTTAACCACAATGTTCGAAGCCCCATACCCTTCGCTCCAAACATTGAATGTATAGCCGCTTTCTATTTTCAACGCTCCGCTTTCGTGGTGCTTAAAGCGGCAGTTGTCTACGGTAATGTCGCTTGCCAAAAGCAAAATTCCCCTTGCCCTGTTGTCGTGAAAATACGAATTGCGCAATATTATGTTTTTAGAGCCGAAGCGGCGGTTGAACATAACAAAGCCGTCTTTGGTCTGCTTGGGCAGCTTTTCCCTAAAGGTAATGTAGTGCTCGCCTTTAATCTTGTTCGGCATAACCTTTATTGCGGCTATCGTTCCCGTAAAGCCCGTCGGCGAATAGTCGGAATGGCGAAGCTCTATTTTGTCGCCTATGCCATATTGGCTTATGGTTCTAAAATTTTTTGTTCTTAGAGTGTTTTCGTTAAGGGTAAGGGCGTATCCCGTGTTGTCGTGAACGTTAAGGCAGTCGTCTGCCCCATACGAAAATTCGCAGTTTTCTATCTTTAAAAAGCCGCACGAGCTTGCAATATGGAAGTGGTCGGCAGCCGACGTTATATAGCGTTTGTTTACACCCCTGCCGAACGGCGGCACAATTTTAACGTTGCGGATAATCCAGTGATTTTGCGTGCCGCCGGCCCCCATTGCGTGGCCCGCGGTAGAATATATATTTACGTTTTCCAGCAGCATGTGCGAATTGCTTTGCATGGCAATGCCAGTCATATGGTAGTAGTAGTGCTGCAGCCTAAAGAAATATCCCTTTTGCAAAACGCCGTAGGCTGCCTTGCTCGTATGCACCCTTAGCACGTTGTCCGAAAGCCACTCGGTTTTTATGCTTTTGTCTTTGTAGTTGTTTATGCCAAAGCCCGAAGCGCCGTCTAGCCCCACCGTTTGGTTTTTAACATCGTAGCGCGAAAGCATTGTAAGTTTAACGTCTTTGCGCGGGAATTTTTCGTATTCTACAAACTTTATGTCGAAATATTTTGAGGGCTCAACGCCCACAACTTCGACCAAACTTGCAATGGGGTCTATGCTCCAATCCCAGTCTATGTTGAAATTTTTAAATTCCACCCTTTCGCAATTTTTTATGTCTATGTCGTTGTGGTATTGCTTTTGGAATATAAAGGTGCTGTTGTTTGCGTCGAAAACAAAATCCTTTAGACCGTCGAATATAACGGCCGCGTTTTCCCTAAAGTAATAGGTGCCCTTTTCCATAACAAGTTTTGCCGCCGAATTGCTTTTGCAAAAGTCTATAAGCTCGTTTAGCTTGGCGGTAATGCTTTCGGGGGCGTTCGGCACAATGCCGTAGTCTTTTGCGTTTATAACCAAGCCGCCTTTGTTTGCGGGCTTTTTAATGTCGAACTCTTTTGCGCCCCTTGGCAGCACAAAGTTTGCCGATTTTGCGTCGCCAAAATTCTTTGTTATGTCTAAAAACTCTATATTGTCGCCCTCGTATACGGCAAGGTTTGCGATTTTCCCCGAAAGGTTGCCGTGCGCCATAATGGTAAGCTGGTAGTCGTCGTTTTGGTTGGTTTGAACCGAGCAACTAAACTGCCTAAAAGTCGGCGCATAGTGCCTGTTTTGCGAAGTTAAATTCCAATAGGGCATACCCGCGGCCTTGTCGGAGCGCACAAAAATATGCAAAAACTGGTCGGGACTTAGGCTGTGCGAGTTGTCTATTAAAAAGTCGAATTTTATGGTATATTTGGTGTTCGGCTTTAAAACGCCCTTTTTGGTTATGAATATTGTTCTGTATTTGCCGTCGTTTTTGGCAACCGAAAAGTCCAGGCCGTCGTCGTCGTTTTCGGAAACATACGAACCGCCCTTTGTGCCTACTTGCCTGTCGAAACCCTCTATAACGGGGGTATCTGCAGCATATGCTGCAATGCTAAACAAAAGCAAAAATGCCAGCGAAAGAATTTTTCTACGCATATTTTTTAATCCAATTTATTTTTTTGATTTTTCGGGGGCAGTTTTTGCCTTTGCCAAAACCGACTTTAAAAGCTTTGCATTTTCGGGTGTTGCGGTTTTTATAGCGTTTTCAAGCTCTTCGCTTTGGCTTTTGCAAAGCCCCAAAGACGCCGTTTTTACCAGCTGTTTTAACGCCGCATTTTTAAGCTGTTTTTCGGAATTTAGCAACACGCCCAGCAAAAACTTAAAAGACTTTTCGCTATGCTGCGAGCCAATGGCGGCAATAATTGCAACCTTTGCATTTTCCGACTTTGCAGAATCGAAATTCTCTACAAGGACGTTTTCGTTGGCGGAAAAGTCGGCATACAAAAGCACTTCTGCCGCCAATTCGCGCTGCGGCTTTTCTGCCGCCAATAGCCCGAAAACTTTTTGGGATACACTTGCAAAGTTTGGCATGCTGGCAATGTTGGTTGCCGCCACGCGCCTTTTTGCAGCCCCAAGCATTTTTGCATTTTCAAAAACCTTTTCAAAAGCCTTTTCGTTGCCCGATTTTGCGGCGTAATACGACATTGCCACCACAGCCCCTTCGTTTGCAACAGGCATTTTCAAAATAGAGCTTTCGGCTTCGTTGCGCTGCATTAAGGCATATGCCAAAACGGAAGCGTTTTCTGCCGATATGTTTTTAAAGTTTGCATATTTTGGCAAAGCGACATCTTTATTTGCGCTTAAAAACCTTACAACACAAAGCAATTCCTTTTCGGAATCGGGCTTAGTTTGGGGGACTTTAAATTTTGGATAATTGCCGCTAAACGAAAGCTCGTTTTTATAGTGCGCCAATGCGTTTTCCAAAATATCTACAACAATACGGTTTGTTTTCGGGCTTTGCGCCAATTTTTTAAACGCATTAAAATTCTTTTTAGACGATATTTTTACATTGCCTACAATTCTCGCCAAAAGACATTGATATACCTCGCTTGAAGGATTGCCGCTTTCAAGTTCGGCCAACACAAAATTTTCCATCTTTTTGCAAAATTCGGCATTTTGGTTGTTCGAGCAAACGGCGTAAATAAGCTCGTTTAATTCGTTGTCTTTTTCTCCGTATTTTACGTTGTTAAAGCTTTTTATATAGCCTATTTCGGGTTCGGCGTAAAGCGGGCAGGTTAAATCTTTGCCCTTTTTTATGGAACTTGTGTCGGCTTGCAAATCGCCGCAGGCAAACTGCAAAAGCCTTAAGGTTAGCTCTTGAAAACGCCTGTCTTTATAGGTGTGGCAGGCGTGGCCAAAGGCCGAATACGCCACTTTGCCCTTGCCGTAGTTTTTTATCCAAACCAAAGCCAAATCCTTGTCGGCCCTTACTTTGTGCCTGCGCCCCCACTCGGTTGTTACGGGGCTTGCCTCTACGTTAAGGCGCATTAGCGCCCTGCACTTTTCGCGGCTAAAGTATTCGCCAAATTGGTAGATTTCGTCTACCACTCTAAAGGCGGGCTTTGCCCAAATGCCCCTTGTTATGGGAGACTGCATATCGTCTATATTCACGGTAACCGCCGAACAGTTGTAGCCCCAGGGGTGGCCAATAAAATCGCCGCCCATCATTTCCGACATTTCGGTTTTCATGTAGCAGTCGGTGCCGCCCGCATGGAAGCCCGCAACAGAACCTCCGTTTTTAACGTAGTCGCACAAGCCTTTTAGGTAGTCGTCGGAACGTTTTTTAAAGCGAAGCTTGTCTTCCTTAGACATTTCGGGGGTTTCCTTTTCGCCGAACGCGTTGCCCGTTACGCAGTTTAGCACAACAACGTCGTATTGCTTAAGGTTTTCCGGCGCCATATCCAACGGGTTTTCGGTAAACACCGCGGTAAAGGCTCCCTTGTTTTGCATATTTTCTATTGCGCGATTCAATCCCGCAATGCCGTCGCTGTGTCTGTAGCCCAATGTTCTCGAAAACACCAAAATCTTTCTAGGCTTTAGCGGTTTTGCGATTTTTTCGGGGGTAGCCTTGTCTATGTCGGCTATAATTTTGTCGCTTAATTTAAAGGGAACTTCGGCGGCAAACAATGTCGCTGCCGAAAATGCCAAGGTTGCAAAAAGCGTGTATTTTTTCATTTTCAGTAAAAAATTTTGTAGTTTAACCTATGCAAGACTTTTGCCGCTTTGCCAAGACTGCCTGTCTTTGCGCGCAAGCATTGCGTTGGCGGTAGCATCGTTCTTAAACGAAAGCGTTTTGTAGTCCCACTCCAAATCTCTGTCGAGCTTGTAGGCAATGTTGCCTATTAAGCACATATTGCAGCTGCTTTGCCCTACTTGCACTGGGCAAATTACGGGACGCCCCGTTAATATGCCCTCTATAAAATTCGCCCTGTGCTCGGTCGAAACATAGGCGTTGTCGGCATTTGCAAATATTTTTGGGTCGTATAAAGAGGGCTTGCTTGCCCAAAAATAGTCGGCGCGGCTGGCGGCTGCCATTGCTTTTTTGCCCACAAAGGTAACCATTGCATTGGCGGCACAACCCGCCTTTTTTGCATCGTCGCTAGTGCCCGTTATAACCTTAACGCCGTTTTCGTATGTATATATAAGCTTTTCGGAGTAGGTGGAAAATTCGGGATATTTGCGCTTGCTTAACTGCACATATTTCGGGCCTTTGCCGTCCATATTCAAACCCCATTGGGCAATGTCGTAGTGGTGCGCGCCCCAATCGGCCTGCATACCGTTGCCAAAGTCGCTATGAAAACGCCACTCTCCCCAGGGGGCTCCGTATAAAACCTTCTTTTCGCCGTAATATAGGGGCGAAAGCAGCCTTTGCGAATATGGCCGCATTGGAGACGGACCAATCCACATATTCCAGTTTATATTGTCGGGCACGCTTTCGGCCTTCCAGTTGTGAACTTTTGGGAAGTGCCAGCTAAAGTTGCAAAAAACCTCCTTAATTTCGCCCAAAGCCCCCGAACGCGCAAGCTGAACAAGGTTTCTAAAAGACCTTTCGCTACGCTGCTGCGAACCCGTTTGGAAAACCACGCCCGAAGCCTTCACCGCCTCGGCAACCAACGCACCCTCTTGCACGGTAAAAGTAAGGGGCTTTTCGCAGTAGATATGCTTGCCCGCGCGAGCTGCCATAATGCACATAATTGCGTGCCAGTGGTCGGGCGTTACAATAAATACGGCGTCTATAGACTTGTCGGCCAACAGGTCGCGAAAGTCCGAATAGGTTTTTACGTCGCTTTTTACGCCTTTAGATGCGTAGTAGTTGTCGGTGTCTTTTTTATTGTACTGCAGGCGTTCGCTGTCTATGTCGCACAGGGCTGCAAGCCAGCAGCGGCTGTCGCTGCGTATAAAGCGCAGGTGGTGCATTGCCTGCTTTCCCAAGCCTATAACGCCAACGTTTATGCGCGAATTTGCGCTTTGGTTTGCAAACAAACTTTTGCCTATAAACAACGACGCAAAAGCTGCTGTCGAAGATTTCCTTATAAATGTGCGCCTATCCATTGTGTTTAATTTTAAACCCTTCTATTTGCGATTTTACACTGTCGATTTCCGTTTCCAACAAAGACTCTTTTTGCGGTTTTAAAACCTTGCGCGAAATTTCCAAAAGCCCCAAGCATTCGTCGAACTTCTGCTTTTTTAGCAGCGCATTAAAAATTGGGATAGAAAGGTTAGAAAACGCTATAAGCCCGTCGTTTTTAAACACGCCCAAAAGCCTTTTATACGAAGAATTCAGCTTGTCGGCACTGTCTTCGGCTATGGCGGATTCCAACTCCATTCTTGCAAACGACATAGCAATGTCGGGGCGCGCCTGCCTTGTTTTTATTATTATCGAAGTAGAAAGCCTGCGAGCGTCGTCGAAGCGTTCAAGGTCTATCAAATACTGCATAAGCTCGCGCCTAAAAGCGGCGTCTATGTCGGGATATTTTGCGGTAAAGCCCTTCATTGCCTGAGCATAAAGCTTAATTATATCGTTGTCGGAAGCCTTTCTGGCCTTGTACGACTTTATAAGAATGTTCCACGTTTCGGCATTTCGGTCGTCGAACTTTGCGGCGGCAAAGGCGCATTTTTCGGCTTTCGCATAGTCTTCGGCGTCGAGATACTCTTTTGCAAACGCCGTGCATACCATATTGTTGCGGTATTTTTCAAGATTGTAAAAGCCCTCGCACATTGCGCCCAAATCGTGGTCGGAAGCCTTTTCCCAAGTTTGCGGGTCGTAGGTTGTTCCCGTAACGAATCTGGAATCTTCGTAGCGGCCAACATTAAAATTCCAGTTGCCGGGGGCTTTCATATAGGCAACCCAGGCGTGCCCGCCGTCGGTACCAGCTCCCGATAATATGAAGGCCGGAACACCCTTTCGCTTTGCGACTTCGCTTGTGTAGTAGGCTTGATCGGTACAAATGCCGCCAAATTCCTTTATTGTGGAGAGCTTGTAGTTGCCGTAAGTCCAATCAAACTGCTTATTGTCCAAACGCTTTTTGTCGTATGTAATCGAAGGATACAGTTTGGGTATGTTTGCCAGCGTAGTCGATATTTTTTGCTGAACCCATTTTATGTCGTTTTCGTCGGAAAGGGCTGCAACTACAAACTTAAGCTCGCGCACCGAAAGCTTTTCGGTTGCAAACAAAAACCTGCCCTTTTCGCGCAAACCTACAATTGTTTCGAACGCCTTTTCAGGTTCCGGAAATTTTCTCGGCAAAATTTTGTCGGAAACTTGCGCGTGCGGCCATTCGTTTGGCGGAGGGGTGTCGAACACAACCGCTATTGCAACGGCAAGCCTTGGGTATTTTGCAAACTTTTCGGGAAAAGCATTGTAGATTTTCGCCAAAATCGCAAAAACCTGCTCGGTATTGTCGTCGTCGCACAATGTAGAAACAAACTCGTTCCTTAGCTCGGTATTGTCGGCAAAAAACATTTTTAAATCAAGCGGCCAGTCTTTGCCGAATTTGTCTACAAGAGAATAATACTTTGAGTTTATAAGCGCGTTATACGCCTCTTTAAGCTTGCCCGCAGAATAGTCGGCAAAAGCGGCTTTGTTGTAGGTACTAGAAAGGGCGGGCAAATCGCCCTCGAAAACTTTGGGACTTACCAACTCCGCCTTTTTTGGCGCGCCAAAACACGACACCACGCAAGCGCAAACAGTTGCAACTGCAAAATAACTAGGTTTCATATACACACGAAAATTATTTACAGGCAAAGGCAACTTGTAAAGCACTAAAAGACAAAGCGTGCTTGAATATGCAACGGAATTTGCCAATATAAGAATTATGAAAACGATTTTTAAGCTTTTGCCCATTCTTTGTTTTGCGTTTGTGCTTTGTGGCTGCGCTTCGCTAAACGTTATGTATACGCCAACAAACAATGTAAATACGGCTTTACTTACAAAAACGCCGCCCCAAGATATACAAATTTTCGTTACGAGCCGCCCCGACTACCCCTATGTTGAATTGGGCACGCTTACAATAAGATCGGGGGTAATGTATGCCGATATGGCTACAATATACGAACAGTTCAGGCAAAAGGCTTCGCAAATAGGGGCAAATGCCATAATAATTATGGGAACTGCAACCGACATCTACACAATGCCCGCCGTAACCTACGACTATTTCGGCAACGCCATATTCTACGACAGGGTAAACCAAGCCTATATATACAGAGCCGTTGCCATTGCCAAAAACAACGCAAAAATAAACATAAAATAGCGCAATAAAACGCCTTGTTTTTGCGAGCAAAATCAGGCAATATTTTGTTGACTTTAAAAAGAAACTAAACTCTAATTTGAGGCCTTAATCACTACCAAATTGGTATAGCATTAAAACATCAATTTTTCACTAAAATATTATGGCTATAGAAAATACAATATCGGCGGCAATTTTAAACAGATTCTCGAGCAAATTGCTCGAAAGTCTCGCACTAGACGTTGCAATAGTAGGAGGCGGCCCCAGCGCATTGGTTGCCGCCCGCTACTTGGCAAATGCAGGGCTTAAAGCTGGCATTTTCGAAAGAAAACTAGCCCCCGGCGGCGGCACTTGGGGCGGCGGTATGCTCTTTAACGAAGTTGTTGTTCAAGACAGCGCACTTCCCATTTTAGACGACTTTTCGATTTCGCACAAAGAAATAGAAAACGCCAAGGGCTACCACACTTTAGATTCGGTTGAAATGGCAAGCGGCCTTATATTCGGCGCGGTAAAGGCGGGGGCAAAAATCTTCAACGCAATCAGCGTAGAAGACCTTGTTTTTAAAGACGGCAAAGTTGGCGGCTTGGTTATTAACTGGACTCCCGTAGAACGCCTAGGCATGCATGTAGACCCGTTGACAATAACCTCGGAATGCGTTTTAGACGGAACGGGGCACCCCAGCGAAATTATGCACTTGGCTACAAACAAAGCCAAGATAAAGCTCGACACTCCCACAGGCGAAATTCTCGGCGAAAAGCCAATGTGGGTAGACAGCGGCGAAGCTTCGACAGTTGAAAACACAAAAGAATATTTCCCCGGCCTATTCGCCTGCGGTATGAGCGCAAACAACGTTATGGGCGGCTACAGAATGGGCCCGATTTTCGGCGGTATGTTGCTTTCGGGCAAAAAGGCTGCCGAACTTATAATTGCAAAACTTAAGAAATAATGGCGTTTGCCTCTCTAAAAGAGCGCGTTAAGGCGTTTGAAAACTCCGACATATACGCAGTGGTAACCTCGCAGTTTTGCGGGGGGCGCACCGCCGAATATGTTGTAGAGCAAATAGGGCTTGGCGGCGGCAAAATTGTGCAGATTCGCGAAAAAGATTTAGATTTTAATTCGTATTTGAATCTGGCAAAAAAGTGCCGCGCAATTTGCGACAAATACAATATGCTGCTTATTGTAGACGACAATGTGCAAGTTGCCATACACTCGAACGCCGACGGCGTGCACTTGGGGCAAAGCGATATGCCCATAACTAAGGCGCGCGCTTTGGATAAAAATTTGCTTATAGGCTCTTCCACCCACAATGCGGGGGAAATTGCAGTTGCTATGCGAGACGGAGCCTCGTATTTAAACATAGGCCCGATTTTTGCAACGCAAACAAAAAGCCTGCCAATGAATGCGTTGGGGCTGCAAACCTTTGCCGAGCTAAAACAGCTTGTTAAAATACCCTTTTCGGTTATGGGCGGCATAAAGGAACGCCACATAAAAGAGCTATGCAGCTTGGGCGCAAAACACATTGCAATGGTCACCGAAATTACCCAAGCCGAAAATATTGCCGAAAAGGTAAAATCTTTAAGGCGACAAATGGGTGCTTTATAAAACGCAAAAAGCTTTCTTTGAAATTTCCAAAGAAAGCTTTTTTTATGCGCAAAATTCGGCCTCTTATTTAAGCCTTGTTTGGTACATTGTTTCGGAAATATCCCTAAACTGCTTTACCAAATTCCACATTGGAGTATCGGTTGTATCTACCAAGCCAAAGCCGTAGTTTTCGCCGCCGGCGTTCCTGCCCGTAATTGTTTGGCTTGCCCATTCAAACCAGTGGCAACCTACAACATACGGGCTTTGCAAACATTCGGTAATGTAGGTTTTAGTTCTTTTTAAACGGTCGCCATCGTTCCTTGTAGCGCACGAGCCGTATTTCGCAAAATTGCCCCTTTCGCTTGTCGGGAACGAGTATTCTCCTATAAGTATGGGTTTTTCGACATAGTCTTTTGGCAGTTTAAAATGCTTTGTGGGGTTCTTTTCGTAGATATTAAAAACTATAACGTCGGCGTATTTCGAGGCAACCGCCACGTCTATTTCGTTTCTAAACACGGCAAAGCGACAGCCCATATAAAGCGCGTCGGGCACGCATTCCTTTACGGCGTCTCGGCAATTTTTAAAGTAATATTCGCAAAGCTCGCGTTCAAATTCGGCGGCGTCTACCGCAAAATTGCCCTTAAATTCCACATAGTCGCGGCACTTTAAAAAGTCGTCCCACGACGTATATTTTGTCTGCCAGCTTTTGTTCAGGTTTTCTATTGCGCCGTACTTTTTTTCGAGCATTTTGCCGAAGCGCGCCTTGCTCGGGCGGTCGCGACTAGACATAACCAAAGCCTGCATCATTTCGCCGGGCTTATAGCCGAAATTAGGCTCGTTGTTTACCATAACACCAATGCAGTAGGGAGAATTTATTATGTCTATATTCTGCATAATCTCCTTTTTTACGCATTCTTTTAGGTCGTCTTTATAGCAGTCCCAAAAGCCTGAACCCGGAATATGTTTTTTGTCGCCATCTTTCTTTAGGGGGTTATACGAATAGCAGTGCCCCGTGTTTACTATGAATGTATACGGCATTTTTTGCGCTTTATACATATCTTTAGAAGCCCACGCCCCCACAGTGTTAAAGCCCCACTTTTGCAGACGCGGAATGTTGTGCACATTAGCCTCTTCTTTGCCGTATTTTTTGTCGCGAATAAGCCTGCCAAAGTCGTATACAATGCAAGGCGCATATGCCTTGCCATAGCTTGATGGCGAAAAGCATGTCTTTCTTTTATATTCGTCTAAAAGACCTTCAAACATATATTCCCTGTCGGTAATAATGGTGTGCGGGGCGGTATCGTTTACGGCGTTTACGCCCATGCTCCAAAACAAATTGCCTTTTGGGGTAATCAAAAACCATTTGCCGTTTACCTTTTCTGTTCTAAATTTGCCCGTTGCCTTAAACTTGTAATTGTCCGACAAATAACCGCCAAATTCGTCCCTTGCAGGCAAAGGCTTTAAAGAATCGTTAAACTTCTTTTCAACGGCTTTCATTTTTTCGAAATCGGCGTCGCTCTTAATTTTTTCGGGCCAATCTTTATGCTTAAACTGGCCGTATTTATCCAAAAGCGGCAAAAACTTTTCCTGCGGGGTATCAAACACATTGTCGCTGTAAACCCAAACCCTGCCGTTTGTAATTGGGCTAGAAAAGCCCTTTTTATATTTTTTGTCGAACACCCAATCTATGTCGGTGTAGTCGTAAAACTTAAGGCTTTTTATGGCAAGCTTGCCCTTGCCCCACGCCCCCAAATGCAGGTAGGTTTTTGCCCCCTCTTCGGGTATTTTTGCGCACAATTCTATAAAGCTTTTTTCGCCCTGTTTGTGTCCAAAAGAATAGTAGTCGAAACGGTTTTCGCCCGTGCGTTTGCCGTTTTGGTCAAAAGTATCCTGCACAAATATAGCCACAAACTGCTTTCGGGCTGCGGCTTGTTCAACATAATATTCAAAACGCGCCATAATTCTTTTACCACGCGGGAATCCCCCCTTGGGGAACCTTAACATACGCGGGTACTCGGCATTCGAGCGCATAGAAGTAAATGCAAATGGGTATTGCGCCTTTATGTCTTCGTCTACATCGTCGGTAAGGGTTGCCAATTCCGACATTTTGGCGAGCTTTTCCATACCTTCTTCGCCCTCAAACGAATACAACAATTTGCCGTGCTCGGCGTAAATTGTAATCCCCATCAAAAACGCGCAAAACAATGCCATGCGCAAAAATAGCCTGTTCATATATCTCATGCAAAACAGGTTATTGAATCTTTTTTAGTAAATCAATTAAAATTTATAGGGTATATGCCCTTTCATTTCGAAGCCGAACTTTTTATATACAAATTCGCCTTCGGGGGTTGAAATGCAGGTTATCCACTCTATGTTTTTTGCCTTTAAATATTGCAGAATGTTGCGGCACAAATTTGTTGCAACTCCGCAATTTCGGTGCGAATTTTCCACATATAAATCAAGCAAATACGCATCGGAAACACCGTCGCTTAACGCCCTAAATATCCCCACAATTTCGCCGTTTTGCTCGGCGCAAAAAACGCAAAAGCTGTTTTGCAGGCTATTTCTTAAATTTGCTATTTCTATTTGGCTATATTCTTTTGTCCAGCCAGCCTGTATGTATAGCGGCAAAATTTTAGCCGCCATACTTTCGTCTATTTGCTCCAGCCTAAAAATTTTCATACTTCAACCAAATTAAGCCTTTTAAACATTTCCGACGGTGCCCACGACTCTTTTGCCTGCCGCAAGTGCTCTAGCCCCAAATCCTGCTCGCGGTTCATTTCCGATATTCCGTTTTTCAACAAAAATTCGGCTTCGTGCAAAACAATACATTGGGCGGCTCCGTGAATTTCCTTTTCAAATTTTTCGTAGTGAACAGAATATATAGAGTCGTTTATTTCGCCCATAATGGCCCCCGCAACAATCTGACCGTGTTCGTCTTTTAACACAAGCGGCATCAAATGCAGTTTGTCGAAAAATTCGAACGCATTTTGCATTGGCAAAAGCTCTTCGCTAACCGCCCTTTGCAACATATATTCCCTAAATTCTGCAAAATTTGCGCCCTGGGGAACTTCGACAACATAATCGGGATTGTTCCTTTGAAACTGGCGTATAAGATTGTGCTTTTTTCTTAGTTTTATGCCCTTTAGCGAAACTATGTTTTGGTTTTGGTAAATGTAGTCGTAGTCGTCTTCGGTTTGCTGGGCGTTAAAATATTCTACCGCATTTGGATACAGCTGAAAATATTTCGGATTTGCGTCGAACACATATTTTACGGGGTAGCCCGAATCGCGCAGCTGCTTTATATGCCGCATTAATTCTTCGGGGGCAATATCGGCGCCTATGGGGTATTGCAAATATTTGTCCGAAATATGGTAGGCAAATATTCGGTTTTGCTCGGTGTAAAAGCGCATATTGTCGCGCTTCCACATAAATATGTTAGAAAAACACCTTTCGCAGCTTTTTGTCGGATATGCTTTGGCTATAGCGTCGAAAAGCGGTTTATCCTCTATGGATATTTCCTTTAAAAGGGGCATAAAATATGTTTGTGATAAAGCATTCATTATACGACATAACTATCGTAAAAATCCACAAAAAAGCTAAGGCGCGCAAATAAATAGCCTTGAATTTAACGCAGCGCAAATTGAATATATACCCAATGAAGCCCGAAGACCTGACAAAATTTGTCCCCATGACTGTCGAAGAAATGAAAGCCCGCAAGTGGGATTATATCGACATTCTTATAATTACGGGCGACGCCTATGTAGACCACCCAAGCTTTGGCCCCGTTGTTATAGCGCGCGTTTTGCTTAATGCGGGCTACAAAGTTGCAATAATAGCCCAGCCCGACTGGAAAGACCCCGAAAGCCTTAAACGCTTCGGCCGCCCGCGCATCGGCTGCGGCGTTTCGAGCGGCAATATGGATTCTATGATAAAGCTTTATACGGCAGGGCGCAGACTAAGACACACCGATATGTATTCCGAAAACGGGCAAACGGGCAAGTGTCCGCCAAGAGCAACAATTGTATATGCGCAGCTTGCAAAAAGGGCGTTTCCAAAACTGCCCGTAGTTATCGGCGGCGTAGACGCAAGCCTTAGAAGGGTTGCCCACTACGACTATTGGCAGGATATGTTTAAACCCTCGGTTTTGGTGGAATCTAAAGCCGACATTCTGTGTTTCGGCATGGGCGAAATTACAATGCTGGAAATTTTCGACAAAATAAAGAAAAACGAAAGTCTTTCGGGTATAAGGGGAACGGTTCGCTATTTGGGCGGCAACGAAAGCGCAGGCTTTAAGATAGACGAAAACTGCGAAGTTTTGCCCAGCTTTGAGGAAATTTGCAGCGACAAAACCGCCATTATGCGCCAGACAAAAATTGTGGAACGCAACACAAACCCGTGGAACGGCAAAAGGCTTTTGCAGAGCACAAACGGCAGGCTTTTGATTATAGAACCTGCAAGGCCGCCGCTTACGCAAGAGCAGTTCGACGCGGTTAGCGAACTGCCCTATGCGGGGCTGCCACACTTTACATACAAGGGCAAAATTCCCGCGTGGGAAATGATAAAAGATTCTATTACCGTTGTGCGCGGCTGCCCAGGGGGTTGCGCCTTTTGCGGCCTGGTTTGCCATCAGGGCAGGCACTTGGTTTCGCGCAGCGAGCAAAGCATTTGCAAAAGCGCAAAAAAGCTTGCAAGCCAGCCGTTTTTTCGCGGCACAATAAGCGATATAGGCGGCCCTGCCGGCAACATTTACGGACACCGCCCCAAAGACCCTAACATATGCAAAATGTGCAAACGGTATTCCTGCATATTCCCCACCTTTTGCAAAAACTACAATGCCGACGAAAAACCCCTAATGCACCTGCTCGACACTCTTAAAAAAATAGACAAAATAAAGCACGTTTTCATAAACTCGGGCATAAGGCTAGACTTGGCTTTGGTACAACCCGAACAGACAAAAAAGATAATAAGCGACCATATTTCGGGGCAGCTTAGCATTGCCCCCGAGCATTTAGACGGCAACGTTTTGCGCCTTATGCGCAAGGGCAAAGAGGGCGAATTTGAACAATTCCGCAAAATTTTCGACGAAGTAAACGCAAAAACGGGCAAAAAGCAGTACCTTATACCCTACTTTATTTCGAACTTTCCGGGCTGCACGCAAGCCGAAATGAAAAAGGTAGACGACTATCTGGAAAAGTCGCACTGGAATTTGCAGCAAGTGCAAGACTTTATACCCCTTGCAATGACAATGGGCAGCGCAATGTATTGCTCGGAAATTGACGAAAACGGCAATCCCATTTTGGTAAACAAAGGTCTTGCCCAACGGCGCGAACAGCGCAATATGCTAAAAAGGGAACATACAAACACGCCCGTGCACAAAAGCAAAATTTTTGCAAAACCCAATAAAAACAAATTCGGCAAAAAGCATTTTAAAAAATAGTTTTAGCCAAAACAAAGATACAAAAAAGCCGCCAAAACTATGCGAATTGGCGGCTTTTTTATTGTCCTAAAATTTCCGTATTTTTTTAGAACATTGTCTGTATTTGCATTCTAAAAGTGTTCGCGTAGGCGTCTTGCCCCGAATTAGAACCCATAAATTGCGAATATTCGTAGCCCGCCGAAACCTTAAGCGAATTGTCGCCCGAAACATACCAGTTTGCGCCAAAATAAAAGCCACGCGCCCTGTCGAATGCAATGCCAAGCCCCGCCTTTCTTAAGCCGTCAGAGGGCGAAACGCCGCGGCCGTTTGTGTCTAAATATGTAAACCTAAACACGGGGGCAATTTTCCCGAATTGGCCGGCCTCGAACTTCTTTTCTACGCAAAAGTTCATACCCATAGGAGTTTCAACTCCGTAAGAAGAATCCATTCTTTTGCCGCAATCGCTATGCGACATTAAAAATTCGGTCAATACACGAACGCCCTTGTAGTCGAATCTTAAATAGGGGTTTACGCCGAAAATAGCGGCGGTGTTGTCTATTGCGGTTTTGTCGGCGTCGTTGCCGTACATTACGTTTGTTCCCAGTGTGATTTTTGCGTTTTCGAAGGGAGCAAAGTCGTACGAAACGCCGCCGAATACATCGGGCGAATTGTGGTCTTTTAAAAGACTTGCCTCGCCGCCAAGCTTGTAGTTTTCCGAATTTGTAACCGCGCAAAAATAGTGCAAGCCCTTAACTTGGCGAACATCGCCATACCAAAAAAGCCCAGTCATAAAAGAGCCCTGCCCCAACTTGCGGGCATTTCTGGCACCGCACCAGTAGTTGGTTGCAATCGAACGCTCTATCGCATACAAGTTGAACGAAGACGTTACTTCTTCCATGCCAAAGTCGGGCTTTAGGTAGCCGAACCTTAGCTGCCCTTTTATATAGTCGGTATCTATGTTTTTATACAGGTAGCTAATCGAAACTTTGTTGTCGAAAATAAAGTCGAACGAAAGTTTTGCGCCATACGACTTGCTTGGGTCGGTCGCCAAACCGAAAATAACCCTGCGCATCATAAATGTGTTTTTAGAGGTTGCAAAGCTGTCGCTGTCGCCGTTTGTGGTTAAATATGCATACTGCATCTGAAAACGCGCATATATGCTTATTGTGTTGTCGTTGTAGGGCGTACTTACGGGAGCGTCTATTGCCGCCGAAAGTTTTTTTACCTCCAATGCCTCGTCGGCACTCAGCATTCCCTTGTTTACAAGAGTCTCCAGCATTTTTGTGTTGCACTCGCCGGCAAACGCAAAAAAGCCCGCAAATAAAAACGCGACAACAGCCGCAAAAAATTTATGTAGTTTCATATGTCTATACGTGTGGCAAACCAAATACTTTGTCTTTTAAGGGGCAAATAATTTCGCATATACTAACCAAAGGCAAGCTTATTTAACGCCCAGATAAAACGATTGACACAAAATACAGACTACGAATTTTACGACAAAAACTGGGGCGATATGCTTTTTATTGCAATGGAATTTTCGCCCAGAGACGAAGTTTTAGAATGGGCAAACAAACTGTGCGCTTCAAAAAAATTTAAGAATCACAAAATTTTTGTGATAACGCACTCTATTTTGGAAAACGACGGCTCTTTTAGGAAAGACAACTACCCCTTTGCCCCCAACGACGGCAAGGCGGTATTCGAAAAACTGCTAAAAAAGCACAGCAACATAAAGCTGGCAATTTGCGGACACACCTGCACAGAAAGCGTAATGGCGGCCTTCAGGAAAGAGAAGAAAGACAACGGCAAGACTTTGCCCATAATGATGTTTAACCCGCAATTCATTTCGGGTGCTTTGGGCGGCAACGGCGGCGACGGCTGGCTTAGAATTTTGGAATTTAAGCCCGACGGCAAAACGATTTCGGTTCGCACCTACTCGCCCGTATTTGCCTTCTCGCAAAAAACCGAACACCTTTCCTGGGAAAAATCCCCCGAACACCAGTTCGATATTGTTATAGAATAACATCTCCCATTTTACATTTTGGTAGAAATCTACCTTTTTATAAAATGGAAATTTTTATAAACTCGGTTGGCGTGTTCCCATTT
The DNA here is from genome assembly GCA_934613415.1 of uncultured Opitutales bacterium. Classification (GTDB taxonomy): domain Bacteria; phylum Verrucomicrobiota; class Verrucomicrobiia; order Opitutales; family Intestinicryptomonadaceae; genus CAKUIA01. The sequence goes on from CAKTSY010000003.1 coordinate 92,307, forward strand.
TTAGGGGGTTATTCTGTCATAAAATAATCTAGGTGCGCGTAAAAACAGGGCAATCAAGCGCGCAATGGTTTAAACACAAAGACGGCGGGCAATTTTAACCCGCCGATTTTTTTGCTTTTGCAAATTATATTCAGCAATTAACCAAAGCTTACTTCGGTTACAAACGACTGCGATTTGTTCGGCTGCACATAGTGCACGCCCCCGTTTTCCATCGCATTGGGCAAGCCCATCCACGGCTCTACGCAATAGTAGGGTTTGTCTAAACTTTCGCACCAGCTTACAACGCTTGCAAACTTGTCTAGCTTAACCGAGCCAGAAGTTTTTAAAACAATATCCTCTTCGCCGTTTTTGGGGCCAAGTTTTACTTCGTCGCTTTTAAGGTTAAAGTGAATTCTGTTTATGGCGGTTTCGTCGCCGGCGTCAAAGTTCTTGAAAGCTGTTGTTTTTTCCAGCGAGCCGTCTTGCTTGTGGTAGCAAGCCTTTTTGCAGTCTATAAGCACCCTGTAGTCGCTCTTTTTAAGGTCGTTATGCCACGGCAACCTAAAGAAAAAGTGGTTGCCCGCGCTCCACGGAATTTCCACAACATCTTTATTTACAAGCATCAATTCTACAGCAAAGCCCAGCTGCGAAAATCTGTATTTCACATAAAATTCGTATTTATACGGATACATACTTTGCGTAGAAGGGTTTTGTATAAGCTTTGCCGAAAAGCCGAAATCGTTAATGTCTACAATTTCGAAATCGCTTTGGCGCGCAAAACCGTGTTGCGGCATTGGCAAAACCTGCCCTTGCGGGGTTTTCCATTCGCCCGTTTTGCCGTCTACACTGCTGCGTCCGCAAAATGGGAACAATATGGGATTGCCGCCATATACATAGGGGAACCCCTCGCCCATTGGAGCGTCTTCGGGCCAATAGATTACATCGCGCACGTCGCCCAATGCCATAGATATGTTCCAATTCATAAGCCTTGCGCCTGCGGTGGGGTTTACTATGAAAGTTGAAGCCCCTATAACCCACTTATATAATTTTAATCCGTTAAAATCGACAATCTCCATTCTATAAATTCAGACACAAAGCTATTGTAAAATCAAGTTTATCCATAAAAAACTTGCATTAAAAAAAATATGGACAAATATTCTTAACAATCGCAGGCGGACGTCCGCTTAGGGCTCTTTGCCCCGAGAGGAAAGTCCAGACACCGCAGAGCGGGAATCCGTCGTAAAAAACGGGCTCGAAACGGCAAACGTTTCGGGATAGACAGTGCCACAGAAAACATACCGCGGAAACGCAAGGGTGAAAAGGCGGGGTAAGAGCCCACCGTTTTGCAGGGCAACCTGCAAATGCAAGGCAAACCTATTCCGGTGCAAGACAAAGTAAGGGGCTTGGGCTGCTCGTCCACATGGGCCTCGGGTATGTCGCGTCTCCCCTAAAAAGGAGGGCGCACCCCCCGCAAAGGGAGTGCGCAGATAAATGGGCGTACATTGCGGCAAAACGCGCCGCATGGACAGAATCTGGCTTACAGCCTGCGACCGCTATTTTTATTTCTTCTTTTTCGGGAAAAGCTTTTCGCGCGCAAACTGTATTTCGGCGGCGTTTAGCGCGTCAACGTCGAAATATTCGTCGAACAACGCTCTGCGCCTTTCGATATTTCTTTCCTGACCTAGGCATTTTATAGCCGAGCGCAGGGCAGCCTTTCTTACAACAGGGTCGGCGCCCAACATTTTAAACATTTTGCCTACGCCGTATATTGTAAGGTGGTGGTTAAATACGTTTGTAAGTTTAGAATTTTTTGCTCCTTCTTTTGTAAGGAACATTTTAAACAATTTTTCGTTCGCGGAAACGTCGCCCCTTGTTACGGCACAACTTAAATACGGCAAAAATCCGTCTTTTTCGAAAGCTGCCATAAGCTTTTGGTTTATGCACTGCAGCGAATTTCTTTCCAACGCATATTGGGCGGCTCTGGCTACGGTGGCGTCTTTCGACTTTGCCAAGCCAAGCAAAATATCTACCATTTCGGGAGTGCAAACAAACTCGCAAGCATATATAGCCTCCAAAGACTTTACGTCGGCAGAGTCTTTTAATTCGCCCTTTATTATGTCGACAAAAGCTGCATCTTTAGAAAGCCCGAAAGACCTTAGCGCAACAGCTTTGCCCACATCGCTTAGCGAAGGATACGCCTTTAGCAATTCCGTTGAATTTGCGTAGGTGCGCCCCTCGTTTGCCAAGCGCGCGGCAGTTCTAGAATTGCGGGTTTCCTGCGCCATAATTTTGTCGAGATACGCCATTCTTTTTTCGCCCGAAATTTCGGATTTAACTTTTATTGCGGGGCAAAAATCTTCGGGAACAAAGCTTAAGGCAAGCTCGGCAAACTTTTTATTGTTGGCTTTAAACATAAATTCGGCCTGCTTGGTTAACGCCAAATTTCTTGCAAAAAGCAAAGTTTCGTTTTTGGGCAAAAATTTGCCGAGCAAAACAACGGCAGCCTCGCTGGGAATATCGCCCAAAGCCCTTAAGGCACTAAGGGCTACCACAGAATCTTTGTCGTACATAAAATACGAAATTTTTGCCACGGCATTTTCGACACGGTTTGCGCCCAACGCCCCCACTATGCCGCATTTCGAAACATTGTCGGCTTCGAATAAAGCGTCTAAAAGAGCCGTGTTTGCAGCATTTGTGTTAAGCGATTTTAAAACATCTACCGCGCTTGCCGAATAGTTTTTGTCGGTTAAATATTTTTTTAAAATGCTAACCGACTTGTCTGAAGCGCAATTTTTTAGCGGTATGCACAAATATCTGAACGCTTCGGGCGTTACGGATTTTTGCGATGCGATTTCCAAAAGCAGAGCCTCGGTTTTTGCCGATTTTTTGAAGCTGTCGGCAACGCTTAAGTGGTACCATGCCAGCGAGTCGCCGCTTTTATATTCCGCGCATTTTTGCGCATCGAACGCAAAAAGAGACGCAACCGAAAAAAGACCCAGTGCAAAAACAATCTTTTTCATATAAAAATTCCTCCTTCTTAATTTAAGACAACTGCCAATTACCGTAGTAGGCTCTAGAGCACAATTTTTGGGCACTTGCATCGCCTATAACCTTTTCGGTTTTCCAGTCCCATTTAATGGTTCTGCCCGTACGATACGCTATTTCGGAAAGCAAGCACGCCGAATTTGTGCGGTGCGCAATCTCTATATCGGTAGAGCACGCGCGGCGGTCTATAACGCTGTCTATAAAGTTGCGCCAGTGGTCTTTATCGCTTCCGTACAGCCTAATGCCGTCGGTGGGAACTTTCATATCGGTTAAAATTGCGGGAGTCGAATCCATTCTCGAGCGCGAGATGGAAATCTTGCCCTTTTCGCCGTAGAAACATACCCCCGGTTCTTTCGACGACGCGCTTACGTCGAAAACTTCGCCGTTTTCGTATTCAAGCAAAACCCTGAATTCTATGGGTTGGTCGTAAAAGCCATCTTTGGGCCAAACGGTTGAAACGGGTTTTATTTTTGCCGGGCCTTGTTCGTTATAGCCCAATGCCCAGTGTGCAATGTCTATGTGGTGCGCGCCCCAGTCGGCAATTTTGCCCGCGCTGTATGCCGAAATAAACCTCCAAGTTGTAAAGGCTTTAAAGGTATGGTAGTCGCTCCTAAAAGCAGGGCCCTGCCACAAGTCCCAATTAAGGCCTTCGGGGACGGGTTGGGCGGACAACGCCTCTATTGCCGCATTTTTAGGCAAAGTAATTTCAACCTTGTGCACTTTGCCCAAAACGCCGTTGCGTATAAGTTCGGCAACATATCTAAATTTAGGCAAAGACCTTTGCCACGAACCCGTCTGCCAAATTATGCCGTTGCGTTTTACAGCTTCGCACAGGGCTCTGCCCTCTTCTATGGTTCTAGTTAGCGGCTTTTCGCCGAAAACATCTTTGCCCGCGTTTGCACAGTCTATATAGGCAATGGCGTGCCAATGGTCGGGCAGCGACACGCTTACGGCGTCTATGTCGCCTTGTGCTAATAGCTCTCTATAGTCTTCGTAGACGGGAACGTTTAGGTTGTTTCGCTGTTTAAATACTTCGGCACCCTTTGTATCGGTATGGTTGTAGCCGTAGGTGTTTGCCGATTTGCAGACATCGCACAAGGCAACAACTTCTACGCGCTTGTCGCTTAAAAAGTTGCGCGCGTTCATTGTGCCTTGCCCACCCAAGCCTATCGCGCCAAGGGCAACCCTGTTGCTAGGCGCAACATAGCCCGATTTGCCCAATGCCGACGACGGTATTATAGTCGGCGCAATCGCCGAAAACGCGGTCAACTTTCCTATTTTTCCTAAGAATTGACGTCTTTTCATATTTCCTCCTACATATAATATACAAAAGCTTTCCTATCAATATTTTTTAAACTTCGGGCTTTTCGCCCAAAATGCCGCACTGCATTCCCCTAAGCTCGGCCAAGCCCATCATTCTTCCTATGTAGGAATAGCCTGGGTTGTCGGGGTAGGGTTTTTCCAAGTCGTCGGCCATGTCCCTGCCGTGGTCGGGGCGGAACACTATTCTGTCGAGCCCGTCCTTAACGCGGCGTTCCTGCAAAGCCAAAAGGCGTTTTAGAACTTCGTACATATTAACAGAGCCGTCCAAATGCCCCGCTTCAAAGAAGCTGCCGTCGGGCATTCTTTGTGTGCTGCGCAAATGCACAACGTGTATTCTGTCGGCAAGGGCGTCTACCATTTCGTGTATCACGTTCTTGGGGTTTGCGCTAAGCGAGCCCGCGCACAAAGCCACCGTGTTTGCCGGACTTTTTTCGCCCGCAAAAATGTCTAAAAAGTCTTGCGTGCACGATGCAATTCTGGGCAGGCCAAGCACGGGAATGGGCGGGTCGTCGGGGTGTATTGCCAAAATTGCGCCGTTTTCTTCTGCAACGGGGGCAGTTTCGTTAAGGAATTTTACAAGGTGTTCCTTAAGTTGGGCTGCGTCTATCTTGGAATACTTTGCAAGCATTGCCCTTACGTCGTCTATGCTAAGCCCAAACTTGCAGCCCGGGAAAACGTCTATAATGTCGCGCTCGAACTTCTTTTTTTGCTCGTTGTTTAGCGATTCAAAAAAGCTTTTTGCCCTTTCAAGCTGGTCGGTAGTATAGTTTTCTTCGGCATTGGGGCGTTTAAGCAAATATATTTCGAACGCCGCAAACTGCGAAGGGTCGTACTTTAAGCAGCGCGAGCCGTCGCCTCTGGCGTCGAAGCGCAAGTCTGTTCTAATCCAGTCGAGCACGGGCATAAAGTTGTAGATAACCTTTTTTACGCCGCTTTTTGCCAAATTTACAATGCTTTGCTTGTAGTTTTCCATATGGCGTTTGTAGTCTCCCGTGCGCGTTTTAATGTCTTCGCTAACGGGCAGCGACTCTACAACCGACCACCTAAGGTTGGCGTCTTCGACTATTTTTTTGAACGAGTTTATTTCGTCGCAAGTCCAAAGTTCGCCGTAGGGAATATGGTGAAGCGATGTAAACAGACTTTCCACCCCGGCCTGTTTTATGTAGCTTAAAGGCACCCTGTCTTTGGGGCCATACCACCTAAAACCGTGTTCCAACAAATGTTTGTTCATTTTTAACTATACCCCCGTAAATGCCGAAAAGCCGCCGTCTACCGCCATAATAGTGCCCGTTACAAAGGCCGAGGCATCGCTTATAAGGTAGTGCACTGTTCCGTTAATTTCGTCGCATTTGCCGAACCTGCCGAACGGCGTTTTGTTTATCACCTGCGTGCCCCTTTCGGTATACGAACCGTCGGGGTTTGTAAGCAAAGCCCTGTTTTGTTCGCTAATGAAAAAGCCGGGAGCAACCGCATTTACGCGCACTTTTTCGCCCGTCTTTTTGGCAAATTCAACCGCAAGCCATCTTGTAAGATTGTTTATGCCGCTTTTTGCGTTCGAATAGCCCAAAACGCGGGTAAGAGCCTGTTCGGCCGCCATCGACGAAAAGTTTACAATAACGCCCTCTTTCTGTTTTTCGAAGGCTCGGCCGAACACCAAAATTGGCAACATTGTTCCGCCCAAATTAAGGTCTATAACGGCGCGCCATTGCGCGAAATCCAAGTCGAAAACCGATTTGTCGGGCGGAATTACGGCCCCAGGCATATTGCCGCCAGCGCCGTTAATAAGCGCGTCTATGCGGCCGCACTTTGCCATAATTTTGTCGTAGGCAGCCTGCAGGGCGTTTTTGTCCAGCACGTTTGCCACGCAATAAAAGCAGTCTTTATTGCCGCTTTGCGCCTGCTGCACCGCCTTTTGCAGTTTTTCCTCGTTGCGGCCTATAAACACAACTAAAGCTCCCTGCTGCGCCAAATATTGGGCAACGTTGCCAGCCAACACACCGGTAGAGCCTGTTACAACAACCACCTTGTTTTTAATATCAAATAAATTTTTCATATAATTGTTTTCCTCTGTTATAAAAATTTTTCCGCCTTTGCCTGGGCTGTAAGCGCAAGCTCGGCTGCAGCAAACGCGTGTTTTTGCGTCATTGCGTTTTCGGTATTGTTTAGAATGTCTAAAATAAATTTGCCGAAGAAGGGGAAACCCCTACCCCTGCAGTCTATTCTTTCTACCGATTTGTTGTCGGACACAAACAGAATTTGCGACGGATTTTCGGCGTCGGAATAGTCCAAATATTTTCTTATTTCCATATAGCCTTTGTCGCCCAAAACAAATGTTCTGCCGTCGCCCCAAACGGGCAGGCCGTCGGGGGTAAACCAGTCTACCCTGCAATATCCCGAAGCCCCGTTTTTCATTTTAACGCACGCTTCGCCGAAATCCTGCAATTCGGGCGTTTCTGGATTTTTAAAATTGCATACTCTGGCATATTCAACTTCGGCTTCGTCGCAGCCCGAAAACTGCAAAAACTGCTCGAATTGGTGCGTGCCTATGTCGCACAAAATGCCGCCGTATTTTTCCCTTTCAAAAAACCACTTCGGGCGCGCACTTTTCGACAACCTGTGCGGAGCCATAATAAGCACCTGCAAAACGTCGCCTATTCTGCCGCTTTTAATAAGTTCGTCGGCAGTTTCGGCGGCTTCGTTGTGTATCCTTTCGGCAAAGTAGGGCATATATTTTAGCCCCGTAATTTTCACAAGCTCTTTTGCCCTTTCAAGCTGCGAAAGCGTTGTAAAGGGGGGCTTGTCTACAAAGTAGTGCTTGCCCGCCAAAAGCGTTTGTTCGCCTATAGCAAATCTGTCGAAGGGAATTGCCGCACTTGCAACCAAAACAACGTCTTTGTCGTTTAATATTTGCTCGAAAGAGTCGGCAACCTTCACCTTCGGAAACCTCTTTAAGAACTCGGCAACTTTTTTTGGGTCCGGGTCGTAAACATATTTGCATTCCGCCCCCGCGTTTATAAGCCCCGTAGTTTGCGCATATATATGCCCGTGGTCTAAAAACGCGCTTGCAAAAACAAATTCGCCGGCGCCTACAACCTTTTTGCCGCCGCCTTCGGGAACGTAATCGTAGCCAGTCTTTGCCATTTTACCTGAAAGATTTGCCGAAATCCATAATGCAGTCTTTTACGGTTTCGGTTCTAAGTTTCGAATTTGCGGTTTTTTCGGCAAGAAGCGCGGCGTAGGCAGCGTCGTTAAACGGGAAATTGATGTCGGAATTTGTCCATGTAGAAAGCAGCATTGCGTTTGCCAAACACACCGACAAATACCCTTGGGCTGGGCTATAAAGCAGTTCCTCTTTGCCGTTTATAGAATTTACAAAATTCCTTAATACGCCCACATGCTGAAGCCCCTTGTCGGAAAACTCCTCTTGCGAATACTCGGTTTCGGGAGTGCCGAAAACGTATTTTGTGTTTTTTGTGTAGTCGCTTAAAGTGGTATCCTTAAACATATATTTTTTAAGGAGCTTGCCGTCTTCGGCAACAATGTAGCCCTTGTCGCCCGAAATTTCGAAGCGGTTTGTGCCGGGGTGCTCGCCGCTGCTTGTTATGAAAGTTGCCGTCATATTTTCGGGGTATTCCATAAACGCGCTTACTTCGTCTTCTACCTCAATATCGTGGTATTTGCCGAATTTGCACCATGCCCTAAGGGTTTGAGGCAGCCCGAATATCCACGCAAAGGCATCTATATTGTGTATGCCCTGGTTTATAAGCACGCCGCCGGCTTCGCCTTTAAATGTGCCGCGCCAAGTGTTGCACTTGTAGTAAACGTCGGGCCTATACCAGTTTGTCATATTCCACGACACCCTGTTTATCTTGCCCAATTCGCCGTCTTTAACAAGCTGCCTAATGCGCGCATACATTGGGTTTGTGCGCTGATTAAGCATAACTGCTGCGGTAAGTTTCTTTTCCTTTGCAAGGGCGTCTATCTTTAAAATATCGGCAGTGCAAAGAGCCATGGGCTTTTCAACCAAAACGTTTTTGCCCGCGTTAAGAACTTTGCAAGCCAAGTCGAAGTGCGTAAAAGACGGAGTCGAAATTATCACGCTTTCAACGTCTTTGTCGGCCAAAAGGGCGTCTATATCCGAATAGATTTTTTTGCCCTCAAGCTTCGGGTTTTCGATTTTTCTGGTATCGCAAACTGCAACCAACTCGCAGCCGGGAATTTTCCCCGCCGTTATGTTGTCGACATGCATAGAGCCTATGGGGCCCATTCCTACAAGAGCTACTTTCATCGTATATACTAGTTAGAAGTTGAAATAGTTTTTTGCGTTGTAGTACGAAACGTTTTTAACCAAGTCGCCGACCAATTCAAAGTCGTTCGGCAAAAGGCCTCTTTCCATTTCGGAACCCAAAATGTTGCACAATATGCGGCGGAAATATTCGTGGCGCGGATACGACAAGAAAGACCTTGAATCTGTAAGCATACCGACAAAGTTTGCCAAAAGCGAAAGCTGTGAAACCGACTCTATCTGCTTTTTAATGCCGTCGCCCTGGTCTAAAAACCACCAGCCGCTGCCGAGCTGAAGCTTGCCTTTTACGCCGGCTCCCTGGAAATTGCCCAGCATTGTGGCAAGCATTTCGTTGTCTTTCGGGTGCAGGTTATAGAGAATGGTTTTGCCGAGACAACCTCTGCTATTTAGGTTGTCTAAATGCAGCGAAAGCTCTTTTGCGAAAATGCTTTCGCCAATCGAATCGAAGCCCGTGTCGGGGCCCAGCTTTTTAAACATTATGGAATTGTTGTTGCGCATTGCGCCAATGTGAAGTTGGCGTACCCAGTTTGCCTTGCTGTCCATAACGGCGCATTCGGTAAGAACTGCGCTTTTAAACTTTGCAACTTCGCAGTCGCACAATGGGGCGTTGTCTAAAATCTTTTTAAAGATTTTGTTTAGCTCTTCGCTTGAAGCTTCGGCATACCACATTGTATCCAAGCCGTTGTCGGAAAGTTTGCAGCCGTTTTGGTCGAAATAGTCGTGCCTTTGCTGCAACGCCGAAATAAGGTCGTCGAAAGAACTTATCTTTACGCCCGAAACCGCCGAAAGCGTTTCAAGATATTTAAAATATTGGGGTCTGTCGGCAATGGCGTGCGCTTTGTCGGGCCTAAAGGCGGGCAAAACTTTTACGCCGAACGGCTTTTGCGCAATTTCTTTGTGGTACGGCAATTCCGAAACGGGGTCGTCTGTCGTGCAAACGGTTTCGACATTGCACATTTGCATACATTTGTGGGCGTTTAGGCCGTTCTTTAAAACTGCGTTTGCCCTGTCGTAAACCTCTCTTGCGGTTTTAGGCGACAACAAAACATCGTCTATGCCGAAAAAGCGCGACATTTCCAAATGCGTCCAATGGTAGATCGGGTTGCGCAAAAGTCTGGGCATAGTTTCGGCAAACTTTTCAAACCTTTCGTAGTCGGAAACGTTTGGGTCTGTGCAAAACTTTTCGGCTACCCCGTTGCTGCGCATTGCGCGCCATTTGTAGTGGTCGCCGTAAAGCCAAACCTGGGTTACGTTGTCCCACGACTTGTTTTCGGCAACCTCTTTTGGTTCCAAATGACAGTGATAGTCTATAATCGGCAGGCCTTCGGCGTATTCGTGATACAGCTTTTGAGCCGCCTTGGTTTCTAGATAAAAGTCCTTATTTATAAAATTGATTGACATACCCGCATAACTAAACCTAACCAATGCGATTTTGCAAGCAAAATATGCCCTTTTGGCTCCTGTTTTTTGCGGGAAACGCCCTTTTGGTGCACAGATATATTATTTTTTAAATTTGTTTAAAAGGCGGCTGTTGCCCTTAAACATTTTCATAACCTTGCGCATTTTTTCGAAGTCGCGAATAAGCGAGTTTACCGAAGAAACTTTCGTTCCCGAACCGTTTGCAATTCTAAGCCTTCTTTTTGCGTTTAAGATAGACGGATTCGAACGTTCCTGAAGCGTCATCGAAAGTATTATAGCCTCGGTTTGCTTCATTTTCTTTTCCTCTTTTTCGCCTATCTGAATGTTGCCCATACCCGGCAGCATTTTCATTATAGACCCCAGAGAACCGAGCTTTTTTATCTGGCGCATTTGGGCTAAGAAGTCGTTTAAATCGAAGTCGGCGCGGCGCAATTTTTCGGCCATTTGCATAGCCTCTTTTTCGTCTATGGTTTCCTGCGCTTTTTCGACAAGGCTTACAACGTCGCCCATGCCCAAAATTCTGCCCGCCATGCGGTCGGGGTAAAATGCGTCTAAGTCGTCTATCTTTTCGCCTACGCCCGTAAACTTTATGGGGGCTTTCGAAATTTGGCGTATAGACAATGCAGCCCCGCCCTTTGCGTCGCCGTCTAGCTTTGTCATTACAACGCCTGTAAGCGAAACGGCTTCGTTAAAGTCGCGCGCAACGCTTACGGCCTCCTGACCTAGGGCGGCGTCGGCAACAAGCAAAACCTCCTGCGGGTTGCAGGCGGCCTTTAGCCTTTTAATTTCGTCTATAAGCGGCTCGTCTATCTGCAGGCGGCCGGCGGTATCGAAAATTATAACGTTAAAGCCATCGTCTATTGCCTGCTTTTTGAATTTTTCGGCAATGGATACAACGTCTTTGGAATTCCTGTCGGAGTAAACTTTTATGGAATTTTCCGAGCCCAAGGCCTCTATTTGGTCTATGGCAGCGGGTCTGTAAACGTCGCAGGCAACAACGCAGGCTTTAGAGCCTTTTTTGTTGAAATATTTTGCAAGCTTTGCCGATGTTGTGGTTTTGCCCGAACCGTGCAAGCCAACCATTAAAATGCCCAATGGGCGCACGGGCGAAATTTCGGTTTTGTCGGAGCCCAAAAGCTCTACAAGCTCGTCGTGGATTATTTTTACAATTTGCTGGCCGGGGTTTACGCCGTTTATAACCTCTACACCCAAAGCCTTTTGCTTTACGCTTTCTATAAATTCTCTTGCAACCTTAAAGTGAACATCGGCACCCAACAAGGCCTGACGCACTTCGCCCAAAGCCTCGGCTATATTCTCTTCGCTAATCTTGCCAAGCCCCCTAATGTTTTTAAGGGCTTTGGAAAACCTCTCTGTCAAATTTTCAAACATTCTTTTATGTTTAAAAAATATTTAAGGCATATCAAACACTTTTTAGCCTGTGCGCATAAAAAAACCGAAAGGCGTTTTAAACCTTTCGGATTTTTTTGAATGCTTTTTGCAAAAAGTTTTTTAATTTTTTGCGGCTTTTGCCTGTGCAATTTCCGCCTTTTCCTTTAGCACTGCCGTTTGTTCAACCTCTAAATTGTTGAAGAAATACGGGTCTTTGCAGTTTAAAGCATTAAATGTTTTAAGCTTGCCCGCGGGCTTTTCGAATATGCAGTTGTAAACCCTTAGCATTGAAACATCGTCGGCAACAACGGCATGGCGGTAGTCGGGAATGTCTTTTACCCTGATTTGCACGTTGTCGAGCGTTACGTTGTTTGCGTGGCGCAAATACAAGCCGAAAGATGGCAACGCAAAATTGAACATAAGACATTCGGGATATTTGTTTTCAACTTCGGGAACCGGAGTTGTAGCCATCTTTTCGGTACCCGAACCGAAAACGTTGAATATGCAGTTGCGCAAAACCACGTTCGAAAGCTCGTGGTCGGGAATGGAAGTAATGCTAGAAGTTACAACCGTTTCGCTGTTGGCAACAATGTCGCTAATTACAACGTCTTTAATATAGCTTTTTTGCGCGTCTTTGTTGCGGTGGCCAACCCTTATGAATATGGGAACAAAAACGTTCGACATTACCAGGTTGGAAATTGCGACCTGTTCCATATAGCCGCCGTCTACCGCCTCTAGGGCGATGCCAGCCAAACCCAGCGGAGAGTCGCCCACGCGGCCGTATCTGCCCGAAATCCATTTGCTGGTTTTCCATTTTCTGATATTGTCCTCGGCGGCCTTTTTAAGCACGCAGTTTGATATTGCTATGTTTTTAAAACCGCCGGCCGATGCCGTGCCGAATTTTATGAAATTGCAGTTCGACGAAACCACACAGTTTGTTATTGCAACGTTTTCGACAATAAAGTTGCGGCTTTCGCTTTTAAAGCAAATGGCGTCGTCGTCGGTATTTATAATGCAGTCGCTAATTACAACGTTTTTGCTGTCTATATCAAAACCGTCGTTATTCCAGTTCGAGTGCGCGTAAATCTTCATTCTGTTTACTATAATTGTGTCGCACCTTTGCATTTTGAACGACCAAAACGCGGGATTTTTAAGCGTAATGCCCTCTACCCTTATGTTTTTGGAATCCCTAAACAAAATGCCTATAGGACGCCCCCCCGCATTGTCGCCTTCGTTAAACAAGGCTCCGTTGCCGTTTATTTCTCCCATGCCTTTAATTGCAACGTCCTTTACCTTGTCGCCGAATACTAAAGCCTGCTTATAATTTTCCTTGCCAGCTATGCCCGAAATAATGGCGTCTCTATCCAAATAAAGAGTTACGTTGTCGCGCAGCATTAAAGTTGCGGTTTTATATACGCCAGCGGGAACAAAAACTTCGCCGCCGCCCGTTTTGGAACATTCGTCTATTGCAGACTGGATTTCGTTTGTGCAAACAGTTTTGCCGTCGCCTTTGGCCTTAAAGTCGCTAACAACGTTTACCGAACGAGCCCAAAGCCCGCAAGCCGCAAACACCGCCAACGATATAAATAGAGCAGATTTCTTCATATATACCTTCTTTTGTTGTTAATCTAAAAATTTGTTTATAAATTCACAAAAAAGCTAACCGATAAGCATAGACAAGTAAACAAAAAAAATCCGCCAAAAACCGCTCTGTTTAAAAGCCCTATTTTTGCAAAACAAAAAGCCCCTCCTAAAACGGCGGGGCCTTGCATTGAAATATTCTGTTTTGCCTATTTTTTTGCGGCAACTTTTTGCGGGAACTGCTCGCAGTTTTCTATTTTATAGTTTTGGCAGCCTACAAGGTTTATTGTTGCAAGCTTGCCTTCGGGCTTTTCGAACACGCAGTTTAAAAGGCGCAGCCTGTTTGTGTCGTCCGCAAAAATTGCGTGCCTAAAGTCGGGCTTGCCCCTTACGGCAAACTGCACGTTGTTAAGCGTAATATTGTCGGCATGGCGTATATACATGCCGTAGGCTGGCATTGCCATTCCGAACATTTCGCTTGCCGGATACCCGTTTATCCTTTCGGGAACTTTTTGGAACGCCTTTTCTACGGGGGCCGACCCATACATATTAAAGAAGCAGTCGCTAATTGCAACATTCGACAATTCGTGTTCGGGAACGCTTGCAATTATGCAGGGAACGGGGCTTACACTGTTTGCGATAACGTTGCTGATTGTTATGTTTCTTATTGCGCTTTTGCGGGCATCTGTGTTGCGGTGGCCTACCCTTATAAGAATGGGTGTTTTTACATCGGTCATAACAATGTTCGAAATTGCAACGCCGTCCATAATCGCGCCGTCTACCGCTTCCAAAGCAATGCCGTCTATGCCCATGCGCTTTGAGCCAAGCTCGCCTATGCGTTTTTGGTAGCTCGCATATTTTTTCGGGTTTATTGCCCACTGGCGCAAATTGTCTTCGCTTGCGCCCTTCATGACAATGTTCGAAATTGCAATATTTCTAAAGCCCTTTACAGATCCCGTGCCGAACTTTATAAAGTTGCAGTTCGAAGCCAATATGCAGTTTGTTACCGTTATGTTTTCAATCATAAACTCTTCGTCTTCGCTTTTAAAGCAAAGGGCGTCGTCGTCGGTATCCACAATGCAGTTGCTTATTACCACATTTTTGCTTTCAATATCGAAGCCGTCGTTGTTGAAGTTTACATGCGAATAGATTTTAATTCCGTCTACTTTTACCGTATCGCAGCTTTGCATTCTAAACGACCAAAACGCCGAGTTTTTAAGCGTAATGCCCGAAACTTTCATATTCCTGGAATCGCGCATAAAAAGGGCTATTGGACGGCCTTCGGTGTTGTCTTTTTCTAAGAAGCTTAAGCCGTTGCCGTTAATTTCGCCCATACCTTCAATGGCAACGTTTTCTACCTTGTCGCACATAATTAAAGCTTTGTAGAATTTTTGCGAAGCCAATATCCCGTGGCCTACAACTGGGTAGTTGTCGCGGCCTTCTACGCCCAAAATCACACTGTTGCGCTCTAAATGCAGTGTTATGTTGCTTTTAAGATATAATGTAGACGTTTTAAAAACGCCTTCGGGAATTATAACTTTGCCGCCGCCGCTTTTTGCGCATTCGTCTATTGCCGCCTGAATCTGCTTTGTGCAAACGGTTTTGCCATCGGGCACGGCGTTAAAGTCGCTAACAACGTTTACCGTGCGAGCCCACAGCGAAAATGCCGCCGCCAATATGGATAGTGTCAATGTAAGTTTCTTCATGTTTTTATTTTTTAAGGCTTAAGTGTTTCAGGATAAATTCGTGCTCTTGTTTAAAGAATTCGGGTGTTCTGTCGTGCGGGGTGTTCTGCATTGTCATATACGACTTTTTGCCGCCGTAGTTGTTGTACATTGCCATTATAGAGCTTGGCGAACACGTTTCGTCTAACAGGCCTATGGCTACAAACATTTCGGCTTTCGCCTTTGCGCCCAGCAATGCCATATCAAAATATTTCGAAATTTCGTTTGTTTCGCTTTGGCGTTTGTCGTTTACCCAATAAGGCCAGGCCGACCTGCGGTCTTTGTTTACGCTGCCCAAGTCGCACATTGCGGGAGCCGCAGGACAAATCGCGGTAACTTTGTTCGACAAATACGCGGCCATTATCGACTGCGCGCCGCCTTGGCTAAAGCCGCGAACTACAAAATGTTTTTTGTCGAAATTCGGATGGCTTTCTATTGCGCATAAAACGGCGTATAGCCTTTTAAACATTCCGTAAAAATAAATTTGGGTTGGGTCGCCGTCTTTTACGCCTATTTGGTTGTAGCGTTTCAATACGCCGTTTCGCGCCGAATTTATTTCGTCGGCAGAGGCATTGTAAAAGAAAGGATGCGGGTTAAGTGTTACGCTTAATGCGCCAAGTTTTGCATATTTTATGGCATCGTGCATATTTGCCGAAAATGTTCCCGCCCCGTATACCGTAAGCATGGCGGGCAGCTTTTTAGAGCCTTTGGGTTTTGCCAAATAGCCCGAAGCCCTTACGGGGTTTGCAGAGCCCAACTCGCCGCCGCCCAAATCTATCACGTAGCCGTAAAGCTCTACTAAGCCCTCGTCCCTAATTTTTGTAAGCGAAAACTTAAGCTGATATTTCGAAAGCTCTTTTTTTGCATTGTTCCAAAATTCGTCGGCATCTTCAGCTGGCGTGTTGGCGGGCAAAATCTTTTCGGGGGAAACCAGCACACCGTTTCCGTTTAGGTGCTTTTTCGCCGCAGGCGAATTTTTTTCGACAGCGTTTTCGGCGGTAAATATAACCGCGCCGCACTCTTTGGGCAAAACCGAAGCCTTGCCCGATTCCAACGAGCCTTCGGCCGCCTTATAGCCGTTTATTTTTGCCGACCACGAAGCGGTTTTAGGACAGTCTTGCACCGTAAATTCCACGGGGCTGCCCGCAGTTGCTATATCGTTTTTTGCGTTGTTTTTAACCGATATTTCGGCGTTAAGTGTAAACGCGACAAAAACGAACGCTGTTAGCGAAAATATGTATTTTTTTGTTTTTAGAAAAGTCATCATATACATTTGTTTTTGTTAAAGACCTAAAACTAGCAAGCAAATGTGACAAATTCAAGCATTTTAACAAAGCTAAACTTAACTTACATAAAAAACACAAAAGCCTGTAAACTAAAAAAGCAAATGTTTTCTTAAAAAAAACCTCCTTAATTTACATCGACGATTTCCTTGCCGTATATTTCAAAGACTCTGCAATTTCGGGAAGGGCTTTGTCTTTCTTGCAGTAAATTGCCCTCGCAATCTTTCTTATAGAGGGTCTGAAATACTCGAAAACAACCGCGCTTGCAACGCATATTGCGCCCGCCACAAAAAGTACCCACTCCATACCGAACAGCTTCGACAAATATCCCTGCAAAAGACTGCCCAAAGGCTGCATACCGAAAAAGCATATTGTAAAAAGACTCATAATGCGCCCTCTTTTGTTGTCGTCTACCAAGCTCTGCAAAAGCGTGTTGCACGAAGCCGTTGTAGCTATAAGCCCGAAACCCATGGGCACGCAAAAAAAGTATGTTAAAGGCATATTGCCGGAAAGCGAAACAACCATAATGCCAACCCCCAACATACCCGACGAAAGCGTTATAAGCTTGCCCAAACCCAACACGCTTTTTCGCGACGCCAAATATAGGGAAGCCGCCAAAGAGCCCAAACCTATAAGGCTCATCATATTGCCCAAGATTTCGCTGCCGCCGCCAAAGCGGTCTACAAAGGCGGGCAAAAGCATCGGTAGCGGCGCTCCCCAAAAGCAAACAGTTGCAAGCAAAATAAGCAAAGCCCTAATCGGCAAAACCGACTTTGCATACGAAATACCCTCTTTTATCTGCTCTATTGCATTTGCATTCGACACCCCGTGCGGTTTTGTGTCGGCGTTAATCATAAACAGGGCAATTAGTGTAGCCCAATAGGTTATAAAATTTATTGTAAAGCACGCCGTTTCGCCAACAGTTGCCACAATAACGCCGCCTACGGCAGGGCCTATAAATTTTGTTCCGTTAATGGCCGTGGCATTCAGTGCAATGGCGTTGCTTAAGTCTTCGGGGGGAACAAGCTTCGAGTATATCGACTGCCTTGTAGGGGCGTCGAAGCTAACCGTTATGCCGAATGCGAGCGAAATTGCCAAAATCCAAAAAAGGTTAACAAAGCCCGTATATGTAAGCACAGCCAGCAACGCCGACATAACCATAAACGCCGACTGCGTGCACAGCAAAACCTTTTTGCGGTCGAACCTGTCGGCAACAACGCCCGCAAAGGGGGTTACAAACAAAACCGGAATTTGCGTTAAAAACACCGACAAGCTAAGCAGAAAAACCGAATCTGTAATTTTATAAACCAAATAGCCCATTGCAACCTGCTGCATCCACGAGCCCAAAAGGGTTATAAACTGCCCCGAAAAATACAGCGCAAAATTGCGGTTGCGCAACGCTTTAAACGTGTATTTAAAGATTGCCGCATTGCGGGGTATAAGCTCTTTTATGCCTACTTTCCCCCATCGGTATGCGTGTTGCGGTGTGTTGTTGTTGCTGTATTTCATCGTTCAATAAAAAAACGGCATATCGAAAGTTTGGATAAGTCGAAACGCCGTTTTTTGCAAATTAAATATATGGCAAAAGTTATTCTGCGTCGGCCTTTTTTACCCTTTTTACCGTGCTTTTCTTTGCGGGTTTTTTTGCAGTTGCCTTTGCAGCCTTCTTTTCGCCCGCGGGCTTTGCCGCCCTGGGCAAGAATTCAAAAGACACCCCGCCCTTTTCGTTCAAGACCAAAAATGCCGAAAACTTTTTGTTTGTGCGCTTCGACACAAAGTCTTCTATAAGGGGTGTTTTGCCCTTTTCTATAAGCTCTTTAACTTCGCTATTTTCGAATTTATGCGAAAGCATTGTTTTGCTTAGCCTGAAAGCGTCTTTTAAAATTGCGCCGTCTTTTACGCATACATACGAAGTTGGCGTTTCGACAACAACCGAGCCTTCGCCGTTTTTAATCGAGCTGGGGCATTTCCCCAAAACTTCGGCGGTTGAAATATCGAAATCGGCGGGAGTTTGCTCTGCCGAAGTTTCCTTGGAATTTGGGAACTCGAATTTTATCTTTAGGCTGTCGTCTATATAAAGGCTGGCATCGTAGGGTTTGCCGGTTTTATTGCTTTTAAAGCCTGTAAGCGGGCCAATCCTTTTATTTACTACCAATTCTCTAACTTCGTCTTTAGACAATTTTCGGTTGCCTATTGTCTTGTAGATTTGAAATAGACCGTCTTTTGATTTGTACGACCTAAAAGTTTCAAGCAATGTACCGTCTCCCGAAGGGGAGGGAATGTCGGTGGGCTGAACGTCCGCATCGGCCTCGTTAAAATTTTTTGTGACTTCGACAATATGCGTAGTCATATCGGATATTCCGTGCATAAAATCTTTTCTTGTTAGTTCTTTTTTCTCGATAAGCCTGAGTTTATGCTCCCAGTCTCCCGTAAGGGCGGGGCTTGTAAGCTCGTTAACCCCAACGGTTTTAAGAAATGTTATAAATGTTTGCGCTTTAACGGTAGGCAACAAGTCGCGCTTTTGTCTTTCCACAAATTTGTGGGATATAAGCGTTTCGATAATCTGCGCGCGCGTGGCGGGCGTACCCAAGCCCTTTTCCTTCATAGCTTCGGCAAGTTCCTCGTCGTCTACAAGTTTGCCCGCCGTTTCCATCGCGGTAAGCAAAGTAGCCTCCGTATAGCGCGGGGGAGCTTTTGTAAACTCCTCCTCTATTCTGCCTTCGCCTACTGCGGCGTTTTCGCTGTCGGCAGTCAAAGCAGGCAAAATGGCGGTATTTTCGCCTTTTTTGCCCGAATTGTCGTCGGCAATGTCGTCTACAGACTGTTTGTTGTAAACCTCCAAAAAGCCCGCCGACTTTAAAACCTTGCCTTCGCTTTTAAAAAGGTGGCCGTCGCAAGATGTAGAGCGCACGGTAACATCGAAAACCGCTTCGGGATAGAACGCCGCAATGAACCTGCGGGCAATCATATCGTAAATCTTGGCTTCGTCGGGGCTAAGTTTGCCCGAGTTAAGCCCTGTCGGGATTATTGCAAAGTGGTCGCTTACCTGCTTGTTGTTGAAAATCTTTTTATTGAAAAAGTTTACATACTTTTCGTCTAACGCGCGCTGCGCAAAGGGTTTGTATTCGCCCTGCAAAGACGAAAGCGTGCGCAATACCACGTTGCCGTAGTCTTCGGGCAAAGCCCTAGAATCGGTACGCGGATACGTTACCATTTTGTGCTTTTCGTACAGGCTTTGCGTTAGGCTTAGCGTTTTGCCAGCGGGGAAGGAAAACCTGTTGTTTGCCTCCCTCTGCAAAGTGGTTAAGTCGTACAGGCGCGGAGCTGCGCGTTTAGATTGCGTTTTCTTGTCGGTGGCAACAACGCTTTTGGCATTCAAAGCTTCGTTTAGGATTTTTTCTGCCTGTGCATAGTCCCAAACGCGGTCTGCCTTGTCGGGAGAATCTTTGTCGGCCTTAAAGTCGGGCTTAATGTATACACCGGTATATTCGCCGTTTGCCACTTTAAAGTCCGCCAAAATTTTCCAAAACTTTTTGGGTTGAAATGCGTCTATTTGCTCTTGGCGTTCGACAATCATTGCAAGAGTAGGCGTTTGAACGCGGCCTACGCTTACCATTTCCTTTACGCGGCTGCCGTACATTCGGGTGGTTACCGCCCTTGTTCCGTTTATGCCAATAAGCCAGTCGGCCTCGCTTCTGCAGCGGGCTGCGTCTTGCAGCGACTCCATTTCGTCTTGGCTTCGCAGATTTGCAAAAGCCTCTCTAATGGCGTCGGGCGTCATCGAAGAAAACCACAAACGCATACGCTGTTTCTTGCATTTGCAGATTTCGTAAACGTATGTAAAGATAAGTTCGCCCTCCCTACCCGCATCGCACGCGTTATACAACACATCTATGTCGGGTCGGCTCATAAGCGATTTTAAAGACTTTAGCTTTGGCTTTGTCTTTTCAATCGCCTTAAGGGTGAATTTTTCGGGAATGATGGGCAAGGTAGCCATACTCCAGCGGGCGTATTTTTTGTCGATATCGGCGGGCATGCAAAGTTCGACAAGATGGCCGACTGCCGACGAAACGACAAACTCGTCGTTTTCGTAGTAGTCGTCTACTTTGCGCATCTTGCCAAGCACGCGCGCTATATCGGCGGCAACGCTGGGTTTTTCGGCTATAACAAGCTTTTTCATCAATCCCGAAAGATAAACTACTTAATAAATTCGGGCAAAACCGAGTCCAAAGCGGCTATCAATTCTTCGATAGTTTCCTTTGTTTCGTCGCCCATATTGGAAATGCGGAAAGTTGTTCCCTTAATTTTTCCGTAGCCGCCGTTTATTATCATACCCGTGCGCTTCTTTAATTCGGAAACAAAGCCCGCCATATCAATGTTAAGGTTGTTCTTAAAGCAGTTTAGCGTTACCGAAGAGTATTTTTCTTCGGGGAAAAGCTCGAAGCCCTTCGAATAGCCCCAGTCGCGAACCATCTTGTTTGTGGCAATGTGGCGCGCATATCTGTGTTCTAGGCCTTCGGCAAAGATTTCGTCTAGCTTGCTTTTCAAAGCCAAAATTAGCGAGATTACGGGAGTAGACGGGGTCATACCCTTTTCGTAGTTCTTTTGGAATTCCAAAAAGTCGAAGTAGTAGCCGCGGTTGGGAACTTCTTTGGCTCTGTCCAAAGCCTTTTGCGAAACCGAGCAAAACGACAGTCCCGGGGGAATTGCCAATGCCTTTTGGCAGCCCGTTACCATAACGTCTATGCCCAATTCGTCTTTCTTAATGGGCATTGCCGAGAAAGAGCTTACCGTGTCGATAATAGAAACAACGTCGGGGAACTGCCTTATAACTTCCATAAGCGATTTAATGTCGCTCATTGTCCCTGTAGAAGTTTCGTTGTGGATAATGGTAATGGCGTCGTATTTGCCGGTCGACAATTCTTTGCGAACCGCTTCGGGGTCTACGGGTTTACCCCAGTCGAAAGAAAGAAGAGTTGCCTCTTTGCCGTTGCGCTTTGCAACGTCGTACCACTTGTCGGAGAACGAACCGTTGCCGCAGTTTAACACAGCCTTTTTGCAGACGTTGTTTATTGCGCCTTCCATTACGCCCCACGAGCTGCTTGTGCTAAGATATACGGGGTCGTTCGTATAGAACAACTGTTTAAGCAAAGGCTGTATGCCGTTGTACAAGGCAACAAATTCCTTGCTGCGGTGCCCCATAATGGGGGTTGTCATAGCCTTATAGGTCTTTTCAGATACCTGAATGGGACCGGGAATGAATAGTTTTTCTTTCATATGTGTTGGTTGGTGTGGTTTGTAATTTAGAATAAAGTGTTAAGCTTTTTAATTACTTTGGTGTTGTTTTCGGCCAAAGTAGCCGTTCTGGGAACCCAGTTTTCGGCGTCTTTTTCGTCTATTTGGGCAAACGACATAATAACAAGCAAGTCGCCCACTTTGCCTAGATGGGCTGCGGCTCCGCGAATGGAGAACGTTTTGCTGCCCGCTTCGGCGGGAATTGCATAAGTTTCGAACCTTGTGCCCGAATTTATGTTGCCCACAAGAATTTTTTCGTACGGGTGCATGCCCACGAGCTTCATCAAATCAATATCTATGGCCAACGAGCCCTCGTAGTCTACCCTTACTTCGGTTGTAGTTGCACGCAACAACTTACTTTTTAGAACCTGAATTTTCATTTAACTCCTTTTATGGTTATGAAAATCTACAACTAATATACTTAGGGGGCTTTTCGTCAACTTTTATTTTGAACGGCGTTTTGCTACCCCGTAGGGGTAATTTTTTTAAAAGGCAAAGGCTGCGCGCCCAGCTTCGGGCAAAATAAATACAAAAACGCAAGCCAAGCTACTGATTATGCTCGGCAATAATTTTAAGAAATGTAGGCAAAAATGTTGCGGCCTTTTTTTCGCCTATGCCCTTTATAGACATTGCCTCTTCGGCATTTTTGGGTTTTAAGTCGGCAAGTTTTTTTAAAACCGTGTTGGGGAACACCATATAGGCTGGAACGTTCCCCCTTAAGTGGCAAAGCTGGTTTCGCTTAGAAACCAGTTTTTTATAAAGCTCGGTATCGTCGGGCATTTCGTCGCTAGCATAGGCTTTTTCGGCAATTTTTGCCTTGCGCTTTTCGCCTTTTTCGGGAATTTCGGGGAATTCCATATAAGGGCTTTTTGCACTCAGCATAACTTCTATACCCTTCGAACTTAGCCCGACAAGCGGGTAGTCGCCGCAGCTAAGCTCTATTAACGAGGCGTCTATCATGCAATCTATAAGCTTAGAGACAAAGTTTTTGCCGTATTCCTTTAAGATGGCATATGTAGAAAGCTCGTTTAAACGCGCCGAAACTATTTTTTCGTCTTTGCTGCCTACAAGGCATTTTACAAGCCTGTCTTTGCCGAAACGCGGCTCCCACATATTTTTACCCGTTTTGTAAGACATTCTGGCCACGCAGCTTAAAGCTTTGCGCACAATCTCGAGCTTTTCGCCATCAACCGTTTCGGCCTTGTCGGAAACGCCCGAACGACACTTGTCGCACTTGCCGCAATCGGCCGCGCTGCTTTCACCGAAATAGTCTAAAATCCATCTTTGGCGGCAGCCCGAAGAATATGCGTAGGCCAAAACCGATTTTAATTTGCCCAAATCCCTCTGCTTTTTAAGCATTAGTGCCTGCGCGTCTATGGGCAAATCTCTTTCGCTTAAACTTAAGTCGCAAATTCTTGTGCATTTTACCCTTCCCGTTTCGCCGTCGAAACGCTCTATAAGCGAATACCTGCGCAATATAGACAATGCCGACGAAACCGCCATTTGGTTTGCCTTTTTTTTGCCCCTTTCCGACAAAAGATTTGTCATTTCCTCTATCGAAAGTTGACAAAAGCCCTCTTTGTCGGACAAATCGCGCAAAAGACGGTAGCACTTTTTTATGAAATCCAAATCGGGGTTAGCTCCCTCTATAAAAAATTCCTGAACCCTTTTGTCGGCATACATAAAAAGCATTTCGCAATAGGCGTCTTTGCCGTCTCTGCCGGCGCGCCCCGCCTCCTGATAGTAGCTTTCTATGCTGCCGCACAGTTCGTAGTGGCACACAAACCTTATGTCGGGGCGGTCTATGCCCATACCGAACGCATTTGTAGCCACGGCCAAACCCACTTTTTTTGACATAAAAAGGTCTTGGGCTTCGTCTCTTTGCTGAGGCGACATCTTGCCGTGATAGAGTATGTGCGGCACTTTTTCGGCGGCCAAATCTTCCGAAAGGCTTTCGGCGCTCTTTACTGTGGCGCAATATACAATTCCGGTTTTGTATTTGTCGTAAAGCTCTATAATTCTGTCGAGCTTTTCGGCTTTTTTTGAAACGCTTCGCACGTTAAAGCTTAAGTTCGGCCTTTCGAAACCCGAAACAAAAACCGATGGGTTTTGCATTGAAAGCTGCTGGACAATGTCGCGGCGAACGTCTTCGGTGGCGGTTGCGGTAAAGGCGGCAACAACGGGGTTGCCAAGCAGCTTTGCGGCTTTGCCCAAACGCATATAGTCGGGTCTAAAATCGTGCCCCCACTGACTTATGCAGTGTGCTTCGTCTATGGCAAAAAGCGAAACGTTTACCCCGCTTATTGCAGACAAAAACGACTGCGCTTTAAAGCGTTCGGGCGCAATATATAAAAGCTTTAGTTTGCCGCTTTTTAAGGCAAGCAGGCTTTCCCTTTGCTCTGCAAGAGTTTGCGCGCTGTTTATGCAGGCGGCTGCAATGCCCTTTGAGTTAAGGGCGTCTACCTGGTCTTTCATCAGCGCAATTAGCGGCGAAACTACAAAGGTTACCCCATCGAACATAAGGGCGGGCAGCTGGTAGCACAAGCTTTTGCCGCCGCCCGTGGGCATAACCGCCAAAGTGTCTTTGCCCGACAAAACGCTTTCTATAATAGCCCTTTGCGAGTGCCTAAAGTCTTGCAGGCCAAAACGCAGGTTAAGGCATTCTTTTAGTTTGTCGGCACACATTTAAAAATCGCGCAAGGCAACGGGCTTGCCGAGAACTTCGGCGCAAACCATTGCGTTTTTTAAAAAGGGCTTGTTTTTAAGCAATTCCGACAAATGCGAATTGTTGTCTAAAAGCTCGGGGTCTTCAGCCTTTACGGCATATTTTGTGTGCACGTTTTCAAGCCTTAGCTGGGTTTGTCTTAGAACGCGCTCGGCCTCCTGCAAAGACTTGTTGTAGTCGAAATGTTCAAACGCAGGCGCTTCGGGTGTTTTGTGCGAATAGGCGTCTACAGTCTCTTTCTTTGCCGGCTTTTTTGCAAAAACTTCGGGCTTTGGCGCGTTTTTTTCGCTTTCAAGCTCCTTTTTTATCTCGTCGTAAAAATCCTCGTAGGCTGGCTCTTCGCGCAAAATGTTGCGCTCGGCATCGCTTTGTTGCGACATATTGCGGCGTTTTATTTCTTCTATGCGCCGCTTTGCCATTTCAAAATCTTTAGACGTATTTTGCTCGGGCTTTTTTGCAGTTTTTATAGCCCCAAACACAGCAAAACCAACCCATAATACAATAATTATTATTATGGGGAAAAATTCGCCTATGTCTGATTCGAGCAACAGCATTTACTTTTTTGCGGGGCTTTTGCCCGAAATCGAATCGCGCATATTTGTGTCGGACTGAATGTTCTGCAATTTATAATAGTCCATAAAGCCCATTTTGCCGCTCTTTAAAGATTCGGCCAAAGCCAAAGGCACTTGCGATTCGCTTTCTACAACTTTCGCTTTCATTTCTTCAACCTTTGCCTTCATTTCCTGCTCTAGGGCAACGGCCGCCGCCCTTCTAATTTCGGCTTGGGCTTGCGCCATATTCTTGTTTGCAATTGCCTGTGCTTCCTGCAACTTTGCGCCTATGTTTTCGCCAACGTCAACATCGGCAATGTCTATCGACAAAATTTCGTACGCCGTTCCCAAATCTAGCCCACGCCCCAAAACAACTTTGGAGATATGGTCGGGGTGCTCCAAAACAAACTTGTAGGTGTCCGACGAGCCTATTGTAGAAACAATGCCTTCGCCGACTCTGGCGATAATGGTTTCCTCTTGGGCGCCGCCTATAAAGGTTTTAAGGTTTGTCCTTACGGTAACGCGGGCGCGCACTTTAACCTGAATGCCGTCTTTTGCCACGCCGTCTATGCTGTGCCTGCCCGAATTTGGGTTGGGGCAGTCTATAACTTTCGGGTTAATCGAAGTTCTTACAGCTTCGCCTACGGTTTTGCCCGTGCCCTTTGTGGCAAGGTCTATCGCCCTTGCCTTTTCCCACGACAAGTCCATACCCGCCTTGTTTGCGGCAACTATTGCCTGAACGGTTGGGATAAGGTTGCCCTCGGCCAAATAGTGTTCTTCAAGTTGCGCAATGCTTAAATTTAAGCCCGACTTAACCGCCGTAATGCGCGCGTCTACAATCATTCCGTAGGGAACGCCCCTAAGTTTCATAGCCAAAAGCGTAAGCATAGAAACGGGAGCCCCCGCCAATAACGCTTTAAGCCAAGTGCCCACAAAGGTTACAATTACAACCAGCACAACTATTGCCGCCAGCAGCGTTGCAACTATTATTATCGTGTTTAAAGGAAACGCATCTGCCAATAACATATCTTTATTTCTCCGATTTTTTTACTGTTAATCTAAAATTGTCGCCGCCCGTAATTACAAGGGGGCTTTCTTTTTCTATAAATTCCAACTCGCTTTGGGCCTCAAAAGTTTTGCCGTCAACTAAAACCCTGCCCGTAGGCGACATATCCGTTAAGGCTATTGCCGGCTTGCCTACATATTCCAACGCCGAATTCTCGGGCTGGCTTTCCTTTGTGTCCAGCGAAAGCGATTTTGTAAGCTTCATTTTTGGCAAAAATTTTAGCCCCATTGCAATGGCAAAAATGGCAACTATAACGCACAGTGCGCTTATCAGCAACCCCGCAACCAAACCAAAGTCGGAAAACGCCAAAAATATGGCGTATGCGTAGCACAAAACTGCCATTATGCTTAAAGTTCCAAAACTCGGCAAAAAGAATTCCAGACAAAGCAGCACGCTGCCTACTATAAGAAGCAATAATAAATCCATATGCAAAATAATTTTATTTTTCGTAGAATACGTTCATACCACAGTCTTTGCAAGTAAATTCTAGCCTCAATTTTGCACTGTCGTTTGCCAAATACAAAGGCTCTAAAAAGGGGGTCTTCGTCTTTTTTTTGCACAGTCCCAATTCCCTTAAAACGCAGTGCACCGTGCGCATTACCCTGCGCGAGTGCATATCCAAACCGCTTTCGGGAGCGCGTGTTATGTTTTTTACATTGCAGCTTTTGTAGAAGCTATCGGACAATCCGTTAAGCGAGTTTAGCTCGAAGGAGCTGTTTTCAAACAATTTTGCGCCGTCGGGCGAAATCCCGCGCCTGCGCTTTTTTGCCGCATATTGCGCGTTGTAGCTTTGTAGAATATTGTTTTTTAATTCGGCAAAAACGGCTCTTCTTATCTCGTTTATTTGCGAGGCTTTAAAGAATGGAATTTTGCCGCCTTCAAACGAAAAATCTTCAACCAAAAAGGGGTATTCGCCGCCTTTTAAGAACGAATCTTTTACCCTTTCGCACGCCGCCGAAAAATTGTTTGCAAATTCTTCTATTTTAACCTTAAAACTTGCCGAAATTCCGTTTTCGCACCCCAGCAAAATTTCGAAAAAATCTCCGTTGCACTTTGCCGACATTTTGCACGAAAGCATTCTAGTAAACTCTTTGCAAAAAAGTTTGTCGTTTGCAGCCGAAGAATTGCGCCATATTTGGCTGTTTGCGACAAGCGCGCTTTGCGCCGAGCATTTGGCTATGCCGTTTTCCACCTTTTCTACCCTAAAGCCGTAGGCGACATTGTCGGGCGAAAGCGCAAAAAATCCGTCTCCGTTCTCTATTTTTAGATTGTTTAAATAAAAGGCATTTTTGCCGCAAAGCTTGGTTATTTTGCCCAAATATTCGCCGCGCGACTTAGGGCTTTGCATGCTTGCAAAATTTTTCGGAGCCCCTTCAACCAAGCCAAAATCGGTAAAGCCGCGGTTAAAAACCTTGTTTACATCGCCAACAAACGGCTTTCTTACAACTTTGCCGAACGACTGCCTTCTTGCCAAGCCCTGTTTTTCCATTTCGCATAGCAAATCGTTGTAATAGCTTGTTGTGTTTTTTACATAGTCGGCGTCTTTAAGCCTGCCTTCTATCTTAAAAGACGAAACGCCCGAGTCTATAAGTTCGCCCAAAAATGCGCTGCGGTTCATATCTTTTAAAGACAAATAATAGGCGTCTGGGGCAACCTTTTTGCCGTTGGCGTCCAGCAAAGAATACGCCATTCGGCATGGCTGCGCGCATTGGCCTCTGTTTGCGCTTCTGCCGCCTATTGCCTCGCTTAAATAACACTTGCCGCTTTTGCTAACGCACAAAGCGCCGTGCACAAAAACCTCTATTCTCGCTTCTGGAACGGCTTTGGCAATCTGTTCAATTTTTTTAAGCGAATGCTCTCGCGCCAAAACTATTGTGTCGAAGCCCGCCTCGTACAAAAACTTTGCCTTTTCGGGGCTATCTATATCGCACTGGGTGCTTGCATGCAATGTAATTTCAGGCAAATCCATATTCAATATGCCCATATCCTGAACAATAATAGCGTCTACCTTGGCGTTGTATAGGTCGTGTATAAGGGTTTGCGCCGCGCTTAACTCGCCGTCTTTTAAAAGCGTATTTAGCGCAACGTAAACCTTTACGCCAAACAAGTGCGCATATTCGCAAAGGCTTTTTATTTCGGCAGTATCGTTTGCGGCGTTCTGCCTTGCCGAAAAGCTGTTTGCCCCTATGTAGACAGCGTCGGCGCCCGCGTTTATTGCCGAACGCGCCACATCGCAATTCTTTGCGGGACTTAAAAGCTCTACAACCCTCATTGTTTCAAATAAAATTCAACTGAAAATATGCACTTAATTGGGAACACAATCAAGTATAATGCAAGGAGGTTTTTGCCGAACAAAAAAAATGTCTCGCAACAAAAGCCCAAGGGGCGTTTTATTTTAGCTTAAAAAAATTTTGCTATGGAAATTTTCGGAATTTATCTAACCGTATTTCAGCTTTTTGCGCTTATGTTTAGCTCGCTATTGCTTGGAATGTCTAAAACGGGCATACAGGGCATAAGCATAATCTCCATTCCCTTAATGGCGATGGCGTTCGGGGCAAAGGAATCTACAGGAGTTGTTTTGCCCATACTTTGTTTTGCCGACTTAATTGCCGTAATATACTACAAGCGCGACTGCGTTTTTAAATATGTTGTAAGGCTTTTGCCTTCGGCTGTAGCGGGGTTTTTCCTTGCAATTGCGGTAGACAAAATTGTGCCCGAAAATATGTTCAAGGTTTTGCTTGCAATTTGCATACTTGGCGGCTTTGTGATTATGGCATTCGACAAAAAACTGACATCGCAAAATTCGTGCGTAAACTCTTGGTGGTATGCGCCGCTTTTCGGCATATTGGGCGGGTTTTCCACAATGATAGGCAATGCGGCGGGCCCCGTTATGGCGGTGTATCTGCTTAGTATGCACCTGCCTAAATTCGCCTTTGTGGGCACAAACGCCTGGTTCTTTTTATGCGTAAACTACCTAAAGCTGCCGCTGCAGGGCTTTGTGTGGAAAAACATAACTTTGCAGACCCTTACAATAGACTGCTTGGGAATACCCGCCATATTTATCGGGGCAATTTTGGGAATTTACCTTACAAAGCTTTTGCCCGAAAAGGCGTACCGCAAATTCATAATTGCAGTTACCATAGTTTCTACACTTGCCCTTTTGTTCTAATTTTTTGTTTTACATTGTCCGATTAATGCAAATAAAGTGTTTGTTATGAAAGCTTGCGAACTTTTTACATTTCCCGAATCGCTTAAAAATTTTTCGGAATTTTTCGACCAAAATGCGCAGCCATGGGAATGGTTGCCGAAAATTAAAGAGGCTTTAAACGCCGTAGACTTTGCCGCGCTTAAAGACGCAAAGGATCCGTCGGAAATCCCCCAAAACCTGCATATAGAGGGCAAAGTTTTTATACACAAAACCGCAAAGCTGCCGCATTTTGGCACAATTATTGGCCCCGCCTACATAGGGGCAAACACCGAGCTCAGGCCTTCGGTATACATAAGGGGCAACGTTATTGCGGGCGAAAACTGCGTGTTGGGCAACTCTTGCGAATTTAAAAACTGCATTGTTATGGACAACGCGCAAATACCCCACTTTAACTATGTGGGCGACTCTATTTTGGGCAACTTTTCGCACTTGGGCGCGGGCGTAATTTGCGCAAACCTAAAGCTAGACAAAAGCAATGTTTACGCCTACACCGAAAGCGGCAAAGTTCAAACAAACCTGCGCAAATTCGGCGCAATTTTGGCAGACAAAGCCGAATGCGGCTGCAACGCCGTTTTGCAACCCGGAACTATTTTGGCAAAAAAGGCAATTGTGCTTTCGGGCATAGCATTTTCGGGCTATTTGGAGGAAAACACAATGTATTACGAAAAGCCTGCCAACCCGCGCAAAGTAAGGAGAATGTGGTAGTATGAAAACCGTTGCAATAGTTTTGGCAGGCTGCGGAGTTTTAGACGGCTCTGAAATTCACGAAGCCGTAATTACGCTAAACGCCGTAGAAAGCTGCGGGGCAAAAGCCGCCTTTTTTGCGCCCAATATAGAGCAGTTCGACGTTGTAGACCACAAAACGGGCAAACCCCTTTGTGAAAAGCGAAATGTTTTAAAGGAAAGCGCAAGAATTGCAAGAGGTGCCTGTACAGACCTTTCGGAATATTCGCCCGAAGATTTTAGCGCGCTTATATTTGTAGGCGGTTTTGGAGCTGCAAAAACGCTGTGCAACTTTGCGGTAAATGGCGAAAATTGCACGGTTAACCCCTGCGCTGCGGCAGCTATCGACAAAAATTTAAGCGCAAAAAAGCCCATCGGCTTTTTGTGCATTTCGCCCGTGATTGCGGCGCGCCATATTTCAAACGGCGTAAAAATTACTGTTGGCAACGACACTGCAACTGCAAAGGCAATTCAGGCAATGGGGGCAACCCACATAAACTGCGAAGTTTCGTCGTTCGTTTTCGACGAAAAATTCAACGTATATAGCACCCCCGCCTATATGCTTGCCCAAAACACAGTGCAGCTTGCAGCGGGCGTAAATGCAATGGTAAAGGCAATGCTAAACGCATAAGAATAAATTTGCAAATACCCAAAACAAAAAGCTTTCCCTTAAAGATTTTGGGAAAGCTTTTTTATTTTTGCTAAATTGATTCGAACACCAAGTTTATTGTTTGCGGCTGGTTGTTCGGCGGCGGGAAAGGCAGCCTTAGCCTTTTAAAGACTTCAACCACCGAATTGTCGAAAGGCGTAGACCCACTGGACCTTATAATCCTTACTCCGCTAATTACGCCGGCAGAAGAAACCTTAAATGCAATTTTTACGCTAAAGTTCATACCCGTGCATTCTACGGGCAAAGTCCATTTGCGCTTTGCTTCGGCCTTTATAGACTCTATATACGCCATAATCGCGTTTTCCAGTTTTACGCCGTCTATTGTAGCCGTTCCTATATTGGGGCTTTCGCGGTATTTGTCTATGTTGGTTCCGTAGTTTGTAATTTTTGGAACTTTAATGCCCCTCTTTTTTGCGGGCTTTTTGGGGGCGTCCTTTAGGGGGTTGTTTTTGCGGAAATCCTTTAAGCTTATTTTTTGCGGCGGCTGCTCTACTTTTTTAGGCTCGGTTTTTTTTGGCTTATCGGGCTTGGGCTTTTCCTTTTGGGGGTTGGGCATCGGGTCTGGATCCGGTTTCGGCTCAACCTTGGGCTCGGGCTCGGGAAGCTTTATAGGCTCTATTTCCTTTACCTTGGGCGTTTCTATTTGCTGGCTTTCGGGCTCGTCCATAGAGGCGTCTTCCAAAGTCTGCAGCTCGGGAGGAGGAGGCTCTACCATATCAAACACCAGCTTTTCCTGAACTTCCTCCTTAAAAAAGTCGCCCACATACATAGAAAGCACAAAGCAAAACAACGCAAACGCGTGCAACGACAGCGATACGCCAAAGCCCCTGTTTGTATTGTCTTGAGACATTTCCTACTTAACCTCCGTATCGAGATTCAGCTTTTTTAGGTTGTGCTTTTTTATTGCGCTAATTACGTCCATAACCTTTTGGTATGGAAGTTTGCCGTCGCCCCTAAGGGTTATGGGGCTAGGCTCGGGCTCTAGCGAAAGCTTGCGCAGATATATATTTAGCTGCTCTAGCGAAACTTTTTCGTCGCCCCAATAGATGTTTTCTTTTGCGTCTATGTTTATGACCTGAAATTTCACCTTGTCGTCGCGCGTAGAGTTGGGCATCTTTTCCTGCGTGGGCAGCTTAAGCTCTACGGTTTGCTCTAAAAGGGGCGTTGTAACCATAAAAATAATCAGCAACGAAAACGCCAAGTCCATAAGTGGCGTTATGTTAAGCTCGGTTAAAGCCCCCAGCGACTCTTTTCTTTTAAAGGTTCTCGCCATAGATTTTAATCTTCAAAACTTCTTGGAGGAACGGGGCCCGAATTTTCGTCGGAGGCAAAATCAAAAACGTTTTGCGGCGGCGTTTGCGGTTTTGTAGGTTGCTCGCCGAAATTGGGCACTGCCGCCTGCTGCATATTTTGCTGAGAGCTTGGCTGAATGCCCTGCGGCATACTTTGGGGAACACTTTGGCGCACAACATTTTGCGGGTGCACAAACTGCTGTTGATACGGCTGTGTGTATTGCATTTGCGGTTTTGCAAAACCGCCCTGCGGCTGGCTGGCGGCAAACTGCCTTTCGCTTACATTGTAGGGATTGTTTTTGGGAGCCATTTGCGAAGCGTTTGCAGTTCTTCTTTTAAGCATGTCGCGCATGCGGCTTTCAAGCTCTATCTTGTCGGCAAGCGAGCTGGCAAAGTTTTCCAAATCGTTTACCATGCTTTTAGAGCGACTAAGCAGGTAGTTGTAGCCGAAAACCGAAGGTATTGCCACAATAAGACCTGCAATTGTTGTAAGCAAAGCACCCGAAACACCTGGGGCCAACTGCTGCAGCGTTGCGCTTGCCTGAAGGCTCATAGACCCGAAGCTGTCCATAACACCCCAAACTGTACCCAACAAGCCCAAAAACGGCGCGCCGCTAATAATAGAGCCCAGCATAACCATCTTTTTTTCGTAGCGCATTGTCTGCACCGAAACGGCTCTTTGCAAAGCATTTTCAACCATGCCCATTCTCAATGTCAGGTTTTGTTCGCCCAAATCGCCGCCGTCGTACCTGCTCCAAGCCCCCACTGCCTCTCTAAGCAGCACGGCATAGGGGCCCGAAACTGTTTTGCCGAAATTTACAACCGCATCTATAACCGACTTGCTTGCCTGCAACTTGCGCTCTGTTGCCATATTTTCGTCGGCCATCGTCTTTAAATCCATATACTTGCCTATCATTATAGACCACGCCCAAATGCTGAAAATGATCAGCAAATAAATAATGGCTTTACCCGCTGCATTCGAGTCGGAAAAGTAAGTGAAAATACCGGGTTGCACGGCGGCTTGCGCCAACAAATTGCATGTAAAAAGTGTAAGCATATGTAAAAATAAATTGACCTCTTAGAATATTTCCCTTTTGCGGGCAAAAATCGAGAAAATTTTTAAGCAAAATTTCCGCATTTGCAATATATTGATTTGCATAAAGTTACATTTATGCAAAAAGCACCGTCCATTTGGGGCAAAAACGGCGTTTTTATACGCAAAAAATGCTTTTTAGCGCAATGGCTTTTCCCTAATCCTGTTTAGCTGCTCCAGCAAAGATTTATATATTGGCGAATTTTTTTCGGATTCTAAAAGAATTTCGTTTAAGATTGCCTCGGCTTTGTGGATATTGCCGTTTTTTGCGTACAATTCTGCAAGGGCGCGTTGAGGGAAAACCATTGTCTTGTCTATCAAAACCGCCCTTTCGTAGCAGGCTATGGCACTGTTTAAATCGCCCAGTTTTTTTTCGTACAATTCGGCAAGCTGTATCAGCAGCGTCCTATTGTCGGGAAAGCGCAACAACGCCTTTTTTAGATATTCTACCCCCTTTTTTGCCTGTATGCGCTCTATTCTTTTAAACTCGGCACTTTGCGGGGCAACGTGTTTTTCGTCGGCAATCCAATAGGGCATATCGTAGGCGGTAATTGCCGAAGCCATACTCCAAAAGCTTTTCATATTCGGGTTTAACGCCAATGCCAATTCCATATTTGCGGTGCATTTTGCAACGCTGCACCTTTCCCAATCGCCGTACGAAGCAATCCAGACAAAGTCGGCAAGAACCGCGCTATAGCCGCTTAGCACGCCAAAAAGCATTGTGCCCGAACTTTTAACCGCGCTTTTTTCGGCAACGGCAAAATCTTTGAATATGCCCGACTTTTGGCGCGCAAAATCCAAAAGCCCGCCTATGGTATACAGGGCAAAAGCAAAGGCAACATACGGCAAAAACGCCGTCTTAAAACTCTCTGTGCGACAGCGCATAAGCCGAAATTGCCCCGAAAACTACAATGTATATTGCAGAATAGCCCAGCATAAACAACACTGCGCCAAAATTTATTTCGCCAAACAAAAAGTTTCTGGAAATGTCGAAAACCGAAAGGTCTGGGAAAGCCGCCAACGCCGTTTTTAAAACAACATTGTCGAGAGCTACAACCGAACCTTTTAGCAAGCAAACCGCATATGCGCAAAACGACATTACCATTGAAAACATAAGGCTTTTAGACAATACCGCCAACAACCCCGCCATTGCGCAAACGGAGCATAATTTTGCCCACTGCGCAAAAAAATACGCAAAAAGCCCGCAAACGTTAAGCTGCAGCTTGCCTCCGCTTAAAAGCTCGGCCGGAATATCTTTAAGCGACTGTTGCGCGTAAAGCAGTTCGGCGCACGAAACCAGCGAGATTATAAAAAGGTATACGCCTATCAAAAACGCCGCGCCTATGAATTTGCCAAAAACAAACTGTGCATACGAAACGGGTTTGGAAATAATCATATAAACGCTTTTTGTATCGAATTCGGAATATAGCGACTGGCATATTACCAATATTGCAATAATTGCGCCGAAAAAGCCTGCGGCTCCGTCGGCAAAGTCTGCAATAAAGCGCATTTTGCCCTCGCCTAAATCTATGTTCGACATATAAAACGAAAGCGCGGTAAGCAGCACCGCAACAAACGCAAACAAAAGCAAAATTTTCTGCCTTATGGCGTCTTTAAACGAATTTTCGGCTATTGCAAAAATCTTGTTCATTGGCGCGAAATCCTTTCAAAATAGCTGCCTAAACTTTCGCGCGATTCGCCGAAAGAAGCAACCTTGCAACCCTGTTTTTCGGCAAAGTCTTTAACGCAAAGCGCGGTTTCTTTTGTGGAATTTAACAAATCCAAAGTGTAGGCGTTTTCGCGCTTAAGCAATTCGCCTAGCGCGCCCTTTGCCCTTACCTGCGAATGCGCCATTAAAACAACTCCGTCGCACAGTTTTTCGACATCGCCCATTTGGTGCGAGCTAAGCAGCACCGTTTTGCCCGAATCGCGCAAATCCAATATAATTCGGCGCATATCCGCCGCCCCAATCGGGTCTAGCCCCGAAGCCGGCTCGTCTAGCACAACCAAGCGGGGCGAATGTATTATAGCCTGCGCTATTGCAACCCTTTGCAACATACCCTTAGAATATTCCCTAAGCGGACGGTTTGCGTCGTTTGCAAGCCCCACTTTGTCGAGAATTTCAACCGCTTTTTGCGCCGCTTTAGATTTCGAAATTCCGCAAAGCTTTGCGTAAAAAATCAGCGTTTCGTACGCGTTTAAAAATCCGTAAAACGAAAGCGTTTCGGGTAAATACCCTATTTGAGATTTGTTTTTTTGCGCAAGCGGCTCGCCGAAAATTTTAAAAGAGCCGCCGCTTTTGCGTATAAGCCCCGTTAATATTTTTATCGTGGTGCTTTTGCCCGCGCCATTTGCGCCTATTATGCCGAAAATCGAGTTTTCTGGAACCGAAAACGTGGCGTCTTTAAGCGCGCATATCAAACGCCCCCTTATGCGCGAGCGGTAGTATTTGCTTAGGCCTTCAACGTCTACGGCGTTCATCGTATGTCGAATGATTTGTACGGATTTTCACCGATAGAATCGCTTTCGTCGGCATTGCGGATAAAGGGCGACAGCGATTTTTTAACCTCGGCAACAAAAGCCTGCACTTCGTTTTTTTCGCCGGCTACCGCCAAACGCACCGAGCCGTCGGGCAAATTCTGCACAAAGCCCGAAACTTCGAACCCTGCAGCAAGCCTAAAGCACTTAAACCTAAAGCCCACGCCCTGAACGTGTCCCGTAAAAATTATGTCGGCAATATACGCCGCGTTGTTGGCATTTGTGTCCATATCGTTTATATTTTATCGACAGTAAACAGTTTAAAGGCTTCTTTAGCAACAATAAATTTTTTTTGGGCGCGCAAAAGGCGAACTATATGCGTAAAAGGTTTAAATTTTTGTTGAAGATAAAATCCGTATAGTCTTAAATAAAGAGATGATTAGAAGAATTTTTGTAGAACCCAAAGAGGAATTTGCCAACGGCGCAAAAGCGTGTTTGGAAGACCTTAAAAACTCGTTGAACCTTAAAAATCTCGAAAGCGCGAGAATTTTACAACGATACGACATTCAGGATTTGGACGATGCCGATTACGACAACGCAAAATACACAATCTTTTGCGAAGCTCCCGTAGAAACTTTATACGAAGAAACTTTCCCCATTGCAGACGACGAAATTTCGTTTGCGGTAGAATATCTGCCCGGGCAATTCGACCAGCGCGCCGACTCTGCCGAACAGTGCCTGCAGCTTATGGCTAAAAAGCGCAAGAAAATTGCGTGCGCAACCGTTTATGTGCTAAAAGGCAAGCTAAGCGAAAGCGATTTAGCCGCGGTAAAAAAATATCTGGTAAACGCGGTAGACAGCCGCATTGCCGCCAACAAAAAACCCGAAACTTTGAATATTACCGCAAAAGTTCCGGCCGACGTAAAGATTGTTGAAAACTTTATAACAATGTCGCCCAGCGAAATTGCCGATTTGCATAAATCGCTTTCGCTTGCAATGAGCGTTGCCGACTTAAGTTTTTGCCAGCAATATTTTGCCGAAACCGAAAAGCGCAACCCGACAATTACCGAAATAAGGGTGCTAGACACCTATTGGAGCGACCACTGCCGCCATACTACATTTTTAACTCATTTAAAAAACGTTTCGTTCGAAAACGGCGAAGTTTGCGACCAAATTAAGGACGAATGGAACAAATACCTGCAATACCGCAAAGACCTTAACCTTGAAGCCAAGGGCAAGCACATTTGCCTTATGGACATTGCCCTTGTAGGTATGCGCGTTTTAAAGAAGGCTGGCAAGCTAAGCGACCTTGAAGAAAGCGACGAAATTAACGCCGCCAGCATTGTAGTTCCCGTAGAAATAGACGGCAAAACCGAAGAATGGCTTGTGATGTTCAAAAACGAAACGCACAACCACCCGACCGAAATTGAACCTTTCGGCGGGGCTGCAACGTGCCTTGGCGGCGCGATAAGAGACCCCCTTTCGGGACGCAGCTATGTGTATCAGGCAATGCGCGTTACGGGAGCGGGCGACCCGCGCAAAACCCTTGCCGAAACGCTGCCCGGCAAACTTCAGCAGCGCAAAATCTGCAAAACCGCGGCAAAGGGCTATAGCAGCTACGGCAATCAAATAGGCCTGGCAACGGGTCAGGTTTCCGAAGTTTACCACCCCGGCTACGTTGCCAAAAGGCTTGAAATTGGCGCAGTTGTAGCGGCAGCCCCCCGCAGCCAAGTTATAAGGGGCGTTCCCGAAAAGGGCGACTATATCCTTCTTGTAGGCGGAGCCACAGGCAGAGACGGCATAGGAGGGGCAACGGGTTCTTCGAAGGACCACACCGAAAAGGCTCTGGAAAATTCCGCCGAAGTGCAAAAGGGTGACGCCCCAATGGAACGCAAGCTGCAAAGGCTTTTCCGCAACAAAGAGGCAAGCCGCCTTATTAAAAGGTGCAACGACTTCGGCGCGGGCGGCGTTTCGGTTGCAATAGGCGAACTTGCGCCGTCTTTGGAAATAGATTTGGACAAAGTTACCAAGAAATACGATGGTTTAGACGGCACTGAGCTTGCAATTTCCGAATCGCAGGAAAGAATGGCCGTTGTCGTTTCGCCTAAAGACGCGCAAAAATACATAGACTTTGCCGAAACCGAAAACCTTACCTGCAAACACGTTGCAACGGTAACCGACACGGGCTACCTTGTAATGAAATGGCGCGGCAAAACCATTGTAAACCTTTCAAGAAAGTTTTTGGATACAAACGGCACGGTTGCCGAAGCCTCGGCAAAAGTTTGCGAACCTAAGGGCGAAAACCCGTTGTTGAAAGACAACGGCAAAAATACGGCGCAAAAGTGGCTAAACACCGTTGCAGACCTTAACGTTTGCTCTCAAAAGGGGCTTATAGAAATGTTCGACTCTTCAATTGGAGCTTCGGCAGTGCTACACCCATTCGGCGGCAAATATCTAAATTCTCCCGCCGACAGTATGTGCTCGAAAATTTCCACCGAAAAGGGCGACACTAAAAAATCCACAATATTTTCGTGGGGCTTTAACCCCTATGTTGCGGCATACAGCCCCTACCACGGCGCAATTTGCGCGATATGCGAGTCTTTCGCAAAAATCGCGGCAACGGGCGGCGACACAACAAAGATATACCTGACGCTTCAGGAATATTTTGAAAAGCTAAGGACAAACCCCGAAAGATGGGGCAAACCCCTTGCGGCTTTGCTGGGCGCGCTAAAGGCGCAAATAGAGCTTAAGGCTGCGGCCATTGGCGGCAAAGACTCCATGAGCGGCAGCTTTAACGATTTGGACGTGCCCCCCACCCTTGTAAGCTTTGCAATTACAACCGAAAATGCCGACAACATTGTTTCGCCAGAATTTAAAAAGGCGGGCAACACGGTCGCTTTTGTCGAAATAGAAAAAGACAAGCTAGGGCTACCTAAGTTTGCCGATATGATAGAAAAATACGCCCTTATAAGAAAGGCGGTTTTGGCTAAAAAAGTTGCGGCAATGCGCCCCATACGCTCGGGCGGCTTGGCCGAAGCTGTAACAAAATCGTGCCTGGGCAACAACTTGGGCTTTGAATTTGCAAAAGAATTTAAAGGCTCGCACTTCGACTTAAGCTACGGCTCTATTATTGTAGAGCTTAACGACGAAAGCGAACTGCAAAACCTTAAGGCGAAAAAGCTCGGCACTGTTAAAGACGACGCAAAAATACGTTTCGACGACACGGTTTTAGACTTAAAAGACCTGCAAAACGCTTGGGAAAATACTCTAGAAACCGTATATCCTACAAAGGCAAAAGATGCCGCAGGCGAGCTAAAAACCATAAGCTATGCCGAAAAATCTCCAATAATTTCGCCCAGCAAGGTTGCGCGCCCAAGGGTGTTTATACCCGTTTTCCCCGGCACTAACTGCGAATACGACTCGGCAAAAGCCTTCGAAGAAGCGGGAGCTGTTGCCGACATATTCGTATTTAAAAACCGCAGCGACGCCGACATTGCAGCCTCGGTAGACGAAATGGCGCGCCGCATAAAGAACAGCCAAATTGTTATGTTCCCAGGCGGCTTTAGCGCGGGCGACGAACCTGCAGGCTCGGGCAAATTCATTGCCGCAATTTTCAGAAACAAGCTTTTAACCGACGCAATAAACAGCCATATTAAGGAAAAGAAAAACTTGGTATTGGGCATATGCAACGGTTTTCAGGCTCTGATAAAATTGGGCTTAGTTCCCTTCGGCGAAGTTCGCCCCCTAACCGAAAATTCGCCCACGCTAACCTACAACAATATTTCGCGCCACATAAGCTGCTATGCAACGACAAGGGTTGCAAGCAAGCTTTCGCCGTGGTTTGCCGATTGCGAATTGGGCGAAGAATTTTCGATTCCCCTTTCGCACGGCGAAGGCAAGTTTGTTGCAAAGCCCGAAGTTTTGCAAACCCTTATAAAGAACGGACAGGTTGCAACGCAATATGTAGACTTTTCGGGCAACGCGCGCGCCGACATTCCCTTTAACCCCAACGGCTCGCTGTGCGCAATAGAGGGCATAACAAGCCCATGCGGTTTGGTACTCGGCAAAATGGGGCACTCGGAACGCCGCGGCAAATTTGTTGGAATAAACATATCTGGCGAAAAATTCCAACCGCTATTTTCGGCGGGCGTAAAATATTTCGCATAAAAGACACTTAAGCTAAAAATCAAAAAGCGCAGCCGATTTATTTGGTTGCGCTTTTTTGTGCACCTGTGTTTCGGCATTTTTGCGCGTAAAAATAAACTTTGCTTAAATAATAATGCAAGTAAACCGCCCTTTTGCCCCGACAGACATTTAAGGCAATGCCGCACGTGTTTTATATGCAACAAACTCGCGCAAATTTATTTAGGCGCAAAGCCAAAAAAGCCGCCAATACGCACAATTGTGGCAAAAAGCACGGGTTATAAAAAAGGCAGACAACGCAAAAGGCAAAGGCACAAAAACCATGTGCCGTACAAAAAAAAGAAAAGGCGCAAAGCCGATACAGTGGTAAAATAATCGAGCTTTGCGCCTATAATGATTTTTAAACTACAAATGAAATTATGCGCTTTGGCATTGAGAAGGCTACCAAAGTGCAAAATGAAAATATCGAATTAACGTTTCGAGAATTGGAAACGCTTACGAGCACCGGGCTGTCCGGACTTCTTACGTTCCTTGGCACGACCGTCGCGGGTAATCAAACCGGCGGCTTTCAAAGCCTGACGCAACGAAGCGTCCATCTTTTCGAGAGCTCTTGCCAAGCCGTGGCTTATTGCGCCTGCCTGACCCATTGCGCCGCCGCCGTTTACTTTAATGTTGGCGTCTACCGAAGAGGATTTATCGGCAACAACCAAGGGGCGAGTTGCCAACATAAGCAACTTTTCGGTGTAGCAATATTCGTTGATGGGCTTTCCGTTTACCTTGATTTCGCCTTTGCCGTCGGAAAGGGCAACACGGGCTACAGAGGTCTTACGGCGTCCTACGCTTACAAATTCCTGTTTTTTTGCCATGGTAATTTAAGAGTTAGAAATTAAAGGGCTGTGGGTTTTGAGCCGCGTGCGGATGTTCAGCACCTGCATATACATGCAATTTTGTGAGCATTGCGCTTGCAAGCTTGTTATTGGGCATCATGCCTTCTACGGCGTGCTTGATGAGGAAGGCGGGATTCTTTGCGCGATAGTCCGACAATTTAACGTAGCGTTCGCCGTTTACATAGCCGGTATAGTGCATATATTCTTTTCTGTCTTCCTTTTTGCCTGTAACGCGAATCTTTTCGGCGTTAATAACGATCACATGATCGCCGTTGTCCATATTGGGCGTATAAACCGCCTTGTGCCTGCCGCGCAAAACATTGGCGATTTTAACCGCCAAGCGACCGAGCACCTGATCTGCCGCGTCAACGACATACCACTGCTTATCTTTTTGTACTTTTGCTATTGTAGTTTTCATTATTGTAAGAAAAACAACCAATTTAGCCTAAAAGGAGCTTTCGTCAACATTTTTTTTCGAAAGACAAAAATTTGCGCCATATTTGCAAAGTAAAAAGAGGTATTCGCCATATATGTGTAAGTGTAGCGCATTTTTTGCGAAATGTATTTAGCAGAGAACATTTTTTGCTTGTAAAGAGTCTTTTTTGCCGATTGCATTTATTGTATATTTATCTACTTATATGAAGAGCGTTTTAACCTACATTGTTTTTGCATTTACACTTTTTGCCTTAACCGCCTGCACAACGGGCACCCCCTATGTAAGCGGAACAAAGTGGCAGCCCATATACATAGCAAACTGCACAAAAGAATTTGTAGGCGAAAAAGGTGGCAAAACACCCTTTATAGAATTTAGCGGGCAAAGCCGCGCAAATGGAATGTCGGGCGTAAATTTGTTCAGCTGCGAATTTGTAATAGAAAACGGCGGCAGGCTTTGCGTTGGCAACATTGCCTCTACCAGAATGATGGGCCCGAATATGGAATACGAACGCGCATTCCTTACCGCGCTGTCTAAAAGTATGATATTAGACAAAAAAAGCAACGGCGAGCTTTGGCTTTTAAGCTCGAAAGGCATACCGCTAATGAAGCTTAAGCAGCTAAATTAGCCTTTGCCGAAAAAAAGTGTTGCAAAACCCGCCAAAATCGGAAATCCTTAACGGCTTATATATAAATAATAGGAGTTTTATCACCGTGAGAGAAGATTATCTTAGACAAGCCCAACAGTTAATACAAGACCCTAACATCTTGGTAAACGTGGTGTCCAGAAGAGTAAAACAGCTGAGAAACGGCAGAAAGCCTCTCATCGAATCGCTCGAAACCCTATCGCCCGAAGACATTGCGCTTCGCGAAATAATCGAGCACAAAATCACTTGGACACTCTATAGCGGCGAGAATAAATAACCCTTATGGTTTTACCGAAAAGGCGCAGGGTTAAATCTGCGCTTTTTTTATCTTTAAACACATAAATTTTACGCAAAGAATGGCGAAAAAGGAAGACAACGCCCCAAAAGTTTTGGAAATTCAAAACAAGAAAGCCTCGCACGACTATTTTATAGGCGAAACTTTCGAGGCCGGCATTGTGCTTAAAGGTACCGAAATTAAAAGCATAAGACAGGGCAAAGCCCAGATAAAAGACGCCTTTGTGCGCATAGAAAAAAACGAGGCAATTTTATATAACGCCCATATCAGCGAATACGACTTCGGCAACATAAACAACCACGTTCCCGTTCACCCGCGCAAACTTTTGCTGCACAAAAAGCAAATTCTAAAAATAAAGGGCAAAATAGAAGCCGAACACTTGGCGGTTGTTCCCCTTAAAATGTATATGAAAAAGGGCTTTGTTAAGCTGCTTATTGCCGTTTGCAAGGGCAAAAAACTGTTCGACAAGCGCGATTCGCTGCGCAAGGAACAGGCTTGGAAGGAAGCCAAGCGCGAGCTTAGCTGGCGCAGATAAATATTTATGAAAAACCCAAACCCGCCCCTGCACATTGTGCTGCACAACCCGCAAATTCCGCAAAACACGGGCAACATTGGCAGAATGTGCTCTATGCTTGAAGCGCATTTGCACCTAATACACCCATTGGGCTTTACAATTACCGACACAAAATTAAAGCGCGCGGGAATGGACTATTGGAAAGAGCTGGACGTTTTCGACCACAACTCGTGGGAAGAATACAAAGCCTCGGCAAACATACCGCCCCTTTCCAGAACCTGGCTGCTTACAACCAAAGCGGAAATGTCTTTGTGGGAGGCAGATTTTCAGTTTGGCGACGCTCTTGTTTTCGGCTCGGAAGACAGAGGCGCCCCCGACTATCTGCGCGAAGAGCTAAAGCCGCGTCGTATAAAGATTCCGCAATTTAACCCCCTGCTACGCTCGCTTAATTTGTCTACAAGCGCGGGCATTGCGGCCTACGAGGCAATGAGGCAAATTCAGCTAAAACTTAAAAAATAAAAATATTTTCGTGTTGACAAAGGAAAGTCTATGCACTTTAGTTGAGCCTTTAAATAAATGCTCGGGTGGCGGAATGGTAGACGCAGTAGACTCAAAATCTTCCGACTTTATGGTCATAAGGGTTCAAGTCCCTTCCCGAGTACTTAAAAAACCGATGTGATTCACATCGGTTTTTTTGTGTTTACTGGCTTTGCATTGCTTGGCTCTTAGGGGCTGCCGCCAAGCGCGGCCTTACAACTTGCTTTGCATTGCTTTTATAGACATTGCGATGTTGCCAACAACATTCTTTATATCGGCTACCGCTTAATTCGCCGACAAATTTGGAACTAGGCTATCTAACGAAACGTCTTTTAAAAATTCCAAAGAATCTACTTTTACAACCGTTTTAAACCCCTTCTTTTCGGCATACATAAATATACAGCGCTGGAAAGACACTGGAGCGTAAATGCCCAACCCTTCCACCTTCACTGTGTCTTTAGAATAATCGAAAATAATATCCGACTGCTTTTTGCCGCCACCAATGCCATAGTTCGACGCCGAAAAGCGCACGGGCACTGGGTTTCCATAACGAAGCGATACCACCGCTTCAATTTTGTAGCTTTCGGTTGCGGCGGTTAACGACAACATGTCGGCCTGCCGCTTTTTTCTATTATGGGAAATTTAAAATTGCCCTCAATGGCGTCTAAAACGCTTATATTTTTTAATCCCTCAAAAAATGTTATATAGTCTGCAAAAAGCAATTTGCCGAGGTAGAAATCTTGCAACGGGTAAATTGTAGAGTTTTCCAAAGGACGCGTTATAAGCACATTGCCGTCTTCGATTCTGCCGTCGGAATTCTGCGTTTTATATCTAAATTCCTTTACCGTTTTGCCGTCGTATACAAAATCTACTTTTTGTATCATTTTGGCATTTTTGCCGCCGCCTGCCATACTCATTTGCAACGGATTAAATTTTATAATAAACTTGTTGTCCGCCAGCGAAAAATACGATTCTACCTGCGAAACATTCGGGCTTTCGGCGGGAGTGCCCTTTATGTCGGAAATATCATACATTTCAACTGTGCCCTTAAATTTTATTATGCCTAAATTCGGCAATTTTGCCCCTGCAAAAGCAGCTCCGGCAAAAGCAACAAATATAAGATTAAAAACAACAGTTCTTATAAAACCTAACTTCAACTTCATATCGTCTTTCTTTTGTATCTTTCGGTAGAATAAATTTTAGATAAAATTCGGTCAATATTTTTGTAATATTTTTCGCTTTGCCAAATTGCCGCGCATACAGATTGTGCGTGTTAAAGAACACTTCTATTTGGACGTATGCGAGCCTGCCGGCATTTGTACTTTATATAGTTTTTCACTGTTTGCCGAAATAATTGTTTTTAAAACGTCTAAATCAACCTCACGGGGTTTGGTTGAAATTTCATACGAAACCAAAGCCCCTTGTCTATTGAATATATTTAAAAATCTTACCGAAAATTCCACACTTTTTACCTGCAACCAATCCAGGTCATTCTGTTTCATAACCAAAACAACATGAGAGAATAGAGATTTTGAAAGATAATCCGACACTTCCAAAATATCGCCGTCTTTATACACCCGCTCTCTATCGGGTCTATCGCACACCGAAAAGGCGCTGCCGCCATAGTAATATTGCCCGTTTGCCATAACGCACACATTTGTCATAAAATCGCAAC
Organism: uncultured Opitutales bacterium; assembly: GCA_934613415.1. GTDB lineage: Bacteria > Verrucomicrobiota > Verrucomicrobiia > Opitutales > Intestinicryptomonadaceae > CAKUIA01. The sequence goes on from CAKTSY010000003.1 coordinate 136,587, forward strand.
ATAAAGACGTTTGGTTGAACGTAAGAAGCTTCTTTTTGCTTTTGTTTATAAGTTTTATTTCTATTGCAAATTTATCTTTTTTTAAAGGCTGCATTTGCAAACTTATGCCGCGAAATTCGTCGAACATATCGGTTTTGCCGGCAAACATATCGCTTTGGCAGTTTTCACCGTCGCGTTTTTTGCAAATTGCAAACACTAAATTGTTATCTTTATCAAGCAGCCTATACGATACACTGTTGTCGTGTTCGTTTATTTCAATTCGCTCATTTTCCGACACTACTGCCCTATTATTGCCGTTTTTTTGTTTTTCAAAAAACTCGGTTTTGCCGTTCGGCAAATGTTTCATTGTATACAGCACAACTCCATTAAACGTCTTTTTTGCCAATTCGCCTTTTTCGTTGTAGAGATATTCTTTTACATTGCATTTAGAGTCTACAACTTTTACTACCTCGTTTGGGTTGCCCTTTATTGTATATAAACAAGGCATAGCAAATGCGCCACACAAAACGCAGTTTGCGCAAAGCAGCGCTAAAAAAAGAAAAAAACGTTTTATACAAAAATTTATTTTTTTCAAATCCGCCAAAGGTTATTATTTCTTTGCGTTAACATTCTTTTCAAGCTTATCCAAAAAATCGCCTACAATATACGACTTGTCTTGTATCGAATCGCTTATTCTTGTGCCCTTTTCTATATTTACGGCAAACTCTTTTTTTATCGCTTCGCCGTCAGTCGAATACTCTACAACTTCAAGTTTCTCACAAGACGTCTTTATTTGCTCGTATTCAGCCGAGGCCTTATCGGGATTTTTATAGGCAAAGTATCTGTTTATTTCAATTTGGCGCGGAATTTCAACTTCGCCTATTTTTGCGTAATCCAAATATTTTATTTCGCATTCTACGGGCATTGTGTCTACAACCATACCGTCTTTCTCCAAACTTTTATTTAGCTGCAGCGAACTGATTTTGCCGTCTTTTATGCAAATATTGTAGTTTTCGAATACGTCTTTGCCCTTAGAACTATAGGTATGCACCTTAAAGAGTGCGTTTATAGTATCGCCGTTTTTTGTTAACGAAAGTTTGCCGTTTTTAAGCAAATCCTTAAAACCTACCCATGTGCTAAGTTGAGGGAACACGGGAATGCTTGTTAAATATTGCGTAAAAATAGGTTCTTCTAACTCATACGAAAAATCCTCTACAACGGCATATTTTAAATTTTTATAAAGATATAACGATTTCTTGCCGTTGGTATAATAAAAAATTTCGCTTTCTTTTTTAGAGCCTTGTGGCAATGCGCGCTTTAAATTTAAAACGCGTTCGCTACCGTTCGAAGCATAAGTTGCAAAACATTCGTTTTGCCTTAGCTTGGTTGGGTGTGCAAGCTCTTGCGCTATTGTGGCTTTGTCTATCTTTGCAATTTCCAGCACCTTTGTTTTGTTAAATTCCTGAAGTTGTATTTTATATTTTACTATAAGCTCAGCCCTATCCAAAGCCTCCCACCCATTCAGCAAATTAAATATTTCCTGCGAATGTGCCACTGCGCAGGCAAACATAAGCACAACAATAAGATTTATTTTTAGCATAATTTATCTGTTTTAAAATAGCCTTACATTGCCTTTGCACTACCGGCAATAGACAATTTCAAATCGTCGTCCGAAATCGGCACTACGTTAAACTTTTCAACTACAACAACGTTAAGTACGCAATACTCCGTATCCGAATAGGTTGTTATAGAGCAGATTACGCCGGGGTAAAACAGCATTTTGTCGGCCGCATATATTCTGCAAACGCAATCCACTATTTTGCTTTTAGGGTTTTGCGGGTAAAACGCCTCTACTGCGGAAATAAAAACTCTCTTGCCGTCTACGCTAAACATGGCGCGCGCGCAAGCGTCGAAACAGCGCAAAAGATTAAAACCGTCTTTTGTTTTTTCAATAGAAACACTTTGGGGCAAGATTTTTGCGGGGGTAATATACCTAAAAAACGGATTTAACAGGTACATATGTATAAAAGGGCTTTCAAAATATATTGCAGCATCTTCCGACAACGCTGCAAGAGAAAGCGGTTTAGTTTTTGCGTCGTATACGGAAAGAATGGAATCGACCACCGATACGGCGTCTTTGCCATTATTTTGCGTCTTTACATTGTTTTTAATTACTGTTTCGGACAGGAGAACTGATTTTTGGTTGTTGCCGCGCATAGAAAAATCTATTAGCGACACAACCCCGTTTTTGCAAGACGCCTCAATTTCTCCAAGCTTTTGCCTTAATTGCGTTAATTTGCCATCATTTCGTTTGCATACAAGCGGCTCGTTTTTTACGAAACCCAACAAAGCGTCGGCCTCGGCTTTTGGCAAAGTATATTCGAATTTTTCCACACGCATTGCAATGCCGATTTGCTTGGCATTGTAGTAGTTAAGGAGATTTTCCCGCAACAGCCCTACATTCGGTTCGCCGTCTATGTTTGGAAGAACAAAGTCTACCGCCGCGGCAGAAAACCCGCAAAACATAAAAGCAAAAGAAAATATATACGCCAAAAACATTCTATTTGCCGCGAAAAATGCACATCTTGCCCGCATTAACCCAAGTACCACAGTACCTTTCTTTCCTAACTGGTATAAGAATAAGTTTTACGCATAACACAGTCAAGGCTTTTGTGATACTTTTATGTTTTCGCAAATACAGTTGGCATTTTGAGTGTTTTTACAAAAAGAAATGCCTTTTACCCGCAAAGGTAAAAGGCATGATGGTGTACTATTATAAAAATTTGGGGTCGGCGTTGAGAGCTCTGAACATTTTAGGCTTATTTGGCAAGACCTATAACTCCCAACACCAAACTTGATTTGTATGCTTACATATTTTTGTTATTATGCAAGACAAATTTTTTATTTTTAATATTGCAAGCTTTATAAAGTTTGTATAATATACAATAATCTAAACACTTACTTTACCAAGGCATGCACGGCAAGCGTTTTGCTTAGGCCGTTGTCGTTTTTTAAGACTATTTTTACAGTGTCGCGCAAAACCGTGTTTGTGCTTAGCGGAGTTATTGCAATGTTGTGTTTATTGCCGCGGCTTGATGTTTTTACGGCAAACTTTGCATTATTGCAAGATACAGATTCTATTTTCCAACTTGGATCTGATATTGTAAGAACCGCATTTTTTGGAGTGATTTTTTCGTTAGTGCGCCAATAAACCAAGCGTGGGTGCAGCTCTACCTCGTTTTTTATTTTAATTTTAAGGGTCAACTTAATTTGCGGTTGCGAAATATCGTCGGTAAAAACAATTATTTCGTTTTCCTGAACGCCCTTTTTGTCGCCGCCATAAAAAGTTCCGTTTATTTGCCCGGTTTCGTTTGTAGCATAAATGCTTTTATCTAATTGCGGGATTGTGCACGAACAGCTAGATTTTACATTTAATATTTTAACGGTTTTAGAACCGTTGTTTTTAAATTTAAACACAAATTTATAAGGCTCGTAATTAGGAGCAATCTCGTCTTCTATAGAAAGCCTTTCGAACACAATTTCGCCAACGGCAAAATTGCAGCACAAGAACATAGCAACTACATTAAATATACGTTTCATATAAATTTATTTTGAAAAGTTTTGTAAATATTACCGTAGCGCAAGCGGCATTACGAATGGCAAAAGCCTGCAGTTGAAATCGTTTTTACTACAACTTCCACACAAATTACATGTTTCCAGCGAATTTTGCATTATGAGACAAGCATTAGTATATATTTCTGTTCTTAGTTCATTTCGCAATGCAATATCTATATCTGAAACTATATAAATATTAATTCAACTACAAAACAAATTCCAAATCGGCAAGCTTATGAACTCGTCAATCTCATAGCTGCGGCATTATTTTATAACTTCGTAGGACATCATCAAAAAATGATTCAAAAAACACATTCGCGATTTGCATATTTGAATTGGCATCTTTTACAATGAAAATGTACTTAAAGTAGACTTCATTTTCTCTCGGGCATACCTGCTCTATGAGAACATATAGAGGATCCATAGGAATAATTCCAACAACCCTAGTATCATTTGATTCTCGCCTAGATTTATATTTAGCTCCGATTTCAAATACTTTCATTTTCAATAGGTCATTAACTTTGCGCCTTGAACTTTCAGTGTAAAATGATGTTACCAAATCTACATCTCCAGAACTTCGTGCTTGAACAAATGCATCATAAAAACCTGATACATCTGATTGTTTTTTAAAAAAATTCATCTTACTAAAATCGAAAATGGTAGAAAATTTAAGTATCGGAGCTTTTGTTGCATTATCACATCGCCCGAAGCCATATGTCTTGTAGTCTTGGGACTTATAAAAAGCCAACAAAGAATACGAACATAGAGACTCTAGGGCATTATTGATAGATACAACTCTTTTATATGTTCCATCAATATCCTTTTTAAATGCAAAATATGACACCAAACTTTCCCCTGTTTTAGAATCGTTCACTTTGTAAAAAACTTTGAATACATCATTAAATTGAAATACATCAAGTAAACGCACAGATTTAAAATCGATATTTTGCGATGAAAACTTTTTTAATATTCTTTGAGTCGAAAAAGAATCGTATCCAAGCGACATGTTTTCTATTAAAGTCCTATCTTTTTTTTGCAACGCCTCAAAAAAATCGTTTATTCTCTTTGAAGGCAAATCATCTGCCAAGAACTTATTTTTAATGTCTACAATGTCCGAATTTACAGGAAATCGTTTTATGGCAAAATGCGCATTTGTCTTTACCGTGCTTCCATCATCTAAATCAATATATACAGGTACCAAGGAAGCAACATCTGCATATATACAAGCTGTATAGACAACAAATAAAACTGTCGATAGAATTTTTTTCATAGTTAGTCGATTATAGGATATGAATACGAAAATGTATAATTATATATTTTTAGCGAAGCGGTATATACCAACCTTGATACAGAAAATGCATTCCCCGAGAGTATATTGTATGTATCTTTATTGCCTACATCTGCATTTGCCACGACCATAATAGATAGTGCTCCTGGCGTTATTGAAAAGTCTCCAAAACATATATCACAATCAATAAAGTCGCAAGCGTTTCATAAACGCAAACATTATTTTTATAATATTAGTTCTCATAAGAACACCTCTTTTGTAGTTGTAGGCAAAATAAAAATTTCGCATAACACAGTCAAGATTTTTGTAATATTTTTATATTTGATGCAAAAGACATTATGGCATATATTGCAGGCTATAAAACCAAAAAAACTTTTTCAGACAATTTTTGCGCAATATCATTGCAAAGAAGTGCGCTACGGATTTTCGCTTGTTGGCACATAGCTTTTTGCAAGAGCAAGCCACTGTTCTAAAACTTCGCCCTCAAGAACGATTGGCTTTGAATATACCGTCAACTTATTTGGATCTAAGCCTCTAAATTTCACAAAATTGTTTAAACTGGCCGTTATTTTTATTGTTTTCACTTCTTTGGGTTTTGGATTTAGGATAACATTTTTTATAACCTCCAAAAAACTTTCGACCAGTCCATAGACCAAATATTGGCTGTTTAGGCTATCATTATACGAATATCCGGAGCCGCACATTATATATTTTGGCAACCCGCACCCGCAAACTATCCCTCCAATACTTCCGTCTTCATATATCACATCAGCATAAATCAATATATCCATAGAATTAACCGAAGCATTATTGCACGAAATTTCGCGCAAATCCTTGGCATTATCTACAAAAAGCTTAAACGGCGCACGCAATTTTGGTTCTACAACCAAGCGCATTTTAAAGTTGTCGGCAAAAAACTTTAAGTCGCCTGCCGTGTCTGCCACGGCACACAACCCCAACATAAAAGATATACATATTATTAGCTTTTTCATTTCACTTTAAGCATTTGCCGTTGCAATTCTGCTCATGATCCCATCCTTCACATGCACATGTAATATGTCCAGAAAACTGCACATCTTTGTTCCATTGTTTAATAACATTGTAGTGCCCTTGTTCATGCGTTACGATTTCTCCGTGCACTCTATTCCATGTGCCCCTACATCCACAACATTTTATTTTACCTGTATTATACTCAACCCATTCTGGAATAATATATCTTTGAAATCTGACTTCAACTTTAAAGGAAGCAAGGTCTGTGGCACAAGCTGCGAAACAAGAATCACCGTCAACCCCGCTATCTACTATCTTGTGTCTTATTACAATATTATTATCATCATTATACGCAGTAAACCCAGCAAAATGACGTCCGTCCTTATCAATTATTTTCCATGTAGGCATTCCCGGTTTTGGAATTTTATTGTAATTCTCGCCGTATATATTTTCAGCGTTCAAAATGTATGCCTCTAACATAGCCATTAACGCAAAGAATATTTTAATTTTCTTCATAATATTTTATAACCCTGTTTTCATTTTCATCATAAATTACGCAAAACATTTTCGTATCGGTGGCAACCCTCGTTCTTACTAATGATTTCCCATCGGCAAAAATAATTTTTTGTGTCATCTCGCCATTGCTTTCGTCTTTTTTTAAAATCTCTATTTTGCCGTCGGGCAAATGCTTCATTTCGTATATCGTTTCGCCGTTTAGCACTGTTTTTACTTTTTCAAACTTTTCGTTATAAAAAAACTCCCTTACATTCCCCTCCGAATCGCTTTCTCTTATTATGTCGCCGTTGGCGTTAAATAGGCGTGTAAGTTGCGTTTTCCATTCCTTATCGTTTGCAGACATCTTTTCGATTTTCCTTACTTTCATAGACGCTTTGCCCGGGGCTCCTATATACATTGTCTGTGTCTTTTCGCCTGTAGATGGGTTTTGCGTTATTTTTATCGCCTGTCTTACGCTATAGTCCCATATCTCGGCATAACGGTTTTCCGGCTTTTTGTAGGCTATGGTTACTTCCATTGTGCTGTTGTTGCGCCTGCGGTCTGCCTTAAATTCGCTATTATTATATTCTGGGCTATCTTTATCGTATAATGGGTTTCTTACTGCATATTCGCCGCCGCTGTCGGATATTATCATTCCAGTGGTTGCGTCCCACTCTATGTAGCCAGTAAGCCCACTGTTTTTATTAACTTGTTCAACCCTATTGGCTATAACTTTTAGCCCTACGCTTTCCCTTTCGTCTTTTGCAAGGCACTGGCGGTTTTTCTTTTCGTCGCAGGCTTTATAAGTATATTCAAGGCATTCGCCGTCTGTAAACTTTATAGACGATACCAATTTGCTAAGCCCAATTACCCCGTTTTGCCCTATGGTTTTAAATTCTTTATAAAAAATTTGAATCGACTTTTTGTCTTTTATAAATCTTATTTCCGACAACAACCCTTCGCTATTATATGCAAATTCTACCGCTATTGCCCGTTTTGTTTGGTTGTATATTGCCGACGGAAACCCGTTGTTTTTATACGACACCCTAAAAACGTCGCCTCCCTCGCCAACGCAAAATTCCGCCAAACAACCGTTTTTAAATATAAACTTGTTTTTCGGATCTCGCACATTCGAGATATCTATTTGCTCGTTCTTGGCTATGTTCAGTTTCCAAGAGGCGTTTGTGTTTAATATATAGCTTTCCTTATAACCTCTTTCTGTTGTGGGAAGTTTGTTAAATGTATATGTTCCATGGTTGGGGCTTTTCCATAAATACCTGCTGTTCGACAGCTTTACCGCCTTTGTTTCTATAAATGCTATACTCCAATATTGCCCCATATATTTGGGCTCTAAATATGGCGCCGTGCAAAACTTAAAAAACATATCTGCCCTACGCCCCTTGCCTAAATCTAGTTCGTAAAAAATTTTGTCTATTCGGGCAAATCCGTTGCTGTCGGCATTGCCTATGGGCGACTGCCTTGGCGAACGCACAAACTGAGCATTTGCCTGCAATGCAAACAACGCGCAAAATGCAAACACAACTTTTGCAGCATATATTGCAAAAACAAATACTTTGCGTAGCGAGTCCATATTATTCGCCCAACTCTTGCGACATATTATCTTCGCCAGGGTTGCCGCTGCAACCCTTGTCTCCAGGTTCGCAACCTGCGCAATCGTCTGCCAACGCATTAAAAGACGCAAGCGTTATCATAAGCGCAAATATTATTTTTATAATCTTAGTTTTCATAACAACACCTCTTTTGTAGTTGTAGGTAGAATAAAAATCCCGCATAACACAGTCAAGATTTTTGTGATATTTTTATATTTTATGAATTTTTTATAAACCAATAAATTGATTGTTTATATATTATACATTCTTATTTCATTGCAAATATAGCAAAAGAAATGCAGTAATAATTACCCGAAATTTACGCAATAATATATTGACGACAAAAAATTGCCAATAAACTGTTCATATATGGTTTTTGCAAATTTAATTTGGCCTGCAATGTACATAAACGAAGGCTTTTCGGCATTATGGGTGGTTGCTTTTAGCGTAGTTATAGAAGCATATTTTTTCGACAAAGCGTTTTGCTGCAACTCGCTAAAAAAGTCGCTTACATTGTCGCTTATTGCAAATGCTACCACCGCCATTTTGGGCATAACAAAAATTACGCCCTTTATTGCGCTAATACCCACTTTGCTGCACGATATGCTTATTAGGGCAACTTTTGCCCCGGCGGGCTGGCTTGCGGCAATTTTATTTTACCTATTTTTTAATTCCGCAATAGAATATTTTGCAGCCGGGGCATTTGCAAAATATGTTTTATATAAAAAAAGCGCGCACCATTTTGCAAAACACCCCTATCTTTTGATTGTAGTTGCAAACTGCATAACATTTGCGCTTGCGGCCGTAGAAATAATAAAAAACCGAATATAGGCACGCCCGATTAAGAAGCGCACGCCACACATAAAACAAAAAAACGCAGCCTGTTGGCCGCGTTCTACGAAAAATCAATGGTGGAGCCGATGAGGTTCGAACTCACGATCTCCAAAATGCGAATCTGGCGCTCTTCCAACTGAGCTACGGCCCCATTGAAGATTAAGACGAACCCTAATTCCGCCTTAAAAAAAATTATCGGGCCGCCGAGGATCGAACTCGGGACCTCTTACACCCCATGCAAGCGCGCTACCAGACTGCGCTACGGCCCGTAATTTTTATCCGACCTATACTGACTATTTTGCTTTATTATGCAAGCGAAAAGTTGAATTTTTTTATTTTTATGCGCAGTTTTGAATTTTTGAGCAAGACTAACTTCTTTTAAAACAGGCAAATACTGCAATTTGCGCACAAAAAACAGCCCCCTAAAAAAAACAAAAAGACCCCCTAAAAAGGAGGTCTTTGCCCATTTGGCGCTTGCAAATTATATTAAATGCCAAATGTCTTTTGCGTATTCGCTAATTGTTCTGTCGGACGAGAACTTTGAGCAGCGCGCGGTGTTCAAAATAGCCATACGCGCCCACTTTTGCTTGTCCATATATGCACGGCTTGCCTTGTCTTGCGCGTCGCAATAGGCCTTAAAGTCGGCACATACCATGAAGGGATCGCCCCAGTCGAGAATGGACTTGCGAACGGGCATTAAGGCGTACGGATTTTCGGGAACAAAATAGTCGGAAACCAGCCAATCTAAAACCGCCTTTAGCTCGGGGTCGCTATTATAGTAGCTATAGGGGTTGTAGCCGTTAGACTTAAGCTCCTGAACCTCTTCTACGGTTTTGCCGAATATGAAGATGTTGTCTTTGCCGACTTCTTCGAGAATTTCGACATTTGCGCCGTCTAAAGTGCCCATAGTTACCGCTCCGTTAAGGGCAAGCTTCATATTGCCGGTGCCCGAAGCCTCTTTGCCCGCGGTGGAAATCTGTTCCGACAAGTCGGCTGCGGGAATGATATTCATTGCCAAAGTTACGCTGTAGTTGGGAATAAACACAACCTTTAGTTTGTCGCCAACACGCGGGTCGTTGTTTATAACGTCGGCAACCCTGTTTATCGCAAAAATTATGTTCTTTGCAATATCGTAGCCCGGGGCCGCCTTTGCGCCGAATATGAACACGCGGGGAGCAACCTTTGCCGAGGGATTGTGCAGAATGTCCTTATAAAGCTTTAATATGTGCAACAAGTTAAGGTGCTGCCTTTTATATTCGTGCAGCCTCTTTACCTGAACGTCGAACATGGCATCGCAATTAAGGTCTACCTTGCATAATTCCTTAACAATGCCCGCAAGCCTTTCCTTATTTTGGCGTTTAACGGCCATAAACTTTTCCTGGAACTGGACGTTGTCGGCAAACTTTTCAAGCCCCTTTAGCAAGCCCAAATTTACCGGCCAAGTTTTGTTTTGCAAAGTTTCGTCTAGCAAAGACGACAACGCGGGATTTGCGGTTTTTATCCATCTGCGCGGAGTTACGCCGTTTGTTTTGTTATTGAATTTTTCGGGCGTAATTTCGTAGAAGTCGCGCAATACGCTTTCCTTTAGCAATTCCGAGTGCAAAGCCGCAACCCCGTTTACGCTAAAGCTGCCCACAACAGCCAAATACGCCATTCTTACCATTTTCGGCGCGCCCTCTTCTATAATCGAAAGCCTGCTCTTTTTGTCGTTGTCGCCGGGGTATTTCTTTTCGACTTCGTCGAGCCACCTGCGGTTGATTTCGTATATAATCTGCAAATGGCGCGGCAATGTTCTTTGGAACAGGGGCACTGCCCACTTTTCTAGAGCTTCGGGCAACAAAGTGTGGTTGGTATATGCCATAACCTTTGTTACAATGCTCCAGGCGTAGTCCCAATCCAGCTTTTCTACATCTACAAAAAGCCTCATTAGCTCGGCAACGGCAATGGCCGGGTGCGTGTCGTTTAGCTGAATTACAGCCTTGTCGGCAAACTTGCTCCAATCGGTGCCGTTTGTCTTTTTAAACCTGCGTATAATGTCTTGCAGCGAGCTTGAAACAAAGAAGTATTGCTGAACCAAGCGCAAATACTTGCCGTTTTCGGTTTTATCGTTCGGGTACAACACCTTCGAGATTGTCTCTATTGTTGCCTTTTCGTGCACCGCTTCGGTATAGCCGCCGTTGTTGAATGCATGAAGGTCGAACTCGTTGCTTGCCTTCGATTCCCACAAGCGCAAGAAGTTTACGGTTTTAGCCCCGTAGCCTACAATTGGAACGTCCCAAGGAACGCTTAAAAATTCGACGCTGGGCTTCCATACAACCGACCAATCGCCCTTGTCGTTTACCATGCTTTCGACATGCCCGCCCAAACCGATTTTCATTGTATATTCGGGGCGAACAAAACCCCACGGGCTGCCGTATCTGAGCCAGTTGTCGGGAGACTCTGTCTGTCTGCCGTTTTCGAAGCTTTGGCGAAACAGTCCGAATTCGTACCTAATGCCGTAGCCTATCGCGGGCAAGTCTAAAGTTGCAAGCGAGTCTAAGAAGCACGCCGCAAGCCTACCCAAACCGCCGTTGCCAAGCCCCATGTCTACTTCCGACCTTACAACTTCGTCGAAATTAAGGCCAAGCTCTTTATAGGCTTTGTCTACCGCGCTTTTAATGCCCAAATTGTTTATGGTGTCTTTTGTAAGACGCCCCATAAGGTATTCCAAAGACAGATAGTAAACCCTCTTGCAGTTGCTGTTGTGCTGGTGTTTCATTGTCTCGATGAAACGACCCATCATTAAATCCCTAATGGCATAGGCTGTGGCAACCCACCAGTCGCGGCGCGTTGCAGTCATTTCCGACCTCGCAAGCGAGCGTTCCAAATGCCACAAAATGGCTTCCTTCATTTCCGACGCGGTTGTATGAGTATAAAATTTGCATTCAGGCACTTTAACCGTTGTTTTATTTTTTTCGCTTTTCATATTTTTATAAAAAAAAAACAGTAAATAGACTTAAGCAAAAGCGAAAGCTTTTGACAAGCGCGGAATTGCATTTATAAAAAACCTATAATTTTACGATTTTACGACCATATATACGCTTTCAAAAAAAATGTTTTCCGAAAGACAATATTCAGGATTTGGCATTGGGCAAAAAAACGGGCATTTTAGCATTCTATATGCCATTATTCTCGTAAACATTGCGGCTTTTTTAATAGAGACCGTTCTTGAAAGGCTTTTTGCCACACAGTTTTTTAATTTGCTGCTTTCGCTTTCGCCCCAAAGCCTAAAAAACGGCGCAATTTGGGAGCTTTTTACATACAGCATTGTGCATGCAAACCTTACGCACATTTTGCTTAATATGCTTGGGCTGTATTTTGCCGGCAAGTGGGTAGAAAATACAACGGGAGGCAAAAACTTTGCGGCGCTATACCTGTTTGCCGTGCTTTTTGGCGCAGTTTTTTGGCTGTTTGGAGCGGCTTTTTCGCCGAGGGGGGCTTCCGAAATTCTATGCGGGGCTTCGGCCGGCGTTTTGGGCGTAGTTGCCGCATTTTGCATGCTGTACCCCAAAGATAAATACCTTACAGCCCTTGTGTTTTTTATATTGCCGATAAAAGTTAAGCCGAGGATTTTTCTCTATATAATTGTAGGCTACGAAGTTTTTGCGCTGTTAACAATGGAGCTTTCAAGCCCGTCGTACGACATTGCAAACTCAGCGCACATAGGAGGAATCATAGCGGGCGTGCTTTTCGCGCTTTTGTATAAAAACAAAAGGCTAGATTTCGGCAAATTTTCAATAAGAACGCCCGAGCAAAAAATGCGCGCCGACGACTTTAACTTTGAACTAAACATTGTCGATACCGAAAAGTTGAAGGCCGAAGTAAACCGCATTTTGGACAAAGTGGCAAAAGAGGGATTCAATTCGCTTAGCCAAAGCGAGCGCGAAACGCTAAAAAGGGCAAAAGACTATATGGATTAGAACTTATGCCGTTTTATGGTGTCTTATAAACTTGTATATATATAAAGGATTTTTTACAGATATGAAAACGTTAAGGAAATTTCTGGTACTATTTGCACTGCTTTGGACGGCTTTGTTTACGGGGGCGGCGCAGTCGCCGATTACGCTGCAAACAAGCCCGAAAATGCGCGAGGAAACCAAGTTTTTGGTATTTTGCATGGAAAGGGCGCATTTCGACAAAACCGCAATTCAGGATTTGGACCTGCGCGAATTTGTGCGCGAATATATGTCGAATTTAGACTTTATGCGCCTGTTCTTTTTGGCTGGAGACCTGCAGCACTATCAGGATTTGTTTGCCCCAACTGCCGACATCATGCTTCACCAAGGCACAATGCTGCCCGCCTTTACCATATACGACAAGTTTTTGGAAAGGGCAAAAAGCAGGCTTGCGTGGATAAAAGAAAGAATTAAAAAGCCCATAGACTTGTCGAACAAGGAAAGCTTTACCCCCGACCGCAGCAAGCAGGACTGGCCCGCAAGCACAGCCTCGGCCGACGCCCTTTGGGAAAAACGCCTTACTTTCGACATAGAAAACCAGATTTTAAGCTACGACAAACCCAAAAAGGAGAAGGACAAATCCGACGGCGAAACTTCGGCAAAAAAAGACGAAGCCAAACCTATGACTTTTGAAGAAAAAGTCGAAAAGGCGAAGGCCGAAGTTTTAAAACGCTACGAAAAGATTGTGGAAAACGCCGAAAAGTCGGACGCAATGGAAATTCAGGAGATATACCTGCACACCCTTTGCAGTATGTACGACCCGCATTCGGAATTTATGTCGGAATACTTCCTTGAAGAGTTCGACATTTCCATACGCAATTCGCTTGTGGGCATAGGCGCGGTTTTGCAAGACAAAGACGGCTATTGCACAATCAACGAGCTTATGGCAGGCGGCCCTGCCGAAAAGAGCAAAAAAATTAAAACGGGCGACAAGATTGTTGCCGTAAGCGACGCCAAAGGCGAGATGGTAGATGTAATAGGAATGAAGCTTCGCAAGGTTGTAAAGATGATTAGAGGCGACAAAAACACAACCGTACGCCTTAAAATAGAACCGGCAAACAACACTTCGGCAGCCTACGAGATAAGCCTGGTAAGAGACGAAATAAAGCTTACAACCAAGCTGGCAAAGGCGGCGGTATATCAAATACCCTATCGCGACAGAACCATACCCATTGGCGTTATAGACTTGCCCGCTTTCTACGGCGAAAACGAAACGCACGGGGCAAAGGGCTTTTCTACAACAAAAAATGTAGAGGAGCTTTTGCTTAAGCTGAAAGCGCAAAACGTTAAGGGCGTAATTTTAGACATTCGCCGAAACGGCGGCGGCTTTTTAAACGAAGCCATAGACTTGGCTGGCTTGTTTATAAAAAAAGGCCCCGTTGTGCAGACAAAAGACACCGCAGGCCGCCAAAACGTTTTAAGCGACGAAAACCCGAAAGTTGTTTGGCAAGGGCCCTTAATTGTGCTAGTAAGCAAGTTGTCGGCGTCGTCATCGGAAATTTTGGCGGGGGCTTTAAAAGACCACAAGCGCGCCATAATTGTGGGCGACAAAAACACCTTCGGCAAAGGCACCGTACAAACCGTATACAACCTAAGCAACTTCGAGCCCGAATTGAAAAGCGCGGCAAAAATTACCGTGCAAAAATGGTACGCCCCCAACGGAGAATCCATACAGCTTAAGGGAATTGAATCGGACATAAGCTTCCCGTCGATATACGACGATATGAAGATAGACGAAGCCTCGAAAGACAATGCAATGAAGTGGGATTCGATAAAGAGCGTAGACGTTGGCGAAGTTTACAACTACGGAATAAACGCCGCAAACTCGAACGACCTAATCGCAAAATTGCGCTTCGAGTCGGAAAAACGCAGGCAAAATTCGAACGAATTTAAGTTCTATCAGGAGCGCGTAGACTGGTTTAAACAAAAGCAAAAACAAAAAAGCTATTCTTTGGATATAGACGAACGCAAAAGCCAAATGGAAAAAGACCAGGCCTTTTTGGACGAAAACGAAAAGCGCGAAAAGGAGTTTGTAAAAACAAACTACACCTTTACCGAAATTTTGCTAGACAGCGCAAAAGAGCTTGAAAAAGATACCCCAAAAAAGAAAAAGAAGCTCGACGACGACCTAAACGAGCTTGACGCCCTTGAAGAAGACGACGCCCCCGAGTTCGACGTTCAGCTAAGGGAGTCTTTACACATTATGTGCGATTGGATTAGCGAAATTGAATCGCAAAATTCGCAGGTAAAAACAAACTAAAAAGCTAAAAAGGCAAAATAAGAAAGGCTGCATTTTATGTGGCCTTTTTTATTGCTCGCAATATTCCACAAAAAAACGGCGCAATTTTTAAACTGCGCCGCTTTTTGTTTTTGTTGTAAAGAAAATGCTACTTTACGATTTTCGACTTCGAGGCAACTTTTGCGCCCTTTTGCCTTAAGGCTCTTTCGCGGAGTCTTAATGCCTGCAGGTGTATAAAGCCTGTTGCGTCGTCTTGGTTATAGTCGCTCTTTACGCCTTCCATGCTTGCAATCTTGTCGTCGTACAAGCTGTAGGGGCTCTTTCTGCCGACGCAGATTACCGAGCCTTTGTAGAGCTTTAGGCGAACTGTACCTGTTACGCATTCCTGACTCTTGTCGATAAATGCCTGCAATGCTTCGCGTTCGGGAGCATACCAAAAACCGTTGTATACCAATTCGGCATATTTGGGGGTAAGCATATCGCGCAAGTGCATAAGTTCCCTATCCATTGTAATGGTTTCCATATTTCTATGGCCGGCAAGCAATATTGCGCCGCCGGGGGTTTCGTATACGCCGCGGCTTTTCATGCCAACAAAGCGGTTTTCTACAATGTCTACCCTGCCTATGCCGTGCTTGCCGCCAAGCTTGTTCAAGGTTTTCATAACCTGCGAAGGAGTCATCTTTTTTCCGTTTATTGCAACGCAGTCGCCTTCCTTAAATTCCAAGTCGATATACTCGGGCTTGTTGGGGGCGTCTTGAGGGTCTACACTAAGCTTGAACATACCCTTGTTTGCGGGAACGGTCGGGTCGAACCACGGGTCTTCCAAAATGCCAGCTTCGTAGGAAATATGCAGCATATTTCTGTCCATCGAATAGGGTTTTTTTGCCGAAGCTTCTACATTGATATTGTGCTGCTTGCAGTATTCAATCATTTCGCTTCTGCCGGGGAAAGCCGCGCGAAAGTCGTCCATTCTCCAGGGCGAGATAACCTTAAGGTCGGGAGCTAATGCCGCAAACGACAATTCAAAACGGCACTGGTCGTTGCCCTTGCCCGTTGCGCCGTGGGCAACTGCGTCGGCCTTAACTTTTTTTGCTATTTCAATGTGCGCTTTTGCAATCAACGGACGCGCAATGGAAGTACCCAAATAGTACTGGTTTTCGTAGAGCGCGTTTGCCCTCATCATCGGGAAGATGAAGTCTTTGGCGAATTCGTCTACCAAGTCTACAGTATAGTGCGCAACCGCGCCCGACTTTTTCGACTTTTGGGCGAGACCTTTTAGCTCCTCTTCCTGACCTACGTCTGCGGAAAATGTTACTATATCCGCATTGTAGCGTTCTTTAAGCCAGCTTACCAAAACGGAAGTATCCAAACCGCCCGAATAAGCCAATACGATTTTCATTTTCTTTTTCATATATGTTTTATTAAAAAAAATTACCTTTTTGCCAGTTTCGAAATTATCGCCTTTTGAACGTGCAGCCTGTTTTCGGCCTGGTCGAAAACAATGCTTGCCTTCGAGTTTAAAACTTCGTCCGAAACCTCCTGACCCGCGTGCGCCGGCAGGCAGTGCATAAATATGGCCGAGGGCTTTGCCAGCGACATAAGCTTTGCGTTTACCTGATAGGGGGCAAAAAGCTTCATACGCTCTTCAACTTCGGCCTCTTTGCCCATGCTTACCCAAACGTCGGTATACAAAACGTCGGCGTTCTTTGCCGCCTTTTTGGGATCCGGCTCAAAAGTGTAGGTTTTTTCGAGCTTTGCGTCTTTGTAGATTTTGTCTAAATCGCCCTTCGGCTCGCAAGATTCCGGGCCGCACAAAACAACGTCGAACCCGAACATAGAACCCGCCAACGCCAGCGAATAGCCCATATTGCAGGCGGTGTCACCAAAGAACACAAACTTTTTGCCCTTAAGGGAATCTAGCGAAACATTGCCATCTTTAGAGAAATGCTCCATCATTGTAAATGTGTCGGTATAGCTTTGGCAGGGGTGCAACAAGTCGGTAAGCGCGTTTACAACGGGCAACTTGCTATATTTTGCAAAGTCTTCAACAACCTTGTGCTCGTAGGCTCTAATTACCAAGCCGCTTAGGTAGCGGCCCATAACTTTTGCGGTGTCTTCTATAGTTTCGCCGCGCGAAATTTGAAGGTCGTTTGCATTCAAAAGCATCGGGTGGCCGCCCAGCTCGTATACGCCTACTTCAAACGACAGGCGCGTGCGCGTGCTTTTTTTGAAGAATATAAGCCCCCACGACTGCCCCCTAAGCAAATCCAAAGGACAAGCCGAACGCGCGCGCTTGTAGCGTTGCGCCAATTCAAAAGTTTCTTTTGCCTCCTGCAGGCTAAAGTCGGTTTCTCTTAAAAAAGATGTGTTCATTTTTTAATTATAGTGCATTTAATGTTTTGTCTACAATAGTCAAAGCCTTTTTAATTTCGGCTTCCTTTACTATAAGCGGCGGCAAAAACCTTACCGCGTTCGAGCCTGCGGGAATCGTTATAAGCGAATTTACCAGCAAGGCCTTTACTAAGTCGGCGTTTTTGTAGGGCTCGTTAAGCAAAAGACCTATCATAAGGCCAACGCCCCTTGCGCATTTTACCTTTTCGGGATATTTTTTTGCGAGTTTTTGCAAACCGTTTAAAAGCAGTTTTCCGCATTTTGCCGCGTTTTCGGCAAGCTTGCGTTTTTTAACCGCCTTTACAACCGAAAGCGCAACGGCGCATGCCAGCGGGTTGCCGCCGAACGTAGTTCCGTGCGTGCCGGGGGTAAAGAGCTTTGCAAGCTTGTCGCTCATTAAAACCGCGCCTATGGGGAAGCCGCCGCCCAAGCCCTTTGCCATGGAAATTGCGTCGGGTTTTACGCCGAATTTTTGGAACGCAAAAAACTTGCCGGTGCGCGCAACGCCGCATTGAACTTCGTCGAAGAACAAAAGCGTCGAATACTTGCTGCACAAGCTGCGCAATTCCTTAAGGAACTTTACGTCTACTGGCAAAACGCCGCTTTCGCCCTGAATGGGCTCTATCAAAACGGCGGCAATGTCTTTTTTTGCAAGCTTTGCCTTAAAGGATTTTATGTCGTTAAACTCGGCCGTTTCAAAGCCCTCCAGCAAAGGCGAAAAGTGCTTTTGTATCTTTTCCTGAATTGTGGCCGAAAGCGCGCCCATTGTTCTGCCGTGAAAGGAATTGCGGGCAACCAAAATTTTGTATCTTTTTACGGGCAAAGTTTCGCCGTAAATACGGGCGGCCTTAATCAAAGCTTCGTTGGCCTCGGTGCCGCTGTTGCAAAAGAACATTTTGCCGAATTTGGATTCGCCGATAAGGGCTTCGGCCAAATCTGCCTGCGGCACATTTAGGTATAAATTGCTGCAATGGGCAACGGTTTGCGCCTGTTTTGTAAGGGCTTTTACCCAGTCTTTGTCGCAATGCCCCAAAATGTTTACGGCAATGCCCGCGCCAAAATCCAGATATTTTTTGCCCGCTTCGTCGTAGGCGTACATACCCGCGCCTTTGGCTATGCAAATTTGGCGTTCGCCGTAGTTGTTAAGGGTATATTTCTTAAATTTTTCCTTAGTGTTCATTGCTTTTAAAATCGTGTACAATTTCCGTTCCAATGCCCTCGTCGGTAAAGATTTCAAGTATCAGCGAATGGGGCATATAGCCGTTTACAAAGTGAACCCTGCGCACGCCCGACTTAAGGGCTTTTACGCCGCTGTCTACCTTCGGCAACATTCCGCCTGCAATAACCTTGCTTTGCTTTAAAGATTCTATTTCGCCCATCTTTAGTGTGGAAATAAGCGAAGTTTTGTCTTTAAAGTCGCGCATTAGCCCCGGAACGTCGCAAAGGAAAACAAGCCTGCGCGCCCTTAATGCGCACGCAACCGCGCTTGCGGCAACATCGGCATTGGTGTTGTATGGGTGAAAGTCGTCGCCCAAAGCTATGGGCGAAACTACCGCAACCGAGCCGTCGGCAATGGCGTCGACAATAACCTGTGCGTCT
The DNA here is from genome assembly GCA_934613415.1 of uncultured Opitutales bacterium. Lineage (GTDB taxonomy): Bacteria > Verrucomicrobiota > Verrucomicrobiia > Opitutales > Intestinicryptomonadaceae > CAKUIA01. Next base: position 155,622 of record CAKTSY010000003.1, read on the forward strand.
ACCTCGGTTGTTTCGCCGACATAGCCTAAGTCCACTTCGTTGCCCGCGGCGTCTTTGCTAAGCAGTTTTTTGCACTTTAAAACCATATTGCCCTTAATAGACTTGGCGTTTACGCCGCGCGCCTTAAGCATTTCGCAAATTTCGGAATTTACCTGGCCGTTTAAAACGCGTTCTACAATGCCTACGGTTTTTTCGTCGGTAACGCGCATTCCGTTTTTAAATTCGGGAACAAGCCCCGCTTTGTCCATTGCGCGACTAATAGCCTTGCCGCCGCCGTGTACGACCACAACCTTAATGCCAACCGAGGCTAAAAAGGCTATGTCTTGAGCTACCGATGTGCGGATTTTCGGGTCGGGGTCGTCCATAAAGGCGCCGCCGTATTTAATTACAAACACCGAATTTTTAAAGCGTTGTATATAGGGCAGCGCCTCTATCAAAATGTCGGCCTTTTTTGTGATTTCGCAAATGTCCATTATTCGCCCTTATTGAAATCCACATAGGCTTCCGACAAGTCGGTTGTAAGAACCGTCCACGAAAATTCGCCCAAGTTCAAATTCATATTCACGGCAAAGCTTTTTTCGGCAACTTCCTTTTTCCACAAAGGCTTGTTGTTTGCCAAAACCTCGCCCTTGACTATTACGGGAACGTTGTTGTAGGCCAAGTCCATTTTCTGGAAGTCTATGCCCGTTTTTGCGTAGCCTGCAGCGTCTACAAGCCTGCCCCAGTTGGGGTCGCCGCCGTACCAGGCCGACTTTACCAACATGGAATTTGCAATAGACTTTGCTATTTTGCGCGCCTGCTCTTCGCTTTTTGCGCCCGAAATGTTTACTTGAACAACCTTTGTAATTTTTTCGCCGTCGGCAACAATGTGCGAAGCCAAATACGAGCACACTGTTTGCAGAGCCTCCTTAAAGGCTTCAAGCAAGTCGGCATTGTCGTCTATCTTAACGTGGCTTTGGCCGTTGCACAAAACCAAAACGGTGTCGTTTGTGCTCATATCGCCGTCTACGCTAATGCAGTTAAAGCTCATTTCAACCGACTTCGACAGACATTCCTTAAGCAGCTTTTGCGAGATTTCGGCGTCGCAGGCAATGTAGGCAAGCATTGTGGCCATGTTAGGCTCTATCATGCCCGCGCCCTTTGCCATTGCACCCATGTGGAATTCTTTGCCGCCGCAGTTTACGGTTACGGAAATCGTCTTTTTACGGGTGTCGGAAGTGAGAATTGCCGAGGCCGCCGCAACGCCGCTTTCCTGCGAATTCGAGATTTTCGAAACCGCTTCCTTTATGCCCTTTTCGATTTTCTCCATGGGCATAAATTCGCCTATTCTGCCCGTAGAGGAAACCAAAACCTCGTTTTCGAGCAGGCCGAATTCTTTTGCAACCAATGCGCACATTTTGCGGGCATCGTCCATACCCCTTTGCCCCGTGCAGGCGTTTGCGTTGCCGCTGTTGGCAATAACAGCCCCTATTTTGGGAGACTTCCAAAGGTGTTCAATGTCTACATAAACGGGGGCGGCCTTTACGTCGTTGGTGGTAAATGTGCCTGCCGCCGTTGCAAGAACGTCGCTCTTAATAATTGCGGTGTCCAGCCTGCCGTCGTTCTTGTTGCGAATGTCGCTAGAAACGCCTGCAACTTTAAAACCCAAAACGTCTACAATGCCTGCGCTGTCTTCCTTAACAGTTAAAGTATAATTCTTAGCCATAATTTTACAATAGTCCTTCCTTTTCGTCGAAGCCGAACAAGCCGTTCATAATCTGAACCGCCTGACCGCTTGCGCCTTTAACCAAGTTGTCGATTGTGCTTGAAATGATGAAATTTTTTGTGCGCGGGTCGTAGGCCGCGCTTATGTCGCACCTGTTTGTGTTGGCAACATTTGCTGTGTCCGGATAGCTTTTTTCGGGCAGTATTTTTACAAATGTTTTGCCGTCGTAATACTTGTGCCAGATTTTATATAAATCCTCTATTGTTGCCCCGTTAGAAGGAACAGTGATTGTAGTTAAAATGCCCCTGTTCATCGGGCAAAGGTGCGGGTTAAATTGAACAACAACCTCGCCGCCGTTTGCGTCGGAAAGCTGCTCTTCTATTTCCGACAAATGCCTGTGAAACACATAGCCGTAGCCCTTTGCGCTTTCGTTGCGTTCGCAGAATATGTAGTTAACGTCGGCCTTTTTGCCCGCGCCGCTAACCGCGCTGTAGCTGTCTATGACAATGTTTTTGTCTACGCCCAATTTTTCGCGCAAAAGGGGCACCATTGGCACTAAAATGCTTGTAGGGTAGCACCCCGGACACGCAATAAGTTTGGAGTCTTGCCAGTTGTCGAACAATTCGGGCAAAACATATTTGCCAAGCTTTAGCAGTTCGGGAGCCGGGTGGTCTACCCCGTAATACTTTTTGTAGGTTTCCAAACTATTAAGCCTAAAGTCGGCGGAAATGTCTATAACCTTTTTGTTTGCGTTAACTAGTGCTTTTGCATATTCGGCCGCCACCCCATGCGGAAGAGCCAAAAACCAAACGTCTATGTTGTCCATCTTTGCCTGTTCTTCGGGGGAAGACGCCGTAAACAATAAATTGTCGGGCAACAAGTGCCTTAGGGCGGGCATTACATCGGCAACTTTTTTGCCGCTTAAACTGCGGCTTGTAACACAAGCCAAGTTTGCGTGTGGGTGCCTGCAAATCAAGCGCACAAGTTCTGCGCCTGCATAGCCTGCCGCGCCCGTTATGCCAACATTTATAGTTTTTCCGCTCATAATTATCTGCAAATTAAACTGCTAAGTTTGCACTGTTTGGCGGCAAATGCAAACAATAATTAACTGATTGCGCGCTTTATTAACCGCTTACGCGTTTTCCAGCTTTTGGCAAAGCTCGTCTATAAGAAAGTCGGGCGTAGAAGCCCCCGCCGTTACCCCTATTACCGAGTATTTCTTTTTTAGGGCGTCTACGTCAAGCTCGGCAACAGTTTCTACATGGAAGCATTCCAGCCCCGTGCGCTTTGCCATAATTGCCAGCTTAACCGTGTTTGCCGAGTGCCTGCCGCCAATTACAATTATCGCCTGCGCGCCCTGCTGGGCAAGAATGTTAACGTCTTTTTGACGCTCTTTTGTTGCCCCGCAAATTGTGTCGATTACAACTGTTTTCGGGAAACGCTTTTTTATGTATTCGCAAATTTCGCGGTAGTCGTCGGTAAACATTGTAGACTGCGAAACAACGCAAATTTCGCCCTGTATGTCGGGCAAATTGTCCACATCGGCAAAAGACTTAACAACAAAGCCCTTGCCTTTTTTGGCATAGCCTAAAAGCCCCATAACTTCGGGGTGTTGGGGGTCGCCCACAATTAAAACCGTGAAATTTTTTGTTGCGTGAATTTTAATTTGCCCCGCAATTTTGCCAACGTCGGGGCAGGTTGCGTCCTTTAGGGGTACGCCCAAATCCTTAAGGTATTTTCTTCTTTCGGGCGAAACACCGTGCGCGCGAACAACCAAAACGCAGTCGCCGCAGCTCGGGTTAATATTCAGGCTCGACTCGCTTTTATAGTCGCCTATTTCGTCTATGCCCTCGTCTTTAAGACGGCGCATCATCTGACTATTGTGAATAAGCGGGCCGTCGGTAAAAACTTTTTTGTTTTCGCCCGCCAAACTTCTTGCTATGCCTATGGCCCGTTCAACGCCAAAGCAAAAGCCCGCGCTTTTTGCCCTTATAACTTTCATATTGCCCCCTACAAAATAGCATTTGCATAAATTTTGCAAAAACATTTTGTTAAAAGAAATCTTTTTTTGCGAAAACAAAAAATGCCATGCGGCAAAACGCATAAAAAATTCTAAGAACAAATTTAAAACGCAATTTATTGCGCAAATTGCGGCACAAAACTTGGGCACAAAAAAACGGCTTTTGGAAAGCTCACAAAAGCCGTTTTGCAATTTTAAATTAACCTTACTTTCTGCGGCGGTATATCGCAAATGCCAAAGCCAATGCGCCGAATATTGCCGCCCATGTAGCCGGTTCTGGAACTTCAAATGTAACGTTAAAGTTCGAGCCGTCTATCGAGAATGTGCCGTTATATTTTGCAGCTGTTTTTGCGTCTACATATTCAAACGTTTTGCCGTTTAACGACTTTAACGATTCGTTTATGTTTGCTGCATCTGCAAACGAGATAAGGGTCATTTCAACATCAAGCTCTTGCATGTCGAAGCTCGAGAATAAGAAGTCCGAGCCCAAGACATTGCCGATTAGGTCGTTTTTGATATTGATTGTGTAGTCGGACTGCGAGAAGTCGAAGGCAAGGTATGCGCCGTCGGCTTTGGTCAACGAATTAACATTTAACGCGCCTGCGGCACCGAATGCCGCACCCGTAGCTATGGAAACATCGCCAACATTTGCGCTTGCAAGGAGCAATGCGCCGCCGTTAACCGCAACAGAGCCGCCGTTAAGGTTGTTGTTTGTGCCCGAAAGAACCTGTGCATTTGCGCCTGTTTTTACAATGCTAATGGTGCTGTTTGCGTTGTTTGCGTAAATACTGCCTGCATATGCGCTTAACGAACCTACATTGTTGCCGAGCTGCAATGTGTAGTCTACATAACCGCCCATTTCGTTGCCGTATATGTTGCCTGTGCCGTTAAGAGTGCCAACAACTGCCTTGTAGGCTGCTCTTGCTTCGGCGGTTCCAGTATACGAATAGCCAAGCTTTAGACGGCCGTCGTTCATATTAAGCTCGCCAATATTTACGTTGTAGTCGGTCGACCTTGCAACGCCGCGCAACTGCAACACGCCGTTTGCGTTAAGGTTTGCCTTGCCAATCGAGATATAGTCGCGGTCGTCGCCGGTGTTCGTACCGTCTTTATTGGCAGTGTATGTAGAGCCGTTTACCGTTACCCATACCGAATTTGCGGCGCTGTCGGCACCTATTGTCAATTCTTCGAATGTGGTTTTTTCGAAGCTGTTGAATGCTGTTTCGATAGAACCCGCCGTGCTTGTGATATTGGCAGTGCCAAAATCCAAATTCTTTGCCAAGAAGGAACCTCTTATATCGTTTTTATAGGCATAGTTTATGTCCAAATTGTCTACTCTATAGTCTGTGCCATAGTAGCCTGCAACAGTGAAGTTGTACTCGTGGTCGATACTAAATGCGGTTGTATCGATTACCATGTTTTTAACCAAAATGCTGTGGGTATAGTGCGTGCCGAAGAAAATTTTCTGGCCGGATTTAAACGCCCCCGTAAACTGCAAGTTGTCGATAGTTGCAACATTTGCGGTTGTTTTTGCGGTATTTACACGGGTTTGAACACCGTAGGTTGCGGCGTCCGTCGTTTCGCCGCCCTTTAAGGCAAAGGTGCCAAAATGCGTTGTAGCGGTTGCCGCCGTAGAGGCGTTGCGGATATACAAATATTGAGTGCCCAAAGCAGTATCGCCCGAAAGCGTAAGTTTGTTAATGTCTAGCTTATTGCCCGCTTTGATACGCGCATGCCCCCAGTCTAGGTTGGCTGTATACGAGCTGCCCGCTTCGCCCATGCCGCCGGCAATATTCAATTCGTTCACATAAACGTCTTTGCCGTTTAGTTGGAAGAAATAGTCGCCATATTTTGTGTCGGGTATGCCGCCCGAATATTTGCCGTTACCCTTAAAGTTTATAACGCCCGATATGTTAACGTCTGCCGAAGTACCGCCGTCTACCTTGCCTTTTGCGGGGTTTGTGTAGTTGATGTGGAACTTGTTTGTTTCGGCGTTGATAACGGCGTCGGCTGCCAATGTAAAGGCGGTGCTTTCGTTGCTTGTGGCAAACTGGCCGTCTTTAAATGTGGTTGTACCGCTTAAAGTACCGCCGTAGTATTTAAGCAATGCACCGTCGGTAAACGAGGCGTTTTCGGAAACTGCCGTACCGCTCATGTTTATCAGGCCGCCCTTTTGGGTGGAATTTACAAACCTGCCGCCGCTAAAGTGCGTTGTGCCACCTACAATTGTAGTGTCGGTTACAACGGCGCTGTCGTTGATATTTGTAACGCCTTCAACAGTTTCCTCGCCGTCGGCAAATGTTTGCGTTATTGTTTTGCCGCTTACAGCAGAGGCACTGGTTGTGCCCTTAAACGAAAGCGTACCGCGGTTGTTAATGTCGCCCATCAAAGAGGCGCTGGCGACATTGTTTATTATAAGGTTACCGCCCTTGGCAATGTCTATATTGCCGATATAGGCGTTTTGAACTTCGCTGTCTATCTGCAAGGCGGAATTTGCCGCAACAGTTGAAGCCGCCAGAGAATTCAACGCATAGTCGCCGCTTTCGCTTTTGTCTACGCCAATTCTTAGTTCGCTTATTGTGCCCTGCCCGTTGCCGAATTTTAATGTCGACGAGCTGTCGAACGCAACATTAAGCCTGCCAAGATTGATGTAGTCGGCAACAAGCCCTTTGTCTGTATAGAATATAATATTCTTGCCGCCGCCGACAGTCATTGTGTCGGCAACATTCATTGTATTCTGAGACGAAGTCTTATCTATAAAGTGGAATGTAAAAGTCTGGTTCGGGTTGGAGGAGTTGCCGAACAAAAATTCTTTTGCAAAATTTATGGTTAAATTATTTGCATAAACATTGGTGCCGCCGTTGTGAAGACTCGACAAAATTCTTTCCACATAGTTCGTCTTCGATACTACTGTTTTTTCGGCGTCTTTATAGCCCGTTGTCACCATATCGTCGGTTGTGCCCTTTATCCAGTACATCGGGTGCGAACCGTCGCCCGTCTGCCAAGACTTTTCTTCGTAGGCCTGTATCCATCCGGCGTTGCCGTTAACGTATTTGTCGCCTTCGGCATAGCCCGAAATTGTAACATTGTCTTCAATAGTGGGGCTTCTGTTTACAGGGCCTTGGTCTAGCACATAGTATTTTACCGTAATGCCGTCTTCCTCGTAAACGGGAACGTATTTAGCGTCGGCCGAATACCACATCCTGCCGTCTCTATTATAGGTTGTATTGCCGTCGGCAATCTGCCTATATACCAAATCGGCACCCAAAGACACCGATGCTGCGGCCGCAAACACCGCAAATATAGCCAATCTTATCGTTTTCATTGTTAGTATCCTAAAAGTATATTACTAAAGTTTGGGGTGTATCATTGTCCATAACTCGCACCTTTGCAAGTATTTTTTTATTCAAAAAAAAAAAATGATTAAAAAAATTACCCACACTTTGCTTTTTTAAAAAGCAAAGTGTGCAAAAAAGCAAAAATCCAAAAAAATAAAAGCTACTTGTATAAATCGCAAACGGCACATGCCGCAAAAAGAATGCCCTATCGCTAAAACAGAAAAATCACCCACATAAAAAATTCCTATCGCCTAAAACAAAAATGCGCATCACACCCACACCACCTAAAACTATGCCCATTAAATTCGCCTAAAAATATGTCGATTTTTGCAAATAAATTGCACAAACTAGCCGTCCAAAATTCCCCTAAAAACCCCTTTCCCCACAAAAAGTCCATCAAAAAAAGTAAAACTTTCCCTAAAAGTCGATGGACTTTTGTAGAAGTTTCCACAAAAGTTGATTGACTTTTGTATAGAATTCTACAAAAACATACCCACTAAAGAAAATATGGAACGCTTTGCAATAAATAAACTTATAGACTGGAAAAAGTCTAAAAACAGAAAACCCCTAATAATAGAGGGTGCGCGCCAAGTGGGCAAAACCTACCTTATGCGCGAATTCGGCTCAAAGTTTTACAAAAACACGCTTTATGTAAACTTCGACCGCAACGAAAGAGCAAAAGACAGGTTTAAGGGCGACATAGACCCCGCAAGAATACTAAAAGAGCTTTCCGTTCAGTTCGAATGTGAAATAAACGAAAACACCCTTATTATTTTCGACGAAATTCAGGAATGCAAAAACGCCCTGCGCTCGTTAAAATATTTTTGCGAAGAAACCCCGCAATATAGCATAATGGCGGCGGGCAGTTTGCTTGGGGTTGCCCTGCACGAAAACGATTCGTTCCCAGTGGGCAAAACCGACTTTTTGCAGATGTACCCGCTTTCTTTCTACGAATTTTTGTTGGCTACAGGCAAAAAAATGCTGGTAGACATTCTGCGCGAAAAAGATGTACAAACAATAACGTCGTTTAAAGACACCCTTACCGAGCTTTTGCGCGTTTACTACATAACAGGGGGAATGCCCGCCGTTGTAAACAGCTATATTTTGGAACACGACTTTGCCAAAGTAAGGGAAACTCAAAATGCTATATTGACAGCCTACCAGCTTGATTTTTCGAAACACATACCCTTGTCGGCATATCCAAAAGTAGGGCAAATTTGGAATTCGTTGCCGCAACAACTTGCAAAGGAAAATAAAAAGTTTGCATATAATTTGGTGGCAAAAAACGCAAAGAGCAAGGAATATTCGGTTGCGTTAAACTGGCTTGTTAAAACGGGGCTTTCGTACGAAATAAACAAAGTTTCCAAGCCCGATTTGCCGCTAAGCGCATACGCCGAAAGCGGATTTTTTAAGCTGTATTCTTTAGATGTGGGGTTGCTTGGCGCGCTAAGCGGGCTAGACACTCAAACGGTTTTAAATTCGAATACGCTTTTTACCGAATTTAAGGGAGCGTTAACCGAGCAGTTTGTTTTGCAACAATTAAAGGCATTGGGCATAAAGAATGTCTATTACTGGACAAGCAATGCAAACGCCGAAATAGACTTTTTGATACAACACCAAAACGATGTAATTCCGGTAGAGGTGAAGGCGTCGATAAACAATCAGGCAAAGAGCCTGAAAGTTTATAGGCAAAAATATTCGCCGAGAAAATCATACAGAATTTCGCTGAACGACTACAAGATAGACGGCGACATTGTAAACATTCCGTTATATGCGATGGAATCTTTCGTTTAAAAGTTTTCTTTTTTTCTACCCACTTTTTAGGCAAAAGGGGGTTTATACGCGCAAAATATACACAAAAAATGCCGCAGTAGATTTCTGCGGCATTTTGTTTTTGTAGGCTAGTTTTTTGGCTAGATTTCTCTTTCCGACAACCAGCGGAACGACACAACTTTAAAGCGTCTGCCCAAATATTTGTTAGACAAGTTGCCGTCGCTTAGTTCCGTATATATTGTGTCGTAGTCGGTCTTGTTCTGCGTGCCCAATTCCCTGTCGCGGTTTTCTATGTCGGTGGGTGCATTTGCAACCGAGTCTACATATTCAGGATAACGCTGAACAACCATTTCACACCAAGCCTTGCTTTCTATTGCGCCTGTAATTGGGTTGCGGATTTCGCCGTAGGCTCTAATCTTAAAGGTGTCGCCCCTTACGGTTATAAACGAGCCTATTTGCTGGAGAATGTCGGCCTGTGTTAGATATGCCGATGCCCCCGCCAATGTAGAACCTAAAACTGCGCGGTAGTTTTCCCACGATTCGCGCGGGTCGCCCATATAAGACCAAATTTGCCCCAACTGCGAAGCCGACGGGAACGAGCCGCAAACGGCAAGCGTCCAGTTGGCGGAGCGGTCGTCGTAGCTGGATATTTTTGCAAAGCGCGAATTTAGCGCGCTGTCGCCAAGCTCTATAAGGTATGCCGAATCGAAGAACGCTTCGTTTATTATCGTCATATCTATAGCCGACTGCATAACACCCTTTTGCATATGGTTTTGCATAACATAGAACGACTCTTTGTTTTCGTCTTTATTTACGTTAATCTTCGAGGCGTCCGACAGGGCATCTCCTGCGTAAAAGTCGTCGCTTAGGTCGTAAACGCGCTGTTGGTGCATTCTTCTTACTTCGGCAGAACGCATTTCAACAGTGCGGTTTACAAAGTCTGCCAAAGAGTAGAATGGGCCGCGGTCTTTTACGTTTTCTACCATCGAAAGCGCAAGCTCTTCAAGCTCTTGGCTGTCGAGTGCCCTAAAGTTTGTCATGGCGTTCTTCGCGCTATTGTCTACGCTGTTGTCGGTAAATTCCTTATTTGTTGCGGGCAAACCGTTTCTTGGGAAGGGAGCCTTTTTGCCGACCCTTATGGGCGAAGTGCTGTCTACACTCATAACATCGGTGCCAAAGCTTGTTGCCAAAACCGCCTTCCATGCGTCGACATCTGTAGAATTTACGTTAAATGGCCCGTTAATCCACAACCTTGCGGCGTTCGCCTCGAAGTCTAATTCCAAGTTGCGCGAATCGGAAATTGTGCTCTTTACATCACCCCTTAGGTGCGGAACCTGAATATCGGGGCCTAGGGTATCTACATACTTTATGCGCGGGTTGCGCGGGTTCCAATAAGTGCGGTCTAGCCTTGTGGAACGTTCGTCGGTTCTATAGGGTATGGTAGAGAAGAAGTATTCGTCCCACAAAACGTCGTTTAAGTGCCACGACAAGTCGTAGTTAATACCCCTATATTCCGATTCCATCTGGAAAGTGCCGTTTCTTGTTGCCGAAGCCGTTGTTGCCTTTTCGCCGTCGCACCACCAAAAGTCGTATGTTCTTTCGGGGGCAATGCGCATATTGGCAAACGAATTGCCTATTGAATATGTCGGGTACAAAATGTCGCCGGTTGCAACACCCAAGCCCCAAGCCGAAAAGCCGCCGCGGCCAACTTCGGCACCGAACGACAAGTCTGCCGAAGACAACTGCGCCATATTCGAAACAACTTCCTTTTCCCTTAAGAAGTGCCTCATGGGCAAGTCGTAGGTATTTGCAGAAGTCGGGTTCGGGCCAACCTGAGCCTTTTCGCCCATATTCCTTAATATGTTAATTGTCTTATATATGTAGCGACTGCCTGCATTGCGGCCATCGCCGCCAAATTCAACTGCGGCATATTGCATATTGTTTAACCTGCCGAAACGGCCGTGGCCTTCGCCCGTAAATATCTGCCCAGTACGCGGGCCGTAGCTGCTGTCGCGCAAAGAGCCGCCGCGGGCTGCAGTTGGGTCGCCGTAAAACTTGCCCGTTATGTTCGTGTTTGTTATATACGGGTATTTTAACGGATACTGCGTTTGCCAATCTACGGAACTGTCGAGATTTGTAGAGATTGGCCTATATGCGCTTACGCCAACCGACATAACAATGCGGTCGCTATTTTGCCCCGTAAAGTTGGAGATGGGCAAAGCCGCCGTGCTTGTTGCAGCAACCACAAAGGGGACAAAGTTTTGGGGCTGGCGGTCGTAGCAGCGCCCGCCGCTGTTGTTGTCTTTATCGGTAGTATACGCCGTGCTCCAAAACGAGGGGCTTATGCGGCGCGGGTCTGTAAAGAGGAAATAAAAGTCTTCCCAAAACCAGTAGCCGTTTGTAGAAATGTTGCCCAAACCGGCTTGGCGTTTAAATTCCTTATAGAATTCGTATTCGCTTGAAAACGCCTGCTGCCACTGGGGAACCGCCGCCTTTATCTTGTTCAACAAATATTTGTCGTAGGGCGACTTTGCATTGTTGCCAAGCCACTGCAAATAGGGCTGCGAGAAAAAGCCCTTTACATAGTTGCTTTCAAACCTAATTCCGTAGCCGTTGTTTAGGTAGTTGTAGCCCAAACCTGTAGAGCCTTCGCCGAACATGCAGTTTGCGCCGCTAAGCATATTTGCAGCCCCTATGGCACTGCCGCCCATGCCGCCGTATCTCCACAAGGGGTGCTCGCCCCACGAAACGGTATCTTTTGCCCAGTTCATTCTGGGGAAGGGGAAAGACGTTATATTGTTACCGCCTGTAGAGTCCCAACAGTTTTGGTTAAGCAAATATCTTTTTAATGTTTGGAAGGTTGCCGCATTGCGCGGGGCGTTGTCGTTGCCGTCGTCGTCTCTATATAGATTTACCTTGTTGTTGTCGTCGGAATAGTCCCACATTAAAAGGGGAGTTCTTTCAATAGACCAGCTCAATACGCTGTTGAACGCGCCAAGCTTGCCCCTGTCGGGAATCTCCTTCATCGGGTTGTTGCTGCCCAACCAATATTTGTCGTACCTATAATAGCCGTAGGGCGAAGAAAATGTATCTATTTGCTGCGAGCCCGCCTGCGGCACCATAGCTTCGGCGTCGTAGTCGAGCCTGATTTGAGCAAGCGAAACGGCTTCGGTTGCAAAACCGTCGTTGCCAGTGCCCAAAGCATCATTTATGTTAAACAATGCGCCAAGGGGCTTGTTGTCGGCGCCAACGTAGCCTTTGTCGTATTCCCATGGGTCGGTTCTAAAGGCTGGGCTTGTAGTTGTAGTTGCCGTGCCGCTACCCAAACCCGCAATATTTGCGTGAGCCTTTTCGGGGTGCAAAATGTCTATGAAGAAACCGCCCATTTTGTTGTTCGAAATGCCTTCGGTTAGGCACCATTCGGTTGGGTGCGACTTTTGCGCCCTGTAGAAATTGCCTGCATAGCCAAGCTTGCCGTTAAACTTAAGGTTGTAGGGCACAGACTCTTTAAGGGAGAATATCTTTGCCTGCCCGGGCTGCAAACCGCTAGAATTTACCAAGAAGCGGAAGTTTACATCGTAGCCGTTGCCGTCTTTTACAACGCTTGCGTTTGTAGCCCTCGATTCCGTCATATAGCTCATGGAACCGCGGCTAGACAACGCCCTTTGCCCCACTCTGGCAATGGAGGTTTTTACGTCGTTTAAATAAAGTCTTCTAAAGTAGAACGAGTCTTTTGTTAAAACTTTAAACGATACCGCAGCCGTTTTTTGAACGGGCGCGCCCGTAACCGAGTCGGCAACAGTGTAGGTAAAGTTTAATGTTTTGGGCTGATAGAAACGGATTAAGCCGCCAAACTTCGGGTCGTTTGGTATTTCGGAATCCTGCTTCATTGTATCTTCCCAAGTCCACGGGCCATAGCCGAAATAGGCTTTGTTTATGGCGCTGTCGTCGCTTGTGGCAATGCCGTTGGGCGAAGACTTAGGCATTACGCCGCTGCGATTTACATAGCGGTAGCGGTTTAGGTTTGCCGTATCGTAGCTAGGCAAAGACTTGCCGCCGCTGCTTGTTGCCCCGCTGGAATTTATAATCGGGCGGGTAATTCTTTCGGTTCTATAGTCGCGTATGCTTTGGAATACGTTGCCGCCCTTTAGGTAGCCAATTGCAACTCTGGAAGACGACAAAAAGCTTGAATCTGCAGCTCCTATTTGGAATGCATAAAAGTTTGCGTCTATCTTTGCGTCGTACGGATTCCAAAGAACTACAACGGGAACATAGTATATTCTAACGCCGTAGTCGCCGCCGCCGTAGTCCGACAAAGCGGGAATAACCAAAAGCTGGAAGTGCTGAAGCACGGGGCTTAAGCCTGTTGTAGTGTCTGTCTTTACCTTAACTTTGTTGTCGTAAGAGGCGTTCGAGCCCGTACCATTTTGGTCTACGCGGGTATTGTAGTAGCTGCGCAAAGAATCCCACAAAGGACCGCCTGGGTCTTTATGCTGGCGCACATAACCGTATGTTTGCGAATTGCCCTTGTTGTAGTTTAGGCCTTTATAGCTAAGGTTTATATCGTCTGCCGCCTGTGGGCCGAACATGTGGCCTGCGCCGTTTAGCTTGTTCTTTTTAAATTGGTTGTATTCGCCCGAGCGGTTGTGGAAATATGCGTCGTAGCCTTCAACACCGTAGGGACGTTCGAAATAGCTGGGGTTTAAGGGGTCGTTATTAAGGCGAAGCAGGCCAACGCTAAGGTCTTTTTTAAGGCCGCCCGCCCTTGTGTTTACCAAAAGCCCCTTTGTGCCAAAGGTAATACTGTTAAAGAAAATCTTGCCCAAGCCCAAGTTCGAAGACGAATCGCTTAGCAAATCCAACTGCGAAAGCTCGCTTACTTTTTTAAGCAAAATGCGATCGTCTCTATTTTCCATTCTAAAGTTGAAGGCTTCTACTCTGGAATTTGGAATTGTTAAAGCCGCCAAGCCCGAATTGTAGGGCATTTGCTGAAGCCTTATAAGGTTTTGCCCCGTTCTTGCGTCGGAATATTCGTCGTAAGAGGCAATGGCGTCGGCGGCAGCCTTCTGCGATTCGTCGGAAACCCACCAGGCTATTCTCGTTTCGTAGGAAGACGCCGTTGTTCTTGCGGGGTTTTCGGGTATGGTTACAACGGGAACTTTAACGCGCATGGTCTGCGTATCGTACGAACCGTTTTCGTCGGCATACGAATTTTTGCGAACCATATTTATGTAGTTGTCGGTAAGGTCGTCGGTTGGCCAGTGCTTTAAAGATTCAGACCTGTTGCGTATTATGTTGTTGCCCGAAACCAAGAAGGTTACAGCCCCTCTCATAACGTCGTCGGAATAGTCCATGCGGCTTTGGTCGGGGCCGCGCCACAACGGGTGCTTGCCAGGGGTGGAATTCCATACGCCAACCCAAAGCGGGTTTGCAATGCCGTCTATACGCTTGGCGACTTGTCTGGAAAAGTTGGGGTTGCTGTTCCACCAGTCGTAGTTTTTGTTGCTTTCCAAGTCGTCAAAGACGGCGTCTAGACTTTGGTCTAAAATTGCGGCGTTGGCGGTTATTCTTTGGTCGGGGCCCAAAGTCTTTTGTATTTCGCCCAATGCCTGATATGCCGCAAAACGGGCGGCCTGCTTGGCGCGCTGGTCCAGCATGGCCTGCTTGTTTGCCTTAAGTTCTATCTGTACAATAGCCGAAAGCGTTACCACCAGTAAGACGAGAAACGCCATCAGCGCAAGCGCAATAATAAGCGCAAAACCCTTCCTGTTTTTAGGGGAGCGGTGTTTCAATAAAGTAAAGTGTTTTTTCATTTGCGTTTAGAATAGTGTAAATTGTTGCCATTTGACAAGCAATTTTTTGCGCAGTTCTTCCGTTAAACGCTTAATATTTTTGCGGCCGTCTTTAACATGCGCCGACGCAAAAAGAAAGGGGCTTTTTTAAAGCAAAAACACAAAAAACTGTTTGCTAAGAGCGGCTTTTTGCGCCATAAAGCGGATTTAATATGAAATACAAAGCAATAGTGGCCGCCGACGAAAATATGCTTATAGGCAACGGGCTTGAAATTCCGTGGCATATAAGCGACGACTTTAAGCATTTTAAAAACACCACAATGGGTGGCGTAATTTTGTTCGGCAAAAATACCTGGCTAAGCCTTGGCAAACGCCCGCTAAAAGGCAGGTTAAACGCCGTTTTAAGCCGTTCTTTAACCGAAACACCCCCCGAAAACGCAATGTATTTTAAAAGCAAGGCCGATTTCGACAAATATTTTGAAAACGACCCGCGCAATGTGTGGATTTGCGGCGGAGCGAATATTTACGAACAGTTTTTGCCCGACTGTTCCGAAATTATTTTAAGCAAAATTAAGGGGAAATTTAAAGGAGACACGTTTTTTCCCGATATATCGAAAAGCTTTAAACAAACCGAAATTTTGTTGGAACACCCGCAGTTTACGGTTGTAAAACTAACACGAATTTAACGCAACGCTTACACGCGCAAACACGGGGGTTTGAGTGCGGCAGTTAAAAAAATATAAATTTTTCAAAATATTTGTAATAAAAAGCTTGCATTTTGCAAGTTAGCCCAGACAATAACATTCCTTTATATAAACAGGTATACCAAATATACTTTCATTGAAAGGATAAAAAAATGCCTATCAAACACAGAACACCTAGAAGAAACGCAGTAAAGAGCGCAGAAACCAAGGCCGCCGCAAAAGCGACGACTGTTAAAAAAACCGCTGCTGCGGCAAAAAAGCCCGCAAAAGCTAAAAAATGCGATTGCACTTTGGGCGACGCAAAATTGACCATTGTTGTGGCCAAGATAGACGCCGGCTGGGGCAACAGCCTCTACATTAGGGGTCAGGGCGCAGGCCTTAGCTGGGACAAAGGCGTGCTAATGCAGTGCGTTGGCGACCAGGAATGGATTTGGGAAAAGAAAAACGTTAAGGAAAACTTCGAATTTAAATTCCTGCTTAACGACACAGTTTGGGCCGAAGGCGAAAACATTGCAGGCCAGCCCGACGAAATCCGCACATACTACCCCAAGTTCTAGTATCTGCACAAAGTATTTACAAAAAACAAACCCCACGGGCTTTACCGCTTGCGGGGTTTTTTGTTTTTAAAAATTTGCGCAAATTTTTTGCAAACTTTTGCGAATTTGACTTGCTCAAAAAAACACAACAACTTTTGCCTACAAAAATAAAATAGGGCAAAAAAGCTCCGCAAAAATTCTATTTTTTAAATACGGCGTAGCCTGCGCCGTCGTTATGGGCAGCAGGCAAAACTATGCGGCTTTCAAGTAATTGGGCGCTTCGGGCAAATTCGGCAACGTTTTCGGTATTTTCGCACGCGTCTATCGAGCATGTAGAAAAAACAATAACCCCGCCCTTTTTCACAAAATTTAAAGCCTTAAAAAACATACGCCTTTGAATTTCGGCACAATTATTTATGTCGCTTTCGGTTATGCGATATCTGGCATCGGCGCGGCGGCCCAGCACGCCCGTGTTCGAACAGGGAGCATCTAAAAACACAACGTCGTATTGCATGGGAACTCCCGCGCTTTCAAGCTTTTGGGCAACGTCGTCTTCCAACAAATCGAACGCAACTTGCTTTGTTTTTAAATTCGAAAATTTGCGAACTGCAAAATTAGCCTTAAGCGTTTCAAACCTTTTGTTGGGCAAGTCGCAACTGACCAAAAGCGAAGTCGTGTTTTTTTCGGAATTCTTTTTGTTTAAAATGTCGGCAATGTAGGCGCTTTTGCCGCCGGGGGCTGCGCACAAGTCTAACACATTTTGCCCCGCGCAAAAAGAAACCGCGTTTACGGCAAAACTTGTAGACGGGTCTTGCGCGTAGGCATAGCCATTTTTAAGCATAAACGAAACGTCGTTAAAACGCTGCGGCCTTACCGCGTAAAAATCGGCAAAAGGAGTCGGCAAAAAGGCGTCTTTTACCTGCAAAAAAGCGTCGCGCGCCTCGGGCGAATGCGCCACCCTAAAATATACCGATTTTTGCGAATGAAAATCTCTTAAAATTTCTAGCGCCTTTTCTTCGCCAAACTGCGCTTTAAAACGCTTTGCAAGCCATAGCGGCATTGAATATAGCAAGGCAAAATCTTCAAAGTTTTTTAAATTTTTTCTTAACGAATCCAAATAGCCCAAAAATTTTCTTTGGGCTGCATTTACAAGTTTAGACTCGGGCACGCTAAAGAGCGCCTTCGCCGAATTTACGGAGCTGTCGGCGCGTTTGCAAGCCTTATCATATTCGCAATCAACCAGTTGCGAGCACGCCATACACAAATATGCATATAGTTTCGCCTTCGGCTTTTTATGCAAAAAACCGCTCAAAAAGTGTTCTACAAGCCCCTTGTTTCGCAGAAAATCCAAAAAGATACATTGACAAACCCGCCTTTCTTCTGTGTTGTAGTGTATAGAATTATAGTGAGTTGCTATAGCCGTATCGCTTTTGCCGCCGCGGTTAATGTAGCTCGTTATCAACTCCAACGCCGACAATGCGGCTTTTTCGGCGGCGCAGCTTGCACCGTTATGAAAGGCTTTATTCATTTTCGGTTGAGGGAAAATGTACAAAATTTTCCCGATTACAACAAAAAAATTTCAAAACAAACAAAAAATCGCAGGTAAAATATATGGAAGCATCGGCAGTAGCCACAATATTGGGAAAACACCCGAATCTCCAGTCGAAAAAGGAAAAGCTGGAAATTCTAAAGCAGGGAACTTTCTGCATACACAACGCCTGGGGCATTGGTATGGTAACGGCTCTAGACCCTGAAAGCAGCAGGGTTACAATAGACTTCGAAAACAAAAAAGGCCACTCTATGGACATTGCCTTTTGCGTGGAAAAGCTGCAAATTTTGGAGGACGACAATATTATTGTGCGCAACATAAAAGACAGGGCGGCCGTTGAAGGCGAAATGAAAAACCCCGCCGAATTTGTTAAGGCGATAATCTCGAAAAAACCCGACTTGTCGATTAGCTCTATAGAGCTTGAACAGATTTTAACCAGACTTTTTGCCGACGAAAAATCGTATAAAAACTGGTGGAAAGTTGCCAAGAAAGACTTGGAAAGAGACCCTTCGGTAGGGTGTCCCAAAAAGAAGAACGACCCGTATTTCCTCCGCGCCGAGCTAAAGACCCCCGAAAGCGAAGCATTGGAAGAATATATGCTTTATAGGGATCCGAAAAAGAAAATAGAATTGGCAGAAAAGTTGCACGCCGTTGCCGAAAATGTAGACGAAATTGCCGAAAAGCTCCCCTTAATTAGAGACGAGCTTACCGAGGCAATTAAAAAGGCAAAGGGTTTGACGCAAGCCGACAGGCTTAGAGGCATTTGGGTAAGAAACGACTTTATCCGCGATATAGAGCGCAAAAAGTATGTGGAAAAACCCGAAGACAAGCTTAGCCCGGAACAGGCAAAAGAAATAGAAAACGAGCTTGAAAAGGTAGAACCGCGTTCGAAGGACATTTTGGCCGAAACCCGCGAAAAGAACGAAAAAGACGGTCTTAACATTTTGGCTCGCAACCTTTGCCCCGCCTACTACGAAAGGTTTTTGGACCTTCTTACCAGAACCTACGATTCGGAATGGAAAGACATTATAATAGACCTTCTTAAAAATTCGGAGGGCAGGTTTACAAACGAATGCGTAAACTTCCTTATAGGCAAAGACAGGCAACAATCCAGCAAATTTACCGGCGAAAATATCAACCTAGAAGCAACCGCCAAGACAAAGAAAATTACCGACGAAAGCAGCTGCCAGCAGTTGGTAAAAGCGGCGTTCCAAAAATGGCTAGACGAGCAGACATTGCACGGCCCCGTAATTTTGTGGATTGCCAAGAACAGAAATTCCGACAAGCACAAGGCAATGCTTGCAAACCTTATAAACCACAAGCTGCTTAGCGCGCTTTTGTCCGCTATAGACGAAGAGGCTTTGCTTAGCGATTCGAACCGCAAAATAGCATTGGCCGAAGCCCTTAGCGAAGATAAATCTCTTGTTTTAGACCTTTTGGCAGGCCGCGTTTTAACCGCCGACGAGCTTAAGAAAAAGAAGATTTCGCGCGACGAACGCTCGGCTTCCGACGAAACTGCAAGAGACTTGGCTCAAACTTTGTTGCTTAACCAAGGCTTTGAAGACCTCACCAAAAAATCTATTTTGGCAAGGTTTATAAGATACTCTAAAGAAGTGCAGTCGCTCATATCCAGCGGGGCAAAGCAGGTGGAACGCCTCTTTGTTTCGAAATGGAGCTTGCAGGCACGCATGGAAGAACTCGACGACATCATCAAAAACCAACAGCCCGCAAGCAAAAAGGCAATCGAAGCCGCACGCGAATTGGGCGACTTGCGCGAAAACTCCGAATACAAAATGGCGCGCGAACACGACGAAGTTCTTTCGGCTCGCAGAATGGAATTGGAAAGGGATATTTCCATGGCAGAACCTATCGACTTTTCGCAGGTTTCGACAGACCGCGTAAACATCGGCTCGGTTGTTACATTGCAAGACCCCGACGGCAAACAGCATGTATACACCATTTTGGGCGCGTGGGATTCGGATACCGACAAGAACATATTCTCGTACAAGACACCTATTGCGCAGGCTATGATGGAAAAGACCGTAGGCGACACATTCGAAACAAACGTAGAAGGCCACAAGACTTCCTACAAGATTTTGAAGATAGACCGCTACGTTCCCTAGTTTTTACAACAACATTTAAGCAAAAAGAGCGCATTTTAATGCGCTCTTTTTTTGTGTATATGCCAACAATTTTTTTGGTTTGCCCTACAAGCTTTCGGTTAAATCGAGCAGGTCTTTTAAAAAATATACTGTTTTTGCGCGCCCTGCCCCCTTTTCGTATACTGATATAATTTTCCTATCTATCAATTTTTGAAAAATGTTATACATTGTAGCTTTTGATGGATTGCTGGAAACTTTTAGCGACGATTGCGTAAACATAGGGCTTGCAACCATTGCGTCTAGCAACGGCACTGCGTGCTGCGACGAAGTTGCCTCTATTATCGAAATCTTGGTCTTTTCGTAATAGGCTATTATGTCTTTGGCAATTTTATAGTTTTTGTCGGCCTGCCATTTTATCGCACCCAAGAAAAACTCTATCCACTGTGTCCAGTTGCCGCAATCGGTTATGTTGCGCAAAGAGTCTTTATATGCCATTTCGTTCTTATCCAAATACTGGCTTATGTATAGCGACGGCGTTGCAATAATATTTTTCTTATATAAAAACAGCGGAACAAGCATTCTGCCCAACCTGCCGTTTCCGTCGCAAAAGGGGTGTATTATCTCGAATTGCGCGTGCAAAACGGCGGTTTGTGCCAAAACGTCTTTATCGTTTATGCTAAGGTAATCTATAAAATTATCCATATATTCGGGCACAATAAGAGTGTCGGGCGGAACATAGCGCGCGTTTTCTATACCGCCGCTTTTCGAGCCTATGTAGTTTTGAATTTCCCTTATTTGCCCCGGGTTTTTGGATTTGCCGCGAACGCCGTCTAGTAAAATCGTGTGCAACCCCTTTATTAACGAAAGCGAAATCTCGCGGTTTTCCAGCGATTCGGCTCCAGATGTAAGAGCTTTTTTATAGTTCAAAACTTCGTTAATATCGTCTTTTTTTTCGTCCGAATCTTCGCCAATGTTCGCCTGATATTTTAAAATGTCTATAGTGTCGGCTTGCGTTCCCTCTATTTTGCTAGACAACACAGCCTCGTTATCGACAAGCGGCGAAAGCAATAAGTTGGGGTTTGGCATTACGTTTAAAATGCCGTTAAAATTCGACACTGCCCTATTAGCCTCGCCCATTTTCGGCACAAGACTAGTCCAATCTATACAGTTTAATGGAAGTTTTTGCGGAATATACGGTTTCATTGTGTCCATAATATACAACAATCGTAAGTTTTGTGTCAAGCAAAAGGCTGTTTGGTTAGACACAACGGGCTTTGTGTTTATCGAAACGACATTTTATTAGACACAACTGGCTTTGTGTCTAATAGAATAAACGCTAGCAAATTTGTGTCTAACGAAAGTGCATTTGGTTAGACACAAAATAGTTTGTGTCTAATCTGTTAGACGCTACAGGCTTTGTGTCTAACGAACTCGGGTTTGGTTAGACACAAAACAAAACTTATAAAACTTAAAGCGTTTAAAAACTCAAAAAAAAGCCAACAGGAAGGCTAAAGCAATTCTTTTACTGCCTCTTCGCCGCCCGAATGCATAATATTGTAGATGCAGTTTCTTAACACGCGCATTCTGTGGCGGTTGTCTAGCGATTTTATAAGCTCTACGCTGGCAGTGCCGTCGCCTGCCATTGCAAATGCGGTTGCCGCATACATAACATAGTTTACCCTGTCGCGCTTTGTGTCTAAAAACTGCTTTTCGCTTAGCGAAAGCGTTTTGTAGTGCTCATACAAAGCAGCATTTCCGTTTGTCTTTGCAACAAAAGCATATAAGGGGAAAGACGCATTATACCAATTTTTGCCCTTTTGCGATACCTGAAAAACCCAAACCGCTTTTATAGCCTTTTCCTCCGACCTTTTTATATCTTCGGGGCTGTCGCTTTTTGGAAAAAAGTCGTAAAACCAAAACAGACACCAAAACATTACCCTTGTTTCCTTGTCCCAAGTAGCGCGGTTTTTAACCCAACTTTTCCTTAAATAATCCATAAGCGGCTTATTTTTTGTCTGCCAATAAAGCTCTAGAAGTCTTTCGTTAGACCAGTTGGATTTCCTAAGCAGGTTTGAAAAAGCTTCAAAATTGTTTGTGTCGGCCAAAATGCGCATAACTTGGGCGGTTTGGCGCATCGACACCATATTTTGGCAGGCATCTACCGCTTTTTGCGCAAAAATATTTCTTTTTTCAATGTTGCCATTTCCCGCATATATTGCCGAAAGCTTTGCGTATATTAAAGCGGCATAGCCTTTGTTTTTAAGGAAATTAGCCCTGGAAGCGCAAACTGCAAGCGATGCATTTTTATTTTTTAAGTCGTAATCTATAAGCAAATAGCGGTATAGCGACTGGTTGTAGTCGCCCTCTTGCACGGTTTGCGGCAAGCCCTTAATTTGCCTTAGATATTTTTGGGCAGCCCTTGCAACTTTTTGGTTATATTCGCCCCTAATTTGCACCAAACAATGCTCCAACTCGGGCAAATTTTCGGTTTCGGCGTAATATATGCACATTTGCGCGAGCACGTTGTCTTTGTCGGGACTATACGATTTTTTTATATCTAGCCAAACTAGCAAAGCAAACAAGCAACATGCAACAAGCAATAGTTTTTTAAGCATTTTTGCCCCCTCTCGAAAGCGAAGTTGCAGCCAGCACCAGCGCAACCGCAAAGAAAACCATAACCGGCAAAAAGTGCATGGCAATATCAACACTACAGTGCATAGCACACAGCCCTGCCGACGCCAACAGCATGTAGTTTTCGGCCTTTAAATTTTTCAGGTTGCCAAAAAGCAAAATCGCATAGGCAACCCCGCTACCGAAAATACCCAATAGTCCCAAAAAGCCAAACTCTATAAAATATTCTAAAATATCGCTATGCGCCCTTTCGGGAACCGAAATTTTTGCGCCGCCTACTTTAAGCAACTCTTTTTTTGCCTTTACAGGCAGCGCATATTTGCAGCATTCGCCGCCAACGCCCCACAGCGGGTTTTCGCAAATCAAGGCAATATCTAGTTTATGGAACTGCAACCTGGAAGAAAACGAACCGCTTAACTGCATGCGTTTTGGTTTTGCGCTTTCGCCCGAAAGGCGGTGCGCCACCTCGTTATAGCCCAAAAAAGCAACGCCCAAAGAGCACATTGCCACAACAAAAGTTGCTGCCGCCATATTCATTGCGCGCCTTAAAAAGACATATAGCGCAATAAGTGCAAAAACGGCGCAATTTAGCGCGGCAAATCCCATCGCCCCAAAAGATTCAGATTTAAATGCCCCAACCGCACAAACTGCCGCCGCAAATAGAAATAATATACAGCTAAAAATATGCCTTCTTTTTGCGTGGTAAATAAGCAGACTAAAACAAAAGCCCAGCCCCAAATTTATAAAGGCACCCGAAACATTTGCCACAAACGAGTTTGCGTAAAAGTCCGACGTTGCGGCAAATATGCCGTAAAGCCAATCAAATGCAAAATGTTTTTCTATTATGCCGTAGGCGGCGCACAAAACCCCGCAAAAGGCGGCAAAATTAAGCACATATAGCGAGTTGCCGCGCTTTTTGCATACGCAATATAAACTTAGCACGGTTAAGAAAACCGTTGTTAATTTGCAAAGGCTTGCCAACGCATTTACGTTTTCGGCGGGCGTTTTTACAGACTTCGGCAAAAATGCAATGTGGGGCAAATTGTTAAGCAAAAAGTAGCCGTCGGCTATCTCGAATTCGGCGTAGCAGTTGAAATATTGCACAACACAAACGGCCGCGGTATATAGCGCGCAAAGCGCAATGCGCTTTTCAAACACGCTTGGACCAGTTTTGCCGAAAGCCGCCGGCAAAAACGCCAAAATTGCAGCCAAAAAGCATGGGAACACAAAAATTTCGCGCGAATTTGGCGCCCAAAATGCGCAAACAAAAAGCGAAAAAAACAACAAAATAAGGCTTATTTTGTTCTGTGTTGGCGATATTTTGGCGTTGTCCATAAAATTACACAAAATAGAGAATTTACAGAGCCCCTTTTAGTCAAACAAAAAACAAAATTACAAAGCTAAAAGCATAGTAAATATGCCATATTATGACATTTTTTGCGCACAAAACGCCGCATAATTTATTTGCCTAATTTTTAAGTACTTACACAGTTCAAAAAAAAAAAAATACCCTTGACGCCGACAGCATAAATCGTTTATCTCTTGAGCACAAAAACGATAACAGCCAATTGTATCTACTTAAGACTATGAAAAGCATAAAAAATACCCTTATATTGCTGCCAATATTCGCGGCGTCGGTGGCGGCGGCTACCGATTATGTATACATACAAACAGGAGGAAGCGGCGGCCACACTGCTTGGAATAACGAGGCCTGCTACTACCTTGCTAGCGACGTTTTAACCGACGGCAAGATAGATATAGAAAAGGTAAAGAACGCAAAACCTGCGGGCATTAGCAAGCCCGCGGCCGACGACAATGTGTTTTTTGGCACCTACACGGGATCGCTAAACACAACATCGCCCGAAGTTACCAACGCAAACGGCGACACAGTTTGGCAGATGTACAATACGTTTCACAACAATACGCAACCTATTCTTACCGAGAACCTTACGTTTGATTTCGATTACGACCAACTTTTCAGAGGTCAAACCGCGCACAAAGACTATGTAATTTATACAAATACCGCTGAAACTACAAAGCTTACCGATAAGACACGCAACGCTATAAAGACTGGCGGCACCCTTTCGGTTCTGGGCGGCACTTTGGTTAACATAAACGGTATGAAAAACCGCTATTCAAGCGAAAATGTGTTGGAAAACTACGCCAACTATTCGCTGATAGACATAAACAAGCTTTACCTTGAAACAACCGACACTGCTTCCAGCAGCGCGAAGGCGGGCTTAAGCCTTGGCAACTATATAGAGGAAATCCGCATAGGCGTAAACGAAGTAGACGGCGCATACTCGGCAAGCGGCATTGTTTCGGAACTTAAAAAGAATACAAAGCTTGTTGTAGGCTCCGACAAATACGAATCCCACACGGGCAACTATGTTGGCGACGTTAACAACGCGGGCGACTTTGTAATTTATGGCGGCAATTTCTACGGCGTTGGCACCATAAACAACGCCGCCGACAGCGAAAATATCGGCCAGGTTCGCATTGGCTCGAACGGCTCGGTAAAATCGCTAAATGTTGCAGGCGGCACATTGCAATATGGCGGCGCCGAAGTAGACGGCAAAATAACGCTCGACAATGTTGCGTTTAAAACCTCTAGCACAAATACAAAGCTGAACTTTACGGCCAACAGCTCTATAGACGCCACAACAAACCAGTTTTGGGTAAACTTTGCGCCCACCGCAGGCGGCAACCCCGCTTACGACGGCGTAAAGACAGCCGACGTAAATATGCTTGGCGTATACAATCTAAAGGGCACTGGCGAATATGGCGACCTTTACAATAACGGCCGCTCCATTCAACAAGTGCTTATTGCCGGCAACAACATTGCCATAAACGAAATTAACTTCCTGGGTAATTTCAATATGACAAAGGCCACTATCGACTACGGCAACATGATTTCGGCAAACAACAGCCTGAACATAAACAAGCTTTCTATTACATCGGACAGCTACACCGTAGGCACGCAATACCTCTTGGTAAGGTCGGCAAACGAAATGAACATTGGCTCGCTCGACTTTATTGGGGCAAAAAGCGCAGCCGAAGCCACAAGTAATGTAAACTACATTCGCATATTCAACTGGTTTAACGGCGTAACGGCAAAGATAGGCAATATCAACGTTACTGGCTACTCTAACAATGCCGACTTGATAGGGTTTCACAGCACTTCCAGTTTGGAAATCGGCAACTTGAATATAGAAAGAACGTTTAGAATAGACCATGAACAAAACCCGAACATAAGTAGTTACCAGGGCACAGAAGCTACCATCGGCAACATACAAAGCAGCCTTATAAGCAATTCGGGCTATTCTAATTGGTACTTAAGGTCGTTAACCGTTACGGGCGATGCCGCGTTTTCGAACGCCACTGGCAAAGAGCACTATACAATGATTAGATTGTTCAAGAATGCCGATTTCCAAGGCACGCTTACAGTTGGCGGCGAAAGCGACACCGCCACAACCTTTGTATTATTCGAAAATAAAACCTATGTAAAAGACAGCAAAACAGGCGAAGTTATAGACGAACGCCAAACCCACACATTCAACAACGTTGTGGTAAACCAAAAGGGCATAGTTTACTTTTCGGGCAATAGAGCCGACGACAACGGTTTCGATACAACTGTAAATTCGCTGACATCAAAAGGCAATGTCCGCTTTGGTTGCGGCACTAATGTAGACACCATCGCAAAAATCGGCACACTTAACGGCATAGGCGGCACTTTGGGTGCCTACGGCGAAGTTGGCCGCGGGTTAACACTTGTTTTGGGTACCGATACTGCGGGAACAAGCATATACTACGGCACTGTTTTCGACAATACTCACGAAAACGACGTTGTAAGCATTGTTAAAAACGGCGCGAACCGCCAAATTTTGGCAGGCGCAGACAACAACATTAAGGGCACAATTACCGTAAACGAAGGCGTATTGGGCTTTGCTTCTAAATCGAAAGTTGCAAGCGTTAACCTAAACGGCGGCGAATTTGCAAGCTGGAACAGCTCTTCGGCAGGCGATCTTAGCATTGGCACGCTTAATATGAACGGAGGCAAATTGCACTTCGATTTTAACACGGGGCTAAACTCGGCGTTGTCTTTGGCAAAAAACAGCGACTTGATTGGCAGCATATTGTCTAGCGACTTTACATTTGCCAACATTGTAGCCGATACTTCATACATACTCTTTAGCTTTGAAGACGGCTCTATGAACAGCTACCTGCAGGCCATTGTAGACAGCGCAGACAACGGCAAGTACGAGTATATCGACAAGGCAAGCGGCAAATACTACTTTGCCAAGTTTGCCGCTGAAGACGGCGCCGGGGAATTCAGCGTAATGTTCTCGGTTCCCGAGCCTTCCACCTGGGCGGCAATTTTCGGCGCATTGGCTTTGGCATTTGCCATATACCGCCGCCGCAAGTAAGCTAAAAACTACATAAAAAGCAAAAAGCCTTTCGGTTTTCCCGAAAGGCTTTTTTGTTGCCCCTTTTTAGCATTGTATATGTTGTATAACTTGCTCTAACTACTAGTTTTTATAAAAATGGTAGTTTCAACACAATGGCGTAATATATAAGATATTACAAAAAATATTATACCGTTTTTTACCGCGCATTTCAATGCGACAATAAAAAGATAGTATTGCATTTGCCATCTAAAAGATAGATAAAATCATAGTATGCAAAACAAAGAGTATCAGTGGAAAATTTTTAGCGACAAGCAGCTTAAGCTTTGGCCGCCTAATAACATACCCACATATCTTAATTTTGCGGAGGAAAGCTTTTTCCATAAATCGCTTGATTGGGGGCAAAACGTGGCATTCCCTCCCGCGTTTACAAACAAAATTTGGGAAAAGTTTTCGATACTGTCGCTAGGGCACGTTTGCCACACAAAGGGCTTTTACCACTCGCGCCAGCAAAACCCATACATAGATATAATATGGGTTGTAAGCGGCAAATTGGGTGCAAAATTCGGCAAAACAAAGATTGCTTTAACAAGAGGGCAAATGCTTGTAGTTGCGCCAAACTGCGCATGCGACACATTTGTAAACGGCAAAAGCGCGTTTGTGTATTGGGCGCACCTAAAGCCCTGCAAACAGTGGCAATGCCTGCAAAAAAAACAGCCTTTTACGCTTAATTTAAACTGCCCAAACCAGCTTACAAACATTTTGCAAGGCTACGAACTAGAGCTTTTTTCGCAAACGCCCTCGCCTTTTGTTTTAGAGCAGTTTGCGGGCATTTTTGCCCATATCTTAAAAAGGCAGGTCTGCAAAAAGCTTGGCAACCCCGAAGAGCAAAGCCCCAACCCTTTGCAGCTCTATGCCCAAAACATAGCGCAAAACCCAAAAGACGCCTTATCCAAAAAAAATTGCGCCCAAAAGTTCGGCATTACCCAAAGGCAAATCGACAAATTTTTTGCCGACAATTTTTCGCTTAGCTACAGCAAATATGTTTTGGCAAAAAAGATGGCAAAGGCTTTGGAATATTTAAAAGAGCCCCTCACCCACGCGCAAATTGCGCAAAAACTGGGCTATGCGAATGCCTATTCGTTTTCAAAGGCATTCCGCATATTTTATAAAAAGTCGCCAAAATTTGTAAAAGCGCAAATGTAGCGGCAAAGCCATGCGCACTTTTTTGCGGCCTTATTTTTGTTATAAAACGAAACACTTTTAGCCAAAAATATAACCGATTTACTTTGCATTTTAATCAATAAACAAGCCGCGTTTGTTTAAATCGAAAAACCGCATAAAATACGCCGGTTTTATTCGTATCTTGCTATATATCAATATTTGCAGTTCCAGTTCAAAAAAAAAAAAATGATTTGACAGCGTGCAATAAAACAATTTACATATTAAACGTTTTAAAGATTTAGCTAATTTTTCAAGATTAACACATATAACAACAAAAATGAAAAACATATCAAAAATACTGGCAGTTTTGCCTATTCTTGCAGCGTCTTCGGCATTTGCCGAAAGCTATGTTTACATGCAAACAGCAAGTTCCGGCCACACAGCCTACAACAACGGCTCGTGGTATAAAGCTTCCGATGTTCTTGGTGCCGACGGCAAAATAGACACATCGTTAATCCCCAATGTAGGCAGAGCTGGCATTGCAAAGCCTACTATAAACGACGATGTATTCTTCGGAACCTATGTAGGTTCGGCTTCGGGCGAATCTACATTGGTAAATAAAAACGGCGAAACCGTTTATACAATGACGAAT
The DNA here is from genome assembly GCA_934613415.1 of uncultured Opitutales bacterium. GTDB lineage: Bacteria > Verrucomicrobiota > Verrucomicrobiia > Opitutales > Intestinicryptomonadaceae > CAKUIA01. Next base: position 183,994 of record CAKTSY010000003.1, read on the forward strand.
ATGCTTCACAACGCAAATTCGCCAGTTACGGCTAAAAACCTTACTTTTAATTTCGACTACTCTCAAACTTTTAGAGGCACAACTCCTTCCGACTATAATTTTCAGACTCCCGACGACGGCACAACAACCGAAACTAACAACAGCATAACCGTTACCGACACCCTTTCGGTTTTGGGCGGCAAGGCAGTTAATTTCTTCGGGCAGTCGAACCTAACCGAAACCGGCAGGTTCCGCAACTACAAGCTTATAGACTTAGGTCGCGTATATTTGGAAACAACCGACACAACATCGGAAAGCGCAAAGGCGCAGTTGACAATTGGCAATTATGTTGAAGAAACGCGCATTGGCGTAAACCAAATGGGCGAAACGTACGAATCGAACGGTTTGGTTTCGGAGCTTAAAAGCGGAACCGTTCTTACCCTTGGCGGCGTAAACTACAACAACCACACCGGCATTTATTTGGGCGATGCAAACAACGCAGGCACAATCAAAATAAACGGCGGCACGTTCTACAACGTAGGCACAATAGAAAATAGCGGCGAACTTCAAATAAGAAACAATGCCGTTGTTAAAAACGCAACCGTAAACGGCGGCTCTTTCCGCATGGAAGGCGGCAGCTTGGACGGCACAATTAACCTTACAAACGCGTCGTTTTCTACCAAAAACGGCTTTGCCGCAAACTTTGGCGACAACACTGTTGTAAACGCAACCGTTAAAGACGGCTTTTGGGTGAACTTTAACGCGACGGCAGGCTCTGCCCCGAACTACGACGGCAACAGAACCCAAGATGTTGTAATGGGCGGCGTATACAACCTTAAAGGCTCGGGCGAATACCTAACCTACAGCGACAACAGAGTAATTCAGCAAGTTTACATTGCGGGCAAAACCGTAAAGATTAACGAATTGAACTTGTTGGGCAACTTTGCCTGCAACGGCGGTGTAGACCTTAATATGACGGTTATGGCAAGCAACGGCATAGACATCAATAAAATGACTATTGCAGGTTCCGACAGCACTGCGGTTGATGCGGCAAAGAACCAGATGGGCAGAATTACATCGAACGGCAACATAAACATCGGTTCGCTGGAATTTAAGGGCGGTGCCGATGCCGACAACAAGTTGGGCAAGATAGAATTCCGTATCTACAACAACAATAGCGACGAAAACCAAGTAAGCATTAACGACTTAAAGTTTACGGGCTATTCTTCCGACGGCAACTACTTAAGCCTATTCGGCACACGCAACATAACGGTAGGCAATATATTTGCCGAAAAGACATTCAGCTTTCAGCAGGAACACCATAGCGGCAATGCCTCGTTTTACCCCGGCACGGTTGCCAAGTTTGGCAACATTACATTAAACCAAACAAACTACACGGGCGACTTTTCGCTGTTCAACCTAAAACAAATGGACATTTCTGGCACGGTTTCGCTAAAGAATGTTGCCGGCAGCAAAATGCTTTATGTAGATTTCTACACCTACGTTAACACCAACATAGAAAATCTTGTTGTTGGCGGCAGCGATTCGTTGGGAACAATGTGCGCGCGCTTCTACGGCAGAAACTATCCCACTTCTGAGAGCACCAGCGAAGACCTGCGCACAACCGACAACTTCGGCACTGTTACCGTAAACCAAAAGGGCACGGTTTACTTTGGCGGCAGGCAGAACAACGGCGAAGAATTTTCTACCATAATTAAAAGTGCTACGATTAACGACGGCACAATGTTCTTCGGCCAAGACACAAAGGCAGGCGAAACATTTGCGGTCAAAATCGGCGCGCTTGCGGGCGCAAGCGGTCAAGTTGGCATGTACGACTCTTCAACCCAAAATGCCGACAAAAGAACCCTTAACCTTACATTGGGCACCGACACTGCGGGAACAAGCGTATTCTACGGTCGCGTTCACGACACAATGCACGCCAACGACTATATCAATATAGTTAAAAACGGCGCAAACACCCAAATCTTGGCGGCGCAAAACAACTCAATTAAGGGCACAATTACCGTAAACGAAGGTGTATTGGGCTATGCTTCTAGCAACAAGGTTGAATCTGTTGCCGTAAACGGCGGCGAATTTGCAAGCTGGAACAGCTCGTCTATGTCGGACCTTAGCATTGGTACGCTTAATATGAACGGCGGCAAATTGCACTTCGATTTTAACACGGGGCTAAACTCGGCGTTGTCTTTGGCAAAAGGCGGCGACATTATCGGCAACATATTGTCTAGCGACTTTACATTTGCCAACATTGTAACCGACACTTCATACATACTCTTTAGCTTTGAAGACGGCTCTATGAACAGCTACCTGCAGGCCATTGTAGACAGCGAAGACAACGGCAAATACGAGTATATAGACAAAGCAAGCGGCAAATACTACTTTGCCAAGTTTGCCGCTGAAGACGGCACCGGGGAATTCAGCGTAATGTTCTCGGTTCCAGAACCTTCTACCTGGGCGGCAATTTTCGGCGCGTTGGCGTTGGCGTTGGCAATATACCGCCGCCGCAAGTAAGCTAAAAGATTTTTGTTGTTAATCCCCAATAATAGAGCCTTTCGGGAAACCGGAAGGCTCTTTCCTTTTCTTGCAGCGCAATGCAAAAAATTTTGCCTTGCAAAGAACGCCTTAAAAAAATTTGAAATCTGTGTTTGCCTGCAGCGCAAGTTTTTTTATATATTTGCAGACCATATTTTATGAAGAACTTTGCATGTATTTTTTTCTTTTGCATTTTAGCTTGCGGCTGTGCAGCCCAACAAAACCAGCCGCAAGAAAGCGGCGCGTTTAAGCTTGCAACCCGCAATGCGCCCCAAGCAGCCGAAAGAGACGACGACGAAGACGAAAACGATGAAGCCGAACCTGCCGTTTTTAATTCGGTTGTAAAGATTCAAACAACGTCGTGCTCGCCCGACTTTATTTCGCCTTGGGCAAACCGCCCCCAACAGCAAAGTTCGGGCACAGGCTTTGTTATAGACGGCAACCTTATTCTTACCAACGCCCACAATGTTGCCGACGCCACCTACATTACGGTGTCAAAAAACAACGACGGCTTCCCCACCACGGCAAAGGTTTTTGCAGTTTGCCACGACAGCGACTTGGCGTTGCTTAAAGTGCAAAACGAAAACTTTTTTAAGGGGACAATCCCACTGCAACTTGGCGAAACGCCGAAAATTCAAAGTGTTGTAAAGGCTGTTGGCTACCCCATTGGCGGCAACGAAATTTCGGTAACGCAAGGCATAATTTCGCGCATAGAGTGCGTAGATTACGCGCAGTCGTTTTACGGCAACTATTTGGCTGCCCAGCTAGACGCAGCCATAAACCCCGGCAACAGCGGCGGTCCCGTTCTATACAACGGTAAAGTTGTGGGCATTGCCTTTCAGGTAGACGTTTCGGGCGAAGGCATTGGCTATATGATTCATTCGGACGTAATTAAACGCTTCCTTAAAGACGCCCAAGACGGCAAGATAGACGGCTACGGCGTTATGGGCATAAGAAATCAGGACCTGCTTTTAAACCCCGACGCCCGCAAAGCCCTTAACTTAAGGGAGGGGCAAAGCGGAGCCGTTGTCGCAGACCTTTTAAAATCGGTGCAGGCCGATCCCGCCATTATGGTAAACGACGTTATAACCGCAATAGACGGCTATAAAATAAGCAACAATATGAACATAAAAAACCGCCGCGGTCAAAACGTGCGTCTAGAAACCGTTGTTGCCGAAAAGCAGCTTGGCGAATATGTAACGCTTTCGGTTTTGCGCAACGGCAAAGAGTTTACAAGCAAAGTTAAAGTGTGCAAGCCGTGGCGCAAAGTTGCCCCCTTTGTGTACGACAGCCGCCCAAAATATCTGCTGGCAGGCGGGCTTGTGTTCTCCACGCTGTCGCTTAGCTACATGGGCGACTTAGCCGACGACACTCCCCCGCAGTTTGCCAAAATGCTCGGCGAATTCAAAGACGACCCCGACTTTGAATATATTGTTTTAACCCAAGTTTTGGGCGACGAAACCACAACGGGCTACCAAACCATTGGCGCGCAACTTTTAGAAAGCGTAAACGGCAACCGCGTAAAAACACTAGGCGAACTTGCAAAAATTGTAGACGCCCAAAAGTCGGGCTATTTGTCGTTTAAATTTGAAGGCGGGCTTTTGCTTGTTGTGGACGCAGCAAAAATAAAAAGCGCAATGCCCGACATATTAAAACGCTACAACATTGCAAAAGACCGCAATTTATAGAAATTGTCTTTACAGAAAGTTTTTCCGCATATTTAATTTTCGGCGTTATTGGGAATTCCACTGCAACGAAATTAATACTATGAGGAAATTATTAACAACAATTCTTGCCTTTCTGTTCTTTGGCAACCTTTTTGCGCTAGACAGAGCCACCGTTACAATACTCTTGTCGGACAAAACAACCGAAACAAGAACCGTTAGCCTTACAAAAATAGGCGAAAACGCCTACCGCTTTAGGCTGCCTACCGCCGAAATTCCGCGCAACGCCCTTTCCGTTGAAGTTGTAAACGACTGGGCAACCGCCAAAAAAGGCGACGACGGCTATTTTATTACACCCGACTGCCACTTGGGCACATTCAGAGCCGACAAAGGCCAATATATAAGCTACCGAAACCGCGTTTGCATGTACGGCATGAAAGGCCCAAAAGGCACATTCGTAGGCATAATGAAGGGGCTTAAGATGGAGCAAAAAGTGTATGTACGCGTAGACAGGGGCGTTTACAAGCTTATGGTTGTATACAACCTAAGGCTTACCGAATTTGAACCCTACGAAGACATTGTTATAGACTACCACAAGCTGGAGGGCAAAAATGCAAACTATGCGGGCATGGCAAAAGTCTACCGCCAATACCAGCTTGACCGCAACGAAGTTGTGCCCCTAAAAGAAAGGGTTAAAAACAATCCCGTTTTGGATTTTACCGCAAAATCAATTTATGTAAGAATAAAGCTTGGCAGGTGCGACCGCAGGGCATACCCGCCCTCGGAATGGGGCAAGCGCGAATTCCCGCTTGTTGTAGACCACCACTTTAACGAAGTGCAGGACATTATGAAGGGAATGAAAGCCCTTAATGTTAACAACGCCGAAGTTTGCCTTGTTGGCTGGCAAAAAGGCGGTCACGACGGGCCTTTTCCCGACTATTTCCCCGTACCGCAGGAGTTTGGCGGCATAGAGAAAATGCGCGAAACAATCGACTTGGGCAAAAGCTTGGGCTATGCAATGACTGTTCACGTTAACCACACAAGTTTTTACCTTAAATCTACAAGGCTGCACCCCGACGACCTTTCGCAGACTATAGACGGCAAATTGCGCCGCTACACATTCTGGCCTGGCGGGCAGGCGTATCATGCGTGTTTCCAAACCGTATGCAACCGCTATGTAGACGAAGACATTAAAACATTTAAAGACTTGGGAATAAACGGAACTTTCCATGTAGACGTAACTTCCGCCCGCTGGCCCGACCCCTGCCACGCCCCCACGCACGCCAACAACCGCAAGCAGGTTGTAGAATGGCAAAACGCCGTAAACCAAAAGCTTAAAGACGCCTTTGGCGGCTATAGCTCGGAATGCACGCTGGACCACGTTGCCAAAACGCTAGACTACGGCTTGTATGTTTCGTGGATAGGCGAAGAAGCAACAAAAAAAGGCTACTTGCTAGACCGCCCCGTTCCGCTTTCCGAATTGGTATACCACGGCATTATTTTAAGCAATCCCTTCTACGGCACAATAGACGCCCCGTACGAACGCGGCGAAGACAAGCTTTCCGACGTAAAAGAATCGTACGCGTATTTGGGCACGCCCGCAAACAGAATGCTTAAGGTTGTAGAATTCGGCGGCAGACCCTCGTTTTACTATGTGGACTATAAAGACCTAAAACCTTTGGCCAATATGTATGACGAATACGAAAAAATCAAGTGGCTGCAGTTCGAATTTATGCAAGACCACAAGCAGCTTGAAAAAGACGTGTTCCTTACCGCGTATTCCGACAATACCAGAATTGTTTGCAACTACAACACTTCGCCCGTAAAGTTCGATGGCTTTAGCGTTCCCGCAAAAGGCTACGTTGTTTTTAAGAAGGGCGAAAAAAGACCCAGCATAACGCATTCGTACGCAAACTAAATTTGCGGAAATTATAAAGGAAAATGCACAAAGCGAATTTGCCTTGTGCATTTTTTGTTGCCAATAAAAGCCCCTAGTTGTTCCACCAGTCCAAAATGCTTTTGTAGGCTTTTTTTACACCGTCTTTAGTTGTTTCGGCGGCCTCTTGGGCGGCATTTTTAACGCTTTCGGCAGCGTCGTTTACTCCGTCTTTTACGGTTTTCATATTGCCTTTAAAAAGCTTCCAGCTGTGGCGGCGTATAACCTCGTCTTTATACTCTATGTCGCGGTCCGAATAGTTTACAACGGTTTCGCTGCCGTCCGAATAGGTTGTTACAAAAACCTTGTTCTCTATTTGACGGTGATCTTCTATTGTGTAGTACTGCAAATACGAAAGCTTTTCGTAGTCTAAATACGCCTCTTTTATGCCGTTTAAGTCGCCCTTGTAGTTTGTCCAATAAAAAGTGGGGCGGCCGCCGCATTCTATAAGCTTTAGCCTGTAGTCGTGGCCTTCGGGCAAAAGGTAGGCGTCTATTGTAAGCCATTCGGGGTTGCTTAAAATATAGCCGTGGTAAACAATCTGCCAAATTGGGTAAACTTCCTTTTCAAGCATGCAATCTACAACCACTTTGTTCTTTGCCTTAAGCTCGGCTAAAAGGTTGCTTGTATACAAAGCATAGTCTAGCACGCTGGCATCGTGGTCTATGCCGGCTTCGGAGGTAAAACCGCCGAAGGCTTTGCGGTATTTTTCGGCAATCTTTATGTGGTATTGCCTTTGAATTTCCCTGTTGGCAGGGTGTAGCGGGTTGCAGCATGGGGTGGGCTTATTTGCGGTAGAAACGTCTACATGCTGGGGCGCGTTAAGCCCCATTGCCTTTAAGTGCTCTATGTCGGAATCTATAATTCTGTCGCATATAACCTGATAGCAACTGTAGTAGGCTTTGCCCCCCGGCCAAACCGTGTAAACCCTCGGCTCGCCCTTCTTGTTCCACGAAACGTCCTTTTCGCTCCAGCGCTTGGCGCGCTTGTAGTAGTTGTGGTTGTTTATATGTGTTGTCATATTATACCCCAGGCTTTTGCCGTAGCTAATTGCCTCTTTCATTTTAGCCTCGCCGCCAAGCCTTTCTTCTACGGGAAACAGGTCGGGGAAATACCCGTCAAAACCGCCCGTTTGCCAGCCCACAAAGCATACATCGGCCTTCTTTACGCCCAAGTCGTACATCTTGGTCATAATATCTTTTACCGAATCGAAAGTGTGCATAATGTTAAGCTCGTGCTTCATTGTATCCCACTTAGGGTCGTTTGCCGAAAAGTTCGACTTTGGCCTTTTGTTGTTTGCCATTTTTATCCTTACAAAAATAGATTCTACAGTGTTTTTTAACTGCGGATTGTTTTTTACCCTTTCGCTTAAAGGCACAATTTCGCCGCGAGAAACCTGATAGTCTCTATACTTTTTGCAAATGCCAACATAGTTGCCGTTTTGGGCGTCTAGCTCGTAGAAATCAACAACCAAGTCTTCGTAGGGGTCGAAATCTATGCGTGAAATTTCGAAGCGCGGCGCAATTTTATATTCGCCGTCTTTTACCGAAACAATCATCGAATATTCAAGGCTAAGCCCCTTTACAATGGCGATATACGTTCCCGAATTTTTCTTTATGCCGTAGAATTTCATTTCGGGCTGGGGGAAAACGTTGCGCCCGTTGTCGTACTTAAACTTGCCGAGCATGCCCTTGCTTACAGAGGGGATTATATAGTAGCCATTGTCGCCCTTTTGGGCGGTAAAGTCGTCGGTATAAACGTGTATGTCGCGCGTGTTTCTGTCTATTTCGGCTATGGGTATTCTAAGGCGCATTGCGCCGTCGGCCTGCCTTTCAAGCGAAACGCTTTTTGTGTTTGTTTTGCCGTCTAGCATTTCCATTTTTAGCACGGCTTTTTGCGACAATGCAAAACTAAAAGCGCAAAGAGCAAAGCAGCCTATAATTGCAAATACATACTTTTTCATACACGGCAGAAGCTAGGAGGCAAAAAACGGGCTGTCAAACATAAAGCTTTTGCCAAAACAGCAAAAAGTTTGCCAGAGCTATTTGTCTTTTATTATATCGGCAAGGGAAATATCTACGCATTTTTGCAAATTTGCAAACGACGTTTTTACCTGCGCGCCAACTTTGCCCGCGCTAAAATATATTTCGGGGAAATTTGCCGCCGTTTTGTGCGCAAAAGTTTTGTAGTGCTTTTTCATGCCCACGGGCGAGCACCCGCCGTGAACATAGCCGGTAAGCGGCAGCAATTCCTTTGCCTTAAGCATTTCCATAAACTTTTCGTTTGCCGCCGAAGCCGCTTTTTTTAAGTCTAGCTCTTCCGCAACTGGAACCATAAACACATATATTTTACTCGTTTTGCCGCGGGCAACCAAAGTCTTAAAAACGCATTCCACATTCTCGCCCAAAATGCCCGCAATTTGCGAACCCGTTAAGGTCGGGTCGGCATCGTAAAAGAAAAATTGGTAGGCAATTTTCTTAGAATCTAAAACACGCATTACGTTTGTCTTTTCGGCCATACCAAAAAATATTTTACCAAAAAAACGCGTTTGCAACACAAAAAAGCTAGGCTTTTATTGTGGCGTATAAATTCATCATTTCCTTTTTTGTGTCGGCGTAAAAGTTGTAGTTTTTAACAACATAGGGCAGATAGTTTGTGCCGCCGTCGAAAACGTAAAGAATAAGCCTTGCAATGTATTGGCTGCTTAAATCCTTTCGTATTTCGCCGCTTTTTTGCCCGTTTTTTATAACGTGCTCAAACTCCCTAAAATACTCGCCAAACATCTCCTTAATTACGCTGTAGCGTCTAAGCGATTGGTAGAAAATGCCGTTGTAGTTTTCCATCGCAATTTTTTTTGAATCGGAATCTATCAAAAGCTCTTTTTCTATGCTGTGATACACTTTTATGGTATGCTTAATAAGCTCCATAACCGTCATTTTTGCGGAGTTGTCTTCGTTTAAGCGGTAGCGCAAAAGCAGATATGTTTTTACCGCATCTATCAAAAGCTCGTCTTTATTCGAAAAATAGTGGTATATGAGCGCGCGCGAAACGCTGGCAGCCTTTTGAATGTCGCTTATGGATATTGCGTCTAGCCCCTTTTCGAGTATAAGCCTGAAAGTTTGCCTTACTATGTTTTCCCTCATATTAAGCTTCGCTTTCGCACAAAATTTTTGCCCTGCCCAAAGCCTGAATGGGGAAATAGTGCCTGTACCAATTATAGTTAAGCATAAAGCCCCTCGACAAATCCTTGCCCTGCGGCAGGGTTTTACCCGCCCTTAGGTCTACCTTAGCTCCCAACCCGTAGCCGGGGAAGCCCGTGCCAGTATAGTAGGGCTCGCTCCAAGTGCCGTCGTCGGTCTGCGTTCTGCCGAAAAATTCTACCGCCCTTTTAATGTTGGGCAAATAGGTTTTGTCGCCACAGGCAATCAACGCCATTGTAGCCCACGCCGTTTGCGAGGCGGTAGACGGAATGCCCGTTCCCGAATATTTGGGCTCCATATAAGAGGCCACGCTTTCGCCCCAGCCGCCGTCTTTATTCTGTTTTGAAACGAGCCACTCAACGGCTCTTTTCATTGGCGCAAAATCGGTCGTTTCGCCGCAGGCGGCCATTGCCATAACGGCCGACCACGTTCCGTAAATATAGTTTACGCCCCATCTGCCGAACCACGAACCGTCGTCTTCCTGCTCGTTATACAAAAACTCCAACGCCCTTACAATTACGGGATTGTCTTTTTTGTATCCGCAATACATCAAAGCCTCCACAACGTGGGCGGTAAGGTCTGCGCTTGGAGGGTCTAGCACTTCGCCGAAATCGCAAAAGGGAATTTTTGTTACAATATTGCGCGTGTTGTCTTTATCGAACGCCGCCCAGCCGCCGTTTTTGCACTGCATACATAAAATCCAATCTATGGCGCGCCTAACGGCGGCGTCTATGTCGGCAATAACGGGGTTGCCGGGGTTTGCCGTTCTCTTAAGTTTCTCGAGCGCAATTATTGCAACGGCAGCGTCGTCTACATCGGGGTAGTAGGCGTTTGCGCGCTGGAACGCCCAGCCGCTCGGCTTTACAACCTTGCCAACTTTTACCGCCCAGTCGCCGTAGCTTGAATTTTCCTTCGACAACACATAGCTTAAAGCCTTTTGCAGTTCTTTAGAATTTTCCAAAGTTTCGCCCGCGTCTACAAGGGCGGTTATTGTAAGCAATGTGTCCCACACGGGGCTTTCCGAAGCCTGAAGCATTATGGTGTTGTTCTTTTCAACCTTCCAGTGGGCGTCGAATGCCTCTATTGCCCGCTTCATATTCTCCTGCTCTTGCGAATAGCCTTCTATATGCATTGCAATAATCGTGTATATCCACGGGGGCTGAATGCCGCCCCAAGCCCCATCTTCGTCCTGGTGCTCTAGCAGCCACTCCATTACCCTTTTAATTGCAACTTCTTTAAGGGGGTTTTTCTTTACTTTGCCGTAGAAATGCAAGGCCGAGTCTACCTTCATAAAAATGGAAGCCCACGAGAATGTTTTGGCGTCGTTTTTAAGCGACAAGTCGTAGGCGGCTCTGCCCTTCGGGTATAGCTCGTCTAAACGCAGGTTTTCGGGCAGGGGTTTTACGGGTCTGCGCGCCGTTACAATCGAAAGCGGCAGCATTGTGCACCTTGCCCAGGCAGCAAAGTCGTAGATATTAAAGGGGCACCACGGCGGCATAAATATTATTTCGGGCGGCAGATACGGGGTGTCTTCCCAGCGCCATTCGCCGAAAAGAGCCAGCCAATATTTTGTAAACACCCTTATGTTGCTTTGCCAGTTGTTGTCTACAAGCCACTTTGCGGCCTTTTTCATATGCTCGCTGTTCGGGTCTTCGCCCGAAATTCTAAGCGCGAAATACGATTCAAGCGTTGTGTTTACATCGCCCTTTTCGGCGTCGAAATAAACGTCCCAAGCTCCGTCTTTGCGCTGCTTGCTTTTTATATATTCAAGCACCATCGGCTTTTTGTAGTCGTCGCGGCCGATAAAATCCATCGCCAAAATCCACTGGCTTTCCATGCAGCAGTTTGTTTCTAGCGGCGCGCACCACATACCGTCGGGCGACTGCCTTGCCTTTATCCACTTAACAGCGTTTTTTAAAACCTGCTCCGAAATTTTGTGCGAACAATCCGTATTCATAAATAGTCTGAAAGAATAAAATGCAAATGATGCCGAAAATCGAAAAATAGAAAGCAAAAATTGTCAAGCGTAAACCGAACGTTCGTTCAGTAAATCGCCAGCAAACCTACATTTTAAGCCATATTATTTTTCGAAAAGATTAAATCTTTAAAAAAATCCGTCCTAATTTTTAAACGAATCTACGTCTAAAACAGCCTCTATTTTATTTTCTATTTCGTCGGGCAAAGCCGAAAAGAAATCTGTTTTAGAAATTTCCTCTATATAGTCTATGCTCTTTGCATAGGTCCAAAAATTTTCGTTTTCTGGATTTTGCGGAACAACAAAGCCAATGCACTTATAGCCGCCATTTTTATCCTTTGCCAAAATCGCCATATAGCAGGCATTCGGTATTGCAACTTTGTTTCTTATATGCTGCGGCTTTTCGGGCAAAAGCGCGCCCGCAACAATTATAAGTTTTTCGAAATTATAGGTGGCGTCCTTTGCCAAAAAAATTTCTATATCGCGCCAAACCTTGCGGTTTAACTGCGGTTTTTGCGGAACAATGTTTGTAAGCAAAAATGTCTCCATTTGCGCTTTGTTGCCAAAGCATACGCCAACTGCATAGTTGGGCGACATGTGCCCCCTGTCGTAGCCGCTCGACGAATAGTCGGAATGCTTGGGGCAGTTTAAAACCCTGCGGTCTTGCTCGAATCTTTGGGGGCGTTCGGCGGTTTTATATTTAAAGGGTCTTTGCACGGAATATATAGACCACATTGGAATGGCAAACTTTTCGCTAAAGCCTGCAATATAGCCCGTGTTTTTTAAAACCTTAACGTTTTCCTTAGACTTAGGCAGATAGTTTGCAATTTCAAATTCGGCAAAGTTTTGGTCAACCAAAACCCCGTCGCCTTGCGTGCATTTTTTGTCGAACGCATCTACAAGCGCAATTTTTATGCTTTGCGCTTTTTCGCATGCATAATTGCAAAATTCGTCGTATTGTTTTGGGAAAAGCTGGCCTGCCAGCCCGACTGCAACGCCCAAAAGCAACACAAACACCGCAAGCTTTGCCCTAAGCGGAAAGCCCCTTTTTTGCCGTCTTTTACGCTTCAAAATTAGCCCTCCGTTTTATAGTGCCTTATTCCCGATTTCTCGAAAAACTCTTCGAGATTTTCTATTTGGTCACTTATAAACAAAAGCTTGTCGCCCAGCTTAAGCGTTGTGCCGCCCGTAGGCACAAAATATTTGTCGCCGCGTTTTACCATAATAACAAGCGTATTTTTTGGCAGCTGCATTTTCGCCAAAGTGTCGCCGTTTTGCAGCAGCTCGTTTGTAATGTCTAAACTGCACAGTGCCGACTGTATTTCGTCGGGCAGCTCTATGTCGAAGTCGCCGCTTTCGTCTGCACTTTGGCTTTTAACACCAAGCAGTTTCGCCATTGGAACAACTGTCATTCCCTGAATTATAAGCGAAAGAATTGTTATAAAAAACACCGTGTTAAATATCGTTTCTGCCCCGGGAACGCTAGAAGCGAAAGGATATGTTGCAAAAATTATGGGAACCGCCCCCCTTAGCCCCACCCACGAGGTATAAAATCTAGCCCGCATAGAAAAGCTCCTAAAGGGAGCCATACATAGCAGCACGCTTAACGGCCTTCCAAGCAGCATCATAAAAGTTCCAACCAAAACGCCGAAGAGCGCAATTTTGCCCAATCCCGAAGGGTTTACCAACAAGCCCAACGCCAAGAACATTACAATTTGCCAAAGCCAAGTAAATGTCTGAAAGAATTTTAAAACGCCTTTTTTATGCGCAAATTTTGAATTGCCAACAATAAGCCCCGACAAATACACCGCCAAGTAGCCGTTGCCTTTGCATAAATCGGTTGCAGAATATATAAAGAATACGCACCCTACCATAAGCACGGCATATAGCGACTGCGAATCTAGCCTGATTTTATGGAATACCCAAATGACGGCCAGCGCAAAGCCAATGCCGGCCAATACGCCTACGACAACCTGCACTAAAAACACCCACAATGTTTGCCCAATGCCTATGTCGCCCGAAGTTATATAGGTTATGCACGCTATTGTAAGCATAAACGCCATAGGGTCGTTGCTGCCGCTTTCTAGCTCTAAAAGCGGGCGCAAGTTTTCGTTAAGCGAAAGCCCTTTGCTCCTTAAAACCGAAAACACCGAAGCCGAATCGGTAGACGACATAACACTTGCCAGCAAAAGCGACTGCGCGTAGCTTAGCGAAATGTCGTCGAACATATTTGCAATGTAGTAGATAAAAACCGAAGTAAGCAGCGCGGTAAAAACCACGCCGAAAAACGCCAGCGATACCCCCGCTTTTGCAACGGGTTTTATTTCCGAAAGTCTGGTATCCATACCGCCCGTAAACAGAATTACGCTAAGGGCCATCATACCTATAAACTGCGCCTGTTTGTGCGAGCTAAATTCTATGCCGTAGCCGTCGCAACCCATAAACATACCCACAACCAAAAACAGCAATAAGCTGGGAACGCCGAATTTATAGCCAGCCTTGCTCGCAATTATGCCCAAAAACAGCATAACCGAACCAAGCAGCATCATATTCTCTAGCGTTAAATTCTCTTTAAGTGAAATAAAATTGCTTATATGCTCTAAAATGTAGCCCATTTACAGTTTTTTTTGCTTGAGAGTTTTTTATATTGAAGCTAGTGATGTACACAGCTTTTACACATTCGTATTATCAACAATAACAGACTTTATGTTAAAGAAAAAAATGAAAATTATGCTAAAAATTATGCTGATGGCGGCTGTTGTGCTTTCGGGCACGGCTTTCGCGCAAAACGAAAACGTTTTTGTGTTCAACACAAAAAGCCCATCTATGCAAAAGGAAATTCCGGCCACAATAGTTTTGCCAGATTCCTATAAAACGCAAAAAGAGACATTCCCCGTTATATATCTATTGCACGGCCACGGCGGCAACCACGCGGGCTGGGCTAAGCACACTCAGCCGCAGCTGCAAAAGCTTGCAACCCAGCACAACATTATTTTTGTATGCCCCGACGGCGCCAACAGCTGGTATTGGGACAGCCCCATAGACCCAAAGCTAAAGTACGAAACCTACATAACCAAAGAGCTTATCCCGCAAATAGACGCAAAATTTAATACCGTTAAAAACCGCAAAGGCAGGGCAATTATTGGCTTTAGTATGGGAGGCCACGGCGCGCTATATTTGGCGATAAACCACCAAGACCTTTTCGGGGCTTGCGGCTCGCTTAGCGGCGGGGTAGACATCAGGCCTTTCCCCAACAACTGGCATATGGCAAATTCGCTTGGCGAATATTCCAAGAATAAAGAGGTTTGGGACTCGCACACGGTTATGGAGCAACTCTATAAAATTAAGCCAAACTCTCTTGCAATTACAATCGATTGCGGCGTAAAAGACTTTTTCTACCAAGTTAACGAAGAGCTCCACCAAAGGCTGCTATACCTGAACATTCCGCACGACTACACTACCCGCCCGGGCGCGCACACCCACGAATATTGGGGCAACGCCATACGCTTTCAGACAGTGTTTTTCGACGAATACTTTAAAAAACAAAACGTAAAAAAATAGAGGAAATGAATTTAAAAAAGTGCCTTTCTCTTATTGCGTTTGGCGTTTTTGTAGCGACTGCCATTGCCGCAAACAAAAACGTTTTAACGCTTAACACAAAAAGCGAATGTATGAAAAAAGACATTCCCGCCATTGTTGTTTTGCCCGACTCGTACCAAACGCAAAAAGAGCCCTTCCCCGTAATTTACCTATTGCACGGGCAAGACGGCAACTATGCGGGCTGGGCAAACGGCACGCAGCCGCAGCTGCAAAAAATTGCAAGCCAACACAACATAATTTTTGTTTGCCCCGACGGCGCCAACAGCTGGTATTTAGACAGCCCCATAGACCCTGCAATTAAATACGAAACCTACATAACAAAAGAGCTTATACCCTTAATAGACGCAAAATTTAACACTGTTAAAGACCGCAAAGGCAGAGCAATTATTGGGTTAAGTATGGGCGGGCACGGCGCAATGTATTTGGCTATAAACCACCAAGACCTTTTCGGGGCTTGCGGCTCGCTTAGCGGAGCTGTAGATATGCGCACGCGCACCGACAACGGGCACATAATAAGGGCATTGGGCGAATATTCTAAAAACAAAGAGCTTTGGCACGAACACTCGGTTATAACTTCGCTGCATAAAATCAAGCCCAACTCGCTTGCAATTACAATCGACTGCGGAACAAGCGACTTTTTGTATAACGACAACGAAGCCCTTCACAAAAAGCTGCTATATCTAAATATCCCGCACGACTACACAACCCGCCCCGGCGCACACACCCACCAATATTGGGGCAACGCAATACGTTTTCAGACGGTGTTTTTCGACGAATATTTTAAGAGACAAAAGATAAAGAAATAGCACTTCCCTTAAAAAAGCAAAAACGCCCTTTTTTGGGCGTTTTTTTGTTGGTGTTTTTGTTTTGCAAATGTTTTTACCCTTTTGCAAGTTCGGCAACGCGTTTTAAGTCTAGCTTGCCGGTAGAAAGCACCGGAATTTTGTCTACCCTTATTATGTGGCGCGGAATTGCCAAATTGCTTATTTTTGCATTTCTGCAAACCTCTTTTAGTTTTGGAATTGCTATATCGAATGTCGAAAGCAAAACAATTGCCTCGCCCTTTTCGCTGTCTAGGCGCGAACTTACCGCAATAAGGGGAACTTCGCTGTCGGCAACGTTAAAGCCCTTTGCCAACGCGCTTTCTACCGCCAAGTGCGAAACCATTTCGCCCGCAATTTTCGAAAATCTTTTTATGCGGCCGTCTATAAACAAAAAGCCGTCTTTGTCTATGCGCGCCAAGTCGCCCGTAATAAGCCAGTCGTTGTCCAACACCTTTGCAGTAGAAGTTTCGTCTTTATAGTAGCCCGCAAAAACATTCGGGCCTTGCATGCACAAAACGCCCTGCTCGCCGAAGGGCAAAGTCTGCATATTTTCGGGGTTTATAACGCAAGCTCTCATTCCGGGGAAAAGCTTGCCAACCGAGCCTTTTCTTCTGCCCGTGGTAAAATAGCCTAAATCCCTTTCGGGCAAATTAACGGAAACTACGGGCGAGGTTTCCGTTAGCCCGTAGCCTTCCGAATATGATTTGCCGAAAGTTTCGTTCCAAAAATCCTCGAAGCCATCGGGCGTTTTTTCCGCACCCGAAATCGCCTTTCTTATGCACGAAAAATCCTCTTTTGTTGCCCTCTTAAAATAGGCTCTAAAAAAGGTGGGCGTTCCAAGCATTACGGTTGGACGTTTTTCCCTTATCGCCTTAATATTGCCCTTAATGTCTATTGGGCTATATAGCGTAAGCGTTTTTTGCCCAAAAAGCGCAATATACCAAACCTCGAACAAAAGGCCGAATGAGTGGAACACCGGCAAATTCGCAAGCAAATTGTCGCCGTCTTCAAAAACCATGCTTTTCTTTACCTGCAATGTGTTTGCAATTATGTTCTTTTCGCTTAAAATTGCGGCTTTGGGTTTAGACTCGCTGCCGCTTGTAAAAATTAAAGTCGCCTCTTTTTTGTTGTCGGAATTTTCGTCTATACCGAATTTTTTTAGGAGATATTCGGCGTCTTTTGCGTGAGTATCTATTTCGGCTAAAAGCGAAGCGTCTAGCGAATCTATCATTTCGGAAATTTCGCGGTAGTTTTCGCTCCACGGGAAGGCGGGGGTACTTATCTGCAACTTTTCGCGCAGCATTTTTGCCGAAATCATAGTGTCTATATCGGCAAGCTTAACGCAGTCGTTGAGGGCGTCTACCCCCATTGTAAAGTTTATGTTAACGGGAACTTTGCCCGCCAAAATGCACGCACAATTTGTAACCACAGCATACATAGAAGGCATTAAAACAAGCCCTATGCGCTTTTTTTCGCTTAGCGTTTTAATCTTTTTAGACAACGCCAAGGCCGTCTGCAAAAGCTGCCTGCCGCAATAGTCTTTGTCGCCCCAAGTGTAGTCGCACAAAATGTTTTTGTCGGCGTTCAAAGAAAGCCCTTTAACAATAAGCGACGCCAAAGATTTGCCGAGCTCGGGCTCTTTCGAAAACTCTTCGTAGCCCATATCGAATACATTTACACCCGAAAATTGCATAGCCAAAGAAATTGCATATAGGTAATTGACTTGTCAAACGTTTTGATGGAAAATAAATTCCATATATTTTATAAGACTATGCAAGAAAGTGAAATTTTTACACGCCCCGATTCGCGCAAATTCGACCAGTTGCGCGAAATCTCGTTTGTTCCGAATATCGCACCAAATGCCACAGGCTCGGTGCTTGCCTCGTTCGGCAACACAAAGGTTATATGCGCAGCCTGCCTTGAAAAGAAAGTGCCAAATTGGCTAAACAGCATGGCCGACAAACAGGGCTGGATTACCGCCGAATATTCAATGCTGCCCTATTCTACCCTAAGCCGCAAGGCGCGCCCGCAAAACGGCAAAATAGACGGCCGAAGCGTGGAAATTCAGCGTTTAATTGGCAGGGCGTTAAGGGCGGTTACCGACCTTTCAAAAATTCCGGGGCACACGCTTTCCATAGACTGCGACGTTTTGCAGGCCGACGGCGGCACGCGCACAACCTCTATTTCGGGCGCGTTTGTTGCGGCAAGCTTGGCGGTAAACAAACTCATTAAAGAGGGAGCTTTAGCCGAAAGCCCCTTTATAGATTCTGTTGCCGCCGTAAGCGTTGGCGTTTACAACAACCACCTTGTTTTAGACCTTCCCTACGAAGAAGACAAAGACGCCCAGGTAGACGCCAACATTGCAATGACATCTTCGGGCAGATTTGTTGAAGTGCAGTGCAGCGGCGAAGAGGCTACTTTCGACTACCAGCAGCTTGCCGATATGCTTGCACTGGCAAAGAATGGCATTTTGGAAATAATTGCAAAGCAAAACGAAATCATAAACAAGGTAAAATAATGGACAAAGTTCAAAAGGCGGTAGAGTCTTTCCACAATCCCTATAGTTGCGCGCAGGCGGTTGCCGCGGCTTTCGACGAAAACATTTCCGCACAAAAGCTTGATTTTATGAAACAAAATTCGGCGGGCAGGGCCCCCAACGGCATTTGCGGCGCGCTTTTTGCCGCAATAGACGCCAATAACGGCGAAAATGCCGATATAATTTCAAAAGAATTTGCAAAAGCGGCGGGCTCTACAAAATGCAGGGAAATTAAAACCCTGCACAAAACGCCGTGTGCAGAATGCGTAAGAATTGCAGCGTCAATTGCGAAAAATCATATAAAATAGGCGGTTTGGCAAATCCTTATTTGCTTGATAAAAACAAAAAAATAATAAACTATTTTTAAATTATGAACAAAAACTATGTATTCTCATCGGAGTCGGTTGGCGAAGGCCACCCCGACAAGGTTGCCGACTATATTTCCGACAGCATTCTCGACGCATGCCTAGCGCAGGACAAATTTTCGCGCGTTGCCTGCGAAACTCTTGTAAAAAGCAACTGTGTTGTAGTTGCAGGCGAAATAACAACAAAAGCCGTTATAGATTACGAAAAGATTGTACGCCAAGCCATTAGGGAAATCGGCTATGTAAACGACGACGACGTTTTTCACGCCGACAAGGTTTTCATTAACAATTTAATTACAAAGCAGTCGCCAGACATTGCCCAAGGCGTAAACGCCAAGAAGGCAAAGGGCAAGAAAACAGCGGAGCAAGGCGCGGGCGACCAGGGCATCATGTTCGGCTATGCCACAAACGAAACCGACGAATATATGCCGGCCGCCGTTATGTTTGCGCACAGAATTTTAACCGAATTGGCAAAGGTTCGCAAATCGGGCAAAGGCCCCAAGTGGTTGCGCCCCGACTGCAAAAGTCAGGTTGCAGTTTCCTACACAAACGGCAAGCTTTCGAGCATCGACAACGTTGTAGTTTCAACCCAGCACTCGGCCGACGTTGAACACGACGAAATCGAAAAATACATTGTAGAAAAAATCGTAAAGAAGGTATTGCCCAAAAAGTTGCTTAAAAACACGCAATATTTGGTTAACCCCACGGGCAAATTTGTTGTGGGAGGCCCCCAGGGCGACAGCGGTTTGACAGGTCGCAAAATTATTGTGGATACCTACGGCGGCACGGGTCGCCACGGCGGCGGCGCCTTCTCGGGCAAAGACCCCTCTAAGGTAGACAGAAGCGCAGCCTATATGTGCCGCTATGTTGCAAAGAACATAGTTGCAGCGGGCCTTGCCGACAAATGCGAGCTTCAGGTTGCATACGCAATCGGCTATCCGCACCCGACTTCTATTTTGGTAGATACATTCGGAACCGGCAAAGTTGCCGACGAAAAAATCGCCGAAGCTGTAAAGAAGGTATTTAGCTTTAAGCCCGCCGATATTATCAAGCAGCTAGACCTGCTAAGGCCAATCTACAAAAAGTCTACAAACTACGGACACTTTACAAAGGCAGATTTGCCCTGGGAAAAGCTCGACAAAGTTCAGGCTCTTAAAAACGCTGTTAAGTAATTGATATGGCACAGAAAAAAGAATTTAGGGTTGCCGACATAAAGTTGGCCGATTTTGGCAGAAAAGAACTTGACATTGCAGAACACGAAATGCCGGGGCTTATGGCCGTGCGCGAAAAGTACGGCAAAGACAAGCCCCTTAAGGGCGTACGCATTACGGGTTCTTTGCACATGACAATTCAAACCGCGGTTTTAATAGAAACCCTTAAGGCATTGGGCGCAGATGTCCGCTGGGCAAGCTGCAATATATTCTCTACGCAAGACCACGCTGCGGCAGCCATTGCCAAGGGCGGCACCCCCGTTTTTGCCTGGAAGGGCGAAACATTGGAGGAATATTGGGACTGCACCTACAAAGCTCTTACCTGGCCAAACGGCAAAGGCCCGCAGCTTATTGTAGACGACGGCGGCGACGCGACTTTGCTTATCCACAAAGGTTGCGAGCTTGAAGAAGGCTCGAACTGGGTAAACGAAAAATCCGAAAGCCACGAAGAAGACGTAATTAAAGCCCTTCTAAAAAAAGTATACAAGCAAGACCCAAAGCACTGGACAAAGCTTGTAAAGGAAGTTTGCGGCGTTTCAGAGGAAACCACAACGGGCGTGCACAGGCTCTATCGAATGATGGAAAACAAAACCTTGCGCTTCCCCGCAATTAACGTGAACGACTCGGTTACAAAGTCGAAGTTCGACAATCTTTACGGCTGCAGGGAATCGTTGGTAGACGGCATTAAACGCGCAACCGACGTTATGATTGCGGGCAAAACTGCCGTTGTTTGCGGCTATGGCGACGTTGGCAAAGGCTGCGTGCAGGCTTTAAAGGGCTTGGGAGCTACAATATTGGTAACCGAAATAGACCCGATTTGCGCTTTGCAGGCGGCTATGGAAGGCTACAGAGTTGTTACCGTAGAAGATACTCTTGGCAAAGCCGACATTTACGTAACTACCACGGGAAATACCGACATTATCACCATAGACCATATGAAGAAGATGCGCGACCAAGCAATTGTTTGCAATATCGGGCACTTCGACAACGAAATTCAGGTGGCAAAGCTCGAAAGCTTCCCGAAAATCAAAAAGCTTAACATAAAGCCGCAGGTAGACAAATATACCTTCCCCGACGGACACAGCATATATCTTTTGGCGGAAGGCAGGCTTGTAAATTTGGGCTGCGCAACGGGGCACCCGTCGTTTGTAATGAGCAATTCGTTTACAAACCAAAGCCTTGCGCAAATGGATTTGTGGAAGAACCGCGGCAAATACGAAAACAAGGTATATAGGCTTCCGAAATACCTCGACGAAGAAGTTGCCCGCCTGCACTTGGGCAGAATAGGAGCAAAGCTTACAAAGCTTACCAAAAAGCAGGCCGACTATATCGGCGTTCCGCAAAAAGGCCCCTACAAGGCAGACTTTTACAGATACTAATAGCCCTAAAAACGCAATCTTGCAAAATCCGATTCGGTGCAAACCGTTTCGGATTTTTTGCGCATATGCAAAGCGCACAAACGAACGAAAGAACCATTAGTCGCTATACAGCGTTTTCGGGAACGCCCTGTCTAGCTCCAAATTAAGGTGTTCAAGCCCGCCCTCGCAGTTTTCGGCACGCGCCAAAATTGAGTCGAACTTGCGCAATATGCTTGCCTTTAAAAACTCTTTTCTGGGAGTGTCTGGCTCGTTCGAAAGCACTAGCGGGGCGTCTTGGCAAATAAAATAGCTTTCGCTTACGCATAAAACTTCGGCTATCTTTTTTAGCGTGCCCACAGGGGGCGTTGCCGCCCCCCTAACCCACGCGCTAACCGCCGAAACCGACTTGCCCGTAAGACGCGCCAACTCTTTTTGCTTTATCTCTTTTTTTGCCATTGCAACTTTAAGCTTGCGCGAAATTGCATTATTTGCGGTTTTATTGTAATTATTATTATTATATTGTATTTTTTCTATTGACATCGCTTTTATAATAGTACACCTTTCAATTTTTGACAGACAACTTTATTATAATCATATAGTATTATAATAATCAAACAAAACAACAATACAACAAAAACATAAGCAAAAAAGAAAGATACTATTAAAAAATGAAAGCGTTAAACGAAATTGCAACTCCCAACAGCATAGGCTTCGATTTTCTGTTCCCAAAGGGTAAAGACTGGTTTAGCCCGCGCGAAGTCGGCGACATTATAGGGTGCTCGGACCAATACATACGCAACAGCGTATACTCGGGCAAAATTATGGCGCACATTGTGTCGAAAGACCCCGAAAACAACACCGACAACAAAAGCTATATCAGAATACACAAGCAGTCGGTTTTAATGTATTTGATGGAAACTGCAAACTATACAAGCGACTCGTTTGTGGAAAAGCTGCACAAAATTCTTTCAAAACGAAGCGACTTTGAACTTTTAAGGATAGAAAAGATTGTAAAAGACCTTCTTTACACAAAAAGAGACAACCGCACCATACGCCGCTTTTAACACGGCGCACAAATGCGGGTAAAAACGCGACGGCTTTTTTACGCAAGCTTTTTCAGGAAATCGGCGCCCGTTGCGTTTTCGTCAAGTCCAAGCGTTTGGGCTTTTTCGCTTAAAAGCTTTATTTTTGCCTCAAGCATATCGTCGAAAGTTTTAACGCCCGTTACAATTGCCGCCGTTTCGCCGAGTTTGTTTGCGGTTTGAATATTTATATATCCGCACGCCAAAAAGCCGTTTTTACCCTTTATCAACAAAAGGGGAGCTTTTGACAGTTCAACCTTTATTGCGGAAAACTCCGCCCCTGCTACGCTAATTTTAGTTTCCATGCCTAAAATGCAAACCCTGCCAAATGTTTTTTCAAGAATATTCGCATTATACTTGAAAAGCATTACGCTTTTTTTAGTCTTTAAAAAATCGAATTAAGCGGTTTTACAATGAAAACAGCCATATATGCAGTTATATTATTTGCGGCGGGAATTTGCGGCGGCTTTGCCCAAAATATAAAGACAGCCCCCAAACCTACCGAACAAACACTTACCGTGCCCCCTCCCCCGCTAGATTCGCAGCGATTTACCGAGGGCTATTTAGACTACACAGGCAGCATATTTTCGCCGTTTTCGAAAAAAAAGCCCTACAATTTCGGAATATACAATAAATACGGTTTTTTGATTGCCTACATAGATCAAACACACCTTGTAGGCGAAAGGCTTGAAAAACTTATCGGCAAAAAGGTTATTGTTAAGGGCCGCATTATGCTCTTAAAAAAAGACCTTGTTATTATCGCCGAAGACATATCTTTTAAAAACAAATCCAACAAATAGAATATTACTATGGACAACCTTATAGACGGAAATGCAGTTTCTAAACAAATTCAGGAAGAGCTTAAAGTAAAGCTCGCCTCCATACAGGGCAGAAAGGCATGTGTTGCCTTTATAAGAGTGGGCGAAGACCCTGCCTCGATTTCGTATGTAAACAAAAAACAGAGAATTTCGGGCGAAATAGGCATAGAAAGCAAATTGTTTGTGCTGGATAAAGACACACCGCAAAACGAGCTTAACGCCCTTATAGACAAGCTTAACGCCGACAATACGGTTGACGGAATTTTGATACAAGCGCCCCTGCCCAAACAGCTTAACGAGCGCGAAACATTCAACAGAGTTTTGCCCAACAAAGATGTAGACGGCTTTAGCGCGGCAAATATGGGGCTTTTGTGTCAGGAAAACCCGAACGCATTTGTTGCGTGCACACCCGCAGGCATTATAGAACTGCTTAAAAGGGCAAATGTTCAAACAAAGGGCAAGCGCGCCGTAATAATTGGCCGCAGCCTTATTGTAGGAAAACCCTTGGCATTGCTGCTTATGCAAAAGGGGCTAGACGCAACCGTTACAGTATGCCACTCTAAAAGCGAAAACTTGGCGGAAATTTGCCGACAAGCCGACATACTTATTGCAGCCGTAGGCCGCCCGAACACGGTTACCGCCGATATGGTAAAAGAAGGCGCGGTTGTTATAGACGTTGGCATAAACAGAATTCCCGCTCCCGAAAAGAAGTCGGGCTACAGGCTTGTAGGCGATGTAGACTTTGAAAATGTAGCCCCGAAATGCTCTAAAATAACGCCCGTCCCCGGCGGCGTAGGGCCAATGACCGTTGCAATGCTTATGTCTAACACAATAAAGGCATACCAACTAAACAAGTAATATGGAAATTTCTTTTCACCCTGCAAAATATTTGGAAGGCCTTGTAAAAAAGGCGGCGCAAAACAAATCGTTCGAAAATTTCGACGAAAAAATAAAAATTGCAGACCCGCGTTTTGGAGACTTTCAGGCAAACGGCGCGCTGGCCTACGCAAAAATTGCAAAGGCAAACCCGCGCCAAATAGGCCAGTCGCTGGCCGACGAAATAAAATCGCTGCCCGAATACGACCCGGAATTGCTCGAAGTTTCCATTGCTGGAGCCGGCTTTATAAACTTTAAATTTACGCCCAAATTTTTGGGTGAATATTTGGCAAAATTTAAGAGCGACTCCGATTTAAAAAAGGCGGCTTCGTCTTTTTACGGCGGCAAAAAAATTGTTGTAGACTATCCTTCGCCCAACACCGCAAAACAAATGCACGTTGGGCACTTGCGCCCCATGGTTATAGGCGAAGCGGTTTCGCGACTTTTCAGATTCTGCGGGGCCGACGTTGTTTGCGACAACCATATTGGCGACTGGGGCACAAACTTCGGTATACTTATTTACGGCATTAAAAGCCAAAACTACAAGCTAGACCCCGAAAACGAAAACTCGCTTGAAGAGCTTGAACAAATGTACAAGGCGGGCTCTGCAAAGGCAAAGCAAGACCCAGCCTGTGCCGACGCCGCCCGCACCGAATTGGTAAAGCTGCAAAACGGCGACCCCGAAAACACAAAGCTTTGGCAGGATATTTGCAAAGTAAGCAAAGTAGCGTTCGACAGAATGTACAAGGCATTGTCGATTACAACCGACATAAGCTTGGGCGAGTCGTTCTACCGCGACAAAGTTGCCCGCGTATACAGCGAGCTTACCGAGTTGAATTTGGCGGTTGAAGACCAGGGGGCTTTGTGCGTGTTCTTTAAAGACGACCCGCAATTTAAAGACCAGCCCTTTATTATACGCAAAAGCGACGGGGCTTCGAACTATGCTTCTACCGACTTGGCCTGCGTTTTGTATAGAACCGAAAAACTTAACGCCGACGAGATTGTTTATGTAACCGACGGCCGCCAGCAAGACCACTTTAAGCAGCTGTTTATGACAACAAACAAGTGGTTTTCGGCAAAGGGCTACCGCATACCCGAACTAAAACACGTTTGGTTTGGCACAATTTTGGGAGAAGACGGCAAGGCAATTAAAACCAAAAGCGGCGAACCCGTACGCTTAAAGGCTCTTATTGCCGAAGCGGTTTCGCGAGCCGAAAAGGTTGTAAAGGAAAAGAACCCCGATATGACCGATTCGGAAATTGCCCACATTGCAAACACTGTCGGCATTGCAGCCTTGCGCTATAGCGATCTAAGCCAAAACCGCACAAGCGACTATCTTTTTAGCTGGAACAAGCTCCTGTCGTTCGACGGCAACACGGCACCCTACTTGCTGTACGCGCTGGCGAGAATATACTCTATTTTCAGGAAGGCGAATATCGGCATAAATTCCGATTTTGAAAAGAACGCAGCCGCCCTTGAAAGCGAGCAGGAAATTGCCTTGGCAAGAAAGCTTTTGGCGTTGCCCAACGTATTCGAACAGGCATTGGCGGAATTAAAGCCGCACTACCTATGCGGTTATCTATACGAATTGGCGGGGGCTTTCTCGACATTCTACAACACCAACAAGGTTATTGTAGACGACGTTCCCACAATGAATAAAAGGCTTATGCTTTGCGCAAGAACGCTTGAATTTATGAAAACGCTTTTGGGGCTTTTGGCTATAGAACCGCTAGAAAAGATGTAAATTTGGCAAAACTTTAACGCCAAACTACAAAGCAAAACGCCGCATTTTTTGCGGCGTTTTTGTCTATAGGCTATTCTCCGAATTTCTCCCTCAGCAATTTTTTGTAGCTTTCAATATCGCGCCGCGGCGGCTTTGTTATAAGCGATTCCATTTCGGCGTAGGTCGGAACTAAAGAATCTACCCCGTTTTGCGGAAGGTCTTTTTTTGCAAGCCAAACAATGGCGTTTAAAAGAAGCTTTCTATAGTTGTCGTTTTTCAACGCCCAAACGCTGTGGCCGCCCGTAAAGCCAAATGCCCTGTGCATTGAATCCGAATAAGTCCAAAGCAGCGTTTCGCTTTTGCCCAGATTTTGGCGAACATAGTCGTTGCCCGAATGCGCGCCATTGCGCCCTTTTCTTACCTTGTCGGGAGGGGCTGCCTTTGCAACCGAAACTGCATTTTCGGCAAGCCTTATGTTAAAATACCACTCGTCTACAAGCGAAAAGTCGGCAACGCCGTTCGAAATCGGGTGTGTTTTATCCAAAACAATATCGGCTTTCCAAGTGGGGTTTACCGACCAATAAGTTTCGTACGCCCCGCCGCAAATTTCGCGCATAAAAGGCTCTGTTTCCTTTTTGTCGGGCTGCAATGCGTAGTGCAATATGCCGAAATTTACCCCGTGTTTTGCCAAATTTTTAACCGCATTTTCGCTGCCTTTAAAGGGGCTGTTTTCGCCGCCTTCGGCAACAACCACAACGGCCGCGGCGTCTTTAATATCCGTAAAAGTCGCCCCTTTTTGCATATATAAAATTTCGGTTTTTATATCGGGGAACGCCCTATTTATAGCATTTTCAAGCAAAATGCAGGTGGCTTCGTTTTCGTGATCGCCCCAATAGTGAACGGAATTCCCCGCATAAAACACAATCTTTGCCGGCTTTTTTGCGCAACCGAAAACAGCTAACGCGATACAGGCAATAACAAGAATTTTAGCAAAAAGTTTCATAACACTACTTTCTTGTTGCAAATAAACACCTAAATACCGAGCCGAAATAGTCGGGCGAAATCAGCTCCATCAACGCCCTCTTTTTGGGAGACAATGGGTCTGTATTCGCCACAATGTCGCAAAGCTTTTTTTGCGAATTTTTCATAAAAAAGTTTTCCTGCGTACAATAGGTTAAAGCCCCAAAGCCGCTGCTTTTCAAAATCGCTTCTAGCGGCTCTATCTGCGGGCTATAGGTTAAATCCGAAACGCCCGCCATAGAGTAAATATCCAAGCTTTCAATCATATTTTTATATCTTCGGGCGGTGCCTTTGCCGAAGGCGTATAGCTCGTGCGTTGTTCTAAAATAGTCTATAAAAAGCAATAGCCCAGTCCATTTTTGCGAGCAGATTTTTTCGAACATATCCAATGCGTCGAAAGAAAAATCAACAATAAAGCCGTCGAAAGCGTCGGGGAAATTTTTGTTTAAAACTTCGCTTTCATAGATTGAGGCGTCGCAATAAACTTCGCTAAACGAATCCTCCGAAACGGGCGACAAATAAAGCTTTTCCCACTTATTGTTTTCGTGCAAAAACCTGTCGAAGGGGCGCGAATCGAGCAGCTCGTTGGAAAACACAAAAATATTTTCGCCCGAAATTTCAAGCTTGCTACCAAGCCTTAAAGATTCCGAATTTTCGAAAAGCTCCCTGTTCGGTTCCGCTCCAATTTCTATTATTTTTTCGGGAGCTTTGCCCAAAATGCTTTTTGCCCCGTCTAGCAAAAGCTCGGCAAACATTGCGCCCTTTAGGTTCGAGCTTGTATAAAAGTCGCCCTTGGTGCCCGTGCGTATTCTCTGCGCCCTGTAATACGAATATTCGTATTCGAAAAGGCACTTTTTCACAAATTCCGAAAGCGGAATAAGCCCGTTGTTGTCCGCCGCGTATTCGCCGATTTTTTCCAGTATAAGCTTTGTAATTTCTTCGTCGTTCATTTTAAAAAAAATATTTGCCGTTTTCGGCTCTAATGTCGAACCAATCGCCTGCAGGCATATTCGAAGTTGAAGTTGCAATAACTTGAAACGATTTGTCTATGCAGTTCCAAAACGCCTCTTTGCGATAGTCGTCTAGCTCGCCTAAAATGTCGTCGCACAGCAAAACTGGAGCTTCGTTTTTTCTTTCGTACAAAGTGCTTAATTGCGCCAGCCTAAGAGACAGCGCAACCGAACGCTGCTGGCCGTCGGAAGCGTATTTAATTGCGGCCTTGCCCGCAAGCAGGGGCAAAATGTCGTCTTTGTGCGGACCTGTTTTTGTGCTGCCAATAAGCTTTTCTGCCGCGCGCGAAAGCTTCAAACTTTCGGCATATTCGCTTGCGTCTTTTGCCGACGACGAACGTCTTAAAACAACCGCAAGTTTTTCGCCCGATTTTTTTGCAAGCTCGCCGTAGTAAACCGAGCTTTTTTCGCTTAGCTCTTTTAAATAAAATTCCCTCTTTTCGGTTATAACCGAAAACGCCTGCGCCATTTGAATTTCGAAAGCCGAAAATTCGGCGTCGCTTGCGCCGTCGCTTTTAAGCAGCATATTGCGGTTTGCAAGGGCCTTGTGGTAGTTCCTTAATGCCGCAAAATATTCTGCGTCTAGCGAAGATATGTATACATCTATAAACCTGCGCCTTAATGCGGGGGCGGCCTTTACCAGCTGAAGATCGTAGCCGCCCATTGCAAGCACGGGGTATTTGCCTATAAAGTCGGCAAGGGTTGGGCACTTGTTGTCGTCTATTGCAACCGTATTTTTTTGCTGGGTTATGTTTATTAAAACGGTGCTTGCGCCCTCGGTTTTTTCGACGTCTATTAAAGCTTGCGCCGACTTTTGCCCGAAACGTATAAGGTCGTTTAGCGCGGCTGTTCTAAACGAGCGCATTGCCGCCAGCAAAGACAAGGCCTCTAGCATATTGCTTTTGCCCTGTGCGTTTATGCCGTATATGCGCACATGCTTTGCGCAAAGCGGCACATCGGCAAACTCTACGTTTCTAAAATCTGAAAGCCTTATGTTTTTTATTATCACTTTGCGTGCAAGTGTCGGGGAGCTTTGCCTACGCGTTCGCACACCGCGCGCGATTTGTCGGCGGCAATTCGTTTGCAGATTTTTTCGACGTGCATTTTAAGCCATATATATGTGGGGCTTTCGGGCGTGTATACGCAAGGACCGTAGGCGTCTATGCGGCCGTTTTCCAAAAGCATATCGTTTTGCTCGAACTCGGCTTGGCATTTTGGCGAATATACGGCGTAGGCCTTTCCTCCGTTGTTTTTTACAACCGAAAATACGGGAATATCGCTCGGGCCGTCGGCAATATATATCATATTTTTTATGGGGACGCGCCTGTCTTCTTCGGCAACTTTTGCGTTTACGTCTATTTCGGGATTCTTGTTCGTGCCCTTGTTTATCTCGAAAATAAAGCGTGTTTTAATTGTATTGTCTACCATAGAGCCTATCTGGTTTATCTGTGTAGACAGGCACGAAAAGTCGAATTCCCTTTGCTGCAAAAAGTAGGGGGGCATAGGCTCTTCTATAAACTCGCAGCCGAAAATTCCGTCGCAAAAAGGCGCAATGGCGCTGCCCTTTATCATTTCGGCTAAGCCCGTGCTTACAATGTAGTGCTCTAGCTTTATATCCAGCTTGGCGTATTCGGGATTTTCCGAAACCTGTTTTTTTAGATTGTCGAAAAATTCGGGAAGCCCGCCGCAGAACTTAAGGCGCGCACCCAGTTCGCGCAGCTTTGCGTTAGAAAGCCCGCGCATTGGCCCGTTTTTTACATAGCTTAAAATGTGGTTTAAATATACGGTTTCGGCGCTAACCCTTATGCCCTTTTTTGCATATATTGCCGGCAGCGAATTTACCTCTTTCCAGAAATCCACGGGGTCTATATTGTATTCTTCAAACAACGGCGTTTGCATATAGCCGTCTATCAAAGTTTTGTCGAAATCCCAAACGCACGCTATAACCGGCGGATTTCTTATTGCCCCTTCTGTTAAGTCTTGATTCATCGTTAAAAATTCTATTACCTGTAAGTGATAGTAAAATAATTTAGATATTTGGAAAAAATGCAAGGAATACCTTCTATAGACCCCTTTCTTAAAAGACTCGCCCAGCTCGACGAAAAAATGGCTGCCCCCGATTTTTATAACGACCAAAGAGCCGCCAGCGCAATCTCGCGCGAGCACAAACAACTAAGCGAGTTAAAAGACACATTCCAAGCCTATCAAGACGCAAAAAAACAAATAGAAGAAAATAAGGCCATTATTGCCGACCCTTCTAGCGATGCAGATTTAAAAGAGCTGGCCCAGGAAGACTTAAAAGACCTCGAGCAAAAACTGCCGCAGTTGGAAAAGTCGGTTCTGGTTTTAATGTTGCCCCCCGACGAAACCGATTCTAGAAACACCGTTGTCGAAATCAGAGCGGGCACCGGCGGCGACGAAGCCTCGCTTTTTGCGGCAGACCTCTACAGAATGTATACGCGCTTTGCCGACAGCAAGGGCTGGAAAATAGAGCAACTTAGCTCTAGCGAATCGGAAGCCGGCGGCTTTAAGGAAATATGCTTTTTAATGAGCGGCGACTCGGTTTACCGCTACATGAAATACGAAAGCGGCACGCACAGGGTTCAGCGCGTTCCGGCAACCGAAGCCAACGGCAGGGTGCATACGTCGGCTGCAACCGTTGCGGTTTTGCCCGAAGCCGAAGAAGTGGATATTCACATAGACCCGCAGGATATAGAAATTTCGATTGCAAGGGCAAGCGGCCCGGGGGGTCAGGGCGTAAACACTACCGACTCGGCCGTTCAGATTTTGCACAAGCCCACGGGTATGATTGTTAAATGCGCCGACGAAAGGTCGCAATTAAAGAACAAGACAAAGGCCTTGAAAGTGCTAAGGTCGCGCCTGTTGGAAATGAAGCAGCGCGAAGAGGCCGAAAAGTATGCAAAAAACCGCCGCGAACAGATTGGCAGCGGCGACCGCTCCGAACGCATCAGAACATACAACTTCCCCCAAAGCCGTTTAACAGACCACAGAATCGGGCTTACAGTGCATTCGCTTGCCCAGGTTATGGACGGCGACATTGGCGACATAATAAAGGCATTGGAAGAAGCCGACTATTCCAACCGAATTAAGTCTCTTATGGAGGAAAACGCCTAGCAAATGGCGCTTTCGGTTATAGAGGTTTTGAAGAAAACCGAAGAGTTTTTTCTTCAAAAAAACATTCCCAACGCCAAGCTAGACGCCCAGTTGCTGCTTGCAAAGGTGCTGAACAAAAAGCGGCTGGAGCTTTTTTTGCTGTTCGACAAACCCATGCAGCAAAACGAGCTTGATTTGTATAGGGCTTTTGTAAGGCGAAGGGTAAAACGCGAGCCCTTGCAATATATTGTGGGCGAATGCGAGTTTTACAATGCCCTTTTAAAATGCGACAGCCGCGCCCTTATTCCGCGAAGCGAAACCGAAGAGCTTTGCGCGCTTGTTTGCGAAAAATATTTTGCCGACAAAAAAGACGACAATTTAAAAATTCTGGATATGGGAACGGGAAGCGGCGCGATTGCCGTTGCCCTTGCCAAGAATTTTAAAAACGCAAAAGTTTTTGCATGCGACATTAGCGAAAATGCACTTTCGCTTGCGGCAGAAAACGCAAAGCTAAACAAAGTAAATGTAGAATTTATAAAATCTAACTGGTTCGAAAATATAAGAGACAAATTCGACATAATAATTTCGAACCCGCCCTACCTTACAAAAGAAGAGGTTGAAACAGCCCAAAGCGAAGTGAAAGACTTTGAGCCCTACAACGCCCTGTTTAGCGAAAACAACGGCTTTGCCGACTTGCAAAAAATTATAGAAAACGCAAAAAACCGCCTAAACGAAAACGGTTTTTTGTTTTTCGAAACGGGAATTGCACACAAAGCCCCGCTTGAACTGATTGCAAAAAAATGCGGCTTTTTGTGCGAAGCATTGCCCGATTTAAGCGGCAGACAACGCTACGGGATTTTGCAAATTGCAAAATAAATTTCGAGCAAAGACTCAAAACGAAACCACAAGCTGGCCGCCCACAACAAGAGCGTTGTCTATATTTTTGTCGCCGTTGGGGGTTATTACATATTGCAAGTCGGGCTGAATTGAAATGTTTTGGTTTAGCTGAATTACATAGGTTAGCTCTACAATATTTTCGCAAGACGCCATTTCGCCCGAAGCGGTTTTGTAGTTTTCGCTAAACCAGCCGCCCGTCCACGAAAAGAACAGAGCGTCGTTGGGTCTATTTGGTGTAAAACCCTTAAAGCGCACGCCGGCATACGCCATATAAGTTACCGCGCTTACGCTTTCTAGCGGCGCATATTGCAAACCGGCCCAAAGCGAAATGCTTTTATTGTCTAAACTTTGCCAAACGGTTTGCTGGCCTTGCAGGTAAAGCCCATAGGCGTTTTCGCGCGTGCTACTGGCTATGCCGCCAACATTGTAGCCGCCGTAAAACCAACCGCCAAGCTGGTATTGCCCCCTAAGGGCTGCGCCGTTTTCGGCATAAAATGCGGGCGACCACTGCGCCTGAAAAACCGCCATATAGCCGTCGTCTTTGCGTATTTTCCAATCTAAACCGTCCCAGTTTTTACTAGTTATATTTTGCTGAATTTGATACAGCCCTGCCGCAAAACTTAGGTTGTTTACGGTATCGTATTCTACGGCAATGCCCCATGTTGCCTGCGGCGAAGAAGTAAACGGGCTGTTGAAAAACATCGCTTCGGGGGTGGAATTTATTGCCCCGCTTACCATATAGCCGAACACGGGCAGCCCGCAAAAAATATCCGACATACTCATTCTTCCTAGCGAAAATGTGACAGAGTCGCCGTCGAACACCTCAATTTCCTGCGAAACAAAAAATTCGTAGAACATTGCGCCGTCGCTTACGCTAGATTCCGAAAGCGTAAAATAGTTGCCAACCGCCTCGCTTAAATTTGCGCCAGCGTTATACGCGCCAGAAACCGTAATTGTCATTCCCTTTATAGACGCAATTTTTTGCATATCCAGCTCAAGTCCAAAAAGCATTTCGTGCGTATAGTTTGTAGCTTGCCTGTTGCCGCCCGAAGGATTGCTTAAAAGCACCGCGTAGTAGTCGAAAAACGGCGTTATTCCCGTATAGTTCGAAAACTCGCCGCTTTTGGTTTCTATTTTGTTGCATATTGTATTTAAGCAATTGCCTTCTTCGGCATACAAGCCGCAAAGCGAAAGCAAAAAAATAAGGGTGGCTTTAACAGATTTCATAATGGCTATTTTAGGTTATCTACAAAAAAACTATTTCGGCAAAATTTGCCACTTAATGGAATCGGCTTTTTGCAAACTAATTAAAAACAAAAAAGGCCGCCTTTTTTAAGGCAGCCTTTTGCTTTATTGAAATCTGTTTTTGCCGATTAAAGCGATTCGCTCGTAACGGGGCCAACCTGAGAATTGTCGGGCAATGTGCTTGAGCTGCTGTCGGCAGCCGAGTCTACATCATCGCTGTCGGCAGCCTTTGTGCCCGAAGCGGGAACTTGAGCGGGAGCGGGAGCTTTGTCTTCAGCTACGCTGGGAGCGGCATTCGAACCTGCAGCAGCTACTTCGGAAGCATTTGCTACATTGCCGTCGCTTGTTTTTGCGCTTTCGCTTACAACGTTGCCGGCGGGGTCTTTATCTACAACGGTTGTTGTGTTTGTGCCGTCGGGGTTGTTAACAACTGTGGTTTGCGATGTGGAACCGTTGTTGTTTGTTGTTGTAACATTTGCGTTTACCAAAGCGATTTCGGTTGTGGGAGCCGAAGAGGAAGTTTCTTTTACCTGCTTGCCTGCAACTGTGCCCGAAACTGTTGTAACGCTGCCATTGTTTGCAACTGTTGCGTCAACCGCGGCATTGTTTACAGTGCCCTGAACTTGCTGAGAACCGTCTGCATTGTTTCTTACGGCAACTTTGCCCGAAACAATCTGCTTGCCGGCATTCGAAGCTTTAATGTCTACAACGGGGTTGTTGGGCTTGCTTGTGTCTACATTAAGCTCTAACGAAAAGTCTACAGCAGCGCCCTTGTCGGCATTGGCTATTGCAGAGTTAAGTGCGCTTAATACGTTTGCAACTGTGCTTGCCGCAACATTGCTCTTTTTAAGCGAAGCTTTTACTGCGTGTTCTATATCCGACATATTGTCGGCAATTGTCGAAGAAGTGCCCGCCAAAGGAGAAAATTTTACGCCAAGCTTTACGCCTGTAGCTGTCGAGAATACGTTAACGGCAATCTTGCCTTTTTTAGTGTTGTAAACATATTCGCCGTTTTCGGTTTTAACCAATTCGCCGTTTGCGGCTTCTGTCGCCTGCTGGGGAGCCGCAGGAGCCGGCTGTGCTGCAAACACAAATCCCGAGAGGGATATTAACGAAAGTAATGCGATTGTGTACTTTTTGCTTTTCATTTTTTTTGAGGGTTTAGTTTTTATGCTTAAATTGTAAAATAAATAGTCCAATATCTTTTGTACGTCATTTTATATTGAACGCATAATAGGGTTTTGCAAGTCTTTTTTGCCAATTTTTTTAAGCGACGATTAAATATCGTTAAAACGGCATACTTTTGCGCCCAGTTGCGCCAATTTTTTGTCGATGCTGTCGTAACCGCGGTCGAGATGGTATATTCGGTGTATAATCGTTTCGCCCTTGGCGCACAAAGCCGCAATAAGCAAAGCGGCACTCGCTCTTAAGTCGGAAGCCATAACATCGGCACCCGAAAGGCGGCTGGGCCCGTGCACTATTGCGCTTGCGCCCTCGCGAGCAATGTCGGCCCCCATTCTAAGAAGCTCGGCTACATGCATAAATCTTTCAGGGTAAATCTTTTCGGTAATTATGCTATTGCCGCCTATCTGTGTGCATAGCGCGCAAATTTGCGCCTGCAAGTCGGTCGGGAACCCTGGATACGGCATTGTTACCGTACTTATGGGTTTTAAGTCGGCATTGGTGGCGTCTATATGCAAGTCGTTTTTGCGCCATTCAAACTTTGCATTGCAAGGCTCTAAAAGGTCTAGCAACGCGCTTAAATGCTCTTTTACTATGCCTTTAACTACAACTTTGCCCTTTGTGGCAAGCGTTGCAATTATCCAAGTGCCCGCCTCTATTCTGTCGGCAATTACTGTATGCTCGGTGCCGCACAGGCGCGGAACGCCGGTTATTTTAAGAGTCGGGCTGCCTATGCCGTCTATAATTGCACCCATACTTTGCAGCATATTGCATAAATCGGCAATTTCGGGCTCGCAGGCCGCGCTTTCTATAACCGTTTCGCCGGGAGCGCAAACGGCGGCCATAATCATATTTGCAGTGCCTGTTACCGTGCTGCCAAACCTGCCGCCCAAAAACACGGTATTGCCGCGCATTTTCGAGGCATCTACATTAACATAGCCCGATTCTATAGAGACTTTGCATCTTAAGGCCTTAAGCCCTTTTATATGCAAATCTATAGGGCGCGCCCCTATAACGCAACCGCCCGGCATAGAAACCTTTGCGGAGCGTTTCCTTGCAACCAAGGGGCCCAAAAGACAAATCGAAGCCCTCATTTTTCTTACCAAGTCGTAGGGGGCAACGTTAGAAATTTCGGAAGCCTGAATTTCCCAAACTCCCTTTTCAGGGTTTGATATTTTTGCGCCCAACGCCTCTATAATTTGCGCCATATAGCGAACGTCGCTTAAATCGGGCACGTTTCTAAACACGCACTTTTCGGGCGTCATTAGGGCGGCAACAAAAAGGGGCAAACAAGCGTTCTTAGAACCCGACACTTGCACTTGCCCCCTTAAAGATGCGCCCCCTTCTATGCGGAGAGCTTCCATCTTAAAAACTGCGCCTTATTGCTCGGCTTTGGGAGCCTGCTGCTGTTGCGGAGCGCGACGTTTAAAGTCGTTGCGGCGGCGGTTGTTAAAGTTTTTGCCGTTTTTGCGGTAGTTGCCTTTATAGTTGCCGTCTCTGTGGAACTTCTTGTCGCCGTTGCGGTGGAAATTCTTTTTGTTGTAGCGGTCGTTCTTAAATGTCTTTTGCTTTTTCTTGCCGAATATGTTCGACAAAATTCTCTTTATTCTGGCAAAAAGCCCCTTGTGCTGTTTTTGGGCTTCCTTGTCTAAAGCCGCGCTTGCCGAAGCGTACGAAACCGCGCCTTTTGCGATATTTTCGTGCTTGGCGGGCATTTTTTTAAGGCCTACCTCCAAGGTTCTGTTTTGCGAATCGGCCTCTTCAAATTCGGGACCTTCGCGTTCGGGAGTTTCCGAAACAGACTGCGAAACTTCGTCGGAATTTGAATTTTGTTCGTCCGAAACGCTTTCTACAACTTCAACTTTTTGTTGTTCTTCAACTTCGTAGCCTTTAGTATGTTGGCCGCTAAGTTTTTCGGAGAATGTGCTTATGTCGTCTATCACGCCGCATACGGGAGCGGAATTTGCCGCAATTTTAGATTGGCTGCGGCGTTTGTTGCGGCCGTTGCCGTGAAATGCGGGCTGCGTATTTGTGCTGTCTTCCATGTTAGTTGTGCTTTTGATGTGTGTGCCGGCTTTTATTGTTATATATGTATGGCAATATAGTTCTTGTGCCTATGTGCAGGCTAACGCCAACGCAGTTTTAAGCCGGCTCGAAAACTGCGCAATAATAAGACGAAACCCGACGGATGAGGTATGGGAGAAAAGCCCTTTTGGGCAAACGGATATTCGCCGTAGATTTATGAGAGCATATTTTGGCAATGAATACAACATATTTTTTGTTGCTCCGCTCAAAAAGTCTTGACTGCACTGCCAATTTATAGAGAATCTGCCTTTTAAAAATAATAAGCGAGCATAGTTTAGTGGTAAAACCCCTGCCTTCCAAGCAGGTTACGTCAGTTCGATTCTGTCTGCTCGCATTTTTTGTGCCCGAATATTGCCGAATATTTTTGTTCTAGTAAACCTCCTGCCCTTTTGTGGCAGCAAAGATGCGGCAAACATAGAACATTTCAAAGGCATTTTTGCGCTTCTTATTTGTTGACGTATTTTTCTAAAGCTATTAACTGCCTGGTATGATAAAGTTTTTTACGGCACTATTTTTAAGCGTTGCATCTTGCGCGCTTTATGCAGACAAAATAAACGAAAACGACTGGCGTTTTGAATACCCCTCTTACGGGGTAAAATACGACAGCGGCTTTGTAAGATTTTTGGGCAACGACGACACCGACTCTTTTCTTTTTTACAACGAGGCAAACTTTGCGCGCCTAACGCAGGGCTTTTCGGCCACAATAGAGCTGCCAAGCGCAATGACCGACGCAGGCTCGGTTTTTCAGGCACAATTTATGGGCACTGGCGGCAGCTCCGACTGGATAAAGTGGAACGCAACTTTTTATAGCGACTTGCTTGTAGTTTTAATAACCGCCTCCGACGGCTCGTCTTTAGAAAAAGATATTCCCCTTATTTCTCAGCCGCAAGAGCGCTTTAACTTGTCGTTTTCGCTGACAAAGGATAGCTCCGGCGCATTTTCCGCAACGCTTTCTACATTAGACGAAACATTCGACTTAAACAGCATTGCGCTTTCGGGAATGTCGCAGGGCGAATTCGGCATTGGCATTAACGGGCAAAAATTTGAAATGGACAAAGACAACCCGCTTCTTACCGATTTTTCGTATGCAGTAGGCACTGTGCCAGAGCCCTCTGCAATAGGCGCAATATGCGGAGTTTTTGCCCTTTTGCTTTTTATATATAACAAAAATCGCAACTAATATTTGGGCGTTTTATTGCGCCCTTTTTTGCGGCTTTACTAGTTTTGTTTGTTTTATTGCGTCTATTTCCTCTACCGAGTTGGGCAATGTTTTATAGGCTGCGTTTTCGGGTATATCAAATTCCTTAAAAGAATTTACCACAACGCAGCGCATAAGTTTTAGCACCCTATTTTTTACCGCGGCTTTTGTGCCCGTAAAAAATCCTTCGGGCTTTTTGCGGAATATAGTTTCGGTGGCTATTGCGTAGCGTTTTTTGTCGAGCATTAAAAAGCTAGAATACTTTAAATCGGGGCTTCTTTTGCTATACATATTAAGTTGAGCAATGGCCACAAACACGGTTTTTGTATCGGTAAACGGGGCGGCCGATGCAACAATGTCTAAAACGTAGCCGAAAAGCTCGCCCGCATACTGCTTTCTTTCGGGGTCGAAATTCGCCATTAAATCGTTAGGGTCTAGCTGCATTGGGGTTAGCACGTTTACAGACAATCCGCTTTCCTCCTCTAGCTTTAGTGAAACCTCGTTTGCCAAATCGGGCGACAGCGGCAAAAACGTGGCAATGCAAATGTCCGAAATTCTTTCGGCGCGTTCGTATCCGCTTTCCATCTTAAAGTGCGCAGAAAAAATCTTGTAGCCTACAAACAATGCAACAACCGACAGCAACACAGCATAGAATATTGCGGCATTTCTGCTGCTTTTTGCAATATTGCCCTCCGTATTACCGGGTGTTTCGTTAAACGCTTTTGTTTGCAAAAACGAAGTTAGCGAAAAATATTCGGTGTCTATAAAAGCAACATCGCACTCTTTTATTGAAAAAAGCTTTTTGTAGGAAATTTGAACAAACATAAGCTTTTTTTGCGAGTTAACCGAAATATTAAAAACCAGCTTTCTTTTAACGAACGCAAACACCGTCTTTTCGGCGACATAATACATATTGCCTTCGCTGTCGCTGTTCGACGAAATATTTGCATAGCCCCTGCGCGAAAAATATTCCATTATGCGCTCGTTTACATTTTCGCAGTTTTCAAGGCTAAATTGGTTTTGAAATAGGTATATTGCCATATAATGTTGCAGTGTGTATTTGCGATTTTTGCAAGAATTATGCGGCTTGCAAGAATTAAAACGGAGCAGGGCAAAGATTTTTATTGACAGTTATTGTTAAAGATTTACATTTAGCAAACATAAACATACGGCGTTTTGCCGGACAACAGAAAGACAGATATGAATATAAAAGGCACAAAAACCGAACAAAACTTAATGGCGGCATTTGCGGGCGAATCGCAGGCGCGCAACAAATACACCTACTTTGCATCGAAGGCCAAAAAAGAGGGCTTTGTGCAAATCGCCGCAATTTTCGAGGAAACCGCCGCCAACGAAAAAGAGCACGCGAAAATCTGGTTTAAACTTTTAAACGGCGGCGAAATAGCCTCTACAAAAGAAAACCTAAAAGCTGCCGCCAGCGGCGAAAACTACGAATGGACCGATATGTACGCCCAATTCGCAAAAGAGGCAAAAGAAGAGGGCTTCGACAAAATCGCAACGCTTTTTGAAGAAGTAGGCAAAATAGAAAAGGAGCACGAAGAGCGCTACCTTAAGCTTTTAAAGAACCTTGAAACAAACAAGGTATTCGAAAAGGAAGAGGAAGTTGTTTGGGAATGTTCCAACTGCGGACACATTGTTAAAGGCAAAAGCGCCCCGCAGGTTTGCCCCGTTTGCAACCACCCCATTGCCTACTTTAAAGTTAGGGCAACAAACTACTAATTTTTGCGCTTGCAGATTTTGCGTTGCGTTAAGGCGTCCCGAAATAATTTTCGGGGCGTTTTTTTGTAAATATATTTGCCAAGCTTTGTTTTTATATTTATCAAAACTTGCGTTATGAAAAAGTTACTATGTATATTGACGGGAGTTTGCCTTTCGCTTACCGCGCTCGCAAAAGATTTTGCGACACTAGAAATAAAAAAGTTTGACGGGAAAATTATGAAAAAGGAAATACCCGTCGAAAAAATTTCGGACACGCAATCGAGGGTAAGGGTTGCAAAGGAATTGATAAACGACAACGCCGAATATGTTAAAGTGTTCCCAAGCTGGGCAACGGCAAACAAGGGCGACGAAGGCTATTGGGTTTTCGGCCGCGGCATTTACGGCGAATTTAAGCACGACAACGGCGTGTTCCACGCCGGAGGCTGGAATATGTATATGCCGGTTTTCGGTATGAAAACCCCTCAAAGAACCTGGTGCGGAATAATCACGGGGCTTGATTTGGAATATTCGATTTGCATGGCGGCCATAAACGGCAAATATACCCTAGATGTGCGTTTGGTAACCATACCCAAAAAACTGGGCAAGGCCTACGAAGACTTGGTTATAGACTTTTACGAGCTTAAGGGCGAAGATGCAAACTATTCGGGAATGGGCAGGCTTTACCGCAAATACCAACTGCAGCGCGGCATTGTTAAACCCATAAAGGAAAGGGCGAAAGAATACCCCAACCTGCTCTATCAGGCAGACACGTTCGACATAAGGCTTCAGTTCCACGCGGCAAAGCCGTGGATGGACGACAAGTACGGCTACAACGCAGGCGACCGCTCCATTCCCGACCAAACCCCCGAAACCGAACCTAAAGTGGAGGTGTTTTTGTCGTTTAAAGACTCCATAAAGTATCTCGAAAAAATGAAGGAGTCTGGCATAGACAAAATGGAAATCTGCTCGGCCGGCTGGACTACCAAAGGCTACGACGGCAGGTATCCTTCTCTATTTCCCGTATGCGAGGAAGCGGGCGGCGAACAGGGCCTGCGCGAATTGATAAAGCGAGCAAAAGAGCTTGGTTATAAAATTCACGGGCACGCCGCAAATATGCCTGCGGTAAAAATTTCGCCCCGCTACAACGACAGCTATATGGCACGCGACTGGAAGGGCGATTTTGTTCCCCATATGAACGAAAGAGGCGGCAAGGCAAACAGAGTGTGCCTTAAGCAAACCTGGGAAATGTGGGTAAAGGAAGACCTCGACAAAATGGCAGATCTGGGCTTTTACGGCTCGCACTACATAGACGTATTTTCGGCGGTAGTTCCCCACAACTGCATGTCTAAAGAACACCCCTGCACAAGGAAGGAAAGCGCGTATTACCAAAACCTTACGCTTGCGTATGCCAAAAAGGTTATGGGTGGTGCTTCGTCGGAATCGGGCTTCGACCACGTTATAGGCAATATAGACTACATAAACTATGTTTCGAACGTAATGAAAATTTACGAAGAAAGCAAAGAAGAACCCGAAGGCTCGGTACTACGCAAAAAATATGCGCTAGTAGACGGCATTGTGCCACTCTGGGAAATTGCATATCACGGCATAGTTTTGTATAATCCCGATAGATACACCCAAAACCACACTCTGGGCAAAGTGGGAAAGCACGAAAACAGCTCTATGCTTGACTTTTCCGACAAAGAAAAGGGGGCGGTAGACCCAAAAATTGCACTAAAGCTTGTGGAATTCGGCGGCAGACCCATTTTCTACACCTTCAAGATGTCGGATATTCCCGCAATTAAAAAGGCGTACGACGAATTCCAGCCCGTAAAATATCTGCAAACGGAATTTATGGAAAGCCACACAAAAGTTGCCGACAATGTATACAGCGTAAAATATTCGGACGGCAGCGAAATTGTGTGCAACTACAACGACACCGCCTACGTTTACGGCAACATAAAGGTAAACCCCGCTTCGTATGCAATTATAAAGCATAAAAAACAATAGTCTTTTACTTGCAAAAATTCCGATTAAAAGGCGGCGGCGCAAACCCGCGCCTCTTTTATCAACAACAAAATCCCTCGTAAAAAATGGCAACGACAAAAAAACTGTTTTTAATTCTTGCGCTTTTGCCGCTTTTTGGCTGCACCAGCACAAGCACCACAAAGCAAAATTCGCAGATACCCGTGCAAACGCTTAACGGCAGCGAAAACGGACAAATTCTGGTAAGCAACTACGGCTACTACCTTTTCAACTGCATTCCGCTTTTTTGCGGCGGCAAAGAAGAAGATTCTCTTTCGTTTTTTAGCGACAATGTAAATATAGATAAAGCCATGCAGTGTTTGTCTAAAAAGTGTGAGCAACTTAACGTAAAAAACGTTGCCGACATACAGGCAACAACAAGCTCTACCTGCTTTTTGTCGTGGGTGCCAACAATAGGCAGCACGCTGGGCATATATTGGTATAAGCAAGTGCAAATATCGGCGGTAGTAGAAAGGTAGTTTATGAAGAAATTTTTTGTTATTGTTTTGCCGTTTGTTGCAGCACTGCTTGCCGGATGTGCTACAACCGAAACCACAAAGGCTCTAAATGGAATTTGCACTGTAAACGGCTGCGAAACAACCGGCACAATTTGCGCCGAAAACTACGGATATTATCTATTTTCGGTTGTTCCGCTTTTTGCCGGCAACCCCGAAAAACCCAACCAAACAAGTATGTGCATTTTTAAAGATACCGTAACCTTGGAAAACAACAAAAAGATGATAGACAAAGAAGCGAAAAAGCTTGGCGGCGGAATGCTCTGCAACCTGCAAAACAGCGTAGACTGGACAGGCTCGTTTTCGCTTTGGATAATCTGGAAACAGGTTTTGCATTCGAACGCAACCGTAATTAAACAGGACAAATAGTTTTCGGGAAAAGTTGTTTGCCTTTGCCTGCATAGCAACTATGTTTTGCCCATAATATGAAATCGGTTTTTTTGTGCGCATATCTATTTTTTGCGGTGTTTTTGCTTTACGCTTTGGGCGAGTGCATTGTGTTTGCCTCGCTAAACGACGAAAGCCTTAACTGGTTTTTGCCAAAGCTTAGGGGCAATTTAATTTCGTCGGCAATTTTATGTGCGCCATACTTTGCATTGTATATTGCAAAGTTTTTTACAAAAACAGCCCAAGCGCGCAAGGCATACGGCATTTTTGTGATTGTTTTTGCCTTTGTTTCGGCCTTGATAAATTCGTTTTGCTACGAAGAATATTCGGATAACTTCGGACACAACATAATTGCGCTGTTCCTTAACGACTACGACAAGTTTTTGCTGTATTTGTGGAGTAAAATTGCTGTCTTAAAAATTTCGCTTTGCGTTGTGTCCGGACTTTTTTTGGCAATTTTCGGGTTTTGCAGTCTAAGCAAAAACGAAAAATAGAACCTTTTTTATTTAAAATAAATTTTGTACGATAAATTTGACAATGGTTGTATAATTGCACTAACAAAACGAGGCAAAAAGCGCGCAGATTGTGCGCAATACCCCCGCAACTTTAACCGTACAAATATAAAAAAATGAAAAGAATTGCATCTGTATTATCTATTGCAGCTTTGCTCGCCCTTTGCGGGTGTGGAGCAAACGTAAACGAAAACCAAACCCCCGAACAGGCAAAAACGCAGGCAGCTTCTATGGACGCCGCCGCCCTTCAAAAACAGGTAGACGCCCTTAAAGCCTACATCGAAAAGAAGACCGCCCAAGCCAAAGAAGCAGCCGAAAAGCTCTCTAAAATTCCCCTAACCGAACAAATGGGCAAAGACGCCCAAGCTTTGAGAGACGAAGCCGCAAAAATTTCGGAATCGCTTAAAAACATTCAGGCTCAGCTTTCGGTTTACGCGCAAGAATTAAAGGCAAAAGCG
The DNA here is from genome assembly GCA_934613415.1 of uncultured Opitutales bacterium. GTDB lineage: Bacteria > Verrucomicrobiota > Verrucomicrobiia > Opitutales > Intestinicryptomonadaceae > CAKUIA01. The sequence continues at coordinate 227,055 of CAKTSY010000003.1, forward strand.
CAAAGCGCAAACAAATAAGATTTTATTTTACCCAACAAAAAGCCCGAAGCTGCAAAAAACTTCGGGCTTTTCTTTTTTATGCTGTTTTTCGTGCGGGCTATTTTCTTTCGGCTATACTGCGCATTGCAGTGTTCATTTCGCCTTTAAGATATTTGTCCATAGATTCCGCCGCCTTTTTTGCCTGAACCATTGCCGACACTATCGTAAGCGGGCCAGTTACTACGTCGCCGCAAGCGAACACGCCCTTCATAGACGTTTGCAAAGTTTCGGGATCTACCGCAATGGTGCCGTTGTCGTTAAGCTTTAAGTGCATGCAGTTTCTGGCAAGTCTGTCTCTTGGCTTGCTGCCCGTCGAAAGAATTACGGTGTCGCAAAACAATGTAAATTCCGAGCCTTCAACCATAACGGGAACGCGCCTGCCGGATTCGTCCGGGTCGCCCATCTTGGTTTTAATACATTCTATGCCGTATACGCGACCGGTTTCATCGTATAGAATTTTCTTTTGAAGAGTGTTTTCGAGCATCTCAACACCCTCTTTTTTTGCAAGGGCAATTTCGTCGCTGCGGGCGGGCATTTCTTCCAGAGTGCGCCTGTATACCAAAGTAGATTTTGCCCCGCACCTTAAGGCAACGCGCGAAGTGTCTATTGCAACATTGCCGCCGCCTATTGTTATAACGTGCTTGGCCCTTACGGGCGAAACCGTCATTTTATCGGTTGTCATTGTGCTTAGGTTGTACCTCGAAAGAAACTCGCTAGAGCTATATACGCCCGGGGCGTATTCGCCCGCAATATACATTGTAATGGGTTTCCATGCGCCAGTTGCAACCAAAACCGAGTCGTACCTTTCGCGCAATTCGTCTAGGCTATAGGGCGGCTCGCCAATACCTATGCCGTAGTGTATGCGCACACCCATTTTTTCCAGTCGCGCAATGCGTTCAAAAACTATTTCACGCGGAAGTCTAAATTCGGGTATGCCGTACATTGTAACGCCGCCAGGTAAATCGCGACCCTCAAAAACTTCTACCGCGTGCCCCATTTGGGCAAGCTTTTCGGCGGCGGTAATGCCTGCAGGGCCCAAGCCAATAATGGCGGTATATTTGCCTGTGGCGGGCTTGCGCTCGGGAACTTCGCTGTAGCCGTTTATGCGCACATAGTCTGCCGCAAAGCGTTCCAACGCGCCTATGGCAACGGGCTTGCCCTTTATGCCCAATACGCACGAGCCTTCGCACTGCTTGCTTTGGTTGCACAACCTGCCGCAAATTGCCGACATTGTAGACTGCTCGGCAAGCTTTTTCGCCGCCACTGCAACATTGCCGTTTGCTATTTCAAAAATAAAGTCGGGAATATTTATGTGGTTGGGGCACCCCGTTTGACAGCGGGGCCTCGGACAATGCAGGCAGCGTGAAGCTTCATCCATCGCCGCTTTTTTAGTAATGCCGTAATAAGCTTCGCCGTCTTCGGTTATGCGAATTTTATCGGTACACTCCGAAACCTCCATTCTGGGAAGCCCCGAAGCTTTTGTCTTTCTATTTTCTAAATCCATATTAACGCATCAATATTTGAATGTCGGGCAACACTAAGCAATACTATTCGCAAAAAAATTTGTTAGTTTTTTGTTAGGTATATGTACTTTTTTATCGGCAAAAGTTCCTTTACAAATTGCATTTTGCGCAATTTCTACAACTTATACGAATTTATTTGCCAATCTTCGATCTCTTTTGGGTTTTGTTTTGAAATGTTCAGTATTAGGCTGTTGTAAAAATCTATGTCGCAAATTTTGCGTATGGCGTCTTCTAGCGCCTGCAAATTGCCGCTTTCAAAAACAACCCCGTTTTCGCCGTCGCGCAAAACCGAATCGTTGCAGCCAACAACGCTGCTTGTTATGCAGGCAATGCCGTTGTTTAACGCCTCTTCAACCACAAGCCCCCAAGGCTCGGCAAGCGAAGGCAAAACAAACACATCGTTTTTTTTGTATATTTCGGGCAGCTTGGAATTGTCTATTGCCCCCGTAAAAACAACGTTTGGCGGGGCTTTTGCCTTAAGGGATTTTTCGTCTTTGCCAAAACCTACAACCGTTAAATTTAAATTCGGGAATTTTTTAAAAGCTTCTAAAAGCATTCCAACATTTTTGCAGGCAATTAGCCTGCCTACATACACAAAATTCTTTACCTCTTTTTTGGGCGAATATGGCGGCTGCGGAACCATATTGTATAGACCTACTCCCTTTGTTTCTATAATTTTCCCCTTAAAATGCAATGCCTGCAACAACCTACTTTGGTTTATGCCCGACACATACGCCGTAGAGCACCTAAAAACAAAAATCCTTTTAATAAAGCCTTTTACGCCATTTGTTTTCGACTCGAAATGCGACGACTCTACCACAACCGCATTCTTTTTTTTGGGACAAAGCATAACTGCAAGCCAATATAAAGGGCTATCCCAACCGCCCAAAACAAGCATTTTGTATTTTACGCTTTTTAGCAGTTTTAAAAACTCAAACGCTTTAAAGAACGTATTTTTGCCGTTAAGAAATACATAATCGAAATTCTTTTCGCCCTTGTAGAAATCGGCATTTCGAGTTGCTTCGGCCGTGTGGGTAAACACAACCAATATTTTTTGGAACTTTGCAATTTGCGAATACAAGCGCAGCTTATAAAATGAAGGCAAATTTGTTACAAAAATCTGGGCATATTCCTTTTTCATATACTTGTTGCAATTCGCATAAAAAGCTAACTTGCAAAAAAGCAAAGTCAAATATTAACAACCCAACTTTGCACAAAAAAACGGAGGCAAAACGCACTCCGCAAAAATCACAAAAGTGGGCCGGGGGGGGATCGAACCCACGACCAAGGGATTATGAGTCCCCTGCTCTAACCACTGAGCTACCGGCCCGTTTAATAAAGTTAACAATAATTGCGGCTAAAAAATCAAATTGCAAGCTTTTTTTCGCGCAAATTTTGGGCTAGGCGCATTGCCTGCGTCCAACACGCCATAAGGTTGTAGCCGCCTGTAAGGGCGTCTATATTAAGGCACTCGCCTATAAAATATAGGTTTTCAACGTCTTTACACTGCATCGAAGCAAAATCTATTTGCGAAACGTCTACGCCGCCCGCCGACACAAATTCGCTTTTGTGCTCGCCTCTTTTGCATACGCTTAAAGTGCATTTGCATACTTCGTTAAACAATAGTTTTTCGGAGTCTTTGGTTAATCTGGCATAGAGTGTATTTTGCGGAATTTTTGCCCTGTTTAGCAAAACGCACCAAAGCCTTTGCCCGATTTTTTCGGGCGAAAGATTTTTTATTTCCCTTGCGCCGAAATTGCTTCGCGCCTTTTGCAAGAATGCCGCAAATTCTTCTGGGCTTAAAAATTGGCAATCTATGCAAAATTTGTAGTTTAGTTCGGCAAAATCGAAAGCCCCAAACGACGACATTTTTAGAACGGCCGGCCCGCTTACGCCGCCGCGCGTAAAAAGAATATCGCCGGCACTTTCTAGCTTTTTGTAGAACAGCTTTACGTTTTTAACCGAAAGCCCCGACAATTCCGAAAATTCGCCGTCGTCTAAATCGAATGCAAAAAGCGATGGCACTGTTTTTACAAATTTTACCCCCAAAGCTTCCAGCGAAGTCTTTAAAGAATTTACCATATTGCCGCCGGTTGCAACAACAAGTTTTTTGCACTGTATAACTTCGTTTGCGACAGACTTAACGGCAAAGCCGCCTTCGATTTTTTCTACGGACGCCACTGCAAAATTGCGCCTAATTAAAGTTTCGTTTTTCAACGCGCAATCCTCTAAAAGCGCGCACACACTTTCGGCACTTTCGCATTGGGGAAATACCCTATATTCGTCTTCGGTTTTTAGGGGCATTCCCCTTTTTGCAAACCATTCAAAAATATCCTTTGCGCCGAAGGCGGCAAACAGTTTGCGCAGCCTGCCGCCGTTGCGCGGGTAAGCCTGCAAAAGCTTTTTTATGTCGGGCTGGGCGTTGCATATATTGCAACGGCCGCCGCCTGTAAGGGCAAGCTTGCGCAAAATTTTTGGGGCTGTTTCAAGCACAACGGCGTTTTTAACGTTGCTTGCCAAAAACATACCGGCTGCTCCCGCGCCTATAATTGCAATGGGTTTCATTACAGCGCAAAATCTATCTGACGCTTAAAGCGGTCTACAGCCTCTACCTTAACCGAAACTTTAGCCCCCAGCTTATACTGCTTGCGCGTACGCCTGCCTACAAGGGCGGTTGCGTTAGAGTTTAGGCGGTAAATATCGTCGTTAAGCGAATGCGAGTGAACAAAGCCGTATGCCATCGAGTCGCACAACTCCACAAAGAACCCGTGCGAAACAAGCTGAGTTATTACGCCGTCGAAATGCGTGTCTTTGCCTACCTGCCTTTCGAAGAATTCGAGCAATTTTATTTTTACCGAATCTCTTTCAGCCTCGGCGCTATTGCGCTCAGTGCAGGAAATATGTTCTGCAATGTGCTCTAAAGAGCGGCGGTCGGAATATGTCTTTGCGCTTTTTAGAGCGGTAGGCATATTGTTTATTTTCATATAATAATCCAATATGCGGTGTATAACAAGGTCTGCATAGCGGCGTATGGGAGACGTAAAGTGGGCATAGTAATCCTTAAACAAACCGAAGTGCCCGTCGCACGAGGCTCTGTATACGGCGCGTTTTAGGCTGCGCAAAAACATTGTTTTTAAAAGCGGGCTTTGCGGGTGCTTGTTTATTGTGTCCAGCAACGCTATTATGTTTGCGCGCTTGCTAAGGTCGCCGCAGTCTATGTCAAAAGTTTCAAGCTCGGCTGCCAATTCGTCGAGTTTTTCCTCGTCGGGGCTGTCGTGCACGCGCGAAATGAACGGTATTTTCGCCTTAAACAATGCCTTTGCAACCGCCTCGTTTGCGGCAAGCATAAACTCCTCTACAAGCTGGTGGCTTTCGTCGTTTACCTTTTTTTCTATCGACTCGGCATAGCCTTGGGCGTCGCAGTGTATTTTTATTTCGGGCATATCCAAATCAAGGCTGCCCTTTTTCATTCTGCGCTTTCTTAACTGCGAAGCAATGCCCCACATATGACGAACCGCCAAGCGCAAAACCTGAATTTCCCTGTCGGACATATCGTTTAGCGACTTGCCTGCATACGGACTTTCGTAGCGTTTTACGTCGCCTACATTGCGTATTTTCGACAGGTCGTCTTCCTTAAGCAATGCGTAGGCCTGTTCGTAGCTTAGGCGTTTTTTGCTTCGTATAACAGAGTTTGCAAAGCTAACTTCCTTGCAATCGCCCTTGTTGTCGAAAGTTAAAAATACGCTTTTAACAAGCCTGTCTTTGCCTTCTACAAGGCTGCAAATGCCGTTCGAAAGCTCGAATGGCAGCATGGGGATTACGGTACCTACAAGGTAGGTTGAATTGCCCCTTTGAATTGCCTCTTTGTCGATTGCGCTATCGGGCTTTACATAGTGCGAAACGTCGGCTATATGCACTCCAATTTGTATGGTGTTGTCTTTGCCCTTTGCAATAGAAAGAGCGTCGTCGAAATCCTTTGCGTCGGAAGGGTCTATAGTAATTACAAATTCGTTGCGCAAATCCAAACGCCCCTTTATTTCCTTTGCCGAAACTTCGGAGGGAATGTTCTGAACTTCGTCCAAAACTTTTTGGGGGAATGTTTCCGGCAAATTGTATTTGCAAATTATGCCCTTATATTCGGCAAGCGGAGTGTGGCTTGGCCCGAAGTTTTCAAGAATTTTCGCCGTAGGGTTAAGGTGCTTTTGAGTCCAGTCGTTAAGCTCTACTAAAAGCTTGTCGCCGTCTTCGGGGGCGGGAACAATTTCGCCCTTTTCGGGAATCTGCAAAATAACGTCGTAGTAGAATTTCGGGTCGTCGGGCACAAGGTGCCAATATGAGCTTGTGCGCTTTAGCGTGCCTGTAATTCTCTTTGTGTTGCGCTCTAAAATGCGTATTACCTTTGCCGAGAGGTGCGGCGCAAAATCGTAGTTCTTTTCGCGGCGTCTATAGGGCCTGTCGGGCGTTATAACGCGCGCTAAAACCTTGTCTTTATGGAATGCCGTTGCCGTGTTTTCGCGGTTTACAGTGTAAATTTTTGAATTGTGCTCTATGCAAGCCGAGCCGTTTTGCCTAAATTCTATAATGCCCGAAATAAGCCCTATGTCGGAGCTTAGCGCGAACCTGTCGCCCTTAACGCGGGCAATTGAACCGCTGTCGAGCAGCATCATAAGCGCCTTTTTTACCTTTGGCAAGTCGCGCCTTTGCGCGCCTATTGCCAAGGCAATTTCGGGCAGCTTCATCGGAGCGTAGTTTTTGCGCCCGAATACTTTTAATATCTTCTCGTTTAGTTCGTCGTAGTAGTTCATTTTATTAGTGTCCTATATTCAACCAAAAGCAAAAGAAGCATTGCCGATATAAAAAGTGCTATTGCGCACCAAGCAGATTTTTTGCCCGACAGCGCATTTTTTGCACAATAAAAAGCCAATAAAAATTGTAGAATTAAAACGCAGCTACCCGCGCACAATTTTAAAATCATCAACGCCGAAAAATCGGCGCATTTTGCAAAGGCAACAAGCCCCAGCCCCAACGCCGAAAACATAGACACAAACGCCGAATACGCACAAAAGCGCACAAGCTTTGCAAGCCTTTCCAGCGGAGAGGTTGCCCTTGAAAAGGCGTCGCTACTTTTGTTTTGCAGCGAGCGCGCCTGAAGCAAAAGCATAAGACCGCATATTGCGCCGCACGCCGTAAACGCATACGACACCGCAGCCAATATTCCGTGCAATGCAAGAACAACTCCCGAGTGCTGCGAAATCTTAAAGCTGCCCACACCGCAAAGCATAGGAGCAAAAATGAACACTGCACACACCGCCGACGATACAAAAAGCTGCGCCGTGTTTTTCGAGAAAAGCGACATTAAAACGCAAATTACCGCCAACAAACAGGAAACCGAAAGCGTTAGCCCCGAAAATTGCGAAAGCCAAATCGCGCCGCTATAAAAGCCGAAAATCAAAAGGGCAATTTGCACTATTACCGCTGCCGAATAGATTCCGTAAAAGCCCGAATTTTCCAGCGTGCGTTTTTTTAGCGCGCAAAAAATGGCATAGCAAAACGACGCGGCATAAAGCGTGCCGCAAAACAGCGTTGCTATAAAAATAAGCGTCATTCGTATTTGCAGAATATGGCCTCTACTACGTCGGATTGCAAGTTAGAATCGTTCAAACACGGAACATATTCAAAATGTTTGCCGCCGTTTTCGATAAAAACTTTTTTTAAATCGCGTTTAACGTCCAGCAAAGTTTCGGTGCAGTCCATCGCAAAGCCAGGGCAAATTACCGCCAAATTTTTTTTGCCGCTTTTTGCCAAATCGCCCACGGTTTTTGCCCCCGAAGGCGAAAGCCATTTTTTTTCGCTGCCGCGCGCCGAAATATAGGCGGTTAGCACTTGGCAGCCCAGCGTTTTTGCCATTAAAGCCGATGTTTTTTCGCACTCTAATGCGTATCTTTTAAGCTCGGGAATATTGTTTGGCACGCTGTGGTACAACGCCAAAAGCGTCTTGCAATTTTTAACCGCATTTTCGGCGGATTTGCACAGGGCGTTTATATAGAAATCTTCGCTGCAATAAGGGTCTGTTATGCACCACTGCCTTTTATATTTCGACATAACCGCCTCTATTTTTGCGCGAGCCGCCTGCGTTGTAGCCCAGCAATATTGGGGGAAAAGCGGCAAAAACATAAATTCGGTAGCCCCCTTTTTTCGGGCATATTGCACAGCCGAATCTATTGAAGGCCCCGTATACAAATATGCCGAAAGCACCTGCATTGAAAGCCTGTCGGAAATTTTTGCCCTAAAAGCCGTTGTGTAGTGCCTTAGTGCCGACCTTGAATTTACCGCGCATTCGGCAAGCCTTTTTGCGAAATTGCCCGCGCCGAAGTTGGCGGCGAAAAACGCGGCAAATTTCCTTGCAATATAGGGCTTGTTAACAACATGCCTGTCGGAAACCATATTGCCTATAAAAGCCTTTGCCTCTCTTTTTTCGAAAGAATCGGGGCTGCCGACATTAACCAATATAAGCGCAAGTTTTGCCATATTACTTAGAAACCGCCTGCAACGCGTTTTCGACGCACTTGCCTACCCCAACTCCGCCCATATAAGAGCCCACAAGCTTTATGTTCGGATACTGTTTTTCGAATTCGTCTTTTGCCTCTATAAACTTGCCGTAGCCTATATTGTATTGGGCAATGCCCTTTTTCCAAACGGTTAGCTTTGCAAATTTTGGAGCACCTTTTAAGCCCATAAGCTTTTGCAGATCTTTGCAGGCAAGTTCAACAAGTTCCTCTATTGGTTTTTCGACCATTTCGGGGTTTCTAAAGCCGCCAAAATAGTTTGTAAGCACGCAACAGTTTTCGGGGGCTCTGTCGGGAAATATGCTCGACAAAAACAGGCTGCCTAAAATAGACATATTTTCCTTCTGCGGAACAAGCACACCAAAACCTTGCGGCTTCTTTTTAAACTGCTTTAAGTCGAAGCCCAAAGTAAGCGTTGCAATTGGGGCATATTCTATTTCGTTTAAAGAGCCCAACGCAACCGACATATTGCCCGTGATTGGAACGTTCTTTATTTTGTGGGCGGGAACTGCCAAAACAATTTCGTCGTAGCTGTCGCCGCCTTCTTCGGTAAGAATATCCCACTTGCCGTCGTTATAGTCTATGCTTAAAACCTTGCAGTTTACCGACAAGTCGCCGCCCAAATATGCAGTCATTGCGTCTATAAAGGTTTGCATGCCGCCCTTAAACGACGCCATTTTGCTTTTAAAGCGTTTTGTTTTGTTTTCGCGCAATTCCCTTAGCATACAAAACGCGCCCTTAATCAACGAGCCGTATTTTTGCTCTATTTGCCAAACTTTTGGCATTGCGTATTTTACAGAAAGCCTGTCGGGGCTGCTCGCGTATATGCCGCCCATAAAGGGGTTTATTATATAGTCGCAAAACTCCTGCCCGAACCTGTCGGTCATAAATTGCGAAACGCTTACTTCCGAATCGAAGTCGTGGGCCGGCACCGAAATTTCCCTAAAAATGCGAATTTTACCCGCAAAGCTAAGCAGCTTTGTAAATATCATCGAAAACGGATTTGTGGGAACTGCAAGCATTTTGCCCGAGCGCACAAAATATCTTTTCTTTGCCGCCTTTGACGAAAACTGCAGCTTGTCGGACAAACCCAATTCGTATATAAAATCGAGCACGGTGCTGCTTTGTATAAAGATTACATTCGAGCCGCTTTCGGCGTAAAAACCGTCTTGACTGAAGGTTGAAATTACGCCGCCCGCCCTTTGGGCCTTGTCTACAACCTTTACCGAAAAGCCCTGTTTTTTTAACTGGCAGGCTGCGGCTAAACCGCTTACGCCCGCGCCTATAACCATAACTTTTTTCGACTGGCAATCCATAGCTATTTCTCCGTTTATTGTGCGTTGTTTTGCAAAAGCCTTTGCAGCATATACAAGGCCTTTCTGGTAGCGTCGGCTCTTATCTCGTTTCTGGAACCCTTAAAATTAAATTTTTCTACAACCGCGCTTGTGCGGTTTGCAACGCACAAGAACACGTCTTTGTCTTCCTCGGCAAACCCTGTAGACGAAATTGCGTAGTCGGCTCCGTATTTTGTCAAAGCCCCCTGCGCAAATTCGCGCGCGCAGCGTTCGTTTACGCTTTGGTTTTCTAAAGCCGCCTCTTTGGAAACGCCCGCCAAATTTATTTTTGCCGCGGCGCAATAGCAAACAAGCGAACCTAAAAAAACGTCGGAAGCCGAGTTTATCGAAACAAACGCGTTTGCAATAAGCCCGCCCGTGCACGACTCGCCCGCGCACAGCTTAAGACCGCGCCGGCGCATTTCGTCTAAAATCTGTCTTGCCTGCGTGTTCAGCGAATAGTCTACCCAAAGCTTTTCCACTTTTTAGTTTATCAAAATCGAGTCTTCTTCGCTATCGGACAAATCCGAAAATACTTTTGTTCCCGAATCGCTTTCCCTCTTAAGCAGCACGTCTATTTCGTTCATAACCTTTTCCCTGTCGGTTGTGAATATAAACAGGTCGCTTTCAAGGCTGCGCTTTGCCTCCATTATAAGGCGGCGCGGTGGCCTGCGCATTTGAATTAGTTTAAATATGTGCTTGTCGAGGTTTGTAGAATTGCCCATAGAAATCTCCATCTGCACAAGCCTCGTAAGAGCCAGCTGGTGCCTCGGGTTTCGCTCTACGGCATCCACCAAAATCTTGTGGGCCAAAACCTTGCTTCCCATTTTATCGAACCTGCGCGCGGTTGCAATTAAAGTGCGGGGCGGAATATTGCCCTTTTTAAGCAGCTCGTCTACCAAAATCGTCGCCATTTCTGTATTGCCCGCGCCGTAATAGGCGGCAGCCCTCAGGCAGCCGAAAACTCCGCCGTATCTTCTTAGCCACGACGGCTTTTTCTTCATAATTTCGTCGAAAATTACAATGGCCTCCTCCGACTTGCCGCGCATAAGCAAAGTTTCTATCATAAGCATTGTAAAGGGAGCCTGCGAATAGTTGTTTTCTATCGAAGTATTGTAGATTTTGTTCATCAGCTCCATATCGCCGTTGTCGGCGGCGTAGTTTGCCAAATAAAGCAATGCCGTTTCGTTGCTTTTGTTTTGCTCGTACAGCTCCCGCAATTCTTTGTTTACGCGGGCATCTTCGCCGGTCTTTTTAAGAATTTTCAAATAGTCTATGCGCTGCGAAACCGAAAAGGGTTTTTCTACCGAGCGCATTACCGCATATTGGCGCGCCGTGTCGTATTGCCCCATGTCGGCATAATAGCTCATAAGCATGGCATATATGGGTTCAACATCGTTTACCTTGCCTACCGCCGCTTTTAAAATGGCAATGGCTTCGTCTCTTCTGCCCTGCTCCCACTTGTTTTTTGAAAGACGCATTACCCCCGGCAACGAATTTTGGAGACCGTTTTTTGTAAGGTATTCGTCGGACTTTTGATAGTCACCATGAAGCGCGTAAATTGTGCCGAGCGACATTGCAACATAAAGCTTGACTTCGGTTGAAGCTTCGGGCGAAGACAATATCTTTTTGCCCACCGCCGCCAACTTAACGTCTTCAGATTCCTCCATTAAAATCGAGAAATAGAACCTTACATACTGCAAATCTTTAAGGGCATACGGAATACCTATTTCAAGGGCTTGCAGCGCAAAGTCGGGACGCCCCATAAGCCTAAGATAAAATTCGGCAAGCATTTTGCGCCCCTTTAGATTTTTGGTTGAACGAGCCGTTCCCGAAATAAGGCAAATTCTTGCCGCGGTATAATCGCCCTCTTTTAGCAAAGCCTCCGCCTTTTCTATATCGAAATCGCCCTGTTTTTCGGCGATTCCCCTTCTGTCGAAAGGCATAACTGCGGCGTCCAAAAAGGTCATATTCGAGTACTTTTTATAGTGCTTCATAAACGAATACAAGAAAATTGAAATTGTGCCCCATGTTACAACAAGCATCAGCAGCATTACAACAACAAGCCTTATGTAGTTAATGCCAAAAGCCCAAGTGCCGTTGCTTTTCTTGTAGCGGTATGCCATTCCCAACAAAGTGGGGTATCTTACAACCGCCGTACTTTTTTTATTTTCGTTATTCTCAACGTCCATGTTCTGTCTATGAAAAAATGATGATATATTCCAGCTATCTTGCCCTGGAAAGATAGCTTTTAGACCCGTTTATGCAAGCCTTTTATTGGCGTAAAAGACTTTAAAATTGCAATAAAACATCGCTCCAGTCACCCATTTGGCGAAAGTCTATTTTCTTTGCGCGGCCATTCGATGCTTCCCAAAAAACCTTGCGCACATGCTCGTTTTCGGCAGCCAAAATTCCGCTTAAAATAAGCGAGCCTTTGTCTTTTACGGCGTCCACCAAATATTGCGCGTTCATTTCAAGAATGTTCGCCAAAATATTCGCCACAACAATGTCGAATTTGCGCGAGTTTATACCCTCTTTTATGCCGCAAACCTTGAACATATTTTTGCAGTCTATGCCGTTGCGCTGCGCGTTTTCGTTTGCCACTTGCACCGCCGAACTTTCTATGTCGAACCCTTCGGCGTTGTCGCAGCCGTAAAGCTTGCTGCTTAACGCCAAAATGCCCGAGCCGCAGCCTGCGTCTACAAGGCTTTTGCCTTTAAGCGTGCCTCCGTTTGCCTCGCAAATGTCCAGAATTCTTGCCATGCAAAGGCGCGTGGTGGCGTGGTCACCCGTACCGAACGCGCCCTCGGCATCGAAATAAAATACCTTGTCGCCCTCTTTTAGCCCGCTGTAGCTGTCTTTAAGCCAAATGGGCACCCAGTGCAAATTTTTGCATACATAGGGCGAAAGATACTTTTTATATTCGTTTTGAAAGTCTTTTTTAAAGATTTCGGTGCGAGTAAAATCGCCCTCTTTTAGCTCTGGGAAAGCCTCGCACAATTCCTTTAAAGACGAATTCGCCTCGCTTTCGCCGTCAAAATAGCCGCACAGTAGCATATCGTCGGGGAAATCGACAAGCTGCTCTATGCTCCAGTTTTGCGAACCTGTTTCGTAAAAATAGTCTTCGTAGATTTGCGAAAGGTTCGGGTCTATTTGGGCTGAAAGCTTAAGCATTTTCTACGGCGTCCCATACAAGGGCCGAAGCCCCCAATATTGCGGCGTATGCCGACGGCAGTTTGCTGGGCAAAAGCTTTACCTTGTTTTTAAACACTTCCAAAAGGTGCTCGTTCATAGACTTTTCGGCGGGTTTAAAGATAAGGTCGCCGGCTTTTACGGGGCCGCCGAAAAGGAATATCGCTTCGGGGCGCGAGAACATAACAAAGTCTGCCAAAGATTTGCCGAGCATATAGCCTGTATATTCGTAGGTTTCAATTGCGGCTTTGTCGCCCGCGCGGGCGGCGTCTTCTATGACCTTTGCGTCCATATCCGACCACTTTACATCGCTTATAGTGCTGCGACCGTTATATTCGCAAACCTTTTCAAAATAAGTTCTTTTAATGCCCGTTGCCGAAACGTAGGCCTCTAAACAGCCGCGTTTGCCGCAGTTGCACATTCTGCCCGAATCTACAACAGTTACATGGCCAAGCTCGCCGGCAAAACCGTCGGCACCATATACCATTTTACCGTTTACAACTATGCCCGAGCCTAACCCCGTGCCCAGTGTAATCATAATAAAATCCTTCATATCCTTGGCGCCGCCGTAAATCTTTTCGCCCAAAGCCGCGGCGTTGGCGTCGTTTGTAAGATACATGTGCTCGAGGTTAAAATTCATTCTAAGCGTGTCTACAATAGGCCCGCTTGTAAAAGGCAGGTTCGGCGCCATTTCTATCGCGCCCGTATAGTAGTTCGCATTGGGAGCCCCCAAGCCTATACCCATGCACTTGCCTTCGCTAACCAGCTCCATAAGCGATTTTATAGCCTTAACCAACAACGACATATACGAATTGTAGTCGCTTGCGTCGGTTGTCGAAAACCTGTTTTCGGCTACAACTTTGCCGTCTTTTAAAACTGCGCCTATTTTTGTGTTTGTGCCGCCTATGTCTATTCCGATTGCGTATTCCATATTTGTAAAGATTTAATAGTTTTTAAAGTTTTATTATTTCGATAGTTTTTCAAAAAGCAATTCATAAAGTTTTGCGCCTTTTTCGAGCATTTCCAGATAGAACGACTCGTTGGGCGCGTGCAGATTGTCTTGCGGGGTAAATAGCCCGGTCATAACAAAGTCCAATTTGGCTACATCGTGCATATAGGCAACAAGCGAAATGCTGCCGCCGTCGCGCACAAAAAGCGGCGGCTTGCCGAACACTTCGCAAACCGATTCTTTTAAACTGCGCAAAACCGCGCCTTTTACGGAATCTTTTTCAGACTCGGTTTTGGCGTCTATATAATATGCCTTTGCTCCGCAGCCGTTGTGCGCTTTAAACGAAACAGTTACGCCTTTTGGGCACCTTTGCAAAATGGCGTTTTGCACAAGTTTTAAGATTTTTGAAGGGTCTTGGTCGGGAACAAGCCTGCACGATATTTTGCAGAAACACTCGGCAGGGATTATGGTTTTAAGATCGTTGCCCTGCCAGCCGCCGCCAATGCCGTTTATTTCCAAAGTAGGCATTGCCCTTGTAGACGCCATAACGTCTACGCCCTTTTGCGAATACAAAGCCTCTACATTCAACTCTTTTTTTATGCCTTCGGGCGTAATGGGCAGCTTTTTTGTTTCGGCAACCTCCCAATCGCTAACGGGTTTTACATCGCTATAAAAGCCGTCTATTGCAACAAGGCCGTCGGCGCCGTGCAAAGAAGAAAGCACTTCGCACATAGCCTGAAGCGGGTTATATACCATACCGCCATACATGCCCGAATGAAGGTCGCATTTTGCGCCTTTAAACACCGCGTCGAACGACACCATTCCCCTTACGCCCGTAGTTACCAAAATTTGCGATTTGTCTGGGCTCATTGTGTCGCTTAAAAGAACTATGTCGTACTTTGCCAATTCGTCTTTGTGCGAATCTATAAACTTTGCCATGCTGGGGCTCGAAACTTCCTCTTCGCCATCGAATATAAAGGCAATATCTATTGCGTTGTCGGGGTTTTTATCCAAAAAGTTAAGGTAGCCCGTAAGCAACGCGGTAAATGGGCCTTTGTTGTCGGCCGTGCCCCTGCCGCAAAGCTTGCCGTTTTTTTCCACCGCAACAAAGGGGTCGCTAACCCACTGGCTTAAAGGCTCTACAGGTTGAACATCGTAGTGGCCGTAGCACAAAATTCTTGCCTTGGGTGCTGTTTTGCAGTTGCGCTTTGCCCAAACAATGGGGTGCAGCGGCGTTTCAACCAATTCGCTTTCAAAGCCGCGCTGCTGCATAAAATCGCGCAAGAACGCGCCGCACTCGCGCACGCTACCCGCCAGTTCGGGATTTGCCGAAACACTTTTAAATGAAACTAGTTTTTTAAGGAAAGATACGCTGTCGAATTGCATTTTAAAAACTTTGCCGAATAAAAAATTTATCTACTTTGCCGAAAACAAAACGAGACCGTCAAAAATATGGCGGCCTCGAACAAATATGCGTCAAAAAAACAACTACATGCCCTTTAACACTTTGGACATTTGGTTGTAGATTTCCTGGCACTTCATTAGGTTGCCGCTGCCGTATTTAAATACGACTTTGCAAATGCCGGGCTTTTCCTGCGAAATTGCAACGCTTATAAACGCGTCTTTCGGGCCTCTGGCAATAATCTTTGCGGTGTTGGGCTTTACCTTTTGCCCTACCCTGTAGTATTTAAGCTGGTCTAACGCCGTGTTGGCAGCCTTAAACACAACGTTTATGTCGCCGTCGAAACGGCCAATCATTTCGCCCGAAGCGGAATCGTAGTTGGCTTCGGGGTGTGTTTCGGATTCTACGCCCAAGTTTGTGGTGCACCCTACAAACAAGGCGGCAACAGACGCCAATAATGCTAAAGTTAATTTTTTCATAATGATTATATAATTTAGTTTGGTTATAATTTTACAAGCTTTTTTTGCCTATTCTTTTACAATTTCAAAACCGTCTTTCTTGTCTAGAACGCTCCAGCCCAAGGCCGAAATTTCCTTCCTTAAAGAATCTGCCAAGGCAAAATCCTTCGCCTTTTTTGCGTCCCAACGCTTTTGGGCAAGTTCTTTTATGTTTTCGGGGACATCTACAACCTGCTTTTCGAGAGTTTCGAAGGGAACAATGCCAACGCAATAGAGAAAACGTGCATAGCTTTTTGCGTCCTGCAAAGTCGGGTTTTCAAGTTTTTGGAATGCCGTAAACGCCTCGCCCATTGCCTTTGGCACGTTTAGGTCGTCGCACATCGCGTTGTAGGCTGGTATAAAGGCACCCGTTTCTTCGCCAAAATCTTTCTTAGCCAAAATTTCGCAAAATTGTTTTTTTGTTAGCGGAATTTTTTCGAGCATAGCCAAAGAGTATTTGTCGAGCTTGGCAAGCGCGCTTTTGGCATCGTCTAACCCCTTAAACGTAAAGTTAAGCTGCTGGCGATAGTGCCCCATAAGCAATGCCAACCTAACCTGCATGGGAGTGTATCCCTTGCCTTCCAAATCGTCTAAAGTGTAGAGATTGCCCAAACTTTTAGACATCTTTTTGCCCTCTACCATCAGGTGCGCCGAATGGAACCAGTAGCGCACATAGGGCTTTACGCCGCTTGCGCATTCGCTTTGGGCAATTTCGTTTTCGTGGTGGGGGAAGCACAAGTCTATGCCGCCGCCGTGAAGGTCGAAGCTGGGGCCCAAATATTTCGCGCTCATAGCCGAGCACTCTATATGCCAGCCGGGCCTGCCTTCGCCCCACGGGCTTTTCCATGAATTTTCGCCGTCTTCGGGTTTTCTGCCCTTCCACAATGCGAAGTCCGAAACGCTGTCGCGCTCGTATTCGTCGGCCAAATTTGCATTGCCCGCCGAATTTTCGCTTTGTGTAGAAAGCGAAGAGGTATCCAAACCCGAAAGCTTGCCGTATTCGGGAAAGCTTGAAATTTTAAAGTATACGCTGCCGTCGGGCATAGCGTAGGCATGGCCTTTTTCGACAAGCGTTTTAACCATTTTTATCTGCTCGCCAATATGCTCGGTAGCCTTTGGCTCTACGGTGGGGGCAAGCATATTAAGCTTTTGGCAGTCGGCATGGAATTTGTCGGTCCACTTTTGGGTAAACTCTTTTAAAGTTATGCCCAATTTTTGGCTTTCCCTAATGGTTTTGTCGTCTACATCGGTTATATTGCGAACGTGCTTTACCTTTATGCCCGAAGCCTCAAGCGTTCTGCGCAGGGCGTCTTGAACCAAAAATGTTCTAAAATTGCCTATGTGGGCGGGCCCATATACCGTAGGCCCGCAGCAATACATCTTAAACTCTGTCCCTTTTGGCTCCAAAGTTTCTTTGGCTCTGTCTATAGTATTGTGAATTAAAACCTTCATTATTTTATTGCGTAAATTATAGCTTGTATAAAAATAAAAACATTATGGACGAAAATTTCAAGCTCGATATAAGACAGCGTCCGAGAAGAATGAGGAAAAGCAAATCCATACTCGGATTGTGTCAGGAAACATACCTTTGCAAAAAAGACCTAATACAGCCTTTATTTGTAATCGACCAAAAAAACAAAAGTCAAGCCATAGACTCTATGCCCGACCAATACAGGCTAAGCATAGACAGGCTTTTAAAAAAGTGCGACGACCTTCTTAAAAACGGCATTTCAAGCATTGCGCTTTTCCCCACTTTAGACGCAAAACTTAAAGACGAAAAAGCCTCGCAGGCGGTAAACGAAAACTGCCTGTTCTACAGGGCAATACGAAGCGTAAAAAAACGCTTCCCCGAAATGACGCTTATTGCCGATATTGCACTAGACCCATATACCAGCCACGGGCACGACGGGCTTATAGACCCGAAAACGAATACGATTATGAACGACGAAACGGTTGAAATTTTAACCGCAATGTCGCTTTTGTGCGCCGACGCTGGCGCCGATTTTGTTGCGCCGTCGGATATGATGGACGGCAGAATAGGAGCAATACGCGAAAACCTAGACGAATGCGGCTTTACAAACACTGCCATTATGGCATACAGCGCAAAATACGCCTCGGTATTTTACGGTCCGTTTAGGGACGCCGTAAAATCGTCTTCGGCTGCAGGCACAAAAAATCTCGACAAGCTTTCGTATCAGCTTAACCCCGCAAATTCCAGAACCGCAATTTTAGAGGCATATTTAGACGAAAGCGAATGCGCCGACGTTTTAATGGTAAAGCCCGCAATGTATTATCTAGACATTGTAAAGGCTGTGCGCGAACGCTCTATGCTGCCTATAGCCGCCTACCAGGTTTCGGGCGAATATTCTATGATAAAGAATGCGGCAAGCCTCGGATATTTCGACTTAAACAAGGCTATTTACGAATCGCTTATATCCATAAAAAGAGCGGGAGCCGATATGATTTTAACCTACTTTGCGGAATACTACGCAAGGGAAATGGCGGAAAAATTCCAATAAAAACAAAGTATGCGCCGATTGTATAAATTTGGGGTGTTTACCGCGCAAAAAAGTGCAAAAGCTTTCGGCGCATACTTTTTTGCAAAACTTTTCTTTGCCATTTTGCTAATGCAAAGCTTTTCGGGCTTTTGTGCAGAAATGCCGGCATTAAAGCTCGACACATTCATCTCGCAAAGCGAGCCTTCAAAATCGTTCGAAAACGAAAAATTTCTTTCGGTTTCAAACGCAAAAGATTCGGCAAAGATTGCGTATATTCCCTTCAGGTGCGACCCGATTTTATATGCCTTTAACCCACAAAAAGATACAGTTTTTTTGTCGAAACTTATTTTGCATATAAAGGCAAACCAAGCCTTTATCGAAAAGATAAACGATCTTATTAAAACCGCAAATAAAAATACCGAACAAGCTAGCGAAGATGAAGTTGCGAAAATAAGAGAGGCAAAAGACGCCCTTAACATAAAAATTGCGGTATTTGCGATAGTAAACGAATCGGCATTCTTTGATATTAACGACACCTACAAGGTTTCGTGGAACGGCGAAAACGAAAAAGTTGCCCCCGCCCACGACACAAACTCTACCGCGCTGGACACAACGGCGGCATTCAGGCTTGGAACGATGCAGCTTAATTTAAAGGAACCTGTTAAAGACGGCGACAAGCTTGAATTTACAAGCGATGTTTTTACAGACTATATAAACTACGCGCTTGCCGCTAAAAGCGAAAAAAATAAGCCTTTGCCCTTCCCCAGATTTTGCCAACAGCTTGATATTGCAACACTTGTGTTGGTTCAAGAAAGCGGAATAACCGACATTTTGTTTTATTCGGCAGACTCGTTCGACGATGAAAACGACGGTTTTGCCGACAAGCCCGACCTTAGACCCAAACTGCTTTTAGAATTTTCGGCAAAAAGCGAAAATTCGGGCGAATAGTCTATAAAAGCGAAAATTTTATTAAATTTTTTACTTACTATATTTTCGTATCTTACGAAATTTATATATAAAAAAGTGCTTGACTCGATTTAACATATAGCTTAACTATACCGCCATAACTCAAAACAAGGTAACTATATGATGGGGAAAAAAGTTATTATGTTGTTGGGTTTTGCGTGCGCATTATTATCGGCAAGTGTCGTTAACGCACAAACTCAACAGGGGGCAAAAGCTCCTAAAGCAGTTGCAGCCAAAGCGGTTGCAAACACGGCTAAAACGGGCGCGGCTAAAGATGTAGCCAAGTCTGTGCACAAAGTTGTGCAAATAGACGAATCTAAAATCGCAACTGTAGACAAGTCTAAAATTGCAAAGGTAGATTCTTCTAAGCTTGTGCCAAAAGCGCAGATTGCCGACAAAATTGCAGAAGCAAAAAAGGCAAAAGACGCCAAAAACGCGAAGCCCAAAAAAAAGCTGCGCAGCCGCAATCAGGTTATAAATATTCAGGTTGTAGCCTGGGGGCCAAAAATGGCCGACACCGAAACCGCGTGTCTGGCGGCGGTTCGCAAATACGCGGGCGAAAAACGCCAATATAATGTAAAGGATATTTCCTTTGTAAGAGAAAGCGGCACAAAGCTTATTGCATTTTTGCGCGCCGACTTTACCGAAAACATTATAGACGGCTTTAAGCTTCAGCTTGAGGTTACCGCAGGCTACGGCACAACGCGCGAACGCGCCTATGCCAAGGCAATGCAAAAGGCGGCGTTTAAGGTAAAAACCGTGCGCTCTGCCGACGACAACTGGAGCAAGGTAGACAGCAACCTAAAAAACAGCAACGAAGAGGGGTTTTTCCCCTATCTATACAGCTTCGAAAAGATAAACGACGAATATATGTGCAAGCTCTATTTCCAATACATTAAATCTGTAAACGCAAAATAGAACTTTTGTTTTAAATTAAATCTGAAAATAAAAATAAAACGCACCCCGAAAGGAGTGCGTTTTTAAATTGCAAAAAACCTGCTCTAAAATTTGATTTTTGTCGGCGTTATCGAAAATGTTTTTTCGTATTCGGCGCAAATTTTGTCGGCATCTTGCTCGCCAAATTCGGGGGTTGTCATTGCCATAACACAACCGCCAAAGCCGCCGCCCGAAAGGCGCGCGCCGTAAACGTTTTTGTTTTCGGTAAGCCTTTCTACAAACCAGTCAAGCTCTCTGCACGAATTGCCGAAAAGCCTGCTCGAGCTCCAGTGCGAAGCCGTAAGCAGTTTGCCGAGGGCGATGGGGTCTTTCTCGTCTATGCACTTGCACGCCGCAAAAACCCTGCCTATTTCGTCTATTATGTGCTTGGCGCGATTGTATACAACGGCGTCCATTTTGGGCTTGGCGTTTTCCAAATCCTGAATGGTAAAGGCTCTTAAAAGTTTAAATTCGCCCGGGCTAGAAAGTATTTTAGCCGCCTGCATGCACGACTCTCTTAGCTTTGCGTACGCCCCGTCTACCAGCGAATGCTTTGTTGCGGTATTGAAAATCCACAGCTTCCATTCTTTGGGCAGCAAAATGCTTTTAAACTCGTCTTTAAGGCAGTCTATAAAAACAAGATTGTTGTCGCTGCCAAAGCCCGAAACGCCCTGGTCTAAAATGCCGCAGGGCATTCCCATAAATTCGTTTTCGCACTTTTTAGAAATTTTAACCATTTCCAAAGTGGAAAGATTAAGTCCGTAAAGCTCGTTTAAGGCTCTTGCCATTGCAAGCTCTATTGCCGCCGAGCTGCTAAGCCCCGCGCCGCTGGGCAAGTCCGACATATCCAGAAAGTCGAAACCGCAATCTATTTTGCAGCCGTGTTCTTTGGCATATTTTACCACGCCAATGCAGTAGTTTGCCCAGTTTTGGCGGGGCGGCTGCTTTTGGCAGGTGTCTAAACTTACGCAAACGCTGTCGCGGCTTTTTGAATTGCCGAACCTCATTGTATTGTCGTTGCGCTTTGCCAAGGCTACGCATATGTGCCTGCTAATGGCAGCACCTAAAACAACGCCGCCATTATAGTCTACATGGTTGCCTATAAACTCTATGCGCCCCGAAGCCTTAGAGACAACCTGCGGTTTATAGCCGTAAAAATCAAAAAACTTTTTTGCGAGAATTTCTTTCATTTTACTTTATAAACAAGCCCGAAAATATGAAGTAGAAGGCAAACGCTATAACCAAAACAGAAATGCCCGCAAGCTTTGCGCCGAAAGACGATTCCAGCTTAATCTTTTTATTTTCGGGCATTACAATTTCCTGCCTTAGGGGCTTAACCAATGTAAGAAGCAGCATTACAAAAAGCGAAGTTGCAAAGGTTATTGCCATGCGGTTTAAGAACGCAATATCGTTGCAGAAGAACTGCAAAAGTCCGTAGGCTATGGGGCTTACCAATATGCCCAACGCGCCCGCAAACCTCGGAGCTTTTTTGCTGAACATACCGAAGATAAACACCGCCAAAATTCCCGGCGAAAGATAACCCTGAAATTCCTGAATGAATGTAAATACGCCGCCCAATTTCGGGTTTGCAAGCATGGGAGCTACCATACAGCCAATAAGCGCAAATACGAGAACAGCCACACGGCCTATTACAACCATATTTTTGTCGCTTGCGTTTTTATTTAGGTATTTTTTGTAAAGGTCTATTGTAAATATGGTGGAGGCCGCATTTAACATAGCCGCCAACGAGCTTACAACAGCCCCCAACAAAGCCGCAAATATAAAGCCCCTTAAGCCAAAGCCTTCGGGCAAAACCTTGCTTATTAAAAGACCGAATGCCGAGTCGTATTTATAGCCGTACAAAGTTTGTTCAAACGACTTGTCGCCGCGGGTTGCCTTATGCTTTAAGTTCCATGCGTCTACAACGTTTTTAAGCGAAAATTCGCCCTTCGAGTTTGTGGCAGCCCAACCCTTGTCGTAGGTAAAATATTTTTTATACAAGTTGCCGCTTGCCTTATCGGCCTTATATTGCGAATACAAGCCGTCCAAATCGTTTTCGTTAAGCAGAACAACATTCTTGCCGTTGCCCATATCTACGGTAAACACACCTTGTGCCTTTTCGTGGAAAAGCGTTTCGTTTTTCGCGTCTAAAGCGTCGAAATATAGCGTTGCGCAAACCTTGGCATTTTCGGTTAAAATTTTCTGGTCTTTTGCCGCCGCCGAGGCTTGGTCTGCCGAGTACAAGTTAAACGCCATAATGCCCGGGATAACTATTACAAAGGGTATTATAAGCTTTAATGCCGCCGCAAACATAATGCCCTTTTGCCCTTCGCCCAAACTTGAAGCACCCAAAGTTCTTTGAATTATGTATTGGTTAAAGCCCCAGTAGTAAAAATTGGGAATCCACAAGCCTATTATAAGGGCTGTCCACGGAATTTCCTTGTGGTCGGCAGGCATAAACATTGTAAGCTTGTCGGCGTTCAGCGTCATAAATTTTTCCATAACGCCTGCGTCTTTTAGCGACGCCAAAGTTTCGGGCGAAACCGTTTTTGTTGTTGCAATTTCGGCAACGTCTTTTGCGGCAAAGGCGTCGAATGCGAAATATGCAATTAAGCCGCCGCCTACAATAAGGGCGGTTCCCTGCAAAAGGTCTGCCCAAGCACACGCTTTAAGACCGCCCGCACATACATAGATTGCCGCCATAATGCCTATTGCCCAGCAAGCCGCAGGCACGTTTACCGCAAATGGAAGCGATGTGCTGTCGCCAAAAACGGTATCGGCAACGGTTGCCCCCGAATATATTACCGCCGTTATATTTACGCAAACCAAAACCACAACCATCAGCAACGACATTATGGTTCTCGAAAGCGAATCGAACCTATATTCCAAAAACTGCGGAACGGTGTATATACCAAGCTTTAAAAATTTTGGCAAGAATAAGAACGCCACAAAAACAAGCGTAATGGCCGCCATCCATTCGTAGCTGGCTATTGCCAAGCCCGAAATGCCCGACGCGCTGCCGCTCATACCCACAAACTGCTCGGTGGAAATATTTGCCGCTATAAGCGAAATGCCTATAAGCCACCACGACAAGCCTCTTCCCGCAAGAAAGTAGTCTTCGCTATTTTTTTCGCCCCTACTTTTTATCATACCAACGCCTATAACCGCCAGTACAAAAAGTATAAACACCGTAATATCTATATATGAGAATTCCATAAATCGAAAGTATTGTAAGAATTTAGTATGCAGCCGAACAAAATTCTTTTCAAGATAAAAGCGTAGTGCAACTGCGACTTATGGCATATAACGCAAAAAACTTTACCAAGCCTAACCTGCAAATTATGCACAAAAACACCGCCTACAATATAAGACGGCTAAAAATTTTTACCGGAAAGCAACTTTGCCTATTTTTTTACGGCAGCACCCCTTAGGCGCGTTATTGTTGTTTGGTAGCGCACAATGCCGTTTACAATGCCAAGGGCAATTTTTGTGCGGTATTTTGGGTTTGCAATTCTTGCGCCTTCGCCCGCCGCCGAAATAAAACCGCATTCAACCAAAACCGCGGGCATTGTGGCATCTGTTAAAACCGCAAAGCGCGCCTTTTTTGCGCCCCTGTCTACTGCGCCCGTCGCCCTTTTAAGAGACGAATTAACGTAAAACGAAAGCAGCGTGTTCCAGCAATCCAAATTGTTTGCTGGGTAAAACTTGTTGCACGAAGCCGTAAGCTTAGAGCCCGACGACGAATACTGCCCCCTTGGCGTCATCGCAAAAGTTTCTACCCCCGACACCAGCGAACTTTGCGACGAGTTGTAGTGTATGCTTATAAACATATCGGCCTTTGCCTTGTTTGCAATTGCGGTTCTGCCGTCTAGCGGAATGTATATATCGCTTTTGCGGGTAAACACCACGTTGTAGCCGCGCTTTATAAGCAGGCCGGCAACCCTGTTTGCCATATCAAGAGTAAGCGACTTTTCAACCAAATTATATTTTTTATTGAAAGCGCCCCTGTCTTTGCCGCCGTGGCCTGCGTCTATAACAATCTTGTTTAGCTTTAGTCCGTTTTTGGGAAGTTTCGGGTATAATATACCCTCTATAACTTTGTAGTAGTCTATTTGCGAAACGCACAGGTTGCCGCCCAAAAGCGCAACAGGAAAACCAAGCCAAATTCTGGCTCCGTTTATGTAAATGTCTCTTTGATTCACTTCAAAGTCTATCTTAACGGCCTTGTTGTAGATTGAAACCGTTTTGTTTTTAAGCACGGTGCGAACTTTCATAGAGCACCTTGCTGCGATTTTGGGAACGGCCATATATTTTATGCCCTTAAATTCGGCGTCGGCAGCCCAAAGCCTTGGGGCTGCAATAAGCGGCAACAAGACGGAAATAAATTTCCGCCTTGTCATTGAATATGCCGAATTTGTCCCCATAACATAAACCCTTTGCCGCGAAAACGCGCGGCGTGTTGTTTATTCTTCGTCGCCTTCCGAAGAATCGTCTTCGGGGATTTCCTCTTCTATGCCGCTATACTTTAGCTTGCGCTTGTTCTGCTGAACAGGCGACATCGAAAAAGACACGCACCTGCCCGCAAGCTTGGGTTCGGAATCGGCAGTACCCATATGCAAAAGGTCGGTCTTTGCCCTGTTTGCAATTTCAAAGGCCTTGTCTTTATATTCCATTTCGCGGCCGCGCATAAATACCGAAATTTTAAGCTTGTTGCCGGCAAACAAAAACCTTTCGGCACTGCGAATTTTCGTCATATAGTCGTGCATTTCGGTCATCGGGCGGAACTTAACTTCTTTAAGTTTTGGCGCGCTAGACTTGTTCGACTTTTGTTTTTTAGACTCCTCGTACATATACTTGCCGTAGTCTACAATACGGCATACGGGGGGCTGTGCGGTAGGCGAAATTTCCACCAAATCCAAACCCATACGCTGCGCAATTTGCAAGGCTTCGTAGGGGGGCATAATGCCCACCTGTTTTCCGTCGGGGCCTATAACCCTTACCGTGCGCGGCCCTCTAATTCTTTCGTTTTTTCTGGGGCCGAAGCTTTTGTTTTTGTTGTAATACGGTTTTTGTCCGCTTTGGTTTGGCTTTGTTATCATTAATTGTGTTTTGTTTTTATTAGCTCTTAAAATTCAATTAGCTTTAAAAAATTTTTCAACCTTTTTTTGGCGCAAATTACAAAGAGTCTACAATGCCGTCGGCCAAGCCGTATTCAACGGCCTCTTTGGCGGTCATAAAGAAGTCTCTGTCGGTGTCTTTGCGGATTTTCTCTAGCGGCTGGCCCGAAGCGTCCGACAATATCTTGTTTAAAATATCCCTCATTCTTTCCATTTCGCGCGCCTGAATGTGAATGTCTACGGCAGTTCCGCTAAATTCGCCCATAATAAGGGGCTGGTGAATCATAACACTTGCGTTGGGGAATAAAAACCTTTTGCCCTTTTTTGCCGCGCTTAAAAGGATAGACCCCATGCTCATTGCAATGCCCGTTACCACAATCTTTACGGGCGCGCTTATAAGCTTTATAGTGTCGTACAACGCCATACCCGCATTTATCGAGCCGCCGGGGGTGCTTAGATACATGGTAATCTCGGCCTTTTTGTCCATCATATCAAGGTACAAAAGCTTTTTTACGGCCTCTGCGCACGATTCGTCGTTAACTTCGCCGAAAAAGAATATTTTTCGTTCGTCTATAAATTTTTTTTGTATTTGCTGGGCAATAGCTTCGCTATTCTTCTCTTTTTTGTCGCATTCTTCGTTTTTCATAAATTCTATTTTTTTGATATTTCAAATATGGCGTAGCCCGCAAAAAGGTTGGGCATAAATTTGCAGGGGCTTTGCCAGTTGCCTTTTAAAAAGTGCCTTTTTTCTATAACTATGCCGTTGTCGGCGCAATATTTTTCGAAAGACTTAACGCTAATGTCGTTTGTGGGAACTGCGCTAGACCATTCTTCGGGGTAAACTTCGTTTAAAACGCGGCTGCCGCTGAAGGCTATTTTTAGCCTGTTAAGCCAAAAGCCGTAGTTTACAAAGCCCACAGCAACGTGGTTGCCAACGCGCAACGCCTCTTTAATTACGGCGTCGGGGTTGCCCAATTCGGGCAGGGTTCTCGAGCACACAACCCAGTCGAACGACTTGTCGGCAAAGCTGTTTGCCGTTTTTAGAATGTCGCCGTGAATTACGTTTACGCCCCTTCGTATTGCCCTTGTAATTTTGTCAAAATCCAAATCTACCCCAACCGCATAAATACGTTTTGTGCGCATAAGCTCTTCAAGCAAAAGCCCCCTGCCGCACCCCAAATCGAGCACGCTGGAAGCGTCGGCAATCCAACTTCTTATTGCCGAAAGCTCTATCTTGCGCTTGTCTCTATACTTAGACATTTAAAAAGTTCTCTATAATTGCATAAAGTTTTGGCGAGTGAATCAAGAAAGAATCGTGCCCTTGGTCGCTTTCTATTTCGACATAGCTTGCGTTCTTTTTAGCCCTAATTAAAGCCAAGGCAATTTCCCTGTTTTGTTCGGGCAAAAACAGCCAGTCGGAAGTAAAGCCAACTGTCATAACTTTTGCCTTTACGTTTTTAAAGGCTTCTTCAAGAGTGTTGCAATGCCCCCTTAGGTCGAACAAGTCTAAAGCTTTTGTTAAATATAAATATGTGTTTGCATCGAACCTGTTTACAAAGGTTTTGCCCTGATGGTGCAAATAGCGTTCAACCTGAAAGCTTGGCGCAAAGGGGTTTTGCAAATTAAGCTCTACTTTGCGGCCAAATTTGTCGTCCATTCCCTTGTCCGACAAATACGTTATGTGTGCCATCATTCGGGCAACGCCCAAGCCCACCGCGGGCTGGTGCTCGTAGTCGCCGCCGTTCCAGGCTTCGTCGCTCATAATAGCGTGGCGGCCCACTTCGTTAAAGGCAATTGCCTGCGCATTTTGGCGCGAAGTAGTTGCCAACCCCAAAACCCTCTGCACTCTGTCCGGATAGCTTACAGCCCACTGCAACGCCTGCATTCCGCCCATAGACCCTCCTATTACAAGGGCAAGTTTTTCTATGCCTAAATGGTCTAGCAGGCGCGCCTGCGCATTTACCATATCGCCTATGGTGTAAATTGGGAACGTTAAATTCCACCTTTTGCCGGTTTTCGGGTTTATGCTGTTTGGGCCAGTGCTACCCCTGCAGCCGCCTATGCAGTTGCTGCAAATTACAAAATATTTTTCTGTATCAAGCGGTTTATTGGGGCCAACAATATTGTTCCACCAACCCGTTTTTTTGTCGTTGATACCGTATACGCCCGCAACGTGGTGGTCGCCCGTAAGGGCGTGGCAAACCAGCACCGCGTTGGATTTGTCGGCGTTAAGCTTTCCGTAGGTTTCGTATCTGATATTGAACTCGTCTAAAGACGCCCCCAGCTCGAGCTTTAGCGGAGTTTTGCTGTAAAAATCGCTATACGAAACAATGCCTACCTCGCCCGCTTGGGCTTGGCGGAAATTTTCTGGTTCAAAATCGTTCATTATATTTTTTGCTCCGACTACCTTTGCCGAAGTATAAAAAAGCAGGTCTCACATTCTTGACGAACAAATGCGAATATCAAGCATTTTTATAACGGCAAAAAACGGTTTTGCGCTAAACGGTTTTCGAGTGCCGGGCAAAAGACCTGCCGTCGAAAAGCATTGCAACATTGCGCATAAACACCCTACCAAAGTCTAGCAGCTTAAACGAATATTCGCCGTCGAATTCCAAAAGCTTGTCGGCTTGCATTTCAAGCAGCTTTGGTCTTGCGGCGTCGAAAATCCTTTTATATTCGGCAACTTCGGCGGGCTCGAAAACGCTTTCCGAGACTTTTAGCAGGCACATTATAGACATAATCGCCTTGCGGCGCAAAATGTCGTCGGCGGTTAAAACAACACCCCTTTCCACAGGCAAAACGCCGTTGTTTATATCGGCATAATATTTTTGCATATCCTTTCGGTTTTGCCTGTAGCTATTTTTTGTCTGCGAAATCGAGGTTAGCCCTATGCCGAAACCGTCTATGCCCGAATGTGTGCTATAGCCCTGAAAATTCCTCTGCAAAGTGCCTTCTAAACGCGCCTTTACCAGTTCGTCTTGCGGCTTTGCAAAGTGGTCTAGCCCTATATACAAAAAGCCCGCGTTCTCAAAAGTCTGCTTTGCCAAAAGAAAGCATTCAACCTTTTCGTCTGCCGAAACAAATTCGTATTTCTCCAGCGCCTTTTGCGAAGTTTTTAGCCACGGAACGTGCGCGTAGTTGAAAAGCGAAATCCTTGTGGGGTTAAGCTGCAAAACGTCGCCCAATGTTTTTTCGAAAGCCTTTAATGTTTGCAAGGGCAAGCCGTAAATTAAATCGGCGTTAATGTGGGTTATGCCTGCATTGCGCAGGGCGTCAAAAGTTGCCAAATTCATCGACTGCGGCTGCACGCGGTTTATCGCCTTTTGCACAAAGTCGTTGGTGTCTTGCAGGCCTATGGAAGCCCTGTTTACGCCTATGTCGGCAAACGCCTTTATTTTTTCTTCCGTCAAAGTTCTGGGGTCTAATTCTGCCGAAAATTCGCATTGCGGCGATTTTTCAAAATACTTTTCTATTATCTTGTTAAGCCTGTAGATTTGCGAAACGCTTAAAAAGTTGGGAGTACCTCCGCCAAAGTGTATTTGCTCTAGCGTTTTTTTGTCCAATCCCCTGCTTCGCCAAAGTTTTAGTTCGGCGTCTAATGCGTCTAAATAAGTGTCGGCTTTCGAAATATCTAAACACACGCTTGAAGAGCACGCGCAAAAAAAGCACTGCGAAGCGCAAAATGGAATGTGCACATATAGCGACAACGCGTTTGAGCCGTTTACCGCGAGGTCAATTAGGGTTTCCTTGTTTTCGCCTTCGGTAAAATGCACCGCCGTCGGATACGATGTGTATCTTGGGCCGTTTGCCACGTATTTGTCTATAAGCTGTTTTAGATTCATTTCATTACCGCCTTGCAAATGGCATATACGTTTTCGAGTTTTGCGTTCGGGGTAATGCCGTGCCCCAAATTGAAAATGTGCCCGCCAATGTTTTTCATATCTTCGACAATTTCGGCAGCCTTTTGTACAACCTCTTGCGGAGTTGAAAATTCAAGCATAGCGTTGTTTAAATTGCCCTGCAATGCATATCTGCCATTGTGCGCCGCCTTTAGTTGCGACAATTTTACGCCGCTATTTACGCTGTATGCCGAAGCTTTTACATTTAGCATTTCACCGAAAATATCGGAGGCATTAAGGGCAAAAAGTATGCTTTTTGCGCTTTCGGGCAACTGCGCAAGAGCCGCCTGTATATATTTGCCGGAAAGTTCCCAATAGTTTTTTTCCCCCAGCAAATGCGAGTGCGAATCGAAAATCTGTACTGCGTCGGCATTGCATTTAAACTGGGCTTTTATGTATAGACCCACTGCGTTCGACAACTTTTGCATAAGCATTGCAAAAAGCTCTGGCTCTGTTTTCATAAACGCTTTGTAGCGCGGAAAATCTTTTGAAGACTCGCCCTCTATAAGGTAGGCACCCAAAGTAAACGGACTTGCCGAAAAGCCCAAAACCGCCTTTTTGGGCAATGCGTTTCTAAGAAGCTTTAGCGCATTAAAAACATATCCCAATTTTTCGCAAACGCATTCCGCATTCAAGTTTTCAATGTCTTTTTTCGAAGAAATTCTGCCCGAAAACGAAAGCCCTTTGCCGTCTATAAAATTGTAGCCATAACCCAATGCCTCGGCCAAAACAAGTATGTCGGAAAACAGTATGGCGCAATCGAAACCGAAGCGTTCTATGGGCTGCAATGCCGCCTGCAATGCAAGTTCGGGTGTTTTTACCAAATTCAAAAAACCGCCGTGCTTTTCCTTTAAATCCCTATACTCTGGCAAATATCTGCCCGCCTGCCGCATAATCCACAAAGGCGGGCGTTCGGTTTTTTTACCACAAATTGCGTCGCAAAAAAGCTGCCTTGAATCCATCTTATTTGCCCCTTTTAAATATGTTAAATGCGCTTAGCTGTTTAAAGCGCAAAAGTTTTAACGCGCACAAATAGCACAGCATTGCAAGTGGGAACACCGCCAAGCAAACTAGCCCCGACAATAACTTAGGCTGCAAAACATAAACTGCCAGCACGCACTTTAGGGCATACGCAAACACGCCCATAACCGCGCTTGCCGCCGCAATCTTTGCAAAGTCTAAAAATATTTTAACCGTACCTATGCGGCGCACAAAAAAGTATCTTAAAACCAAATATTGAACCACCGCCGCAAGTGCGTTTGCCATTGCCAAACCCAGCGCGCTAAATTTAAACATAAATATAAGCGAAAAAACCAAGTTTGCCAAAAACGTAAAAGCCGAGGCAGCCAGCGGAATTTTTGTGTTCTTTTTAGAAAAGAACGCCCTAACCGCCAAAGTAGACGCCGAAATAAACGGCAGCGACAGCGCGCTTACAACAACTATTGGCGCGCATATAGCCAAGTCGGCACTGCCAAACGATTTCCATTCAAACAAAAAACCCAGAATATCGCGGCTAAAAAGCGCAAGCCCAACCGTTGCGGGAATGCTTATTGCGTTTACGCCAACCAACGCCTTAGAGTATTCCGACAAGTATTTTGTTTTGTCGCCGTCGGAATTTAGCATTGCCAATTTCGGGAAATACACGGTGGCAACGGCAACTGCAAATACGCCCAGGGGCAGCTCTAGCAACCTGCTAGACAAGTGCAAAGCAGCCACTGCATAGTCGGCAATCCAAAAGCCGAATATTTTTGAAACCAACACGTTTATTTGAACTACCGAAGCCCCCAACAACGCTGGCATAAAAAGTTTAAACAAAACGCCAAGCTCTTTCGATTTAGAAAAATCAACCCTGTAGCGCCAGCCCCTATTCCTCAGCAAAACGGCGGGAATTGCAAGCTGTATTACGCCGCCTAACAGAATGCCCGAGCACGCAAAGTAGACAATGTTTACCTGTTCTTTACAAAAAAATACGCCCAGCAAAAACGACGCTATCATTGATATGTTTAGGCATATTGCCCCTATAGACGGCAGCCCGAAACTGCCCAAGACATTCAACGCCGAAACGCCCAAAGCCGCCAGACATATAAAAAAGGCGTACGGCATTAGTATCGCCGAAAACAGTGCCCCCAGCGAATATTTTTGCGAATCGGCAAAACCCGAATAGTAGAACAAAGCCCCCGCAATTACAATGCCAACCAGCACAATCAACGCCAAACCCGCCCAAGACAGAACCTGGTTTAAAAACTTAAACGCCTTTTCAAGCCCGCCCTCTTTGTATGTAGATGCAAAAACGGGAACCATTGCCGAGCTTAGCGCACCTTCGCCCATAAGCCTTCTAAGCAAATTCGGCAGCGCAAACGCAAAAAGAAACGCCGAATTTACAACGCTTGTTCCCAAATACATAAAGGTAAGCATATCGCGCACAAGCCCCAACGCCCTAGACCCTACGGTAGAGGACGCAACTTTTATAACGTTTTTAAGGCTTTCGGTCATAAAGGCACAAACTTTTGCACAAAATGCCGCCTAGCGCAAACCGAAAAAGTTTTCGGCATTAAGCGTTGTAATTTTAGAAATATCCTCCAAGCTTATCCCGAAAAGTTTTGCGGCGTACTCGGCTATGTGTTTTATATTTGCCGGCTCGTTTACCGTGCCTCTTACAGGAACGGGAGCCAAATAGGGGCAGTCGGTTTCGAACATAAGTTTTTCAAGCCCCTGGCAAAGCATACAATCCCTCATCTGTTGGGCGTTTTTATAGGTTATAATTCCCGTAAACGATGCCCTTGCACCCGTTTGCATAAGCTCCTTTAGCTCGTCAGGTGTTCCGCTAAAGCAGTGGAAGACAACTTTAGACATATCTACCCCAGATTTTTTAAGTATTTCCAACGCATCTAAAACCGCGCTTCGGGCATGTATGCAAACGGGGCAATCCATATCCTTTGCAAATTCAAGCTGTCGGGCAAAAACCTTTTTTTGCAGCGCAACTTTTTCGGCTATCTCGCTTTTAGTGCCCTCCATTTTATAAAAGTCCAGCCCTATTTCGCCAATGGCTTTTGGGGCAAATTCGCCGTCTGCAAAATACGAGCACAGCCCGTCTAAGGCTAAAATAGATTCGTCGTCT
Organism: uncultured Opitutales bacterium; assembly: GCA_934613415.1. Taxonomy (GTDB): domain Bacteria; phylum Verrucomicrobiota; class Verrucomicrobiia; order Opitutales; family Intestinicryptomonadaceae; genus CAKUIA01. Next base: position 259,091 of record CAKTSY010000003.1, read on the forward strand.
ATTTCGGTTGGGTGCAGCCCTACACACCAGTAAAGCTTGTTTGGGAACTGCCTTACCGCCTTAGAATAATAGTTCCAATCGTTTACCCTTGCCGAAGCGTTTACAATTTTTCCGACTCCGTTTTGGGCGGCGCGTTCTACAATGTCGTTTAGGGTAAAGCCTTCTTTTAAAGAATCCCTTTCCAAATGTGCGTGGGTGTCGATAAGCATATTGAAAAAATATTCCACTTATATCGGATACAATCAAGAGATTTTATTGACGATATTGCATATAAAAGATTTATATTTTTATTATGGAAAAGATTGTTATAGCAGGAAGCGGTTGCGCGGGGCTGACGGCTGCAATTTATGCGGCAAGGGCGGGCTTAAACCCGCTTGTTATAGAGGGCGCGCAATCGGGCGGAATTTTAACGACTACGTCGAATGTAGAGAATTTTCCCGGCTTTGCCGATGGCATAGACGGCTTTACCCTTTTATGGAATATGCGAAAACAAGCCGAAAAATTTGGCGCGCGTTTTTTAAGCGACCAAATTGTTAATGCCGATTTAAAATCTGCCCTAAAAAAAATCGCGTTGCAGTCGTCGCAAAGCATTGAATGCGAAAAAATAATCTTGGCACTAGGCGCAAAACCGAAACTAACTGGAGCAAAAAACGAGGAAATGTTTTACGGCGGCAAGGGAGTTTCTACCTGCGCAACCTGCGACGGCGCATTCTACAAAGGCAAAACCGTTGCCGTTGTAGGCGGGGGCGACTCGGCTGCCGAAGAAGCCCTGTTTTTAACCAAATTTGCACAAAAGGTGTTTTTAATTCACCGCAGAGACTCGCTTAGAGCGTCTGACTTGATGGCAAAAAGGGTTTTAAGCAACCCGAAAATTACACCCATTTGGAACCATACCGTAAGCGAAGTTTTGGGCGAAAACGGCAAAGTTTGCGCTCTTGTTTTAAAAGACACAAAAAACGCAACTTTGCAAACTTTGCAAACAAGCGCAATGTTTGTGGCAATTGGCAGCACGCCCAACACCGACTTTTGCAAAGGCCAGCTAGATATGGATAGCAACGGCTATATAATTCCGCAAAGCGGCTCGCTTGTAAAAACCAACCTTGAAAACGTGTTTGCAGCAGGCGACTGCTGCGACCCCGAATTTAGGCAGGCAATAACTGCGGCGGCAACGGGGGCAATGGCTGCAATTCTATGCTCTAAAGAAAGCTGATTTTTTACAAAAATTTTGCACAAAAAAACCGCGGCTTTTTAAGCTGCGGTTTTTCTATTATATAAATTTGTTCTAAAAATTAGGGAATAACCTTGTTTAGGGGATATTCTACAATGCCTTCTGCGCCCAGGCTTTTCAGTGTGGGGATTATATCGCGGACAACCTCTTCCTGAACGATTGTTTCGATTGCAACCCATGCGGGGTCGGACAACTGCGAAACCGTGGGTTTCCTTAACGCGGGCAGGCTGGAAATTACCTTCGAAACATTCGCCTTGGGCAGGTTCATCTTTAGGCCTACTTTGTGTACGGCTTCCAATGCGCCCTTTAAGAGCATTGCAATTGTTTCAATCTTGGCGCGCTTTTCGGGGTTTTCCCAAGCGGCTTTGTTGGCAATAAGTTTTGTGTTTGTATACATCATAGTGGCTATGATGCGCAAGCGGTTTGCCCTAATCGACGAACCCGTTTCGGTAATATCGGCAATTGCGTCTACCAAGTCGGGAACTTTAATTTCGGTTGCGCCCCACGAAAATTCAACGTCGGCGTTAACCTGATTGTCTGCCAAATATTTTTTTGTTACGTTTACCAACTCGGTGGCAATGCGTTTGCCTTCCAAGTCTTTTACGGTTTGAATGGGAGAATCTTCCTTAACGCAGATAACCCATTTAGATTTCAGCGCTGTCGCCTTGCTGTAGATTAGGTCGCAAACTTCTACAACGTCGCTCGAATTTTCCAAAATCCAGTCGTAACCGGTAAGGCCGCAATCGAAAAAGCCAAGCTCTACATAGCGGCTAATTTCCTGAGCGCGTACAAAACGCCCGTCTAGTTCGGGGTCGTCTATAGACGGCTTGTAGGAACGGCTGCTTTTTGTGATGTTCCAACCCGCTTTTTTAAAGAGGGTCATTGTTGATTCTTCAAGGCTTCCTTTGGGAAAACCGAACATTATAAGTGGATTGCTCACGAGTTTTACCTTGCTTGATGTGTATATGAAAAATGGAGACGATCGGGTTCGAACCGACGACCTCCACAATGCCATTGTGGCGCTCTTCCAACTGAGCTACGTCCCCTAAATATTAGAAAAATTAAAGTGGCTACTTTACCTTATTTATATTTGCAGTCAACAAAAATTTTACTTTTTTTGCGAAACGTAGCGTTGAAGTGCAAGCGCGTATAAATGTTTATCGGCAAAAATAACCCCGAAAAAGTTTTTTATTGGTTTATTGCGGGGTTTGCCTGCAATATCTTTTTTGCCTGCGCGTTCCCGTTTTGCGCGGCTCTTTTTATCCAATACTTAAACTTGTCTAAATCCATCGAAAGACCGCCAGCGCCCTCTTTGTAGCAGTTCGCCAAATAATACATCGATTCTGCATCGCCCTTTTCGGCGGCGGCAGTCCAAATCGCAACGGCTTTTTTTGGGTCGGCTTTAACGCCGTCGCCCGTATAGTAGCAGTTGGCAAGCATACACTGCGCCGAAGTATTGCCGTTTTCGGCGGCCTTTTGCCAAATTTTTACGGCAACAGAAATGTCTTTTTTAACGCCTTCGCCTCTTGCATAGCAAAAGCCTATGTTAACCTGCGCCCTTTCGTTGCCGCGTTCTGCCGCCTTAACCCACCATTGATACGCCAAAACAGGGTCGCGCATAACGCCAAGCCCGTTTGCGTAGCATACGCCTATATAAAACATTGCGTCTACATCGCCCAGCTCGGCCGCGCTTTTCCACAATTCGGCGGCTTTATGCTGGTTGTGGGGCAAAAGCTCGCCCGTGTGGTACAAAATTGCCAAAGAACACTGCGCGCCGGCGTGCCCCATAGAGGCAGCCTTTTGCCACCAATATACCGCCTGCTGCGGGTTTGGGTCGCGCCCGTATTTGTCGCCGTTGGCAAGGCGGTTGCCCAATTCGTATTGAGCCTGAACATTGCCCGACGAAGCCGCCATTATAAGCTTACGCAACTGCTCGGCCTCTTTTTGTTCGGGTGTTTTTTCAGGGGCGTCGTAGTCTATGCGGGCGTCTAGCGTTAAAATTTCGGGGTCGCCCGATCTCTTTTCTATTGCGGGCGTTTTTACCGTGGCATACGAAGCCGAAAGCAAAGTAGTCAAAGACAAAATATATACTATTTTTCGCATAAGCCAAAAATTCTTTAGAGAACAAAAATTTATGCAACATAAAAATTAGGCGCGCATTTGCCCTTGCCTACAGCAAAAATTCAACAAAATTGTATCTAAATTTTATTTTCGTTTTAGTTGACGAACTCGAAATATGTTATAAAGTAAATATATCTTTTTTTTAATTAACCTAAAACAGATAAAAAACTATGAGTTGTCCATATCAGTGCTCGCACGAAGTTCAACAAATGTGCCATGTGGCCAAAGGTGCCAAACATGCGCCCGCCCCCATACCCGAAGAAGGTAGGTGGGTTAAATCAACCCAGATAAGCGACATCAGCGGTTTAACGCACGGCGTTGGCGCCTGCGCTCCCCAACAGGGCTGCTGCAAGCTTACATTAAACGTAAAGAAAGGCGTAATCGAAGAAGCCTTGGTAGAAACCATCGGTTGCTCGGGTATGACCCACTCGGCCGCTATGGCATCGGAAGTTCTCCCCGGCAAAACAATTCTCGAAGCCCTCAATACCGACTTGGTTTGCGACGCTATAAACGTTGCAATGAGAGAACTTTTCCTCCAAATCGTTTACGGCAGAACACAAACGGCTTTCTCGGAAGACGGTTTGCCCATTGGCGCAGGTCTCGAAGACTTGGGCAAGGGCTTGCGTTCGCAGGTAGGCACAATGTTCTCGTCTAAAATTAAAGGCCCCCGCTATTTGGAAATGGCAGAAGGCTATATTTTGGAAATAGGCCTTGACGCCAACGACGAAATTATCGGTTATAAATTTGTACGCTTGGGCAAAATGCTTGAAGCTATCCGCAACGGAACCGATCCTAAAACGGCGTTCGAAAAGAATCTCGGCACATACGGCAGATTTGACGAAGCTGTAAAGAAGATTGACCCACGCAAAGAATAAGGAGTCGAATAATATGAGTCAGACATTATTTGAAGGATACGACAGACGCATAGCCAAAATCGAAAAGGTTATGCAGCAATACGGCATTGCCGATTTCGACGACGCCAAGAAAATCTGCCTCGACAAGGGCGTTAATGTAGAAGCCATTGTTAAGGGCGTTCAGAACATTGCTTTCGAAAACGCCGTTTGGGCATACACTTTGGGGGCGGCAATTGCAATTAAGCAAAACGCAGCCAAGGCCGACAAAGCCGCCGAAATGATTGGCGTAGGCTTGCAGGCATTCTGCATTCCCGGCTCTGTTGCCGACCAAAGAAACGTTGGCTTAGGCCACGGCAATTTGGGCGCAATGCTTTTAAGAGACGAAACAAAATGCTTCTGCTTCTTGGCAGGCCACGAATCGTTTGCGGCAGCCGAAGGCGCAATAGGCATTGCAAGAACCGCCAACAAGGTAAGAAAAGAACCCCTGCGCGTTATACTTAACGGCTTGGGCAAAGACGCAGCCTACATCATTTCGAGAATCAACGGCTTTACATTTGTTGAAACCGACTACGACTACTCGACAGGCAAATTGAACATCGTAAAGGAACAGCCCTTCTCCAACGGCGAAAAAGCCAAGGTTAAGGTATACGGCGCCGACGATGTTTCCGAAGGCGTTGCCATTATGATACACGAAGGTGTAGACGTTTCGATTACGGGCAATTCTACGAATCCTACAAGATTCCAACACCCCGTTGCAGGCACATACAAAAAGTGGGCAATCGAAAACGGCAAGAAATACTTCTCGGTAGCTTCCGGCGGCGGTACAGGCAGAACTTTGCACCCCGACAACGTTGCGGCGGGTCCAGCTTCGTACGGTATGACCGACACTATGGGCAGAATGCACGGCGACGCGCAGTTTGCAGGTTCTTCGTCGGTTCCCGCACACGTTGAAATGATGGGTCTTATCGGTATGGGCAACAACCCCATGGTTGGTGCTACAGTTGCAGTTGCAGTTGCAGTTGCCGAAGGCCTTAGCAAGTAATATAGCAATATTGCTTTACAAAAAATGCCGAAGGGTTTGTTCCTTTCGGCATTTTTTTTGCGTCTTTTTTTGTTGTGCAATTTTGTCTTTTTAGCCCCCCCGAAAAACTTTTCGGGCAAAAACAATTATTTTTGCCTTGTTTGGTCGGCAAGCTGTTGGGCTTTTAATGCAAGCTCCATTGCCTTAAAGGCTGCCTTTTGCGTAATTGCGTTTTCGGTTCGGTTAAGAACATCGTCAACCAGATTATCGAAGAAAGGATTTTTTTGCTTCGAGCAATCAATCAATTCGGGAGCTTTGCCGCTAACGCACAAATATAGGCTTTGCTTGGAATTTGGCTTGCACAAATCTATGTTGTTGCGAAGCTCTATATAGCCCTTGTCGCCCACAATAAAAATTCTGGAATCGCCCCAAGTTCCCAGCTTGTCGGGCGAAAACCAATCTACCCTAAGCGAGCACGACACTAAATTATCCATAACCAAAACCGCTTCGCCAAAATCCTCTAATTGCGGGTACTCTTTGTGCGAAAAATTTTCAACTCTTGCATATTTAACTGTGCCCGAACTTGCGCCCGAATATGTAAGGAATATGTCGAACTGGTGCGCGCCTATGTCGGTTATAATTCCGCCGAATTTCTTTTTCTCATAAAACCACTCAGGGCGGCTTTTTATGTTTAGGTTGTGCGGGGCTAAAATGTTTATGCAAACAACTTTGCCTATAACGCCGCTTTTTACCAAATTTTCGGCAACCGTGCACGATGCGTTTTCGAACCTTTCACCGAAATATGGAATATATTTTTTGCCCGTTTTGCGCACAAGAGCTTTTGCAAAATCTAGCTGCTCTAGCGATACAACCGCGGGCTTGTCGGCAAAAAAATCCCTGCCGCTTTCCATAACGCGTTTTGCAATGTCTATTCTTTGCACGGGCACTATTGCGCTTGCCACAAGCTTTACGGAATTGTCCGCCAAAATTTCGTCTAAACTTTTTGCCGCCTTTGCATTTGGAAACTTTTTAAGAAATGCCTTTAGTTTTTTTGGGTCTTTGTCGTAGGCATATTTGCAAAATGCCCCCGCCCTTTCAAGACCGGCGGTTTGTCCGTATATATGCCCGTGGTCCATGCCGACAACGGCAAAATTAAACTTGCTGTTTTCAGATTCGCCAAAAAGCGAAAAGGCAAAAAATATAAATATAAACTTTATTGCAAACTTTGTCATAAACTTCGCGCAAAGCCTAGCAATTTTTACAAAACATTGTCAACGCGAATAGAAGGCACCACCCAGCAGAACGTTGTTGTCGTACAAAGCCAAAACTTGACCTGCCGCCAAAGCCCTTTGCGTTTGCTCGAACTGCACTTTTGCCCTGCCGTTAGGCAATGGAACAAAATTTATATTCACCATTTCGTCTCTATAGCGCACGCGCCCCTGCAGCTGGCGTTCGTGTTCTACGGGCTTATTTATCCAGTTAATGCCCTCTACAAAAACTTCATCTACAAAAAGCGGCGAGTGCAAATTGTCGTCGAAATCAACATACAATGTGTTTGTATCGAAGTCTTTGGCCACAACCACATAGCTTTTATTGTCGCGGTTAGAGGGAACGCCTATGCCCTTGCGCTGTCCCAAAGTATATTTAAAAAGCCCCGTGTGCCTGCCGACAATTTTATTGTCGGCGTTTACAATGTTGCCTTCCGATTCTTTTATGTGGTATTTAAGAAAGTCTTGAATCTTGATTTTGCCCAAAAAGCAAATGCCTTGGCTGTCTTTTTTATCCGCGTTGGGCAGGCCGTTTAAACGCGCAATTTCGCGCACTTGGCTTTTTAAAATTCCGCCTATGGGCATTTCGGCCTTTTGCACTTGCGCCTGAGTCATCATCGACAGAAAGTACGACTGGTCTTTGCCTGGGTCTTCGCCGCATACGATGTCGCGCGAATTGTCGGGATTGTCTACAATACCCGCGTAGTGGCCCGTTGCAACCTTCGAAAATCCGTTCTTTAAAGCGTAGTCTAGGAAAAACCCGAACTTCATTTTGCGGTTGCACATAACGTCTGGGTTAGGCGTTTGCCCAAATTTGTAGCCGTTTACAAGATATTCTACAATCTGTTTGCGGTATTCTTCAATGCAGTCTACAACCTCAAAATCTATCTTCAAAAAGTCGCAAACCGCCTGCGCCGACTTAATGTCTTCGTGCCACGGACAGTCTCCGAAAACGTCTATGCCCTCTTCATTCATCCACGTTTTCATATAGGCCGCCGAAATATCGTAGCCCTCTTCCTTCAACAAAAGCGCGGCAACTGCGCTGTCTACGCCGCCCGACATTGCAACTAATATTTTTTCGCCCATAAAACTATTTTTGGCAATTTAAAGTTTTTAAATATCTGTATGCTGGAATAAGCGAAGCAAACGAAACCAACGTGCAAAGCATTATCCAAATAAAAAAGTTTTTGTAGCCAAAAAACTCCTGCAAATAGCCCGCAAAGTTGCCGGGCAGCATATAGCCAATTGCCATAAAGGCTGTAAGCAGCGCGTATTGCGAAGTTTTGTTTTTACCCGTGGCCGCCTGCAAAAGAAACGCCATATAGCCCGCAAAGCCAAAGCCGTAACCAAACTGCTCTGCCGAAACAAACGCCGTTGCCTGCAGCGACGAAACCGCCGGCATTACCGACATAATTAAATACACAATGTTAGGCAGGTTTATCGCCAACGCCATATACCAAAGAGTGCTGCGCAAGCCGCACTTTGCAATAAGCATTCCGCCCAAAATGGAACCCGCAAAAAGGCACATTGTGCCTATTGTGCCGTATAACAAGCCGACGTTTTCCAGCGGCAACGCAAGCCCGCCCGCCGAAATTTCGGCAATCAAAAAGGGCTGCGAAATTTTCACCAACTGCGCTTCGGCAAATCTGTATAAAAGCACAAAACACAAAATATTTGCAATATGGGGTTTGTTAAAAAATTCGCCGAAAACCGAAAATATGTTTTTGCCTGCCCGAGCCGAATTTTTGCCGTTTTCAACTTCGGGCAAAAAGGCGCGCATTGCGCCCCACATAACAAGAGTTATAACACCGCACAGCGCAAAAGCACAGCCCCAAGCCGCGGGTTTTTCGAAATTAAAACGGCTAATTAAAATACCCGCAAAGCCAACCAAAACGCCCTGCGCAAAAACCGCCGCAATTTTGTAAAACGCGCTTCTTAACCCCACATAAAACGCCTGCTTTTGCGTGTTTAACGCCAAAATGTAAAAGCCGTCGGCGCTGATGTCGTAGGTGGCACTGGTAAACGCCAAAAGCCAAAAAAGCAAAGCCGTTATAGCCACAAAAAATTCGCTAAAACACGCCAAAGCCAACGCCCCAAAAATTGCAAACATTGCAAACGCGCATTTAAGCACCCAGTTGCGCTTTGTAGAATGGGTATCTACAACGGGTGCCCACAACGCTTTAACGCACCAAGGCAAATATATAAGCGACGTAATCAGCGAAGCCAAGCCGAGACCCACGCCCATAGACGAATAAAACAGCATTGCAATTCCCGCGCAAACCGCATTGGGCAGGCCTTCAACAAAATAGGCGGCCGCTATCCATATTATATCTGGTTTATTTTTATTGTCGGGCATTGCAAAATAATAAGGCTCTGCATTGGCGCCGTCTTGTTAGATTGCTTGGCATCTACCTTCAACTGCAAGGTGGGTGCTTCAACAGCGGTTTTTGCCTTCCGTTCGAAGACGGCCTGACAGCCGCCACCGTTGGTCGAGCTCCCGTATAATATTTCATTAAGGTGGAGAAGCGGTTAAATAGTTTCGGACACCGCAGAGCTATGGTTTATCCTTGCAAAACAAACGTTTTTTTCAAGCAAAAACTAAATTTATAAAAAGAAATACTAAAATGCCATTTCGGTATGTTGGCAAAAATTTTTGCGCAAAATAGCAGTTTTTTAAAAAAGCGCAGCCAAAAGCGCGTTTGCCAAAAAGCAACGGCAAAACAACGCCTTTTTGCAAACTTTTTCGCACCGCCAAGCTAGCGTGCTGGCAAACACATTCTAAAAAAGCACAAAAACACGCCCCGTTTACCGCTTTTGCAAAATTTACAGCAAAATATATGCGGGCACAAAAAAAGCCCCTAAAAAGGGGCTTTTTGTTATTCCATAAATAGATACTAGACGTTAATTGTGATGTCTACACCAGCGGGCAAGTTAAGCTTTTTAAGCTCGTCTACCGTATTGGAAGTAGGTTCGATAATGTCTATCAATCTTTTGTGAGTGCGAAGCTCAAACTGCTCCATGCTCTTCTTGTCAACGTGGGCCGAACGGTTAACCGACCAGCGTTCGATGCGAGTAGGTAGCGGTACGGGACCCGATACCATCGCGCCCGTACGTTTTGCTGTTTCAACTATGTCGCCGGCGCTTTGGTCTACCGAACGAAAGTCATAGCCCTTCAACTTTATTCTAATTCTTTGTGCCATTTTTTAGCTTTTCTTTATTTTGAAATTATTACCTTGCAGCCTTCTTCGAAGCGCCTTCAACAACCTGCTTTAGAACTGCAGCCGGAACTTGTTCGAAGTGGCTCGGTTCCATAGAGTACGAAGCTCTGCCGCTGGAAAGCGAACGAACGTCTGTTGCATAACCGAACATGGTTTCCAAGGGAACGAAAGCGTCGATTGTGCAAACATTGCCTTTGGTTTCCATACCCTGAATCTGGCCACGACGGCGGTTCAAGTCGCCCATAATGTCGCCTTGGTATTCTTCGGGGGTTACAACTTCAACCTTCATAACCGGTTCCAAGAGAATTGGCTTTGCTTTTGCCATAGCATCTTTAAATGCAAAGATACCAGCCATTTTAAACGCCATTTCCGAAGAGTCAACTTCGTGGAAGGAACCGAATACCAAGTGTACGTTAACGTCTACTACGGGATAGCCCGCAATAACGCCGTTAAGCATAGCTTCTTTGATACCGTCTTCTGTGGGCTTGATGTATTCTTTGGGAATTACGCCGCCAACGATTTCGTTGAAGAAATGGTAGCCTTTGCCCTTTTCGGAGGGTTCAATTTTAATTTCGGCATGACCGTATTGACCACGACCACCGCTCTGACGAATGAATTTGCCAACGCCGTCGGCGGGAGCTGTGATTGTTTCGCGGTAGGCGATTTGGGGCTTGCCCGAATCGGCTTCAACCTTGAATTCTCTGAACAGACGGTCGCGGATAATGTCGAGGTGCAACTCGCCCATACCTGAAATAAGAGTTTGGCCTGTTTCTTGGTCGGTCTTTACAACGAAAGTCGGGTCTTCTTCCGACAACCTTGCCAAAGCCAACGAAAGCTTTTCCTGGTCGGCCTTCGACTTCGGCTCTATGCTCATTGCAATAACCGGATCGGGGAATGTCGGGGGTTCCAAACGAACTTCGTGGTCTCTGTCGCACAATGTGTCGCCAGTGCTGATATCTTTTGCGCCGATGATTGCGCAGATAGAACCCGAATATGCTTCTTCGAGGTCTACACGCTGGTCGGCCTTCATCAATACCAAGCGGGAAATACGTTCTGTTTTGCGTGTGCGCGGATTGTAAAGAGTCATACCCTTCTTGATGCAGCCGCTGTATACACGGATAAATACCAATTTACCAATGAACGGGTCGCTCCACAATTTGAATGCCAAAGCTGTGGGAGCTGCAAAGTCGTCGGCAACAATTTCCTTCGAGGGAGCATCTTCGTCTTCGTCGGAGAAAGCCTTAATCGGAGGAACGTCTAAGGGGCTGGGCAAGTAGTCTACAACCGAGTCGAGCAACATCTGAACGCCCTTGTTTTTAAATGCCGAGCCGGGAATTACGCCTACAAATTCGCGGGTCATTGTAGCTTTGCGAACGCCAAGCCTCAATTCGTTGGCGGTAAAGTCTTCGCTGCCTTCGAGAAATTTTTCCATAATGGCGTCGTCGAAGTCTGCAATGCCTTCGATAAGGCCGCGGCGATATTCTTCTGCCTTTTCCTTGTATTCGGAGGGAATTTCTACAACGTCGTACTTAACACCGTTGGGGTCGTTTTCGTCGTAGATATATGCCTTCATTTCGATAAGGTCTATCAAGCCTTTAAAGTCGGCTTCGGCACCTATCGGCAAATACAAAGGATGGGGATTACCCCTTAATTTGTTCTTAATATCTTCAACTGCGCCGTAGAAGTCTGCACCGGTTCTGTCCATCTTGTTGATGAAAGCAATACGGGGAACATGGTATTTGTTCATCTGACGCCATACGGTTTCCGACTGGGGCTGTACGCCTGCAACCGAGCAGAATACTGCAACGGCACCGTCGAGAACACGCAACGAACGTTCTACTTCGGCTGTAAAGTCAACGTGTCCGGGAGTGTCGATAAGGTTGATTTGGTGTTCGATACCGGCAAAAGGACCGTCTTTTGTTTTCCACGAGCAGGAAATAGCCGAGGAAGTAATTGTAATACCGCGTTCGCGTTCCTGTTCCATCCAGTCGGTTACTGCAGTACCTTCGTGAACTTCGCCGATTTTGTGAACTACGCCCGAGTAGAACAATATACGTTCCGAACATGTGGTTTTACCCGCGTCGATGTGGGCGGATATACCAATGTTACGGGTATATTCCAAAGGCTTCGGCCTGTTGGGAGAATTTTTTTCTGATAAATTAGCCATATTATTACAGGTCGTTTAGTTGTTACCAACGCAAGTGCGCAAAAGCCTTGTTTGCCTGCGCCATTTTGTGAACGTCTTCGCGCTTTTTAACAACCGTACCCGTGTTGTTGTATGCGTCTACAATTTCCGAAGCCAAAGCGTCGGCCATGGGAAGCTTCTTGCCCTTTGCTGCGGCAATCAACCATCTGAAAGCCAAAGTTTGCTGGCGTTCGTAGGGAATTTCTACGGGAACTTGGTATGTGGCGCCGCCAACTCTTCTGCTCTTAACTTCTACCTTGGGGCGAATGTTTTCGAGTGCGCCCAACATCAAATCGATGGGATCGCCCTTTTCGAGCTTTTCGCTAACTTTTTCGATAGCTCCATAAACGATACGTTCGGCGGTGGACTTTTTGCCCCTCTCCATAACCATATTTATAAGGTGGCTAACCAATGTGCTCTTAAAACGAGAATCGGGAGTGCGTTCCCTTTTTACTGCTCTGTGTCTGCGTGACATTTTTTAATCCTTAGTTAAATTCAATTATTTCTTGGCCGCCTTTGGACGCTTTACACCGTACTTTGAACGGCTGCGACGACGTTTTTCTACGCCGACTGCGTCGAGCGTACCGCGAACAATGTGATAACGAACACCGGGCAAGTCTTTTACACGACCACCGCGCAAAAGAACAACGCTGTGTTCCTGCAAATTGTGACCTTCGTCGGGTATGTATGCGATTACTTCGTAACCCGTTGTTAAACGAACTTTCGCCACCTTACGAATAGCCGAATTAGGCTTTTTAGGTGTACGGGTCATTACCTGTACACATACGCCGCGGCGGAAAGGCGATTCTTTCAGCGCAGGCGCTTTGCTCTTGGCTTTTGCCAACGTACGTGGCTTGCGAACTAACTGATTTATTGTAGGCATATTGTCTATTTTATGGAATAAAGAATTTGTAAGTTATGTTTTATAACGCTTTTTGCAAGTATTATTTTCAATTTTTAACAAAAAGTCGCAAGGGACATTCGCAACTAAAGCCCCTCGCGGCGAAAATTTTTCGGTTATTTTACGAGTTTTCCTCTGTTTTTTCGGCTTCGGGCTGCTCGGTTTGGAAGTTTTCTTCCTCGTCGACCAACGGCGTTACCGTAAGTTTGCGATAGGCCTGCAAGCCCGTACCTGCGGGTATGAGATTGCCCATTATCACGTTTTCCTTGAAACCTTCAAGTTTATCTACCTTGCCCAATGTGGCGGCTTCGGTCAATACTCTTGTTGTTTCCTGGAAAGATGCCGCGCTTATAAAGCTTTCGGTTTCGAGGCTGGCCTTTGTTATACCGAGCAATATCGGTTCGCCTTCGGCGGGTTGCCCGCCCGCATCTTCAATTCTGGCGTTTTCCGTTTCAAACTCGTATTTGTCGACCTGTTGACCCCAGAAATAATCCGAGTCGCCCGGATCGGTTACCCTTACCTTGCGCAACATTCTTGAAATTATTACCTCTATGTGCTTGTCGTTAATTGTAACACCCTGCTTGCGGTAAACCTTTTGGATTTCCCTTAGCAAGTGTTCCTGTACGGCGACAGGCCCCATAATTTCGAGGATTTCGTTCGGGTCGGGGCTGCCTTCGGTAAGGAACTGGCCTTTTACAACCTTGTCGTCGGCTTGAACGATAATGTTCTTGCTGTGCGGAATAAGGTGTTCCTCTATAATGGGCTTGCCCGACTTGTCTTTCTTTTCCGATTCGATAATTATTACCTTCTTGCCGCGGCGTGCATTGCCGAATCTTACAATGCCTTCCATTCTTGCCATTTCGGCGGCTTCCTTGGGACGGCGCGCTTCGAACAACTCGGCAACTCTGGGCAAACCGCCCGTAATGTCCTGTGTTTTTGCAGCCTGACGCGGTGTTTTTGCAAGCATTACACCGGGGCGAATTTGCGTGCCTTCGCTTACTACAACCTGAGCCCCCGTGGGAACTGCAAACGAGGTTATGGGCTTGTCGGACTTGTCGAGAATTACTATTCTCGGGTTTAGGTCTTCCTTGTGGTCTATAACCGTTGTGGTAATTCTGTTCGAAGAAGAGTCTAGCGAGCGGCTTACCGTTACGCCTTCAATCATATCTTCGAATGCAATCTTACCGCCCTTGTCTGCCAAAATAGGCGTGCTGTGTTGGTCCCACTGGGCAAGTGTTTCGCCCTTTTCGATAATGTCGCCGTCGCTCTTTGTAAGAATAGAGCCTGCAACTATATTGTATTCTTCAAGAACGTTGTCTGCGTCGTTTTCGTCTACAATCGAGATTTTACCCGTCTTGTTCAAAACAACGTGCAGGCCTTCTTTAATGTCTACAATGTTAAGGTTTTCAAATTTCAATTTACCGCGAACTTTAACCACAATTTCGGGCATTTTGGTAGAAGCCGAAGCAATACCGCCAACGTGGAAGGTTCTCATTGTAAGCTGAGTACCCGGTTCGCCGATGGACTGCGCCGCTATAATACCAACAGCCGTGCCCTTTTCTACCAACTTTTGGGTAGACGGGTCTACACCGTATGCCTTTGCGGGAATTGCATTGCGCTTTAAGTGTGTAAGCGGGCTCATTACCTTTACCTTTTCAACACCGCTGTTTACAATCTTGTTTGCCATGTCTTCGGTAATCAATTCGCCGGCTTTGGCCAAGATTTCGTCGGGTTTGAAGGGGTTGGCAACGTCTACCGCAGCGCATCTGCCTATGATACGGTCGATAAGCGGAACGATTTCGTCGTCGCCGTCGTAAATTGCTTCTTTTGTTACGCCAATGCCCGTGTTTTGTACGTCGTCGTCGGTAATAATTACGTCCATTGCAACATCGCAAAGCTTACGGGTCATATAACCTGCGTCTGCCGTCTTAAGAGCGGTATCCGCCAAACCTTTACGCGCACCGTGCGATGAAATAAAGTATTCCAAAACGCTCAAGCCTTCACGGAAGCACGAAAGAATAGGTCTTTCGATAATTTCGCCGTTGGGCTTAGCCATAAGACCACGAGCACCGCAAAGCTGACGAACCTGCGCTTTATTACCTCTAGCACCAGAATCCATCAAAACGTAAACGGGGTTTATGTATTGGCGGCCGTTAACCTTTTCGTGCGGTCTCGACAAGTTGGCAAATGCAGCCTTACCGATATCGTCGGAGGCAACATTCCAAATATCCTTAACCTTTTGCGAACGTTCGCCCTTTGTAATTTTACCCTTTAAGTATTCCTTTTCGATATTGTCTATTTCGGCGCGGGCTTTCTTTATGATTGTGGGCTTTTCGGGCGGCATATCCATATCGCCAATACCGATAGAAATACCGGCTTCTGTAGAAGTTCTAAAGCCCAAAGCTTTCAAAGCGTCCAAATACTTAGACGAGTCGCGCTTGCCCTTAATCTTAAAGGTATTCAAAATAAGGTCGCCCAATTTGCCTTTGGGAACGCAGAAGTTTATAAAGCCCAATTCCGCCGGCCAAATTCTAGAGAACAATACGCGGCCAACCGTTGTGCGGATAATTTTTTGGTCTTTCTTGCCGTAGATTGTGTCTTTACCGTAGTCGGGGTTTACATAGTCAATCCAGTCGTGCCAGTGAATCATACCTTCGGAGTGGGCATATTCCACTTCGTGATCGTTCGAAAACAGGCAAACGTGCTCGCCCTTTGCGGGCTTCCAAGAGGGTTCGTAGGTGATATAATACGCACCCAAAACGATATCCTGCGAAGGCGTTAAGATAGGCTTACCCGACGAAGGCGAGAACACGTTGTTGCTTGCCAACATCAAAAGTTTTGCCTCCATAATAGCCTCTAGCGAAAGGGGAACGTGAACCGCCATTTGGTCGCCGTCGAAGTCGGCATTGTATGCCGCGCAAACCAAGGGGTGCAAACGAATTGCGCTGCCTTCGATAAGCACGGGCTCGAAAGCCTGAATGGAAAGTCTGTGAAGGGTCGGAGCTCTGTTGAGCATTACAGGGTGCCCTTCGGTTACTTCTTCCAAAATATCCCAAACTTCGGGCGAGCGTTTTTCTATCATCTTGCGCGCCGAGCGAACTGTGTGTACAAAGCCCAATTCCTTTAGGCGGCGAATAATGAAAGGTTCGAACAAAGTAAGAGCCATTTTCTTTGGCAAGCCGCACTGGTACAACTTAAGTTCGGGGCCGATAACGATAACCGAACGGCCGGAATAGTCTACACGCTTACCCAACAAGTTTTGACGGAAACGACCCTGCTTGCCCTTAAGCATATCGGAAATGCTCTTTAAGGGTCTGTTGCCTGCACCCGTTACCGCGCGGCCGTGGCGGCCGTTGTCGAACAGGGCGTCTACAGATTCTTGCAACATTCTCTTTTCGTTATGAATGATAACGTCGGGGGTCTTCATCGCCATAAGGCTCTTTAGACGATTGTTGCGGTTAATTACGCGCCTGTACAAGTCGTTTAAGTCGGAAGTTGCAAACCTGCCGCCTTCCAAGGGAACTAAGGGGCGCAAGTCGGGCGGAATTACGGGCAATACTTTTAGCACCATCCATTCGGGACGCGCATTGCTTTGTATAAAACCCTGAATAAGTTTTAACCTTTTCGCCAGGCGTTTTTTGATTTGCTTGGAGCGTGTAGAGCGCATTTGCTCTTCAAGTTCGGCGGCCATTTTGTCGAGGTCTATTTCCTCGAGCAATGTGCGGATTGCCTCCGCGCCCATTTCGGCCTTAAAAGAATCGTCGCCAAAGTCGTCTATCGCTTTTTGATAGTCTTCTTCCGAAAGCAACTGCATCTTTTTCAACGAAGTCTGCATCGGATCTATTACGATGTATTTTTCGTAGTAGATTACGCTTTCGAGTGCTTTGGAAGTCATATCCAAAACCAAGCCCAAGCGGCTGGGCATACTCTTTAAGAACCAGATGTGCGAAACGGGAACTGCCAATTCTATATGGCCCATTCTTTCGCGACGAACCCTAGATGTTGTAACTTCAACACCGCACCTTTCGCAAACTTGGTCTTTATACCTAATGCGTTTATATTTGCCGCAAGCGCATTCGTAGTCGCGCACGGGTCCGAAAATCTTTTGGCAGAACAAACCGCCCGGTTCGGGCTTGAATGTGCGGTAATTGATTGTTTCGGGATTTTTAACCTCGCCTCTCGACCACGAAATTATTGTTTCGGGCGAAGCCAAGGCTATTGAAACGCTGTCGAAGCCGTTTGTATTGTCAAATCCGAGAACTTCTCTTACTTGTTGTTTATTGTCTTCCATCGGAAAATTCCTTTTTGTATGCTGTTAGCCTATTCTTCGGTAGCGTCGCTGCTGTTGACTTTAACGTTCAAGCACAAGCTTTGCATTTCCTTCATCAAAACATTGAAGGACTGCGGAACGCCGGCCTGCAGCGAATTGTCGCCCTTAACAAGCTGTTCGTAAATCTTGGTTCTGCCCTGAACGTCGTCGCTTTTTACAGTAAGCAATTCCTGCAAAGTATAGGCGGCACCATACGCTTCGAGAGCCCAAACTTCCATTTCGCCGAACCTTTGGCCGCCGTATTGAGCTTTGCCGCCCAAAGGCTGCTGGGTTATAAGGCTGTAGGGACCTACCGCACGGGCGTGAATCTTGTCGGCAACCAAGTGGTTTAGCTTCATCATATAGATGTAGCCAACAACAACGTCTTGGTCCATATAGTCGCCCGTAAGACCGTCTATTAGGCGGCATTTGCCGCTTGCGGGGAAGTCTGACTTAACGAGGTAGTCGCGTATATCGTGTTCGCTAATACCGTCGAAAATGGGGGTTGCAACCTTAAAGCCAAGCTTTTTGCAAGCCCAACCTAAGTGGGTTTCCAAAACCTGACCTACGTTCATTCGGCTGGGAACGCCCATGGGGTTTAGACAGATTTCTACGGGAGTACCGTCTTCCATATAGGGCATATCCTCTTCGGGAACTATGCGGGCAACAATACCTTTGTTACCGTGGCGGCCCGCCATCTTGTCGCCAACTTGAATCTTGCGCTTGGCGGCAATGTAAATCTTAACGTTCTTGATTGTACTTTGGGCTTCGCCTTCGCCGCTTTCGAGAATGTCTTTCTTGCGCGCGGTTTCGTTTTCAACTTCGGCAAATTTAAGCTGATAGTTGTCGATTATTTCCATAATCTTGTTGCGAACCGGCGAGGGGTCTATCTCGATATTCTTCGAGATTGCCGACAACCTGCGCAAAAGTGTTTTTGTGATTTTGCGGTTTGCAGGAATTATAACTTCCTTAGTTTCGCTGTTGCGAACGTCTAAAGGAATCTTTTCGCCCAAAAGTACGTTCGACAAAGCTTCGGTTAGTTCGTCCTTTAGTTTGTCGAGCTGGGCTTTCGATTCTTCGTTGATTTTGCGAATCTGGCGCTTTGTGTCGCTGGGGCTTAATTTTTCGGTTTCCTTATCGACGCGGGTCGAAACCTTAACGTCCATAATAATACCTTCTGTGCCCGAGGGAACTTTAAGCGAAGTGTCTTTAACGTCGGCCGCCTTTTCGCCGAATATTGCCCTAAGCAATTTTTCTTCGGGGGCCAATTCGGTTTCGCTTTTGGGGGTAATTTTACCTACCAAAATGTCGCCCGCTTTAACTTCGGCACCAACCCTGATTACGCCATTGCGGTCGAGGTTTTTAAGAGCTTCGTCGCCAACGTTGGGAATATCTCTTGTGATTTCTTCGGGCCCGAGCTTTGTGTCTCTGGCGGTAGCTTCGAACACTTCAATGTGAATAGAAGTAAATACGTCGTTTTTAATCAACTTTTCCGACAACAAAATAGCGTCTTCAAAGTTGTAGCCGTTCCAAGGCATGAAAGCTACCAAAACGTTCTTGCCCAAAGCCAATTCGCCGCCCTGTGTGCTTGCGCCGTCGGCAAGCAAGTCGCCCTTCTTTACAAGTGCGCCCTTCTTTACAACGGGCTTTTGGTTAAAGCATGTTGCGTTGTTCGAGCGAATGAACTTGCGCAAATTGTATACATATACGCCCTTGTCGGCATCGGTCTTGTATATGCCGTCTACCTTCTTGGGCATTTGACCGTCGGGGGTAACAATAATGCGAATTGCGTCTACGCTGGCAACCTTGCCCGCCGATTCCGAAAGAACAACCGTTCTGGAATCGCGCGCAACTGCACCTTCTATGCCGGTTCCTACAAAAGGAGATTCGGTCGTCAACAAAGGCACGCCCTGACGTTGCATGTTTGAACCCATCAACGCACGGTTTGCGTCGTCGTGTTCCAAGAAGGGTATAAGACCCGTTGCAACCGAAACCAACTGCTTGGGGCTTACGTCCATATAGTCGATGTCTTCGGGAAGGGCTTCGTAGATTTCGTCGCGCTTTCTTACAACGCATTTGCCAACCAACTTTCCGTCTTTTACTTCGGAATTTGCCTGGGCAATGATTTTGCCCTCTTCCTGATCGGCTGTCAAATATACTATTTTACCCGTTACTTTGCCCTTAACGATTTCTCTGTAGGGAGTTTCGATAAAGCCGAATTCGTTGATTTTCGCATAGCTTGCCAACGAGTTAATCAAACCGATATTCGGACCTTCAGGAGTTTCAATCGGGCAAATTCTGCCGTAGTGCGAATAGTGAACGTCTCGAACTTCGAAGCCCGCTCTTTCGCGGCTTAAACCGCCCTGCCCCAAAGCCGAAAGTCTTCTTTTGTGGGTGAGTTCGGAAAGGGGATTGATTTGGTCCATAAACTGCGACAACTGGTTGCGCGCAAAGAATTCGCGAACCATTGCAGTCATAGACTTTGTGTTCATCAATTTGCCGGGGGTTAGGTTTTCGGTATTTTGTTCCGAAGCACTCATGTGCTCTCTAACCTGCTTTTCGGTGCGAGCCAAGCCCATCCTGCACTGGTTTGCCAAAAGCTCGCCAACTGTGCGTATACGGCGGCTGCCCAAGTGGTCTATATCGTCTATATAGCCTTCGCCCTTGCGCAATTTCGAAAGGTATTTTGTGCCTTCTACAATGTCTTCTATTGTAATAACCCTTGTTTCGAGCGGAGTTTTAAGACCCAATTTTTGGTTAATCTTAAAGCGGCCAACCCTGCCCAAGTCGTAGCGTTTCGGGTCTTGCAAAGTGCGGCGCAACAAAGCGCGTGCGTTTGCAACGTTTACGGGTTCGCCCGGGCGCAACTGTTTGTAAATTGTCTTTAAGGCTTCTTCTTCGTTCTTTGCAGGGTCTTTCTTGATAGCCCTTACAATAACGCCGTCGTCTACGGTGGTATCTATTACCTTAAATTCTGTAATGCCCGCCTTTTTAAAGTCCATAATGGCGGTTTTTGTAAGGGTTTCGTACTGCTTAAGCAACACTTTGCCCTTGCCCTGACTGTCGGGGTCGGTTACCGCTTCGGCCAAAACGTAGTTGGAAACGTTTTCCATCTTTTCGGCCTTCTTTGTCGTCATATCCTGAACGTCGTAGAACAATTCTATAATCTCGCCGTTCGAGCTTTTGCCCATTGCGCGCAACAAAGTTGTTATCAAAAACTTTCTGCGGCGGCGGCGGCGGTCTATATAAACGTACAACAAGTCGTTTTGGTCGAACTGAACTTCAACCCAAGTACCCCTGTCGGGTATCAATCTGAAAGAAAATAGAGTTTTGCCCGAAGAGTGCAAAGTTTCTTCGTAGCATATGCCGGGGCTGCGGTGCAACTGGCTTACAACAACGCGTTCTGCGCCGTTTACAATAAACGACCCGCGCGATGTCATCATATTAAGTTCCCCCATGTAAAGCTCTTCGTCGCGCGTATTGTCGCCTTCTGTCAACCTCAAAGTAAGATATAAAGAAACCGAATAGGTAAGGCCTTCCTTAATGCATTCGTCTTCCGAGTGTTTTGGGCCGTCGAAACGGTAGGAAACGTACTCTAATTTAATCTTTTCGTCATAGCTTGTTATGGGGAATATTTCGCTAAATACCGCATGAAGCCCCACCAATGCCCTCTTATTGGGCGCAACGTCTTTCTGCAAAAATTCCGCATAGGAATTCAGCTGGTTTTCAATAAGGTTAGGCAACCCTATTACCTCTTGCAACTTACCAAAGTTTCTTCGCTCTGACATATATTTATGATTTTGTATGGTGAATTTATTTTACTTGCCCAATTTTTCAACCTGCAAGTCGCTTCGATTTTCCGCTAAAAAAAATTTAAAATCGCCGCTATTTTAATAAAAAGGGCAAGCAAAGCCTCTATTTTAGGGGCTTTGCCTATCCGTAAATCAGCTTAAAAGTTGATAATCAAGTTAATTACTTAATTTCAACTGTTGCGCCTGCTGCAGTCAATTTCTTTTCGATTTCGGCTGCTTCGTCCTTAGTTACGCCTTCTTTTACAGGCTTGGGAGCGCCGTCAACCAATTCCTTGGCTTCTTTCAAGCCGAGACCTGTTATGCCGCGAACTTCTTTAATAACTGCAATCTTGTTTGCGCCAGCAGCTTTGAGAACTACTGTGAATTCTGTTTTTTCTTCAGCTGCGGGAGCTGCGCCGCCTGCTACTGCTACTGCAGCAACGGGAGCCGATGCTGTTACGCCCCATTTTTCTTCGAGTTCTTTTACCAAAGCAGCTGCTTCGAGAACTGTGAGGCCGCTGAGGAATTCTATTACTTGTTCTTTTGTTACTTCTGCCATTTTATTTATCTCCTTTGAACGCTTAGTACCCTTTCGGGCGTTTAAGGAACAATTGCGTTCCCTAAGCTTATTCTTTAGTTGTTTTTTTTGACATTCCCTACGGCGTTTTGCCTTCGGGAAATAAAATTTTTTGTTTAGTTGTTTTTGTTTTTTAAAGCCTGCAACCTTTAAGTGCAAAAAATTGCAGGCGAATTATTGCCGCCGTAATTAGGCCTGGGGAGCTTCTTCTTTTTCGCTCTTTGCCTTGATTACGTTCAACAAGCCCTGAGGAGCCGCCAACAAGATAGTCGAAAGCAACATCGAGCGGATACCGTCGAGGTTGGGAAGCTTGCTGAGAGCTTCAATTTCGTCCTTGTTCAAAAGCTTCTTGTCGAGCACGCCAACTTTAACGTCGGCTCTGTCGTTGTTCTTAAGGAAGTCTACAAGAATCTTTGCAACTTCTGTGGGCGATTTGCCGCCAGCTACAACACCTGTAGGCCCATTGAGAAATTCCGACATATCGGGCAATTCGCGCGATTTTGCGGCAATTTCGAAAATGGTGTTCTTTACAATGTGAAACTGTGCGCCCTTTTCGGCCAACTGTTTGCGCAAGTCGCTTGCTGCTGCAACCGTTACGCCTGTAAAGTTCATCAAGAACACATAGTCGGAGTCGGCAATGTGGGCAACGGCTTCATCTATAAGGTATTTCTTTTCCGGTCTCATTTGTGTAAAACTCCTATTCTCCCATTACCGGATTCAATTTAAGACCCGGAGTCATTGTTGCGCTTAAGGTTAATGTGTCGATATACTTGCCCTTGAGCGTTTCGGGACGAACCGACATAAGGCTTGCGTAAGCTGCCTTTGCGTTTTCAACCAACTTTTCGTTGCTGAAGCTGCGTTTGCCGATAACGATGCAAATGTTGCCCGTTTTGTCCATTTTGTATTCTACACGACCAGCCTTAACTTCTTTAACGGCTGTTTCGATGTCGTCTGTAACGGTGCCGCTTTTGGGATTGGGCATTAAGCCTCTCGGGCCCAAAACTCTGGCGGCTTTGCGAACCGACTTCATAGCCGAAGTAGTGGAAACGGCAACGTCGAAATCGAGCCAACCGTCTTCAATTTTCTTAATCATATCGTCCAAACCGGCAAAGTCGGCACCTGCGTCGAGGGCCTGTTTTGCGTTTTCGGTGAAAACCAAAACTCTAACTTTTTTGCCGCTGCCGTTGGGCAAGCGAACCGTACCTCTGATGCTGAGGTTGGCCTGTTTGGGGTCCAGCTGTATCTTAGCCGACAACTGAACGGTTTCGTCGAACTTAGCCTTGGGCATTTTCGAGAGAGCTTCTACAGCTTCTGCTATTGCCACAGGCGCGTCTTTTACATTCGCCAAAGACGCCTTATATTTTTTGCTTCTTTTTACCATGACTTTTTTGTTTGTCTCCTGCTTGGTTGCAGTGCGGTTTTTGTTTTTATGTTAAGGGGCTTTTTCGAGAATAAACCCTAAAAAGCCCTAAATATTTTTATTATGCAACAACGTCTACACCCATCGAGCGAGCTGTGCCTGCAATGATTTTTGCGGCGGCTTCGGGGGTTGTGGCGTTAAGGTCTTTCTGCTTAAGCTTGGCAATTTCGGCAACCTGGGCTGCTGTGATTTTGCCTACCTTGTCGGTGTTGGGCTTTGCGCTACCCGAAGCGAGCTTTGCGGCCTTCTTGATGAGAACCGAAGCCGGCGGGCTTTTAAGAATGAACGAGAAAGACTTGTCTTGATATACCGAGATTATGGCGGGCAAAATCATACCCGTTTGGTCTTTGGTACGTGCGTTGAATTCTTTGCAGAACGCCATAATGTTGACGCCGGCCGCACCCAATGCGGGGCCTACCGGAGGAGCGGGGTTGGCCGCGCCTGCGGGCAACTGCAACTTAACTACTTTTACTACTTTTTTTGCCATTTTCTGACCTTTTTATATCTTCTTTTTTAGAGGCTTTATCGTAATATAATAAATTCTATTCTTCCGCGTAGCTTACTTGTTTATAGTCTAGCTCTACGGGAGTAAATCTGCCGAAAATCGAAACGCTTACCTTCAATTTTCCGTTTGCCGAGTCGATTTCCTCTATAACGCCGGTAAGGCTCATAAAGGGTCCCTCGTTTATCTTTACATTGTCGCCAACCTTGTATTTTATGTCGGTCTTTACAGTTTCCTGCGAGTTTTCAAGCTGGGCTAATAATGCCTTAATTTCTTTGTCACGCAAAGGGGTAGGCCTTGTGCCGCCCATAAAATTGGTAACGCCGTTTATTGATTTTACAAAATACCAGGGGGCTTCTATCAATTTGTCGTCGTCATCGTAAAGCTTAACTTTAACGAAAACGTAGCCCGGGAAAAGCTTGCGGGGCTTCGGATCCTGCTTTTTGCCGTCCTTATATGTGGTAACCTTTTCTTCGGGAACAAGTATGTCGTCTTTGGAGATATACTCCGACATATCGTTAAGCTCTATCTGATTTATAAGAGACGCTTGAACCTTTTTCTCCATATTGGTGCGAACCTGCACCGCATACCACTTACGATTGCTTGTATCTAAGCTTGACATACCTATTTATGAACCCCGTTGGCTTAGTGCGCGCTTCTGACCAAGTCGGTCAGCAGACCTATTACATTGTATATGGAAAAGTCGGCAAGACCCAAAAAAACGCCTAAAATGGCCAACGATACGAAAACCATTACCATAGACGCTCTAATTTCTTTTCCGTTTGGCCATGAAACTTTTTTAAGTTCGGCAACGGTTTCTCTGTAATATTGTCTGATTTTGCTGAAAGGATTTGCCATTTTTTTGCCTTGTGGGAAGTGGCAGGGGCGGAGGGACTCGAACCCCCAACCGATGGTTTTGGAGACCACTACTCTACCAATTGCGCTACACCCCTGTAATTCTCTTTTAAAATAAAAAAATACACCGCCGCCGCCATAAAAGGCGGCAAACGGGATATTGTGCCTAAGCTAAATTAGCTTAAAACTTCGCTTACGCGGCCTGCACCAATTGTACGGCCACCTTCGCGGATAGCGAAACGCTGACCTTTTTCCATAGCAACGGGCTTTTGCAAGTCGATTTCGATGGAAACATTGTCGCCGGGCATAACCATTTCTGTGCCTTCGGGAAGTTTGCAAACGCCGGTAACGTCGGCTGTACCGAAGAAGAACTGCGGGCGATAGTTTGTGAAGAAGGGAGTATGACGGCCACCTTCGTCCTTTGTGAGAACGTAGATTTCAGCCTTAGCCTTCGTATGGGGGTGAATAGAACCGGGCTTTGCAATAACGTGACCGCGCTGGATTTGGTCTTTTTCGATACCGCGCAAGAGCAAGCCAACGTTGTCGCCTGCCTGACCCTGATCGAGAGTCTTGCGGAACATTTCAACGCCAGTTACGGTTGTTTTCATTGTTTCGCCCAAGCCAACGATTTCAACTTCTTCGTTAACCTTTACAACGCCACGTTCGATACGGCCTGTTGCAACTGTACCACGACCTGTGATCGAGAATACGTCTTCAACGCTCATCATGAAGGGCTTGTCGGTGTCGCGTACGGGTTCGGGAATTTCCGAGTCGATAGCGTCCATCAACTGATTGATGGAGTTTACACCAAATTCTTTACCTTCGAGGGCCTGAGTAGCCGAACCGCGGATAATCTTGATATTGTCGCCGTCGTATTGGTATTTCTTGAGCAAGTCGCGAACTTCCATTTCAACCAAGTCGAGCAATTCGGGGTCGTCGAGCAAGTCGCATTTGTTCAAGAATACTACGATCTGGGGAACGCCTACCTGACGAGCCAACAAGATGTGTTCGCGTGTCTGGGGCATAGGACCGTCGGCAGCCGAAACAACGAGGATAGCACCGTCCATCTGGGCAGCACCAGTAATCATGTTCTTAACGAAGTCGGCGTGGCCGGGGCAGTCAACGTGAGCGTAGTGACGCTTTTCTGTTTCGTATTCAACGTGAGCAACGGCGATTGTAACCGTTTTAGTTTCGTCACGAACTGTACCGCCCTTAGCGATATCCTTATAAGACTTGAACTGAGCCAAGCCCTTGTCGGACTGCACTTTCAAGATTGCAGTCGTAAGTGTAGTTTTACCGTGGTCGATGTGGCCGATTGTGCCGACATTAACGTGTGGCTTTGTCCTATTGAATGATTCCTTAGGCATGATTTTTTCTCTTTGTTGTTTGTTGTTGTGTGATTATAATAAAGCTCCGTCCTGAGCCTCAGAGCGGATTTGAACCGCCGACCCCGTCCTTACCAAGGACGTGCTCTGCCAACTGAGCTACCGAGGCAGGTTGGAAATAAAAATATCGACTAATCGACATTTTCATTTATGAAAGGTCAAAATTGCCCTTTATTTTCGACGCCGTCAACATTTTTTTTCGTTTTTTTGAAAATTTATTAAAAATTGTTTTGCAATGGGCGCAAATTTTCGGTTTTAATGCAATAATTATGAGTAAGGAAATAGAAGAATCGACAGTTTGCAATATAGATTTTACAAAGCTTAAGAAAATTGCGGCGTGCGGCTGCGACGTTATACCCGCAATAGCGCAAGACGCCGAAAGCGGCGAAGTTTTAATTGTAGGCTATGCAAACAAGCTGGCATTGGAAACCGCCTTTAAGGAAGGCATGGCAACATTTTGGTCTACCTCCAGAAACGAATTGTGGATTAAGGGCAAAACTTCGGGCGACTTTTTAAAGCTGGTAGACGTTCTGATTAACTGCGAGCAAAACTCGGTTGTCTACAAAGTAAAGCTTATGGGCAAGGGCTGCTGCCACACCAAGAACGAAAAAGGCGAATCGCGCTTCGGCTGCTACTATCGCAGAATTGTGCAAAACAAAGACGGCTCGCTAGCCCTTGAGTTCCTCGACGGCGCAAAGTAGGCTTAAAGCCGCAATCAATGCGCTATCGGTGCGCATTACCCTGTCGGAAACCATATTCGCCAAAACAAAACCGTTCTTGCGCAAAATATCCCTTTCGGCATTGTTAAAACCCCGCTCGGCTCCAAAGGCGAGCAGGGTTTTTTGTTTTGCCGACGCCATAAGCACTTTCGACATCTTTTCGGTTGCCTCGTAAATATCGGGGGCAATTTTTAATGTGTCGGCATCTTCGGGCAGGCTCTCCAAACATTTTTCAAGCGACTCATAGCACTCCAGCTCGGGCACAAAGCAATTGCACGCCTGCTGGGCACCCTTAACAAACCATTTTTCGTATTCTTTGCCCGAATATAGCGAAGCTTTAATATAGTCTCTTTCGCCCTTTTCGGCGGCGTAAAAGCAAAGTTTTTTTACCCCAAAGCACGCGCATTCAAACAAAATTCTCTGTGCAATTTGCGGACGGGCAAACGCCATTGCAACCGTTGTTTGCATGGGGCACGCGCACGCCAGCTTTTCGGCAACTTCAAAAGAATAGCCGCCCGATTTTTCGCACACTTTTGCCTTGCACAAAAAGGCGTTTTTTACCGCGGCAAAAATCTCGCTGCCATTTTGTGTCTTTAAATATTTTTTTATGTGCTCGGCCCTTTCGTCGGAAAGGGGCAAAAAAGACATTTCGTCGATAGTGTCGAACATTACGCAATTCATAAAAAGCATAAAAGAAAATAGCCGCCCAAAACGCAAGCATAGAAGCTTTTTGCCAAAAATTGCGCAGCCAAACCAATATAGCGGCAACAAAAAAAACCGCGCCCGAAAAGACTCCGAACGCGGTTTTTGTTTTGCGCTAGAAAACCCGAAAAAGCTATTTTGTCATCGAGCTTGGCGCGCTTTCTTCGGCTACGCCCCTAGACGTATTCGGCTTGTCGGACATTTCCATTACAATTTCGCCGCCGTTTCTAAGCTGGTCGAAGGTAAAGAAGTTTTTATCGTATTTTTTGCCGTTAATTTTTAGCGATTTAATATATACGTTTTCGGGAGAGTTGTTTTTTGCCTTAATTGTAAGGGTTTTGCCGTTTGGCATTGCAACTTTCACCTTTCTAAACAGGGGCGAACCTATTGCAAACTCGCCGTCTACGGGGCATACGGGGTAAAAACCCAAAGCCGACAACACATACCAAGCCGAAGTTTGCCCGTTGTCTTCGTCGCCGCAATAGCCCGCAACTTCGGGCTTATACAGCTTTTGCATTATCCGCCTTGCCCAATACTGCGCCTTCCACGGCTGGCCAAGCCAGTTGTACACATATACTCCGTGCTGTATGGGCTGGTTGCCGTGCGCATATTGCCCGAAATTCATAATCTGCATTTCCCTGATTTCGTGTATAACAATCTTGTAGGCGCCAACGTCAAAAATGGGAGCCATTGCAAACATATCGTCTAGCTGCTTTGCGGCCTTTTCTTTGCCGCCCATAAGTTTTGCAAGCCCGTTTATGTCGTGGAAAACGCTCCATGTATACTGCAACGAATTGCCTTCGGTAAAGTCGCCGCCCCACTCTACGGGGTTGAAATTCTTTTTAAATTCGCCCTTAGAATTGCGGCCAACCATAAGCGAATATTTTTCGTTAAACAAATTGCGATAGTTTTGGGCGCGCTTTGCAAATTTTTCTATTGTGGCTTTGTCTTTGCCCAGGCTCTGTGCAAACTTCATAATGCAATAGTCGGCATAGGCATATTCAAGCGTGCGCGCCGCGCTTTCTTTTAGGTTAATGTCGTTTGGAACATAGCCTAATGTGTTATATTCTTTTGCCCCCGCCCTGCCTAGCGAGTTGTTTTTTTCGCAGAAAGATTCCGCCCCCTTATTCATTGCCTGCCACAAAACTTCGCCGTCGGCCGCGCTTTTCGACACAAACAAATACGCGCTTGCCGCAATAGACGACGAATTAGAGCCTATCATACAATTTACATACCCAGGAGACGCCCATTCGGGGAACCAACCGCCCTCTTTGAATGTATTTTGCATGCCTTCTAAAACCTTTTCGCTCTGTTCGGGCAAAAGCAAGTTAAAGAATGGGTGAACGGCTCTAAAAGTATCCCAATAGCCGTTGTCGGTGGTCATTCTGCCTTTTTCTATCTTTCCGTTAAAGGGGCTATAGTGAACTTCGTTGCCGTCTTTGTCTATTTCGTAAAAATCGCGGGGGAACAGCAATGTTCTAAAGAAAGTTGTGTAGAACATTTTCACGTTCGGGTAGTCGTCTATGTCGTTGTCGCATACGTCTATTTTCGAAAGATACTTGTTCCACTGCGCTTTGCTATTAGCCTTGCATTCGTCGAAAGAATTGTTTGCAACTTCCCTTTCGAAATTCAATTCGGCCTGTTGCAGACTTATAAACGAAGTTGCAACCTTTACGTTTAGAGGGTCGCCCTTCTTTGTTTTAAAGGTTAAAATTGCGCCCTTTTGCGCATCGGTATCTTTGGTTTGCAGCTCGCCTTCGTGTATGTTTTTGCCGTCGAATACCGCGTACGAAGATAGGGGTTTGTCGAACTTAAGCACAAAATAGTTTGCAAAATCGCCCTCGGCGCGCTTGCCTCGCGAATTTACCCAAACGCTTTTGCCTACTACCATATTCTTTTCGGGAATTATCTTTACAAACGATTTCCCCGAAAGGGCGTCTATAACAAAGTTTGCCTTGTCCGAATCGGGATACGAAACGCGCATATGCGCGCCTCTAGAAGTAGGTGTAAGCTCTAAGGTGGTATCGTAGTCTGCCAAATATACGCTATAATAGTGGGGCTTTATGGTTTCTGCCTTGTGCGAAATCCAGCTTTGCCTGTCTTTTTCCAAGCTCTTTTTTTCGCCGACGGTTGGCATAAAACACAGGGGACCATAGTCGCCAATCCATGGGCTGGGCTGGCGCGTTAGCCTTATTGCGCTAAACATAGTATCCGAATACGCATACCACCAGCGTTTTGAAAAGTCTTTCGACTGCGGCGACCAAAAATTCATACCGAAAGGCACCGCCATACATGGATACAAATTACCCGACGACAATTCCTTTACCGAATCGCTGCCCGCCTCGGGCATAACGTATTTTGTGTAGTCTTTTCCCCCGTCTTTGGCGGCAAACAAGCTGCAACCAACAAGACACATCGCTAGCATATATATCTTTTTTACCATAATATAGCGATACTTTAGCAAAGGCAGCTTTTCAAGTAAAAATTTATACACATTTGGTCCAGCAAAGTAAAAGTGCACTTCCTAAAAAAAGGAGTGCACTTTTTGCATTAAATTTTTGCGAGTATCGCGTTTTAATATTTGCGCTCTACCGACTCGCCTGAAGCCATTTTTACGACCAAAATGCCGCCCGTTCTGCGGAAGACAATTTCTTTATAGCTTTCGCCGTCTACCGGCTTAATCTCTTCTAAAAACTTGCCTTCTATAAGCTCTTGGTAGCTAACCTGCCTATATTCGTTTTCGCTAAGGTAGGCTTTTGCAGCCAAAACAATCCTGTCGAGATTGTCGCTTATTATGGTTTTTTTCGCGTTGGTTTCAACGTAGTTTTGCATTGCCAAAATACCCAAAGCCAACGGAACTATCATAGATAGCGCCATTGTAATTTCTCTAAAAAACTTGGGCATTTTTAAGCTATTCCGACAATACTTTTATAAAGTGGTCTACATAACCCTTTATGCTGGGTTCGCATTCCATCTGTTCGCCGACAACTTTCATTGCGTGAATAACGGTGCCGTGGTCTCGACCGCCGAACTGCCTACCTATTTCCTCAAGCGTTTTTTCCTTCATAAGGGTTTTCGACAAATACATTGCAATTTGGCGCGCAGTTACAATGTTTGCGGTTCTGCGCCTGCCTGTTATCTCGGCAATGTCTATATGAAAATACGAGGCAACCGTTTCCTGAATCTTTTGAATGTCTAAATTGCCGACGTCTTGCGAAAGGAAATCCGCCAAAAGTTCCTGCGCCTTTTCGAGAGTAAGGGGAGTTTTTACAACCGCAGCATACCCCGAAAGCCTGTTTAAAGCCCCTTCAAGCCTGCGCACGTTTTTGGTAATTTTTCGGGCAACAAAATCGAGAATTTCTGGCGAAGCTTCAAAGCCCATTGCCGACGCCTTTTTCATTAAAATAGCCAGGCGCGTTTCGTAGTTGGGGGTTTGAATGTCGGCAGAATAGCCCCATTCAAAGCGGGAAATCAGCCTTTCTTCAAGCTTGGGAATTTCGTTGAAAGGCCTGTCGGAAGTAAGCACAATTTGCTTACCCGATTCGAACAAGTCGTTAAAGGTATGGAAAAATTCTTCCTGTATGCCCGTTTTGCCCGCAAAAAATTGTATATCGTCTATCATAAGAACGTCTACATTGCGGTAGCGTTTGCGAAATTCCGCCATTTTGCCGTCTTTAATGTCGCGTATATACTCGTTAAGAAAACGTTCGGAAGTTGTATATACGATGGACATTTCGGGGTTGTTTTTGAAAACAAAGTGGGCTATGGCGTGCATAAGGTGGGTTTTTCCCAAGCCTGTAGAGCCATATATGCACATCGGGTTATATACCCTGCCGGGGGCGTTTGCCACCGCCAACGCAACCGCGTGCGCCAACTGGTTGCTTTCGCCTATAATGAAGTTTTCGAAAGTGTTCTTGGGGTTGATATTCGGAGCTTTGGGCTTCGATTTGGGCAAAGATACCGCGCGGGGGGTCTCTACGGGCAATTCCTCCTGCCGCGAAGAAGTGTCTGTATTTTGGCAAAGCACCTTAACCGACGCGTTTCTGCCCAACGCCATAGAGATGTGCCTGCGCAGCAAATCCGTATAGTTGTCGCTTATCCACATCGCCGCAAAGTCGTTGTTTGCCGACAAAACGTAGTTGTCGCCTTCGCACGAAACAAGTTGCATGCAGGCAAACCATTCCGAATAGGTTTCGGCCGACAAAAGGCTTTGCAATTCGCCCTTTACCGTGTCCCAAACCTGCTGGGGGGTATACTGTGTTGAAATGTCTTCCATTGTAGTTTTTGTGGCAATTATTAACAATTTGCGGCTTTTGCGTGTTAATTGTTTTTAAGCGTGCGCTAGGCTTTCTGTTTCTTGCTGTATATCCGCAGTTTACGCACTATAATTATTCAAAATGCCTCTCGCAATAATATCCTTAAGTTAATGATTACCAGTGTATTGTGAAATATAGATTTTTAGCCAGTTTTAAGAGAACCTTTCGGGAAATGTTATTCACAAAACCCGGTTCTTTGAAAACTTTAAGCATATTCTACCAAAAATTTGGCAGTTTCAAGCATAAGTTTTAAACAAGTTATTCACATTTTGATTGTGAATAAAAAATCGCAAAAAAATCGATTTTTCTCTTGATTTCCCCCTAGGCTACTTTTTTAGCGACTTTACGGAATTTTTTTGCCCGAAAAAGAGCAAAAACACCAAAAGCAATGTCAGCAATATCAAAGCCGCATACGATTTTGTTACCCAAACCCCGCCAAAGACAATCCTTAGGCTGTCGGAACTTTCGGGGGCAACAAGCTCTTTATATAGCATTATTGCCAAAACCGCAGCCGAATGAAAGCCTATCGGCGCATACAGCGTTTTTGCTCTTAAAAACATTGCGCACAAAACGCAACCGAACATAAAAAGCGATATGTACGAAAACGCGTCGAACGACATAAATATGCCGACAGTGTCGTACCAGGCAACCTGAAAGCCCGAATACCAACTTGCGCTATGCAAATCAAGCCCTCCTATGTCGCTTGGCACCTTAAAATGTTTGTATGCAAAAAACAAAGACGAAAGCACTATGCCAAAAAACATTCCCCAGGCAGTGTAAAACGAGCGCATAATTAGATCTCTAAAAAGCAGCTCTTCTAAAAACGCCAAAAGAAGCGTAGAGACAAACGCAACACCCAAAACCGAGCAAAATTCGTTTAAGGATATGCTTTTAAACGCGCAATCGGTAAACATAAGCTGCATAGCATACATAGCGGCAAGCAAAAGCAACCCCAATAGGTAATATTTTGCAAACTCTTTTAAAGCCTTTAAATTTAATTTCATTCGCAACGCGCCAAGGCTTGTAAGGCGGCATTTAATAAACACAACGGGCAACACCAAAACTATTGCCACATACCTTGCCCTGTCGAAAAAGATGTCTACCCCCTTGCCGGCAAGCCAGGCAAGCGTTTCGTTGCTAGGGTTTGTTTCGTGCAGATACTGCGCAAACCAAAAGGAAAGCGGGGCAAATATTGCGCCCAATACCGTTGCAAAAACATACGCAAACAAAAAAACGTATGCCCCCTTTATAGAACGCTGCCCGTCTTTTAAGCCGAACAGCAACAAATTTGTGTTTTCGTTAGCCATTATGAAGTAGATTATTGATTTTTTGCCATCTTTTGCGAGAAAATTTTGCCGCAAAAAGCCGAAAACATACACAAAATGCCGCAAAATACGCTTATTTTATGCCGAATTGCACAAAAAACTGTTGAGAAATAAAATTTTTTGCGAAAATATTATATTATGGAAGAATACAACGGCATAGAGGAAATGCTTAAACGCAAAGCGCAAAGAATTGACGCACTAAAAACGGTTACCGGCGAAATTATAGGCGACGCAAAAAAAATTACGCTGGAAATAGGCTGCGGGAAAGGCCATTACCTTAGTAGCTATGCTGCGGCGCACCCAAATGAACTTTGCATTGGCATAGACTTAATTTCCGAAAGAATAAAAGACTCTAAACGCCGCGCCGAAAAAAAGGGAGCCGCAAACGCACACTTTGTAAAGGCCGAAGCCGGCGAATTTTTGGCAAGCCTGCCCGAAAACTGCGTGATTGAAAACATATTCATTATGTTCCCAGACCCCTGGCCCAAAAAACGCCACCACAAAAGAAGGCTTATTCAAGAGCCCTTTATAGACACTTTAAGGACAAAATGCTCGCCCGAAACCGTATGGTATTTTAGAACCGACTACGACGAATATTTTGAATGGGCAAAAGACGTTGTAAACGCCTCGCATACCTGGCGCATAGACGAAAAAACCGAACTGCCGTTCGAGGAAGTTTCGCAATTTCAGCGCATATTAAAAGTATACAACACCTTTGCCGCGCGCCCCGTATTCGAATAATTTGCTTGTGCTCGACAAACATTAAGTGCTATTTTAAAACCACTAACACCGCATTTTTTTGACGGATTATGAATTATAAAGAAGTACTAATTTCGATTTGCGAATTTGCCGTAATCGGCTTTTCGGTTCTTTTGGGGCTAACCCTTATGCTTAAAAACGACGAAGCATATAACGAATCCTACATAGATTCAAAGTTCTGCGCGTTGTCCATCTCAAAAAACTGCTACAAAAGGTTTATGCGCATTTTGGGTCTGATATTGTTTTTGTTCGGGTTGGCATTCTTTTACTTTATCTTCTTTTACACGCCCGACGACGAGCTTGAACCCGTAAAGGAATTTTGGAAGGACGTTGAAAAGAGCACAAACGCCGACAGCCTTATTTTGGGATTTGCAATGTTTGCAATTGCTATTCCGGCCAGAATGTCGTCTACAAGGTTCCCCGGCAAACCCCTTGCAATGCTAAAGGGCAAAACCGTAATACAAAGGGTATACGAAAAGTGCCTGCAAAGTAAATATGCCGGCGACAACGCCTATATTTTAACCGACAGCCCGCAAATTTGCGAATTTGCCGAAAAAATGGGAGCCAAATATGTTTTAACTTCGCCCGAATGCAAAAACGGCACCGAAAGAATTGTTGAAGCCCTTCCAAAAATAGACGCCGAATTTTTTGTAAACGTTCAAGGCGACGAGCCCTTTATACCCGTTTCGCTTATAGACGCGATTATCGAAAAGCGAATGCAGTCGAATTGCGAATTGGCAACAGCCGTTGTCCGCATAGACGACCCTCAAGATTTAGACAACCCAAACGTTGTAAAAGCCCTGCGCAACAAAGACGGCAAAATCCTTTATTTTAGCCGCTCGCCCCTGCCCTATGTAAGGGGTATTCCCGACAAGGCAAAATGGCTTGAAAAATGCGCCTATTTTAGGCACATAGGCATATACGGCTATTCAAGAAAATCGCTTTTAAACTACAATTCGCTGCCAGCTAGCACGCTTGAAAACTGCGAAATGCTCGAACAATTAAGGTTTGTAGATTCAGGCTACGAATTTATGGCTGTAGAAAGCGCATATAAAAGCATAGGCATAGACACCCCGCAAGACCTTGCCGAAGCCGAAAAATTTTTAGAAAGCACCCAACAATGTTAGAAGAAGCATTTATTAAGTCTGCAAAAACCGCTCTCGAAAAAGAAGCAAAGGCGGTTTTAAAACTTTCAGACCGCATAGACGAATCTTTCGTAAAAGCGGTTAACACAATTTTAAGCCACAAGGGCAAATTGGTAATTTGCGGCGTTGGCAAATCGGGACTTATAGGGCAGAAAATTGCCGCTACAATGTCTAGCACGGGAACAAGCGCGCTGTTTTTGCACGCGTGCGACGCAGTGCACGGCGACATGGGCATTTACGAAGCGGGCGACCCTACAATTTTGATTTCAAACAGCGGCTCTACCGAAGAATGCCTTAGGCTTATGCCCCTTTTAAAGCAGTTTAATTCGCCCATAATAGCCATTGTAGGGCGTATGGATTCGCCTATGGCAAAGCAGGCCGACATTGTTCTAGACGCCTCGTGCGACGGCGAAGCCGACCCATTAGGCATTGTGCCTACTTCCTCTACAACGGTTGCCCTTGCCTGGGGCGACGCTTTGGCTTGCGCACTTATAACCGCGCGCAACTTTACAAAAATAGACTTTGCAAAATTCCACCCCGCAGGCCAGCTTGGCAGAACCCTTTTGCTTAAGGTAAAAGATGTAATGCACCCCGTAAAGGAATGCGCGGTTGCAAAAGCCCACGACTTGCTTAAAGAAACCGTTGTTAAAATGACCGAAAACCCCCTGGGCGCCGCCTGCATTGTAGACGACTGCGGCGGTTTAGCAGGTCTTATAACCGACGGCGACATAAGGCGCGCCTTTAAGTGCGACTGCGATTTTAACAAAATACAGTGCGCCGACATTATGACAAAAAAACCCGTGTCGATTTTGCCCGAAGCTTCGCTAGGGCAAGCTGTTGCCCTTATGGAGGAACGCCCGTCTAACAAAAGACTTTCGGTTTTGCCCGTTGTAGACAATTCAGGAAAGTTTGCGGGCATTATAAGGCTGCACGATATTTACCAGCCAAAAAGGTAGTTTATGTTTGCAGACAGCGTAAAATTTATATGCAAGTTTTTGGCGAACCCTAAAACTACGGGAGCCCTCTGCCCAAGTTCGCATTTTTTGGCAAGACAAATGGCGGCAAACAGCCCAGAAAGCGGGCTTATTATAGAGTTGGGAGCAGGCTCTGGCTCGGTTACCTCCGAAATACTTAAAAAGGCAGAGGTTTCAAGGGTGCGCTCGGTAGAGCTAGACAAAAACTTGTGCGAAATCTTAAGGCATAAATTCCCCGACTTGGCGGTTGTTAACGATTCTGCCGAAAACATTGCAGGCATTGCAAACGGCGAAAAGATAGGGGCGGTAATTTCAAGCTTGCCGCTGCTTAACATACCCGAACCCATTGTAAGGAACATTTTAAACGCGGTTGAAAGCACACTGCCAAAGGGCGGCATTTTTGTTCAATTTACATACAATTTGCGCAAAAAACCCGAGCAGCTTGGCTTTACAAAAATGCGCCATTTAAAAACAAAGTTTGTTTACCTAAACATTCCGCCCGCACGAGTAGACGTTTTTATAAAGGAATAGAATTTTTGTTTTTTATTTTTCCACAAAAAAAGGCGGCATTTGGTTTTGCCGCCTTTTTGTTTGCAAATGCGTTTTATCTTTTTCGTTCTTTGCCCGAAATGCCTTCTATTTTAAACCTTAAAACCGCGGCTTTGTCTGCCGAGCGCGCAACATATTCGTAGCCTTTTTCGATAAAATCGGGGCTATACTTTTCTATAAGCTTTTTTAAGGCGCAAACCTTTTCGGCTTGGTCGCTTACCGTGCTTGCCGTGCAAAAAAGTGTTGCACTTTTATATGCAAACGAAAATTTTTCGGGTATTGCCGAGGCAGTTTCAACAAAATTTATGCAAACTTTATTTGCCAGGGCAATACTGTCTAACTTCTTGCCCTCTTTTGCGCAGTGTGCGTAAAAATATTCGCCGCACTTAACAAAGTTTAGCGGAACCGCATATGGGTAGCCGTCGTTGCCCATAATCGACAAAACGCCGTATTGGGCATTTTCTGCAACCTGCATTGCAGCCTCTTCGCTTAAAGCCCTGTCGATTCTTCTTAAAGTTGTGTTCATATAGCGAAAATATTTGCACTTTTGCGCAAAAATTAAAGCTTTTTGTTTGCAAAAAAATTTGCAAAAAAGCCAAGCCCCGCTGCAAAGCACGGGAAAGCCAAGCCGCATTTTTTACACAAAAAAGGCGCAAGGCAAAACTGTTTGCCTTGCGCCTTTTGCGGTGGAAATTTTATTTAAAAATTATCTGCCAAACACTTCAACTTCTATGAAGTGGTTTGCGTCGTTCGACGTATTGCCGTTCGAATAAATACGGACAAAACGAGCCTTAACGGGCTTTTCGGGAACGATAAGCTTGCCTTCGTTGGTTTGAACCCAGGGTCTGTCGTTGCCCTTGCCGAGCTTTGCGGAATTGTCGTTGTCGCAGTTAAAGAGGGTTTTTACGTCCTTTTTAAATTCGGCATCGTTAGAAACCTGAACGATAACGTCTTTATAGGCTCTTTCCTGACTGTGGTACAACCACATTGCAATACCGAAAATTTCGGATTCCTTTTCCAAGTCAATCTGAACCCACTGAACGCCGTTCATAAGTTCAACAAAGCTGCCTTCTGCCGCCGACTTGTCGCCGTCGGTTACCAATTCCAAGTCGCCAATTAGGGGGAAGTCGTCGGAGCTTGTAACTTTTTTGCCCTTGGCAATGTTCTTAACGTCGTTCGGAACCATGGGGGTTGGGTTTACAACCTTAGTTTCGAGATTTTCCAATTTAATGGGAGCGGGAGTGCCCACCAACTGCGCGGGGGGAATTTCCAGCACCAATTTTTTGTCGGCAAAAGCCGAGAAAGCCAATGTTAAAGCCAATACGGCCAATAATGATTTTTTCATATTCCTATTTTCCTTTAAAATTTATTTTTAATTTTAGCTTACAATGAAGTCGGAATCTTCAAACTTCAAGGTTTTTTGAGCTTCGATAGCTTGTACTACCTTGTAAACAACCGCTTCGCGTTCGTATGCGTGCGCGCCGTCGCAATTTAGGGCGCACTTGCCGCGAACTGCGTCGAAGAAGTTTTGCAAGTGGTACATATGCGGGGGCAAGTCGAGGGTTTTGGGCATTTCGTATGCAACCAAAGCCTTTGTTTCGCGGGCGTCCTTAATTGCGACAGGTGTCGAAGGAGCCGACGAATTTTTCAACACGCCTTCGTCTATATAGTGCTTCCAGTCGGGAGCGTTGTTTTCCCTAAAGATTTTTATAAGGGCGGGGTTTTCCGACATCTTAATTGCGCCTTCGTCGCCCATAAACTGTTCAAAGTAGCCGCCGCCTGCGCTTGTTGCAGTAAGCACTTGGTAGAACGCCTTTGCGGTATGCTTTTGGAATGTGTTGTAGTTAATAATGCACATTACATTGTCGTACCAAGGCTTGTTGTAGTAGTTGGTGTCGCCCGAAGCCAAAACGTCTATGGGCTTGCCGCCGAAGAACCAACCAAAAATGTCGAGCTGGTGTGCGCCCAAGTCGCTGATTGGGCCGCCGCCTTTGCCTTTATACCAACGCCAGTTCATAAACATGTGTTCGTCTTCAAAGCCGTATCTTTTAATAACGTCTAGCGAAACACCACCTTTTTTGGGCATTACCAAGTCTTTCGAAGCCGCCCTGTTCCACTGGCCGTTTGCGTTTACCAATCTGCCGCAAATGTTCTTTTGGCGTATTAGTATGTCGCGCGCATAGTGGTAGAGGGGGTTTGAAGTGCGCTGGTGTCCAATCTGCAAAAGCTTGCCGCTTTTGCGCTGGGCTCTAACCATGTCGGCGGCCTTTTCTTTACTTTCGGCCATCATCTTTTCGCAGTATACGTTAACTCCTGCTTTCAAAAAGTCGCAAGTTTGCGGGCTGTGCCAAAAGTCGGGAGTGGCAATAACTACGGCGTCCAAATCCTTTTCTTTGGCGATAAGGTCTTCGTAGTTTTCGTACATCTTGGGCATATCCTTTTGCTTTGTGCGCGATTTTGCGTACGCTGCGCCAAAGCGGCAGTGTGCAGGCCAAATATCGCAAACTGCTCTAAAATGAAGCCCTGGAATTTTTACCATGCTTTCTAGCAAAACTTTGCCTTCGGCGCCAACGCCTACTACTGCAATGTTAAGCTTGTCGTTTGCCGAAACCTTGTTCTGCGCCGATGCAAAGCCCGGAGCCATAACAAGGCCTGCGCCCAAAGCCATATTCTTTATAAAGTCTCTTCTGTTTATTTCGCTCATCTTAATATGTATTTAAAAAGGTTAAACGCAAATTGTTAGTCTTTGTTGCACGAGCAGCATTTGCCGCACAATCTTTTGCAGGGCAACAATTCAAACTTGTTGTAGTCTGCCAAAAGCAATGCGCCGACAATCATAATCATATGCACGCCCAAGTAGGCTACGCCAGCCGCGCTTGCGTTGCCCAAACCGGGTTCCAAAATAATGAAGCCGAATGTAAGCGATACATAAAGCAAGCCCATAACAAACAACGACAACCTTGTGCAAATGCCCAAAAGTGTTGTAACACCCAACGCTATAAGCGCGTAGCCCAAAACCGAGCAGTAGGGCCCAACCATAAACGAGGGCATAAAGGGGCTGTTCGAAAAGCTTTCGGCACTCATCGGACCCGAGGGGGGCAAAGCGTGGTAAAAGCGAAAGCCCAATGCGTTTACGGTTTCGCCCGCGCCGCCGTCGAGCAATGCTTTAATGTCTTCGGGCGAAAGGCCTTCGGTGTCTTTTACAACCTTTTCGGTTCCCTGAAATTTTACCAAGCCGGTGTAAAGAGCCCTTACGCCGAGCCATATTCTAAGAAGCCAAAAGGCCATTGTGTATGTTATGTTCGATTTCATATTATTTTGTTGTTTCCTCCTGATTTTACAAAAAAGGTTTTTTAGATTGTATTTTTTACTATTGGTTTTTCTTGTCGAAGGCCGAGTCGAAGGCAATATCGCTAGAGGGAAAGTCGAACGACTTTACCAACTGGCACGATTCCGTTGCCCCGTGAACTCTGTCCATACGGCCGTCTTCCCATTCAACCGAAAGCGGGCCCTTATATTTAATGTCGTTAAGGGCAACAATGATTTCCTCGAATTTTACATCGCCGTGGCCGATGGAGCGGAAGTCCCAATAGCGGCGCGGATCGCAAAAGTCTGTATGACCGCCGAAAACGCCCGCTTCGCCCGTGCCGTGGCCAAACCATACGTCCTTCATATGAACGTGGAAAATTCTGTCGGCAAATTTGCGGATAAATTTTACATAGTCTACACCCTGATAGGCAAAGTGCGAAGGGTCGAAATTAAAGCCGAAACGCTTGTGGCATTTTACCGCCTGCAACGCCCTTTCGGCCGAAGCTATATCGAATGCGATTTCGGTGGGGTGAACTTCAAGCGCAAAGTTTACGCCCTGCTTGTCGAAAGCATTCAAAATGGGGATAAAGCGTTTTGCAAAGTCGGCGTAGCCGTCGGCAATCATCTGCTTTGTAACGGGCGGGAAAGAATACATATACTGCCAAATAGAAGAGCCCGTAAAGCCCGTAACAGTGGGCGCAATGGGCGAAGCTTCTAGAGACTTGGGGCGCATTGCCATAAATGTTTTGCAAACTTTTGCCGTGCGCACCATTTCGGCCGCCGCGCGCTTGCGCACGCCCTCGGGGTTGCCGTCGCCCCAAATTCTTTCGGAAATCATCGACTTGTGGCGCAAGTCTATATTGTCGCATACGCACTGACCTACCAAGTGGTTCGACAACGCAAAGCAATTCAAGCCGTTGTCTGCCAAAATTTCCCAACGGTTTTTAAGGTACTTTTTGTCGTCCATCTTTTCGGGGTCGAAGTGGTTTTGGGTTATGGCTATTTCCAAGCCTTCATAGCCCATTTCCCTTGCAAGAGGAGCTAAGTCTTCAAGTTTCATATCGGCCCACTGGCCCGTAAATATAGTTAACGGTCTTGCCATATCGCGCAGTCTTTCTTTATATGTTAATTAAAATGTTTTCTGTAAAAGATACGCATTAAAACTAGCAAAAATACCTCTTATTTGTCAAATTCTTTTCGCTAAAATTCGCACAGGGCACGTCTGTTAAGCTTGTCTTAGTTTTTTGTTGATTTATAAAAGCGCATACGACAAAATTGAACAATAATTTCAAAAAAGGAAAAACGTGGAAATATCTAAAGAGCAAATAAACGACGTAACCGTACTTTCGCCCAAGGGCAAATTAAACGTAACAACGGTTGCAGACCTCGAAAAAGAATTTGAAAAATGCTTCAACGACGGCGTAAAAAAGCTTGTTGTAGACTGCCTTGAACTTGAATACATAAGCAGCGCGGGTTTAAGAGCCTTGTTGGCGGCGGCAAAACAGCTTAAAAAATCGAACGGCACAATAGTTTTGTCGAGCCTTAGCGCAAACGTAAAGCAGGTTTTCGAAATCTCGGGCTTTACAAGCATATTCCCCATCCACGCGTCTAAAGACGAAGCGGTAAAGTCGTTTTAACGGCTAAAAAATTTATTCTTTGCGGCACACTGCGGCGAATTTGCCGCTTTGCGCTTTGTGTACGCGTAAAATGCGCCAAAAAATTTTAATCTACAAATTTATAAATATATGGCAGAAAAAACAGCTATTACCCCCACTAGGGCGCAAGACTATCCCGAATGGTACCAACAGGTTATAAAGGCCTCTCAGTTGGCGGAAACTAGCCCCGTAAGAGGCTGTATGGTAATTAAGCCCAACGGCTACGCCCTTTGGGAAAATATGCAAAAGGCTCTCGACAAAGCCTTTAAAGACACGGGGCACAAAAACGCGTATTTCCCCCTGTTTATTCCCGTAAGCTTTTTGCAAAAAGAAGCCGAACACGTAGAGGGCTTTGCAAAGGAATGCGCCGTTGTAACACATTCCAAACTTGAAATGAAAGACGGCAAGCTCGTTCCAGCCTCGCCGTTGGAAGAGCCTTTGATTGTGCGCCCCACTTCCGAAACCATTATCGGCGAGATGTATTCTAGATGGGTGCAGTCGTATAGAGACTTGCCCATTTTGATAAACCAGTGGGCAAATGTTGTAAGGTGGGAAATGCGCACGCGCCTGTTTTTGCGCACGGCCGAATTTTTGTGGCAGGAGGGCCATACCGCACACGCCACCAAGCAGGAGGCAATAGAAGAAACCGAAAAAATGCTTAAAGTTTACGCCGACTTTGCCAAAAACTACATGGCAATGCCCGTAATTTGCGGTCAAAAAACCGAGGGCGAAAAATTCCCCGGGGCGGTTCACACCTACTGCATAGAGGCAATGATGCAAGACGGCAAGGCTCTTCAAGCTGGAACTTCGCACTTTCTGGGGCAAAACTTTGCAAAGGCAAGCAACATAAAGTTTTTGGCCGAAAGCGGCAAAACCGAGTTTGCGTGGACTACCTCGTGGGGCGTTTCGACAAGGCTTATAGGCGGGCTTATAATGACACATTCCGACGACAACGGTTTGGTGCTGCCGCCAATGCTTGCCCCCGTTCACGTTGTTATAATTCCCGTAATCCACAAAGAGCAGGACAAAGCCGCGGTTATGGACTATTGCCAAAAGCTAAAGGAGGCACTGCAAAACGAAAAATTCGACAACAAACCCATTTCGGTAGAGCTAGACGCGCGCGATATGCGCGGCGGCGAAAAGAACTGGTATTGGGTAAAATGCGGCGTTCCCCTTAGGGTAGAAGTTGGCCCGCGCGACATTGCAAACGATTCGGTATTTGTAGGCCGCAGAGACTGCGACAAAAAGCAGGCGTTTAAGCGCGGCGAATTTGTGCAAAATGTTTCGGCAACCCTAAGCGAAATGCAAAACGGCCTATACGAAAGGGCACTAAAGAGACTGCACGACAACACAAAGGTTATAACAAGCAAAGAAGATTTTTACGACTACTTTGCTGACGGCAGGCCCTGCGGCTTTGCGCTGGCGCACTACAACGGCTCGGCCGAGGTAGAAGATATGCTTAGAAAAGACCTTAAAGTTACGGTGCGCTGCATACCTTTCGAGGGCGACAAAAGCGAGGGAACTTGCATATTTACAGGCCAGCCTAGCAAGCAGATGGTTGTTTTTGCAAAATCGTA
This sequence comes from uncultured Opitutales bacterium, assembly GCA_934613415.1. GTDB lineage: Bacteria > Verrucomicrobiota > Verrucomicrobiia > Opitutales > Intestinicryptomonadaceae > CAKUIA01. Next base: position 301,756 of record CAKTSY010000003.1, read on the forward strand.
CTAAATTAAAAACAAAGCCCATTCAAAAAAAGCTCCCTTACGAGGGAGCTTTTTTGCGTTTTTTCAAAGTTGCATTTAAAAGAAATTAAAAAAAACAAAAAGCCCGCAGTTTTTTTGCGGGCTTTGTTTTTTATGAGAATAAAAAAGTGTTTTCTATTTTTTAACAATCTTTACAGCGACTCCGCCAAACTTTGCAAGGTTTAGCTTTAAAGTATCGCCCTTCTTTACGGCAAAGACTTTTTTGACGTAGCTATTGGGATCTTTGTCGCAATTAATGCTGTCGGCAAAAACGGTTGCCTCGTATTGGCCTTCGTCTAAAAAGTCTAAATCTATCTTAAAGTTTTGGGCGTTTTTGTCGGTAATTGCGCCAATATACCAGTTTTTGCCGCTTTGGCGTGCAATGGCAACATATTCGCCGAACTTTGCGTTAAGCACTTTTGTGTTGTCCCACACGGTCGGAGTTTGGGCGATAAACTCGGCAACGTCCATCTTCTTTTGATATTCGGTGGGGGTATCACACAACATCTGGCAGGGAGCATAATATAGCACATACAAAGCCATTTCGTTGCAAAGAGTGCCCATGCCAAAAGGCGTAGATCTGCTTATTATAACCTGCTCGGGTTTCTTTAAAGCTGGCAGCTGCCTGCGCATTGCCCCGGGGGTAAAGTCCATAGGTCCGCAAAGCATTCTTGTAAACACCAAGTCTATTTTATGGCGCGGCGTTTGCTTGTCCGACCATTTGTTCCATTCGTTGCCCAAAACGCCCTCGTAGTTTACAATGTTAGGATACGTTCTGTCTAACCCCACGGGCTTGGGGCAGCCGTGGTAGTCTAACACAAGCTTTCTTTCGGCGGCAGCGCGGGCAACGTTTTCAAAAAAGTCCATAGCGTTTTGGTCGTCTCTATCCATAAAGTCTATTTTTAAGCCCGCAATGCCCCAATTTTTTACCCTGTCTAAAAAGGTGGTATAGTCGGGCTGCATTCCGCGCGAAGAACCCCACAAAATAACTTCTACATTCTTAGACTTTGCATATTTTACCAATTCGGGAATGTCTATTATTGTTTCGCCATAGCCTTCGGTGTCGTAGCCCTTTTCGCCCAGCTTAAGCCAGCCTGCGTCTACAACCAAAAAGGGAGCTTTTACGCTGGCTGCAAAATCTATGTATTTTTTGTAGGTTTCAAGATTTACGCCCGTTTTAAAATCGGCGTTTTCAAGATTCCAATTGTTCCACCATTCCCAGGCCGCCGAGCCGAACTTTATCCAGCTGGTATCTTTAAGCGCGCAAGGTTTCGCCAATTTGTATACTATATTGTTGTCGGCCAAAACGGCGTCGTTTTCGGCAATAAGGAATATGCGCCAAGGGAAGGATCTGTCGGCCTTTGTTTGGGCGATATAGTCGGCTCTTTCCCTTACAATGTAGGCAGAGGCAGCGTGGCCTGCTCTTTCTATTTTGGTGGGATACTTTGCAAACGCGCCCGTAAGCGGAGATTTGCCCGTTTGCATTGTAAAATTCATTTGCGGGTAGCTTCTTGTGTCCGACTCTAGAATGGCAACTTTTGCATTTTTTGCCTGAACAATCAAAGGCAGCGAAATCATTTTTTCCTTGTACAAATTGCCTATTGTTGTGGGCGTAAAAAGCGATTCGTAGCTATGGTAAAAGCCGTCTATAATGTGGGCATAAGCCTTGCTGCTTGGGTCGAATTTGTACGAGGCAACTTCGTCGAAAACCGTAAGGGCAGCGTCTTTTTCGCCCTTCGATACAAAGCGGTAGGCAACGGCGTCGCAATAAATCCTAAACTGCAAGTCGAAATTTTCGAAATTAAAGGTAAATTCTTTGTAGTTGTCGGCAATTTCGGCGCGTGTGCCGTGAACCGTCTTTATAACGCCGCTGTGCGATTTTTCGGAAACGCCGAGCAGCTTGGAATCTACGCCAAATGCACCCTTGTTTGTAAGCATTGCAATTCTTGCATTTGGCACAACTTCTTTGCCGTCGTATTTAACCGAAAATTCTATGCTGTTTTCGATATTTACGTTTACGCAAATGTCGCCGTTTTTAATTTCCCTCTTTTCCGCAAATAGCGATGCAATCGCGGCAAAGAACCCCATAAATATAACGAATAACTTTTTCATTGAGGCAAAGTAAACATTGCCTATTGCCAATACGCAAGAATAAAAATTTTTACGCGCAAAAAAAAGCGGCCTGCTACATTTTGCGCTTGCCGGCAAGCTTTGCTATTTTCGACTTTTTCTTGAAATTGCCGAAGCTGTCGCGCTTTTCGCCGAAGTCGCGCTTAAACGTTCTGTTCTTTTTGCTGTTTTTCGCTTCCTCTTTGCTTGGAGGGCGCGGGGGCTTGCATTTCATATCCAGCAGCCTGCGGCTAAAGAAGGGGTTTTCGCCTTCCGAAGCTACGGGAATTTCCTTTTTAATTAAACGCTCTATGGGCCTTAAAAGCCACAAATCTTTGTCGCAACAAAAGCTTACCGCCACCCCCGAAAGGTTTGCGCGGGCGGTTCTGCCAATTCTATGCACATAGTTTTCTATTTCAGCGGGAAGGTCGTAGTTTACAACAAGCGACATATTTTCAACATCTATGCCCCTTGCGGCAATGTCGGTTGCAGCCAACACCCTAACTTGGCGACTTTTAAACATATTAAGCGAACGCTGGCGGCTTGTCTGGGTTTTGTCGCCGTGAATGCACATTGTTTCGGTGCCAGCCTTTGTAAGCCTTTTGGCTATAGACGACGCCTGTCTTTTTGTTTTCGAGAACACCAATATAAGGCTGTCGGGATTGTCCTTAAAAGTTTTGCCTACCAAATATTTTAAAAGCTCGAATTTATGCTCGCTTTCAACAAAAAACAGTTTCTGCTCTATGCGGTCGGCAGTGGGTTTGTCGGGCGCAATGCTCACCGATTCTGCATCGTCTTTTACAATAAACTTTGCCAAGTCTTTAACTTCGGTCGAAAGCGTTGCCGAAAAAAGCAAACTTTGTCTTTGAAAAGGCAGCATTCTTGCAATTCTTCGTATGTCGGGCAAAAAGCCCATATCAAGCATTCTGTCGGCTTCGTCTAAAACAAGAAATTCAACTTTCGACAAATCCGCCAATTTCTGGTTTTTAAGGTCTATTAAGCGCCCCGGGGTGGCAACTACAACGTCTACCCCCTCTTCCAGTGCCCTAACCTGCGACTTTTGCGAAACGCCGCCGTATATCTTGCGCACTTTTATATCCGTAAATTTGCAATAGGCCTCCATATTCTGGGCAACTTGTTCGGCAAGCTCTCTTGTAGGCAGCAAAACCAACGCCCTAAAGGAAAACGGCTGCCTAGGTTTCCCGTCTTTAAGCAGCTCGGTTATAATGGGCAGTGCAAATGCCGCCGTTTTGCCGGTGCCAGTTTGCGCGCAGGCAAAAAGGTCTTTTTTTTGCAAGACAAGGGGTATTGCCTTTTGCTGTATCGGCGACGGCGTTTTATAGCCCATCTGTTCTATTGCCGACAACAATTCGTCGGGCAAATTTAGCTCTTTAAAAAATTGCATACTCTATTTTTCGCCGTCTTTTTTGGCAGCTTGGTCTCTAAATTCTTTAGGAATCGGGTTTATTTCCAAAATCTTTACAATTATCCACAAGCCCAAAACCGTCATACCCAAAACGAAATAACCCGCGGCGTCGTGTACAAACCCCGCAATAGAATCGGGGCCGTTTTCGTAGGCGTATACCGAAAGGAACAATGCCCTTAATATGTTGTTAAAAAACGCCAACATCATAGAAGACAGCACCAAAAAAACCTTCTTCCACGTTTTTTTAAGGAAAACCGCCGCCAAAAAAGTTCCGGCAAAAAGACAGGCGGTAAGGCTTCGTATGCCGCTGCAAGCGTCGGCAACGCCAACTTGCCCGTTGGGGAAACTAAGCACATTGCCGTTTAACCTAACTATATAGCCCAATGCGTCCATGACCGTTGTTGTAACCGCAGCCACCTTCGAAAGCAAAAACAGGCTTATTTTTGTTTCTATAACCGAAAACATAGGGGCCGCAACCAAAAGCGAAAAGCACGGGAACACAAAAAGAGACAGGAATGCCAGCCTTTCGCCAAGCGGCTTTTTTTGCCCCGCCGAATTTTGCGCCGATGCAAAATACGCAAACGAAAAAGACAAAAAGCAAAAGCAAAAAGTTGCCGCTGTTCCGCAAATGCCCCAGTTTTGCGTTATCGAAAAAAGCAGCATAAAAAGCAGATACATTGCAAACGAACACGCAAACATTGCGCCGAAAAAACCGTTCGTCAAAAAGTTTTTAATTTTCGAAGAACTCTCGGCTTTTGCGGGCGAATTGTAGTAGCAAAAAATTTTGTCTTTTCTGTCGTACAAAACAAATAGTATAAAAAGCGGGGCTATGTAGCCGAAAGAGTAGTCGGCCCTGGTGTCCCACGAATATGCCAAAATTCTGCACACCGAAAAGCCCATAACCAAAAAGGCGGCAAAGAAAACCTGCGGCAAAAGCGGCAGCCTAAAAAACGCGTATTTCTCTTTAAGTTTTTCCATATTTGCAAATTACTTTTGGTATAATGTAAGCTTTCCCAAAGCGTCCATTACGGTTAAAAAGTCTTGGTTTTGCATAAGCGAGTATATGTCTTGCGAAGAATCTACCCTAACAAAATAGCATTCGGGCGAAACCGTAAATGCGTCGCGCAGCATATTCTGAAAATATTTTTTTAATGACGGAATTGCGTTGTCGCTTGTGCCGTAGTCGTAGCGTTTGCCGTTTACTACAAACCAAAAAATAACATTGCGCCGCGCAGTGCCAGCATCGGTTTTATAGACAAATTCCCTATAGTAGGCTGGCATAAGTTTTTTGCCGTTTACCGAAAAAACCTCGTTAAACTTCTTTTTTTGCTCTATGTTTTTCCAGCCGTTTTCAACCCAACATCTGTCGGGGGTGTGTGCCGAAGCCCTTATTGTAGACTCTTTGCCCTCGCCCCAATACGAGATATACACGGTAAACTCGGTGCCGTTGCCGTCTGTATAGCTACGGTTGAAATATTCGCTTACGGCCAAATATTTTTCGGCGGCTCTTACAACTTCTTCGGTGTTGCCAAGCGGCTTTTCCTTAGAAGTAAACGCCCCGACTTTTTCGGGTATTATTGCGTTCATATGCCCTACGGGTTTTGCGGCTTTAGGCTGGGCGGAAAAATCTACCCTAATAAATGCCAATATAACGCCGACAACGGCCGCAAAAAGCGCAAGCGCAACAAAAAACTTCTTCATTCCTAAAATATTGCAAAAAACGTGAATGTTTTGTCAACACTAAGAAAGCGCGCAAAGCCCATTGCCCGACAAAAAGAAAAGCCCGCGCAAACTAAATTGCGCGGGCTTTCTATAAAAAACTTGCCTTGGATAAAATTAGTTTACCTTTTCAAGCTTAACTTCGTCCCACAGCTTTATAAGCTTGTTGTTGTTATCGCCCAAGTCCAAAATTATTTCGGCGTTGTAAAGCTCGTCGGAAAGCTTTAGCCCTGGGTGGTTTTGAAGGGATTTATCTACCAATTCAAGCGCGCCGTCTACGGGCGAGTGATAGTAGGTTACTTCCATATTTTTGGCGGCAACGTCTTTTCTGCACAAAAAGTCTATGAATTTATACGCCAACTCTTTGTTTTTAGACGAGCTTAAAATTGCCAAGTTGTCGCTGGAAATGCTTGTGCCTTCCTTGGGAATCATAAAATCAAGGTCTTTTCTGTCTTCAAAAATCTGGAACAAGTCGCCGCTATAGCCCTGAACAATGTAAAATTCGCCCGAAGAAAGACCGTTTTTGTACACTTCGTTGTCGAACTTTGCCAAATTTTTCTTCCACTTTAAAAGCTGTTCTTTTGCCTTGGCAAGCGCCGCGTCGTCGGTTGTATTCATCGAATAGCCCAAGAATTTAAGGGCAGCGCCTATCGATTCGCGGAAGTCGTCTAGCATGGTCATTCTCGATTTATATTCCGTTTTCGAGAAAACGTCCCATGTATTTTCTATTTTGCCGACTTTGTCTTTGTTGTAGGCAACGCATGTGTAGCTTACCAAATAGGGAACGCAATATTCCATATTTTTGTCGAATGCCAACTTTTCCAAAAACTTTTTGTTTATGTTTGCCTTGGCATTGCCGAGCTTGTTTAGGTCGAGCTTGTCGATAAGCTTTTCGGCATACATAATTTTTGCCATATAGCTTGTGGGAACTACAATATCGTAGCCGTCGGCACCCGACTTGATTTTGGAGTACATAAGCTCGTTCGAGTCGAAAGTATCTACTCTAACCGTGCAGTTATTCTCCTTTTCGAAGGCCTTAACCATATCCATATCGATATAGTCCGACCAGTTATAGACGTTCAGAACGGGCTTTGACGGGCCACAACCGAACATTAAACAAATGGCGGAAATTGCCGCCGCAATAAACAAGGACTGTTTTACCATCTTCATTTTTTGCCTTTTTTGTTTTTTAGGTTATTATTGGTTAGAATATAAAGTATGTGTCGCAAAATTTAGAACTTTTTGCGCGTTAAAATCTGCCCTATTATGGCAACGGTTAAAGTCAAAGCCATGAACACAACCGAAAGCGCGTTTATTATGGCTGGGGCTCCGTGCTTCATCATACTAAACACCTTGACGGGCAATGTCGTGCTGCCGGGGCCGCCCACAAAAAACGTTATAACAAAGTCGTCCATCGAAAGTGTAAAGGCCATCATAGCTCCCGCCATAATGCCGGGCAGCAAAAGCGGCAGCGTAATTTTGCGCAAAATTCTAAAGTTGGAAGCCCCCAAGTCTTGCGCTGCCTGAATAAGCGAAAAGTCGAAATCCTGCAATCGGGCAAGCACCGTAAAAGTTACATAGCTTACGCAAAAGGTTACGTGCGCGATTATAACCGTAACCATACCAAGCGAAAAGCCCATATTCACAAAAAGCAGCAGCAAGCTTATGCCCATAAGAATATCGGGCACAACCAAAGGCGCGTATATTAAAGAGTAGTGAAAGTTTTGGAACTTGCCCTTGTATTTGTTTAAAACCCACGCCGCCAACGTGCCAAGTATTGTAGAAATTACCGTGGCAACCAGCGCTATTATAAGGGTGTTTATCGAAGCGTCTATAACCGACTGGTCTTTAAACAAAGCCTCGTACCACTTAAGCGAAAAGCCCTTCCACGGCCCGCCGAAGCGCGACGCGTTAAACGACTGCGCAACCAACGCCACTATGGGCAAATACATAAACGCCAATACGAACAGCGCAACCAAAAGAGATGTATAACGGTTCTTCATTTCTTTGCAACCGTTCCCGAAGCGGAACGCCCCTTAAACAAACTTTTCATTACGCCGCCTTGGCGCACAAGCACAAGCAGCACGGGTATTGTTATTATAAGCCACAATATGCCCGACAACGCCGCGGCCTCGGGCAAATTTCTGGCGGTAGAAACCCTATAGGCTATTTTGTTGCCCAACATTTCAGAATTTACGCCGCCTACCAAATCGGGAATGGCATACGAACCCAAAGCGGGAATTAAAACCACCAAAACCGCGGTTAAAACGCCCCTTTTAATCCCGGGCAAAAATATTTTTACAAAGGCTCCGAAGCGCGACGCGCCCAAGTCTCTTGCCGCCTCTAAAAGCGAAAAGTCGAACTTTTCGGCGGCGGCATATACGGGCAAAATCGCAAAAGGCAAACAGGTGTATACCGTAACGATTATAACCGCCGTTATGTTGTTAAGCAAAAACACGTTGTCGGAAATAAGGCCGAGCTTAAGCAAACACCACCTAAGCCAGCCCTCGGGCTGCAACACCATTCGCCACGCGAAAATTCTTATAAGGAAGTTTGTCCAAAGCGGTATTATTATAAAAAGCAAATACCAGTTTCGGTACTTGGGTTTTTGCTGGGCAATCCAGTAACCTACGGGTATTGCAAGCAAAAGACATATAAGCGTTACAACCAAGCTTACCCAAATTGTGCGCCACAAAACCACAACATAGTCGGCGCGTACCACGTTAGATATTGTTTGAAGAGTCCAATAGTCGGAAATACCGCCGTAGGCGTCGGCAACCTTAAAGGCTATTGCAAAAACCAAAAGGCTGGGCACTACAAAAAACACAAGCAACCACAAAACAGACGGCCCCGTCAATAAAACTTCGGTCAACTTTTTTTTGCCCATTGCTTTAGAAAGGCCTGCCGTTAAGTTTGCCACCGCTAATAGTCCTCTGTGTTGGGAAGTGTGGCAACGTCGTCGCGGTGCCACGCAATCCAAATCTTGTCGCCCCAAGTGGGCTGTTTCATATCCAGATAGCAGCGGTTGTGCTGCCTCATTACGCTAACGCGAAAATCGTTAACCATTACCCAATATTTTGTGTACGCGCCCTGATATACAACGTCTACAACTTCGGCCTGAACGGCGTTTAGGTCTTCCGAAACATCGGGTTTGTGGTCGTATATTCTGAACTTTTCGGGGCGTATGCTTACTATCACCGAGTCGCCAACCGAAAGGTTGCGGTCGTCGAAAGACGAGAATACGCCAAGTCCTTTTAGGTCTACAATCTTATATTGCTCGTCTATGCGCTGCGAAATTTTGCCTTCAAAGAAATTTGTGTCGCCGATAAACGAGGCTACAAATTTTGTTTTTGGGCTTTCGTAGATTTCGGCGGGGGTTCCTATCTGCTCTATGCGCCCGCCGTTCATAACCGCAATGCGGTCGGAAAGGCTCATAGCCTCGTTCTGGTCGTGCGTTACATATATAAAAGTAACCCCAACTTCGTCGTGAATGCGGTCTAGCTCTAGCAGCATATGCTGGCGAAGTTTTAAGTCTAACGCCGCCAATGGTTCGTCTAGCAAAAGCAGCTTGGGGCTGTTAATCAAAGCCCTTGCAATCGAAATTCTCTGTTTTTGACCGCCCGAAATTGTAGAAGGCATTCTGTCGGAAAGGTCTTTAAGCCTTATAATTTCCAACATTTTTTCGACCTTGCGTACAACTTCGCTTTCGGGAACGCCGGCGGTTCTGGGTCCGAATGCTATGTTGTCGAATATCGTCATATGGGGAAAAAGCGCGTAGTTCTGAAAAACCGTATTTATTTTGCGCTTGTTCGGCGGAAGATCGGTTATATCTTTGCCGTCCAAAAAAATCCTGCCGTTACCGGGCTCTTCAAAGCCGCCCGCCATTCTAAGAATGGTGGTTTTGCCGCACCCGCTGGGCCCCAACAAGGAAAATACTTCACCGCATTTTACGTCTATGCTTACGCCCTTTACAACGTGGTTTGCGCCAAAATATTTGTCGATATTTTCAAGCCTAAAAAAAGATCCCATTTTTATAAAACAAGAAAAACGATAAGAATATATTTTTTTCCGTTTTTAAAGCTTTTTTTTGCCCTTTTTTAAAAAAATTTTTTGCGGGCAGTTTTTGGGGGATTTTTGCCCGCCTTTTTAACGCTTTTTGACGCGCGTTCTAAGCCGCTTTTTAGCTCACCAAAACGCAGTCGTCGAAACGCGAAAAAAGCATATTTTCCCTAAAGGAATCGGCTACGCAAACGTCTTTGCCTTTTGCCAAATCAATTAAGCAGCGCGGCAAATCAAGCCCAGCACGCACGCTCATGGGAGCCCCCCCGCCGAAACGCGCATTTATTTCGGTAAAGAAAACTCCGTTTTCGTTCTTTATGCACTGAATGGTATTTACCCCAAAAAGCTTCAGCTTTTTTGCAACGTCTTTTACGGCGTTTTCTATTTGGCTGTCTTTAACGGTTAGCCCCTTTAAAACTTCGCCCGAACGCACGCTTAGACGCTTCCTTGCGCCCATTGCCTTGAAGTTGCCGCAAAAATCGCAAAGAAGGTCTACCGTATATTCCGCGCCCGAAACAAATTCCTGCACAATGCAGTCTTTAACATATTCTTTAAAAAACGAATACTGCTCGTAGTTGTCGACTTTAAATGTGTTTATAGACGAGCTGCCGCTTTTTGGTTTGATAAACATAGGGTATTTTAAACCCAAGCTACCGCAGATGTCCGACGAAACAATTTTTGGACACTTTATATTGTTTTGCTCGAAAAATGTTTGCGTTTTTATTTTGTCGGCGCAAATGCGCACGGTTTCTACGGGCGAAATATTTACGCGGCAATTCGCTTCGGCTAAAAAGCGTTGGGCGTTTTCGGCAAGGGTTTCAAGCTCGGTATCTATTGTGGGCACTAAAAGCCCTATGTTTTCGGCTTTGCAAATATCCAAAAGCTGCCCTATGTAGTTTCCGGAATCTACGCGGTCTACAACAAAGGCTTTATCGCAAAACTTTAAAGCGGGCGCCGAATCGGAGCAGTCGGCGCAAAAAACGCGACCGTTATCGGATAGTACCGCCTTTTTAAAAAGCTTTGCCAACTCTACCCTTCTGCCTGCACTTGTAATCAATACGTTCATAAGCTATAATGTTTCTTAGACTTTGGTTCGCACAAAAGAATATTGCAAGCATTTTTAAGAAATGGAACATAGGCCGCAAAAACGCTGTCGAAAACATAAATGCAAAATTCGGGCAAAAACGGTTTTTTTGAATATGCGGCAGCCTGCGCGCTTATATTGGCAATTGTGCCCATTTTTGCGGAACTGATAAAAGCGTCGCTTGCGGTTGCGCAGTTAAAAGACAGTGCAGTTATGGCGTTGTTTTGCACGGCGTTGGTTTTTTTGGAATACAAGGCGACACTGCGCAAAACCCCGCTATTCGGCAAAGGCGCGTTTTGCCTTATGGGCATTGCCTACGCGCTTTTCTTTTGTGCAAAAATTACGCCATTGGCCGCGTTGGCTGCGGCTGTTTTTGCCATTGGGGCAATGCTTGCGCTTTTTTTGCACAAAAACGACATAAAAATTGCCTACTGCGTTGTTGCGGCCTTTTCGGCATATTGCGTTTTGCTTTTCTTTTCGGGCCTTGTAGATTTGCCGCTTAGAATATTTGCCGCGGCAGGCGTAGAAAAGCTTATGGGAATTTTCTCTATTGAGTGCACGCCTTACATATTAAAATGCGCAAGCCCCGTTGTAGTGCTAAATTTGCCGGATTTCGGCAATTTTACGGTGGCAACCCAATGCAACGGGCTTTCGGCAATTTCTTCGGCTACAATACTTTCCATATTTGCGGCGTTTCTTTCAAAACGCGGGTGGAAGTTTGCAATTTTATATGTACCATTTTGCGCGGGGCTTGCGTATTTTGCAAACTGCGCCAGAATTTGCATTGTAATTTTGCTAAAGCCGCATTTTGCAAACTACAACACAATGCACGACATTGTAGGGTATTGCACGCTAACGCTTCTTTTGCTTTGCGTATGGGCACTGGGCAAAATCTTTGCCAAAGACAAATAATGGCTTGATTTACACAAACAATAAATGGAATACTACCGCCATGGCAAAAACAACCCCCGCATTTCTTGCCGAGCTAAAAAAGCTCGCTAAAAAGTCGCAAGTTAAAACCGACAAAAAATCGCTTTTCGAGGCCTCGTACGACAACACAAAACGCTCGTTTTTGCCCGACGCCGTTGTGTTTGTAAAAGACGCCGAAGAAGTGGGCAAAATATTAAAGTTGGCAAACAAGCACAAAGTGCCCATAACGCCCAGAGGCGCGGGCACGGGCTGCAGCGGCGGGGCGTTGCCCTATTTTGGCGGCGTTGTTTTAGACTTTTCTAAATTCGACAAAATAACGATAGACCCTCTTACAAAAACGGCAACCGTGCAAAGCGGGGCTATAAACTGGAATGTAAACGAACGCGCTAAAAAGTTCGGACTTTTCTACCCGCCAGACCCTTCTTCCACAAAATATTCCACAATAGGCGGCAACATTGCATGCAACGCGGGCGGCTTGCGCGCCTGCAAATATGGAACTACGCGCGACAACCTTATGTCGGCGGAAGGCTACCTGCCAAACGGCGACTTTGTAAAATTCGGGCTGCCGCTAAAAAAATTTAGCACGGGCTATAATTTAAAAGACCTGCTTTTGTGCTCGGAGGGCACTTTGGCGGTAATAACAAAGGCTACATTAAAGCTAAAAGACCTACCCAAAGAAAAGCTTGCATGCCTAAGTTTTTTCGACTCCGACGAAATTGCCTTTAAGTGCATAGAAAGAATTTTAACAAGCCCCCTAAACCCCTCCATATTCGAATTTATGGACGCCGAAAGCGTTTCGGCTGCCGACATCTACGAGGGCAAAAAGGTTTTCGACACAAAAAGGGCAGCAATTTTAATGGAGTTTGAAGGCGACAGCATTGCCGACATAAAAAAGTCTTTTGCCATTTTAAAGGGCATTGCAGGCTGCCAAAACTTTAAGTTTGCAAAAAACGCAAACGAATCGGAAAAGCTTTGGCAGCTAAGGCGCGACTGCAGCCAGGCATCGTACATATACGGCAACTTTAAGCTTAACCAAGACATTGTTCTTCCCGCAAACTCGGTTGCAAAATACTTTAAAAAATTTAAGGTAACCTGCAAAAAAGAGGGCTTTGCAAGCCCAACATTCGGGCACGCGGGCGACGGCAACTACCACCTGCACATTATGTGCAATGCAAACGACGCCCTTCGCAAACAAAGGGCAAAAGAGCTTATGGAAAGCTTTATAGCCTATTGCGTGAAACTTGGCGGCGCCGTTTCGGGCGAGCACGGGCTTGGGCTTTTAAAGGCAAAATATTTGCCGCTTCAGCACACACAAGCCGAAATCAACGCAATGAAATCTCTAAAAAAGGCTTTCGACAAAAACAATATTTTAAACGCAGGCAAAGTTTTGGGGCTAAAAAAACTTTCGAATTGCGAGCCCATTATTGGCTTGAAATTGCCGTGGGAAAAAAGATAATACAACCGAAAACAAAGAACAGAACCACTTATGGATATAAGCGTAGTAATTCCCGTATACAACGAAGAAGGCAACCTCGAAGAGCTCTTTAAAAGACTTTGCGAATCTATGGACGCCATAGGGCGCAAATGGGAGGTTATTTTTACAAACGACGGCAGCAAAGACCGTTCGGGCGAAATATTGCGCCGCTTTTATTCGGAACGCCCCGACATTGTAAGGGTTATAGATTTTAACGGAAACTTTGGGCAGCACACGGCGATTATTGCGGCTTTCGAAAAGTGCAAGGGCGACGTTATTGTTACCCTAGACGCCGACTTGCAAAACCCGCCTGAAGAAATACGCAAACTCATAGAAAAAACCGACCAAGGCTACGACGCCGTAGGCGGCTTTCGCAAAGTTAGGGAAGATTCGGCTTTCAGAAAATATGCGTCGAAATGCGTAAACTTTGTGCGCGAAAAGATGACCGACATTAGAATGAAAGACCAAGGCTGCATGCTAAGAGCCTACAAACGCCACATTGTAGAGGCGATTTTAAGGTGCGACGAGCGCTCGACTTTCATTCCCGCATTGGCGTATAAATTCGCGTCGAACCCGACCGATGTCGAGGTAGACCACGCCGCCCGCAAATGCGGCGAGTCGAAATACAGCATATACAAGCTTATAAGGCTTAATTTCGACCTTATTACAGGCTTTACAATTATGCCCATTCAGCTGTTTACGCTGTTCGGCTTTGCGTCGGCATCGGGCAGCTTTTTGCTGGTTATAATTTTACTTGCGCGCAGGTTTCTGCTAGGTAGCGAAGCCGAAGGGCTGTTTACACTGTTTGCAATTTTGTTCTTCTTAATAAGCATTGCAATTATAGGCATAGGCATTTTGGGCGAATATGTTGGCCGCATATATCAGGTTGTACAGGCGCGCCCAAAATACATTATAAGAGACTATCTTAGCCAAGACAACGCATCTACCCCCGAAAAATAGATGAAAAAAAAGATAGTATTTTTCGGCTTTAGCGAAGTTGGGCACGACTGTTTAAAGCTTTTGCTTGAAAATCCGCTTTGCCGGGTTTGCGCCGTGTTTACCCACGACACCGACCCCCACGAAAAGCAGTGGTTTAAAACCTGCGAAGAGCTTGCAAAACAAAACAATATTCCCGTATACAAGCCCCTTTCGCTTAAAGACGGAGCGTACGATAACATTGTAAGAGAAATTGCGCCCGACTTGATATTGTCGCTTTACTACCGCAACTTCATACCCGAAAGCATTTTTAAGCAGGCAAAGCTTGGAGCCTACAATATGCACGGCTCGTACCTGCCAAGATACAGGGGAAGAGCCCCCCTAAACTGGTCTATAATAAACGGCGAAAGCTATTGCGGAGTGTCGCTACACACAATAGAAAAGGGCTTCGACACAGGGCTTATTGCCGACCAAGAAAAGGTTTTAATAGGGCCAAACGAATATGTTGGCGATGTTGTAGACCGCGTTGCCCGCGCGGCAGTGCTGGTTTTAAGGCGTACTTTGCCGCATCTTTTAGACGGCACTGTTAAGCTTACCCCTCAAGACGAAACTCAGGCAACCTATTTCGGCAAAAGAAAACCTGCCGACGGGCTTATAGACTTCAACAAAACGGCACGCGAAGTGTTCAACCTTATAAGGGGCGTAAGCCGTCCCTTCCCCGGGGCGTTTACATATGTAGACGGCAAAAAACTTGTTATCTGGAAAGCCGAAATTACCGAAAAGCACGGCGAAAATGCAGGAGCTTTAATTTCCGAAAATCCCTATGTTTTTGCATGCAAAGACGCCGCCATTAAGGCAACCGATTTCGAATTTCAAACGGCTTAAACTTAAGAGCAATTAAATAAAAAAGAACGCGCCCTAAAGAGCGCGTTTTTAAATTTATTCTATAGAAACCGAAGCAATGGGCACATATCTTAAAAGGTAAAAACTCATACTGTTTTCGAAGCTGTTTAGAACTTTTTCGACATCTAATTTGCGCAGCATTCTGCCCACCAAAACGCGAACGTCGTCGGACGGGTTAAAGCTGGATTTTAGCACATTGAAAGCGTCGGCATCGCCCGTAGCTTTAAGGGCGGCAAGCGCGTAAAGTTTGCCCTCTATATACTGCGCGTTTTTATATATTTGCCTTATAGCGTCGCTTTGCGCCTTGGCGTCTTGGCAGTGAACTATAACCGCAAACGCCCTGCTTTGGTTTGTGGCATATTTGCCGAATTTTGCCGAAGTTAGCAGCGGCGTTTTCTCCAAAATTTTTACGGCGTCGGAAAGCGGCATTTCCTCGCTAGGATACATTTTGTCGGCGGGGGCTTTTTGCGAAGCCGCGGGTTTTGCGCTTTCTACGCTTGCAACCTTTTCTTTATGCGCAACGGTAAGCGATGTGCCAGACGCCCCGTTGTTTACCGAAATTTGCCCCATAAGCGAAACTGCACACATAAACACCGCAAAAACAAAACAATTCTTCATATAAACTCCTTTTTAGTTGCCCAAAACAAGGGCTGGTTTGTTCGAGAAATATTTTTCCATAACGGCTTTTACTATGGGGCCTGCCGTTTTGCCGCCGCTGGCGTCGCCGGGTTCTTCGCCTTCTATTACAACCGCCATCGCTATTTCGGGGTTGTCGGCAGGGGCAAAGGCAACCATCCAAGCCAAAGTAAGCGGCCGCCCCTGCGGGCGAACTTGCGCCGTTCCCGACTTTGCGGCGATTTGCACCAAGTCGCTAGCCGCCCTGCGCGAAGTGCCCGTATTTACGGAAGCTGTCATACCCCTTACAATTTCCAGATAGTCGCTTTTATCTATGGGTATGGGTTCGCCCCCGTGGTATTTTTGGTCGGTTATGCGCATTGGCAAATGCAATATGGAAGGCTTTGTTCTTGTCTGCATTCTTGCAAGCGAAGCTGTAACGCACGCCATCTGAAGCGGCGTTGCAAGCAGGTAGCCTTGCCCTATCGACGTATTTGCCGTATCGCCCGAGCTCCAAGGGCCCAGCAAATTCTTTTTCTTATACTCTTTATCGGGCACAATGCTGCGCGAAGTTTCGTTTGGCAAGTCAACCCCCGTTTTCTTGTCCAGCCCAAAAAGCCGCGCGGTATCGCTAATTGCCTCTATGCCAGCCTTTAGCCCCTCGTCGTAAAAATATACGTTGCAGCTTTTTTCGAGAGATTGCGCCATATCCAAATATCCGTGCCCCGAACGCTTGTTGCAGGGGAACCTTCGGTTGCCTACAAGCATAGCTCCCATGCAGTTTACGGTGTCTTTTACGTCTAGCGTTCCGGCTCTCAATCCCGCAATAGAGGTTAAAATTTTAAATGTAGACCCCGGCGGATACAATCCCTGTATTGCCCTGTTAAGCCATGCCCCCCTTTCCCTTATCTGCATATCAACCTTGTTCGAGATGAAAGGCGAAAGCAAATTTGCATCATAGGTAGGCTTAGATGCCATTGTTAAAATCTCGCCCGTTTTAACATCTAAAACAACAACCGCACCCTTGCGCTGCCCCATTGCATCTTCGGCTGCTATTTGCACATCTATGTCTAGCGAAACGCTAACCGTTTGACCTTTTTTTGGCAGAATTTCCTGCTCTAGGCTATACTGAAATCCCTTTGGGTCTACCACCCATATCTGCATTCCGCTAGAGCCTGTAAGAATGTCGTCGAACTGCTTTTCTACGCCCGACCTGCCTTTTTTTGCAACAAATGAATATGTACGCAAAGTTTCGCCGGGTATTCCATCATCTTCAATCTCCATTTGCGAGCCGACAAAACCCAAAGCGTGCGCCGCATACTCGCCGTAGGGGTAACTGCGCGACGAGTCGGCATATACCTGAACGGGGGAATCTACAGGCAGCTTTTCCGCCAAAATCGCATATTGACGTTCGTCTAAATCTTTTATTATTGGCAGCGGCAAAAGCATTCTTTCCGAAAAATGCCTGTTAAAATCTCTAACGTCCAATTCAAAATCGCTACCTAAAACCGAATTTATGTAGTCTACATAACGCTGCAAAACGCGTTTGCGCGCCGTGATGGAAAGCTCGGCAGCGGGAATTTTCGCCTCGGGGCTTTCGGGGTGCTCTTTTATGTATTTTTTAAGCTGGGCATACTCTTTTCTAAACTCTCCCCTAATTTCGTTAAAGTAAACGACAACCGAAAATCTGGGCTTGTTGCCGACAAGCAGCTTGCCGTTGCGGTCTAAAATGTCGCCCCTTGCCCCCGGTTTAATTACGCGGCGCAAGGTTTGCCTTTCTGCCTTTTGCTCGTATTCGGAATGCAAAATTAGCTGCCTATACGCCAATGCCGACGACAATATTAAAAACATGCCCAGCAGCGCAAAATAGAAAACGCCAAGCTTGCGCTTTTCTTTGCCGAAAGCCTCTATCTTTGGTTGGTTATCCATTCAAGTCCAAGCTAAGCTCCATCTTTAACGCCATAAAAAGCGATTTATGAAAAGAATACCAGTAGGAAGACGTCCACAACAAAAACAGCGTTGAAAAAAGGTAGTCGCTAAAAACCCTAACGGCATATGTCGTCCAAGAAACCGAATGCGGCATAAAGAACAAAACCGCCCATGCAAACATTGCCGTGTTTACAACCGCACATACCGAAAAAACTCCAAGCTTGTCTATGCTGCGGAATCTAAACGACTGGCTTTTTATGAAAACCGAGGCTGCCACATACATAAATACCAAAGAAAACGCAGGCACAGGCAAAAACGCTTCGCTTATGGCTCCCGAAAAAACAGCGACAAGCACAAGCTGCCAAAGTTTTAAATATACCGACGGCACAAGCACCAAAAGAACGGGCACAAAAACATATATGCCCCATGCCGACAAAAAATCGTTTAGCGTGTGCAAAATAAAAATGCAAGCGACATTTATCAAAGCCATTATATACGGCCTTATGTCGAAGGCGTTTCCCATTTTACTTTTGCTCCACTTTTGTAAGTATTACAACTTCGCGCAAATCGTGCAGCGACTTTGGCAAAATAACAGTGCCGTTTTTAAACAAACAGTCATCGTCTAGCTCCAATTTTTCTACGCTGCCAATGTATATGCCTTCGGGGAAGGTTCCCGCCAGCGAAGACGTATATAAAAGCAGGGGTTCTTTTTCGCTTGCATTTAGGTTTGAAGGCACAGAAAGCGCATTGCCCGAATACGAAGTAAAGGCCTTTGCCCCGCCGCCCTGATATATAACAGGGGTTGTGCACCCGCTAAAATAAGCCGCCATTCTAAAGCCCGAGCTGCTTACCAATTCAACAACGCTTTCGAACGACGAAACCTGAACAATGCGGCCTACAACGCCGTCTTTATAAATAACGGCGTCGCCCTTTTTCACGCCGTCAACCGAGCCCCTTCTTACCGTAATTTGCTGCCACCATGCCGAAATGTCGCGCCTTATTACCCTTGCAACAATGGGGTTAAACCTGTCGAACGACGGCATTTTTAATAGGGTTTCGTAGCGGGCAATGCGGTCTTTTAAAAACTCGTTTTCCAAAACCTTTGTAGTATACGAGGCGTTTAAGCGCGCCAAATCCCTGCCTGCTTCTATCAACGCCCTTTTTGAATTTGCGTGCTTAATCCAATAGGTTTCCAAGTCGCCCAACTGCGAGGGAAGAATGTCTACGGGAGCCGAAAATTCGGCAAACAAAGCCTTTGCCGAATTTTTTACAAAAGGCGGCATTAAAAAACAAACCGCCAAAACTGCGATAAATATCGCAATATCACGCAACGCCCTTGTTCTGCCCTTAGACAATGTTTAGACAATAAAGTTTAGTCGTTCTCGCTTGTCCACCAATGCAAGTCTGTAAGGATTTTGCCAGTGCCGTTTGCAACAGCCCTAAGCGGGTCTTCGCCGACAAAGCAGGGCAACCCCGTAACTTCGCTAAGCATTGTGTTTAGGCCTCTAATAAGCGCGCCGCCGCCTGCAAGAACTATGCCGCGGTCCATAAGGTCGGCACTGTGTTCGGGTGGGCAGTGTTCCAAAGCCTCTCTTACAACGCTTACTATCGAAGCAAATGTGTCCGACAAAGCCTCCCTTATTTCTTCGGAAGTTATAGTTAAAGTCTTGGGCAAGCCCGCAACCGAATCGCGGCCTTTAACTTCCATCTTAAGCTCTTCTTCCAGCGGGTGTGCCGACCCTATGCGAATTTTTATTTCCTCGGCGGTTCTTTCGCCTATCATAAGGTTGTACGACTTTTTCATATACTGCATAATGGCCTTGTCGATTTCGTCGCCGCCAACCCTTATGCTCTTAGAATACACAACGCCCGAAAGCGAAATTACCGCAACTTCGGTTGTACCGCCGCCAATGTCTACAATCATTGTTGCCGGCGGCTCGCCAATGGGCAAGTCTACGCCAATTGCGGCAGCCAGCGGCTCTTCCATAAGGTATACAAGCCTTGCCCCCGCCCTTATTGCCGACTCTTTAACGGCTCTGCGTTCAACTTCGGTAATGCCCGAGGGAACTGCCACTACAACTCTGGGGGCAACAAACTTCATTGCGCTGGAAGCTTTGTCGATAAAATATCTTAGCATATGCTCGGTAATTTCGAAGTCGGCAATAACGCCGTCTTTCATAGGGCGAATGGCCGTGATATTGCCGGGGGTTCTGCCCAACATTTCCTTTGCCTTATTGCCCACAGCCAAAACCCTTTTGGAATTGTTAAATACCGCAACAACACTGGGCTCGCTTATAATAACGCCCTTGTCTTTAACGTAAACAAGGGTGTTTGCCGTACCCAAGTCTATGCCGATGTCGTTTGTCCAAATGTTCTTTAAAAAGCCTGCCATAAATATTTATTTTGTTGTGTGTTTAAAACATAATCGTAAGAATTGCGGGCATTGTCAAACTATATTAGAGCATTTTATTAACGATAAAAGACTGTTATGAAACGTATTTTTTCGATTTTAGCATTTTTTTTGATTTTGGTTTGTTCTTCGCGCGTTTTTGCCGACTTGCAAAAAATCTCGGTTCATATTTCGGCCGACCAACCCGTGCAAATTGCAGGCGGCAATATGCTGCTTAGCGTAGAAATTAAAATACCAAAGGGCGCGCATATTTATTCCTTCGACAACCAAAACCTAGGGCAAGCCACAAAAATAGAGCTTACGCTGCCCAAAGGATACGAAATTTTGTCGCAAAAAATACCCGAGGCTAAAAGCTTTTTGCTTTACGGCGAAAAGACAAAAGGCTACGAAAATTCCCTAAAAGTTTTATACGAAATACAACTGCCAAAATTGGCAAATCCGAAAGCCGAAATTTCGGCAAAAGTTTCGGCGTTATTGTGCTCTAATATATGTGTTCCCCAACAAGTTATAGCAAATTTAAGCATAAGCGTGCCCCAGCAGGGCGAAATTAATTTGTTTGCCGCAATAAAAGCCCTTATAATACCGTCGGCACTGGCGTTTTTTGGCGGGCTTTTGCTTAACCTTATGCCGTGCGTTTTCCCCGTAATAGGCATAAAGGCGCTTTCTTTGGCAAAAAATTCACAAAATAAAAAGGGGGCTTGGGGGGCGGCTTTAGCCTATACGCTTGGCGTTGTTCTTTGCTTTTTGGGCTTTGGGGCTGCAATTTTAGCACTGAAAACTACGGGGGTAAAATACGGCTGGGGCTTTCAGCTGCAAGAGCCTTTTTTTGTGGCACTTATGTTTTTGCTATTTTTGGCAATGGGGCTTTCGTTTTCGGGCATATATCAAATTGGCGGCAACCTAAGCAACATAACCACAAACCCAAAAGAGGGCTTTTGGGGAGCTTTTCTTTCCGGTATGCTTGCGGTTTTGGTTGCAAGCCCGTGCTCGGCGCCCTTTATGGGCTCGGCAATAGGCGCGGCTTTAATGGACAATTCCACTTTGGAATTTGCATTTTGCGTATTTCTTTTTTGCGGGCTTGGAATGGCACTACCCTATGTTGTTTTGGCAGCCTACCCAAGCCTTTTGCGCTTTTTGCCAAAAAGCGGCGAGTGGATGAACACCTTTAAGCAGTCGCTTGCATTTTTGCTGTATTTAAGCTGCGCGTGGCTTTTTTGGGTGTTTTGCAGCCAAACAAACGCAAATGCCGCAGGGCTTTTGGGGCTTTCGGCGGTTGTGTTAGCAGCCTCCTGCGCAATTTTCGGCAAATGGCAAGCCCCTCATTTCTCCAAAATTCGGCGAATTTCGGCAAAAACGCTTTCTTTAGCGTTGCTTGTTGTTTCGGTATATGCCGCATTTTACGCTGCTAAAAAAACCTTTGCCGAAAATGCACAAGCACCTGCCCAAAGCCAATCTAATGCCCAAACTCTTTCGCAAAAAATAAGCGCGTTGCAAAAGTCGGGCAAGGGCGTGTTTTTAGACTTTACCGCAAAGTGGTGCATAACTTGTCAGGCAAACGAAAAAGCGGTGCTAAACACACAGGCAATAGAAAAGCTTTTTGCCGAAAATAACATCGAAAAAATAGTTGTAGACTGGACAAAAAAAGACCCGTCTATAACCGAAGAATTGGCAAAATTCGGCAGGGCGGGAGTTCCGCTATACGTTTTGTATTCCAAAAATCCGAATTTGCCCCCGCAAATTTTGCCGCAAATATTAAGCTACGACATTGTTTGCAACGCGGTTGACAAAGCCGAAAAGTAATGCTTAGATTACGCAAATTTTTATGGAGCATTTGAAATTTTTAACCGAAGAAAAAGCGATTGAAATCGCCGACAACTACCCGTCGCCCGCATATGTGTACGACAAAAACTCGCTAATTGCCCACGCAAAGGCGGCGTTGGCCTTCCCCAACGCATTCGGGCTTACCGTGCGCTATGCAATGAAAGCTTCGTCGAACAAAAACATCTTAAAGCTGTTCGACTCGCTAGGCATACATATAGACGCCTCAAGCGCGTTCGAGGCGCAAAGGGCGATTATGGCGGGCATTGCCCCCGAAAAGATTTCGATTTCGTCGCAGCAGATGCCCGAAAATATTGTAGAGCTGATAAATATGGGCGTAAAATTTAACGCCTGTTCGCTTTACCAGCTTGAGTGCTACGGCAAACTTTTGCCGAACACTGAATTGGGCGTTAGGATAAACCCGGGGCTCGGCTCGGGCGGAACAAAAAGGACAAATGTAGGCGGGCCTGCCTCGTCTTTCGGAATTTGGCACGAATTTATCCCCCAAATTTTTGAAATCTGCAAAAAATACAATTTAAAGATTACAAAGATACACACGCACATAGGCTCGGGTTCCGACCCAGAAGTTTGGCTTAAGGTTGCCAAAATGAGCCTTTCTACCGTTGAAATTTTTAAGGACGCAACCTGTTTGGATATGGGCGGCGGCTTTAAAGTTGCGCGCATGCAGGGCGAAAAGGCAACCGATTTGCAAAAAATTGGCGCGCCCGTTGCCGACGAAATCAGGAAATTTGCCGAAAGAACGGGCAGAAAGATAAAGTTTGAAATAGAGCCCGGAACTTTCCTTTTGGCAAACTGCGCGGCTTTGGTTTGCAAGGTTCAAGATATGTGCTCGACGGGCAAAGACGGCTACGAATTTATAAAGACAAATTCGGGCATGACCGACGTTTTGCGCCCCTCTATTTACGGCGCACAGCACCCCATAATTATAGTTCAGCGCAACAAATGCCAAGAAACTAAAGACTACATTGTAGTAGGCCACTGCTGCGAAAGCGGCGACATTCTTACCCCCCTTCCCAACGACCCCGAAGGCCTAATGCCGCGCACGCTTGCAAAGGCAGAAATTGGAGACGTTTGCGTTATAGAAGGCTGCGGTGCCTACTGCTCTAGCATGGCAACAAAAAACTACAATTCGTATCCCGC
Source organism: uncultured Opitutales bacterium (assembly GCA_934613415.1). GTDB lineage: Bacteria > Verrucomicrobiota > Verrucomicrobiia > Opitutales > Intestinicryptomonadaceae > CAKUIA01. The sequence continues at coordinate 324,347 of CAKTSY010000003.1, forward strand.
CGCCCCCGAACTTATGCTCGAGGAAAACGGAACGATAAGGGTTATACGAAAGCTTCAAACACTAAGCGAAATTGTTGCCGACGAAATATAAAAAGGCTTATTTATGGTAAAAAGCGTTTCGCACATAAGAGTAAGGTTTTCGGAAACCGACGCAATGGGAGTTGTATACCACAGCAACTACCTTAATTGGTTTGAAGTTGCGCGCGTAGACCTTATGGACAGCATAGGAATGCCCTATAAAAATTTTGCCGAAAACAAAATACACCTGCCCGTTGTGGAGGCGCATTTGGAATATAAACGTCCCGCAAAATTCGACGACAAGCTTGAACTTGTAGCCTGCATTGCAGAAACTCCGACGGTTAAAATAAAAGTTCAATACGAAGTTTTACGCGACGGCGTTTTGCTTTGCAAAGGCTATACTACCCACGTTTTTATAGGCGAAAAAGGCACGCCCGTAAAGCCCCCAAAAGAGTTTTTAGAAAGGTTGCGCGAGCTTGTAAAAGAAGAGCAATAGCGCATCTAAAAGATGAAAAGCGTCGCCGCAATACTGGTTTTTGTTTTGCTCGCCGTTTTCGGGACGACGCTTAGGGTGCAGTCGGCCTCGGTTAGAGTGCCACACGCCGACGAAGCCGAACAAGCCTACACTTTCTACAAGCTATACAACGCAAACGAATATAAATATAACCCCAACGGCCCGCATGGCCCCGTGTTGTATTATTGGGCGTACGCCTGCCAAAAAGCGCACGACTTTTTGGGGCTAAAAAAGGTGTCGAAAGTTGAAATAAAAACCTTGCGACTATACCTTTTGCCAATATTTTTGGCGTTGCTGTGCGCTTTTTATTGTATGCGCAAAAAATGCGGCATTGTTTGCGTATTTACGGCTGCCGCCTTTTGGTGCTTTTCGAGCCTCGCTACAATATATTCGGTATATTTTGTGCAGGAAAGCTTCTTTTCGCTATTCGTATTTTTAAGCGTTTTGTTTGCCTATAAATTTGCGGAAACTCCCGATGCAAAAAACGCGGTTTTGCTCGGCGTTTTTTGCGGGCTTTCGCAATGCTGCAAAGAAACTTTTGCCATTGTTATTTTGGCCGGAATTATCCCGTTTTTGTGGGCTGCCATGGCAAACAAAAAACTTTTTACAAAGCCGTTTTTAAAAAGCGCGGCATACGCCGCAATATCGGCAACGGCAGTTTACGTTGTGTTCTACTCGTCTTTTTTTACAAACTTTTCGGGCGTTGCCGACGGCGTTTTAAGCTATATACATTTTGCGGACAAATCCGAAAGCGCGGCGCATTCAAAAGAATTTTTATATTATGCAAAAATACTTTTTGGCAATGCAAATTCCCGCATATTTATGGGCGAAACTGCAATTGCAATACTTGCCGTTTTTGGCGGCATAACCGCCTTTATAAAGAAAGACATTTTCGCCAAATTTTTATCGGTGTTTGCAGGCATCTATTTTGTTTTGCTTTCGCTTATTGCATATAAAACGCCGTGGCTGCTTATGTCGCTTATGGTGTTTTTGTGCGTTTTGGCGGGCTACTTTATCGCCGCTCTTTTTAGCGCAAAAAACAAATTGGTCAAAGCCCTTGCGCTTGTCGTGTTTATTTCGGCTCTTTGTTTTCAGTACAGGCAGGCAAGCTTTGCTGCAATACGTTTTGCGAACGACCCGCGCAACGTGTTTACCTATGTGCACACTTTAAGCGACTACAAAAATTTCGAAAGCCTTGCAAAAAAAATATTGGCTGCAAAGCCAATGGCTTCTTTCGAATTCTTTGCGCAAAATTCGCTTTGGCCAATACCCTATTTGCTGTTGGAAAACAACGCACAATTTAAAACCGCGCCCCAAAAAACCGATGCAGATGTTGTTGTTTGCGATTCCGACAAGCTAGATGCTTTTATAGACAAAAACGCGTATCAATTCGACTTGTTCGGACTGCGCGAAAACCTTATACTTAGAGTATACACAAAAAAAGACCTATACGAGAAAGCAGTTTTACAATGAAAAAATTTGCAATATTTATAGCTTTATTTGCCGTTATTTTAGCGGCGGCTTTTGCCGCGCTTTTTAGCGAAGGCGTGCAGACAAAATTGGCCAACAAAATTTTGGCCGAAAACCTTTCGGGCTCTAAAGTGCAATCCGTAAAAATTTTGCCGAATTTTGCAAAAATAGAAAATGCCGTAATAGATACCGATTCGGCAACGCTTACATTTAAAAGCCTAACGCTAAAATATTCGTTGCTTAATGCAATTTTCGACAAGGAAATTAAAGTTGAAAATCTGGACTTTTGCGGGGGCGTTCTTCATATAAAAGAAAAACCCAAAGCCGAGCAAAACGCCACAGCGCAAGAAACTGCAAAAAGCTTAAGCATACAAAAATCTGCAACCGAACCCTTAGCAAAAATTGCGGCAAAAGAAACAAAAGATCAGTCCCAAAGCGAATCTGCAAAAAATTTCGGCTACAAAATTTCGCTTACAAACGCAAAAGCCGACATTTCCTTGCTCGACAAAAACACGCCATTGTGCAGTGCCGAAATTTCGGTTAAAGATTTTTACGCAGGCAAAAATTTTGCCGTGCAAGCCCTTGTATTTTCGGCAAAAGTAAAATCGGCAAGCACGCCCGATTTTATTTCGGCGCAGGCGTCTTTGCTAGACGACGCAAACGGCAAAACACTAAACGCGCTGGCCTCGTTAAACGGCAAAGAACTGCTAAAGGCAAACGGCAAACTCGGCAAAAATTTCGAGAATGCAAACCTTTCGCTTTCCTGCAAGGCAACCGAAAACGATATCAAAAATTTTGTGCCTTTGCGCGGCGCAAAATTTGCATGCGACATCTTTGCAAAACTAAACGCACAAAACGGGCTAAACAGTGTTTCGGGGCTATCAAGAATTTTGCTAGAGGGCAAAAATTTGGGCAATATAAACGAAAACTTAAATCTTTTAAGCGCGCCTAAAATAGACGCCGTTTGCGAATTTTCGGGCAATATGAACAGTGCGCAAATCTCGTCGCTTTCGGCAGAAATTTTCGACGAAAACACCCCTCTTTTAAAAATTTCGCTCGAAGAAAACGCCGCATTCAACTTTTCGAACAAAAGCTTTGAAAAGGCCCCGAAAATAATTTTGCAGCTAAACGAAATCCCCCAAAGCGTTTTCAAAAAATTTATACAAAATGCAGACTTTTCGGTAAAAAGAATGGGCGCCGTTTTCCTTATAGAACCCGACTTGCAAAAAAATTTACTTTCAATAAAAACGCAAAAAAGTTTTTACGCCGAAAATATTTCGCTAATAAAAAACAAACGCCAACTTTTGCCGGAATCCCTGTTTTTTAGCGCAGATTTTAACGCGCTATTCCCGCTAGACTTTTCGGCGCAAAAGGCATCTGGCAAGCTTTATATTTCGGCAAACGGGCAAAACGGCATAGGCAACAACTTTTCGTTTTCGGGCAAAAACGGAGTGTTCGAATTTTCGGTAGAAAGCCTCGGCAACATAGGCGGCTTTTTAAACGCAAAAAATTTGTCGGACTTTTCGGGCAATATTGCAGGCTCGTTTAAAGACGGCATTGTTTCGCTAAAAAGGTGCGACTTAGCACAGCAAGACAACAACGGAGCAAAGGTTTTAAGTCTTTCTTTTGCGGGCGACATAGATACAAAAAAACCGCTGCAAAGAGATTTTACCGCTTCCATTAACTTGAATAACTTTCCGCTCTTTTTGCTACAACAATTTGCGCCAAACTTTTATGCAAAAGCAGCCTCGGGCAAGCTAAGCGCCAATAATAAAAATAGCGTTTTAGATTTTTCGGGCAATATTTCCGCCGAAAGTATTTCGTATACAAACGGCGACAAATACGTTATAAAAAACACCGATGCCAAAGCGAACCTTTCGGGCAAACTAAGCGAAACGCAACTGCTTGCCAACGCCGAAAAAATTTCGCTTTCAAAAAACTCTTTGGAATTTTTCGACGCTTCGGGCAAAGCCGAAATTGCCCTTGACAGCGCCGCAATTAAAAATGCCTCGGGCAAAGCAAAAATTGCGCTGCCAAAGTTTATGGACATTGCCGCAGTAAGCGACTTTAACAACATTCTTTCGGGGCTTGCAGAAGTCGCGTTTACAATTAAAGACAAAGACCTAAATCTTTCTGGCAAGCTATTTAACCTTACCCCGAAAACAAAAGCGGCAAAGATAGAGACTATGGATTTGTCTACCGAAATTAAGGATTTTTACAATCTAAATAAAGCAACGCTTAAAACGCAAATCTTCTCGAAGCAGGGAAATTCAGACATCGAATTTCAGGCAAACAAGCAGTCGAAAAATAGCTACACTTTAACGCTTAATTCGAAGCGTTTGGAATGCAACCACTTTGCCGTTTTGGCGGAATTGTTCAACAAGCCTAAGGGGGTAAAAAGCGCAAATAATGCTTCTAAAACCCAAACATCAACCGCCCATAGCAAAGCCAAAAGCCTGCCACAAACAACAAATTTTGCGGCCGCAAATGCAGGCGCACAAAGCGCGCCAACACAAGCTAAAAAGGCTGTTTGGAATTTCGGCTACAACATTTCGCTTACTTCTAAGCTAAACGAAATTTATTTTAACGAAAAAGAACTTGCCAAACAGCTTAAGCTTTTGGCGGAACTAAACAATACCTCCATTCAAATAAAAAGTTTGGATTTTATTTCGTGCAAAACGCCGTGTTTGGCAAATGCAAAGCTTTTGTTTGCCGACAATTTCTACAACTTAAGCGCGTTAAATTTCTCCGCAAAAGACGCCGACTTTTCGGACTTTACCAAGTTCGAAAATTCAAGCAGCAACGCGCTTGACGGGCTTTTCGACATAGAAATTTCGGCAACGTCTAAAGCCAAAACGCCGAACAAACTTGCCGAAAACCTGCTCGCAAAACTTTCGCTAAAAAATACAAAAGGAGGCGTGCTGCGCCTTATAGACCCAGATTCTAACACAGGGGCGGTTATGGGAATTGCCCAAAGCGCGCTAAAGATAGGAGCCAGCCTTTTGTCCGACAAAGTGAAAGAAACAAAGGGCATAGAAGCGGTATATTCTATGTTCAGAGAATTCAAGTTCGACACCCTCTCGTTTGCGCTGGAAAGAAACGCCGACAAAAACATAGAAATTAAAACCGGCGAAATTGTCGGCAAAGAAATTACAATTTGCGCCGACGGGAAAATTGCATATGCTGAAAACTTGCCCTTTAATTTGTATCCGCTTAGTGCAAAGGGGCGCGTTTATGTAAAGAACGGCGACACCGAATTTTTGTTTAAAAAATTGGGTTTAATTAAAAGTGCAACATCGCCCATAAACGGCTACAGCACTGGCCCCGAATTCGACGTTTACGGCAACTTGCAGTCGCCAAAAAACAACCTTTCGGAAATTTTAAAAGACGTAACCGCAACGGGAGCGGCTTCTCTTATAAACTCTTTTTTAAAATAGCTATCTATGGAAAATAAAATTACAACACACGATATTTTGCAGGCAAAAAACGTACGCAAGCTTGCAATGATTACCGCCTACGACGCATTGTTCGCGCATTTGGCAGACTTGGGCGGAGCCGATATGATTTTAATAGGCGACTCGGTAGGCAACAATTTTTTGGGCTTCGACAGCACAATACCCGTAAGCCTTGCCGATATGTTGCACCACACAAAGGCGGTTGCCAGGGCAAACACAAAGGCTTTGGTTGTTGCCGATATGCCCTTTTGCGAAGCAAACTACTCTTTCGACAGGCTGTTGGATTCGGCAAAGTCGCTTATTCAGGCGGGGGCAAGCGCGATTAAGATTGAAGGCGCAGGCTCTATTGCCGAAAAGATTGCGAAGCTTACCGAAGCCGGAATTGCCGTTGTTGGCCACATTGGGCTTCAGCCGCAGCAGTTTTTAAAACTGGGCAAATACCGCAAATTCGGCAAAACCGAAGACGAAAAAAACAGGCTTATTAGCGAAGCCAAGCAGCTTGAAAAAGCGGGAGTATTTGCCATTGTTTTGGAAATGACAGAGGCTGCAACTGCAAAGGCAATAAGCAAAAGCGTTTCGGTGCCAACAATAGGCATTGGGGCGGGCCCGCACTGCGACGGCCAGGTTTTGGTTATGACCGATATGCTGGGCTTAAACGACTTTTCGCCCAAATTCGCAAAACGCTACGCCAATTTAAAAGAACAAATTGTTAACGCCTATTCGCAATATGTGTCGGAAGTTAGAAGCGGAAAATTCCCCGAATAGCAAAGCCTATTATGTTGCCGCTTCTAAAATTCACGGCAAGGGGCTTTTTGCCGCGCGAAACATAAAAAAAGGCGAGCGCATAATAGAGTATTTGGGCGACAGAATTTCGGCCGACGAAGCCGACAAGCGCGGCGTTGAATACGAAAAAACCGCGCACGAAACGGGCAAGGGAGCAGTTTACATTTTCGAAGTTAACGACGACTTGTATATAGACGGCAATTTCGACTATAACGACGCAAAATACATAAACCACGCCTGCCGCACAAACTGCCAAGCCGTAGAGGAAGAAGGCCGCATTTTTATAGAAACAACAAAAGACGTTTTAAAGGACGAAGAGTTTTTGTATAACTACGGCTACGCTTTTGAGCACTTTTTAGAGCACCCCTGCAAATGCGGGTTTCCCGAATGTTGCGGCTACATTGTTGCCGAATGCGACAGGCCAAAGCTAAAAAAAATGCTTAGGGGCAGACGCCCTAAATGGCTAAAAAACCGCCCCGAAAACAAAAACTTAAAATAAAGTTTGCGCCTAAAATTAAATTTCAAAACCCAAAACTTTTTTGGCGTTGTTTTCGAAAAAGTCGGGCAAAAAGCTTTCGGGCAAGTTTTGCGCGGCTTCGTATTTAAGGGTTTTTATGTCGGCCGTTTTTTGTGTTTTTGGATACAGCCTAAGCGAATAGTCGCTGCCGAAAAGCAGGTTGCCGCCAGAATTTTCGAACGCCGTTTGCCACTGTTCTTTGCCGTATAAAAGAGGAAAGGCTGCGCTGTCGAAAAAGGCGTTCTTCTTTTCGAATTTGCGGCGCAGAATTTCGCCGCCTGCCAAATGCGCAAAAATAAAGTTTATGTTTTCGAATTTGTCGGCAAGCGCAAACGCCGCATTGTTGTCGGTAAAAATCTTGCCGCTATACATCTTGCCGAAAGGGTCGCCCAAATGCAGGCAAACGGGCAAATTTTCGGCGTCGCATATCTGCATAAGCTTTAAAAATTCGGGGCTGCTATACGAGAAGTTTTGGACGGCGTCGCACAATTCGCCCACGCCGCAAAAGCCGCGGCTTCTTGCGCTTTGCAAAATCTTTTTTGAGCCCTCAAAATCGGCGGGGTTTATCGCGGCAAAAGCCGAAATTCTGTTTGGGTGCGCCTTTGCAAATTCAAGAGCCGCATCGTTTGCATACATGCAGGTTTTTGTATTTTGCCAATAGGCACCGTTTAAAACGCACCTTTTTATGCCGGCATTGTCCATAGCCGCTAAAAAGGTTTCCTTTTCGGTAAAATCCTGCAAGGTTTTGCGGTTTTGCGGTGCTAAAAGCGAACCCCAATATGGTTCGTTTTGTTGCTCGCACCAAAGCTTTGCCGAAGTTTTAAAGGGCAAAAAAAAGTGCGTATGTATGTCCGCAAAATTTGCCATTACATGCAAAGGAAATAAATGCAAAGCACTGCGCTTAGGGCAATTCTATACCACGCAAAAGGGGCAAGCCCCCTTCTTGTTAAAAAGCCCACAAGCCACTTTACGCAAACCAAAGCGCATATAAACGAAACTATAAGCCCAACTAACAAAGGCACAACCGAAAGCGCGTTTAGCATATTTTGCCCGTCTTTTGCTATCTTAAAAAAGCTTGCCGCCGAAAGCGTAAGCAACCCCAGCAAAAAGCTGAATTTTGCGGAAGAGGCGGGGTTAAGCCCTGCAATGTAGCCGCCCAAAATTGTCATCATAGACCTGCTTGTTCCAGGCCACATTGCAACAACCTGCAAAAAACCTATTAAAAGACTTTGTTTTACACTTAAGTCGGACAAGTCGGTATCGGGCTTTTTAGACGCGGCTTTCCCCAACTTTTTTTGAACAAAAAGCATAAGCAACCCGCCCGCAAAAAGCGCAAAAACAACAGGGTATACGCCGAAGAGATATTCGTCGATATAGTCGTGCAGCAAAAGGCCTATAACGGCGGCCGGCATAAAGGCGGCAATTATATTCCTTGCAAGGGAAAGCCCCTTTTTGCTTTTGCCGAAAACGCCCTTTACAATTTCCCAAACACTTTCCCAATACAAAGCCAAAACCGCCAATATTGCGCCAAGCTGTATTATAACGGCGTAGGCATCGGCGGCTTTTTTCATTGTATAGGCAACTTCTTTGCCGCTTTTTTTGCTCTGCTTTTTGTCTATAACAATGTTGCCTTTGGCGTCTTTAAGGGGAGTTTCCGAATCCAACCCAAGCACGCTGTTTGTCAATATAAGGTGCCCCGTAGACGACACCGGCAGATATTCGGTTATGCCCTCTACTACACCCAAAACAACCGAATCTAAAATGGATATGTCGGTTTTTTGCGCAGCGTTTTCGGAAACGCCTTTTGTTTTAGATAAACTTTCCGTTTGCGAAAACAAAAAATTTGAAAACGCCAAAAACAAAACGGCGCATAATATATTGCGAAATTTCATATGCTAATAAATTTTTCTTGAATCCAACGCGCTTTTTATTGTCGAAGAATCGGCAAAAAGAAGGCCGCTGCCGCTGGGCAAACCAAAGCCTATGCGGCTTAGCTTAACCTGCGGCATATCGGCAAAAACGGCCTCCTGCAAATAGCGGCAGGTTGCCTCGCCTTCTATATCGTTCGACAACGCCAAAATTATTTCCGCAACCGAGTTTTTTACAACAAGGTCTTTTAGGCGGTCTATGCCCAATTTTTCGGGCCCAATGCGCTTTAAAGGCGAAAGCTTGCCCCCCAAAACAAAATATCTGCCGCGCCAAGCCCCCGACTTTTCTATAGAAAATATATCGAGCACGCTTTCGACAACGCAAACGGCATCGGCACGGCGCGAAGGGTCGGCACAAATGCGGCAAAGCTTTCCGTTTTCGGAAAGCGCACCGCATTCGGGACACGCGCTAAGCGAATTTAACGCCTCGTCTATGCTTTGGCGCAAAAGCGCGCCAAGCTCGCGGTTTTCTACCGCAATGTTCAGGGCAATGCGTTCGGCGGCTTTCGCCCCTATTCCGGGAGCCTTTCGCAAAGCCGCCTTTAGGTTTTCGAAAGCGTCCGACATAACGCAAAAAAACTAGAACAAGCCGGGAATGCTAAAGCCGCCCGTAACCTTGCCCATTTGTTCTTCGCCCAAGGCTTTTGCCTTTGCTGCGGCTTCGTTAATGGCTTCCAAAATTGCGCTTTCTACAACGGAGGCGTCTTCCTTCAAAAATTCGGGGTCTAACTTAATAGACTTTATTGCACCGTGACCGTTTGCCGTAATTTTAACCGCACCGCCGCCGCTAGAAACTTCAACGGTTTGGTTTTCAAGCTCGGCCTGAACGCCCTCCATTGCTTTTTGCATTTTTTGGGCTTGTTTTAAAAGTTTACCTACTCCTGGCATTTTTATTTCCTTTTTTATTGGTTTGTTAGTTTGTGTGTTTAATTGTAATCAAAGTCATATCGTCGGCGTACGAATATGTTGCGCCGCAAAAACGCTGAACGTCTAAAAGAATGTCGGTGTTTATGTCGGCGGCGCTTTCGTTGGCAACGCTTGCAATAGATTTTTCAAGCCTTTCGGCGGTAAATTCGCCGCCGTTTTTGCTTAGCGATTCGGTTATGCCGTCGGTATACATAACAAGCACCGCCGATTTTTCGAACGCGAAAGTTTTGTCTTCTATAACAGTGTCGAATATTTCCGAATCGACCATGCCTACCGCCATTCCCGAGCTTTTAATTTTCATAGACTCGAAGTCGGTTGTGCTTTTGTCGAACAACAATGCGGGCTCGTGCCCCGCCCTTGCCAAGGTTATGGACGAATTTTTTGCGTCTATAACGGCGTATATCATTGTAATGAACATATCCTCGCGCATAAGGGGCATCATGTCGGCATTAAGGGCTTTTAAGGCCTCGGCGGGGCTTTCGTAGCGCGGCGCAATTTCGCGCAATTTTGTCTGCGTAATTGCCATTATCATTGCAGCCGACACCCCTTTGCCCGAAACGTCGGCAATTACAACGCCAAGCTTTTGGTTGCCCAAGTCTATAAAGTCGTAAAAATCGCCGCCTATGCACTGCTGTGGAACATACCTTACGGCAAAATCATATCCGTCTATTTCTGGCATTTGCTGCGGCAGCAAATATCTTTGAACGCCGCTTGCCAATTTTAAGTCGAAATTAAGCCGGTTTTTCTCGACAAGAACGTCCATAGTATTTGCGTTCGAAATTGCAATTGCAGCCTGACTTGCAATGGCCTTTGCAAGCGAAAAATCGTTCTGCGAAAACTTCTCATCGCCAAGCGGATTTGCCAAAACCATAACCGCGCTTGTTTTCGACACAAAAAATACGGGCACATAAATTATGCTTGTAATTTTTAGCGGGTCAAAAGACGACGACAACACCCTGTTGTCTTTGGCGGCGTCTTTAACAAAAAGGCCTTCGGCGCTGTTGCCAACCTGCCCTACAAGCCCCTCGTTTGCCGACAAAACTTCGTCGGCAAAAACTGTGCTTATATATTGGGCCTTTGTTGCAAAGTCGTTTTTAATGTGCCTTTGCGGAGGGAATAACCCCATGGTAACAACGCTTTTCCAAGTGCCGTCGTCTTTGCGCTCGTAAATTCTGCCGCTTTGGGCTTTGGTTACGTCTACCGCAAGCTTTAGCGTGCGCCTGTAAATGTCGGGCACGCTAATGCCGCCCTCTAAATCGGAGGCAAGTTTGCGCATGCTTGCAATGGTTACCGCCCTTTCGTTTTTAAGGTCGTCGTTTATTTTGTACAAATGCGACATTCTCTTTCTTGCAACGCAAAGCCACGCGAGGGCAAAGACCCACGCAAACAGCATACCCAATGCAAAGAAAACGATATTCATATACAAAAACAGTCTCGCAAAAAAACCGCGTTTATTCAACACGCTTTTTCAGAAAAGCGATTACATCTTCAAACTTTTTAAGGTTTTCGGGGTTTGCGCTTACAAGCGACTCGTGCGCCGAAAGCATTTCCGACTGCGCCGAAGGCGAATTGCTAAGCGTGTTTTGGGCAACAACTCCGTCTTTTGGCGGGTTGCCTATTTCCAGAATTTTGTCCAGCCCCAGATTTTGCACAACCTCCAGATTGCGGTCGGAAATGTTGCTTAAAACAACCTTGCCCTTGTGGGGCTTAAGCCTTATTGCAAGCTTTGCAATTATCCCCAAAAAAGTGCTGTCTACACCCGTGCACTCCGCAAAATCTATGTTAACAACAGCTTTTTTGTCTCTTACGGCCGTATCGAAAAATTCCGAAACACCCATGCAGTTGAGATAGCATGCGCGGCCGACAATCGCCAAAGTGGCGCAATTGCCCTCCTCGCATACCAAAAACTTTGTATCCTCAACCGGCATTTTGCTATTTAAGAATTTTCTTTAACACGCATTGGAGAATGCCGCCGCAGTTGTAGTAGTCTATTTCAACGGGGGTATCTATTCTAAGCAGCAAGTCGGCATAGTCTATAGCGCCGTTTTCGCGCTCTATTTTAAGAGTGGCTTTTGCCGCAACTTTTACGCCGTCTTCAAGCCCCTGTATTGTGAACTTTTCGGAACCGTTAAGGTTTAAAGTGTCGGCATCGCAACCTTCGGCAAATTCGAAAGGCAAAATGCCCATGCCAACAAGGTTGCTGCGGTGAATTCTTTCGTACGATTTTGCGATAACGGCCCTTACGCCCAAAAGGCTTGTACCCTTTGCCGCCCAGTCGCGCGAGCTGCCCATACCGTAATCTTTGCCGGCAAACACAAGCAAGCCCTCGTTGTTTTGTGCATACTTTTGCGCGGCGTCGAAAATAAGAATGTCGCTGCCCTTGCCGTACATTTTGGTGTAGCCGCCCTCTTTGGGGGCAACAATCTTGTTTTTAATTCTTATATTGGCAAATGTGCCGCGACACATAACGCGGTCGTTGCCCCTTCTGGAGCCGTAGGTATTAAAGTCTTTTTGCGACAATCCCTTTTCTGTAAGGTAGCGGGCGGCTGCGCTGTCGGGCGAAATCGCGCCCGCAGGCGAAATGTGGTCGGTTGTTACGCTGTCGCCGAAAATAGCCAACGCTCTAAGGTCTTTAAGGGACTTTTTCGAGGCGTCTTTTTCCTCGAAGAAGGGAGGCTCTTGAATGTAGGTGCTGTCTTTGCTCCAGTTGAACACGTTGCCCTTTGTGCTTTGCACTTGCTGCCACAATTCGGGGCCTTTTAGGCTGGAATACTCCTTTTTGAAGAATTCGCTTTTTACGCACTTTGCAACGCATTCTTCAACTTCGGCCGAAGTCGGCAAAATGTCTTTTAAGAACACTTCTTTGCCTTCGGGCGAAACGCCGACGGGCTCTTTATCGAAATCTATGTTTATTCTGTCTGCAAGCGCAAAAGCCACTACATATTGGGGCGTCATCAAATAATTTGCCTTTAAAAGCGCGTGAACGCGGGCTTCAAAATTTCTGTTGCCCGAAAGCACGCTTGCACAAACCAAATTGTTTTCTTTTACAGCCTCGGTAATTTCGGCGTCGATTGGGCCGGAATTGCCTATGCAGGTGGCGCAGCCGTAGCCCGCCAAATTAAAGCCAAGCTCGTCTAAATAAGTCTGCAAGCCCGCTTCTTTTAAGTAGTCGCTTACAACCCTAGACCCGGGGGCCAAAGTTGTTTTTACATAGGCTGGAGTTTTAAGCCCGAACGCCCTTGCCTTTTTTGCCAACAAGCCGGCGGCAACCAAAACCGACGGGTTCGACGTGTTTGTGCAGCTTGTTATTGCGGCAATCAAAACGCTGCCGTCCGAAATTTCGCCCTTAGAGGTTTTTGCCTTTTTATATTCCAGATTCGGGAAACTTGCATTAAATGCCTCTTTTGCGTCGTTAAGCTCTATCTTGTCTTGCGGACGTTTCGGACCTGCTATTGCTGGCTTAATGTCGGCCAAATTTACATGCAAAACTTTTGTGTAGTCGCAATCGCCCTCGCGCGGTATCGAGAACATTCCCTGCTTTGTGTAATATTCTTTTATAAGGGCAACCAGCTCGTCGCTTCTGCCCGAAAGCTTCATATATTCCAAAGTTTTGTCGTCTACGGGAAAATACCCCATAGTTGCACCGTATTCGGGAGCCATATTCGCAACGGTTGCCCTGTCGGCAAGCGACAATGTGCTGGCTCCCTCGCCGAAATATTCAACAAATTTGCCTACAACCTTTTCGTCTCTTAAAAGCTTTGTCATATGCAAAGCCAAGTCGGTTGCCGTTACCCCGTTCGAAAGCCTGCCCGACATACATACACCCACAACTTCGGGCACTTTAAAGTATATGGGCTGACCCAACATACCCGCTTCTGCCTCTATGCCGCCAACGCCCCAGCCTACAACGCCAAGGCCGTTTATCATTGTAGTGTGCGAGTCGGTGCCGACCAAAGTGTCCGGATACAACACGTTTTTGCCGTTTTCGGATTTTTCGAAAACAAGCTTTGCCAAGTATTCGAGGTTTACCTGGTGTATTATGCCCGTAGAAGGCGGCACAACCGAAAAGGTTTTAAACGCCTGCTGACCCCACTTTAAAAATTCGTACCTTTCCTTGCCGCGCTTAAACTCCATTTCAAGGTTCTTTGCATACGCGTCGTTTGTGCCGAAATAGTCCATCTGCACCGAGTGGTCTATAACCAAGTCTACGGGAACAAGAGGCTCTACCAAATCGGGATTTTTGCCCTGCCTTTGGGCGTACGAGCGCATTGCGGCCAAGTCTACCAAAAGGGGAACGCCCGTTAAATCCTGCAAAACTATGCGCGAAACAACAAAGGGGATTTCGAACGCCCCCGGGTTTTTGGCGTTCCAGTTTGCCAAATTTTCAACGTCCTTTTCAGTAGCCAAACCGTTAAACGAGGCTCTCAGCACGCTTTCGAGCACAATCTTTATGGAAATGGGCAGCCTTTTTACGTTCGGGTACTTTTCGGCCAACTTTTCCAAGCTGTAAAAATACAAGTCTTTGCCCGACTTTTCGGGAAACTTAACCGCGCAATCTTTAATATCCGTCATAATCCGTCTTTTTATTATGTGAATGAAAAAATGTTTGTGTTCAACGAGGCCACATTCCCCGAAATAACGGGAACTGCAACGCCCCTAAAAAGAGAGAACACCCTACTTTAATTTATCGTAAAAATCAAAGAAAAAATGGCCTTTTACAACATAAATTCAAGCAAAGCCAAAAAAGTCTTTCAAAAGCATATCCATACTACAAAATTGTATTAAAGCGCAAAAATTTTGCACGGCATATAAAAAAATGTTGAAAACGGGCAAATTTCGACAATAATTCAACTTTCTTTTTAAAAACAATGTAAAGGATAATTAATATGTCTGGACACAGTAAATGGGCAACAACTAAACGCCACAAGGCCGCAATAGACTCTAAAAGAGGCAAAATATTCAGCGCATTGAGTAAGGATATTACTCTTGCTGCCAGAGCCGGCGGCGGCGACCAAAACTTTAATCCCCGTCTTCGCACCTTGGTGCTAAAGGCGAAAGCTGCCAATATGCCTGCCGACAATATCGACAGAGCTATTAAAAAGGGTACGGGCGAAATCCCCGGCGTTGTTTACGAACAGTTGTTGTACGAAGGCTATGCTCCCGGCGGAGTTGGCATTATTGTGGAAGTTACAACCGAAAACAAAAACCGCGCCGTTGCCGACGTAAGAGCGGCATTCACAAAGAACGGCGGCAGCCTTGCAACACAGGGCGCGTTGCAGTTTAACTTCAACAGACAGGGTCAATTTATAATCAACGCCGAAGACACCACCGAAGAAAAGCTTATGGACGTAGCTTTGGAAGCGGGGGCAGAAGACGTTAAAAACAACGGCGACGAATTTGAAGTGCTTTGCCCTGTTTCCGAATACGATAAGTTGGCAAAGGCTTTGGAAGACGCAGGCATTAAATGCGCCGACTCGAACTTGTCGTGGATACCCACAACTTTGGTTCCGATAACAGACGCGGAAACCGCAAAGAAAGCCGTAAGGGTTGTAGAAGCTTTGGAAGACTTAGACGACGTTCAGAACGTTTACCCCAACTACGACTTAGACGACTCTTTGCTCGACTAATTGCTTTATGGGTAAAACTCTATTCGAAAAGGTTTGGGAAAAGCATACCGTTAGGCAGTTGCCCGACGGTTCTACCCAGTTGTTTATAGGCACGCACCTAATGCACGAGGTTACAAGCCCTCAGGCATTCGGCATGCTTAGAACCTTAAAGCTAAAAGTGCGCTATCCAAACCGCTCTTTTGCTACGGTAGACCATATCATTCCCACAACCGACACAAGCGAACCGTATGCAGACAAATTGGCATACGAAATGCTCGAGCATATCCGCAAAAATTGCGCCGACAACAACATTAAGTTTTTCGACGTAAACACGGGCTGCCAGGGCGTAATACACATTGTTATGCCCGAACAGGGCATTATACAACCGGGAATGACCGTTGCCTGCGGCGACAGCCACACGGCAACCCACGGCGCATTCGGCGCGGTTGCTTTCGGCATTGGCACAACACAGGTTCGCAACGTGCTGGCAACGCAAACGCTTTCCTTCAAAAAATTGAAGGTAAGAAAGGTTGAAGTAAACGGCACTCTTAAAGAAGGAGTTTACCCCAAAGATGTAGCCCTTCACATAATACGCAAGCTTGGCGTAAACGGCGGCATAGGCTATGCCTACGAATTTGCCGGCGACGTATTCGACAATATGTCGATGGAAGGCAGAATGACGGTTTGCAATATGGCTATAGAAGGCGGAGCAAGGGTTGGCTATGTAAATCCCGACCAAAAAACTTTCGACTATCTTAAAGGCAGGCCATACGCGCCAAAGGGTGCAGACTTCGACAAGGCCGTTGAATATTGGAAAACCGTTGCCTCCGACAAAGACGCCGTTTACGACGACGTTGTAAAGTTCGACGCAGCCGACATTTTGCCTACGGTAACTTGGGGCGTAAATCCCTCGCAGGCGGTATTCATTAACGAAAATATCCCCGATTGCGACTCTATTGCAGACCCGCAACAGCGCAAAGACGCAAAAGACGCTTTGGCTTATATGAAGCTAAAATCGGGCACTCCCGTTAAAGGCATTCCAATAAACGTAGCGTTTATTGGCTCGTGCACAAACGGCAGATTGTCGGACTTGCAGGAAGCCGCAAAATACCTTAAAGGCAAAAAAGTGGCAAAAGGCGTAAGGGCAATTGCTGTTCCGGGTTCGCAAATTGTAAAGAAGCTTGCCGAAGCCGAAGGGCTAGACAAGATATTTACAGAGGCTGGCTTTGAATGGCGCAACGCAGGTTGCTCGATGTGCTTGGCAATGAACGCCGACAAATTGCGCGGCGACGAGCTTTGCGCATCTAGCTCGAACCGAAACTTTAAAGGTCGCCAAGGCAGCCCCACGGGCAGAACAGTGCTTATGTCGCCCAGAATGGTTGCATCTTCGGCGGTTGCAGGCTACATAACCTACTAAAGCAGAATTAAGCTTAAAAACTTTTTTAAGGGTCTGCCCTACTTTGGACAGGCTCTTTTTTTTGCGTTTAAAAAGTCTTTGCGCAATAAAAAGCCTTTTTTAAGGCAAAAATTGCCCTAAAAAAGCGTTTTGCGGCAGTGCAAAGTAAAGTTACCACCCCAAAGCAAAACCCTAAAATTTTGCGCAAAAGCAACCCCATTTACCCACGCGCAAAAAACCGTTTTTTCGCGGCAAAAAAAGCTCTTTTTTGCCAAGTTTTTTGTTGCGCTTTATACGCACTATATATACAGTATATAGAAACGCGCAACCAATAGGGCATAGCGTCTATTTTAGGCGGTATACAGCGTAAAAATTTGCCGGTTTTTCGGCAAAACGCCCCCGTATTTTTGCGCAATAATTTCAGGAAAAATTATATGGCAGACAACATCAATAAAAACGACACATACGATGCGTCGAAAATACAAAAGCTTGAAGGGCTAGAGGGCGTAAGAAAACGCCCCGATATGTATATCGGCGACACTAACGAAAGAGGCTTGCACCACTGCGTCTACGAAATTGTAGACAATTCAATCGACGAAGCTTTGGCAGGCTACTGCAATCTTATAAAGGTAGAATTGCATTCCGACGGCTCGTGCTCTATAGAAGACAACGGCCGCGGCATTCCCGTAGACATTCACCCCAAATACAAAATTCCCGCACTGGAACTTGTTATGACAAACCTGCACGCAGGCGGCAAATTCGGCAAAGGCGCCTATGTTGTTTCGGGCGGTTTGCACGGCGTAGGAGCAAAATGCGTAAATGCGGTTTCCGAAGCTTTCGACGTAGAAGTGCGAAAAAACGGCAACATCTACCACATGGCATTTGTAAGGGGCAAAACCGTGCAAAAGATGGAGATTATAGGCTCTACAAAAGGCACCGGCACAAAGATAACCTTTTTGCCCGACCCCGAAATATTTACCACCACGCGCGAATTTAAATACGAAATTTTGGCAAAAAGGCTTAGGGAATTGGCGTTCCTAAACCCAGGCATAAAAATTCTGCTTAAAGACGACCGCACAGACAAAGAAGAAACTTTCTGCTTTAAAGACGGCATTTCCGAATACGTTCAGTTCCTTAACACAAACAAGAACGTAATTAACCCCAAGGTTATATACTTTAGCGGCGAAGCCGTTGCAGACCCGGCAAAGCCCGACTCTAAAATAGTTGTAGACATTGCAATGCAGTATAACGACTCGTATTCCGAACAGGTATACGCCTATGCAAACTCTATCTACAATGTTGAAGGCGGCACGCACTTAAGCGGCTTTAGAACGGCGCTGACAAGGGTTGTAAACGCCTATGCAAAAGCAAACAATTTGTTGAAGGAAAAAGACCCGCCTATTTCGGGCGACGACTGCCGCGAAGGATTGACTGCCGTAATTTCGGTTAAAGTTCCCGAACCGCGCTTTGAAGGGCAAACCAAAACAAAGCTTTCGAACGGCGAGGTAGACGGCATTGTTCAAAAGATTGTTGGCGAAAAGCTAAAATACGTTTTCGAAACGCAGCCGCAAGTTGCAAAGAAAATGATAGAAAAGTGCCTTGTTGCAGCCCGCGCAAGGGAAGCCGCAAGAAAGGCGAAAGAAACTATCCGCAAGGGTGTTTTAAGCAGCGGCGGCATGCCCCAAAAGTTGGCAGACTGCTCCGAAAGAGACCCAAGCCTTTGCGAATTGTTCATTGTAGAAGGCGACTCGGCGGGCGGTTCCGCAAAGTCGGGGCGCGACAGACGCTATCAGGCAATACTTCCCCTTAGAGGCAAGGTTTTGAATGTCGAAAAAACCCGCATAGACAAGGCATTGGGCAATGCCGAAATCAGGGCTATGATTACAGCCTGCGGCACGGGCATTGGCGAAAGCGGCGACGGAGCATTCAATATCGAAAAGGCGCGCTACCACAAGATAGTTATTATGACCGATGCCGATGTAGACGGCTCGCACATTAGAACTCTTTTGCTTACATTCTTCTTTAGGCACCTAAAGGGCCTTATAGAAAACGGCTACATCTACATTGCGCAACCTCCGCTATACAAAATCAAGAGAAAGAAGCGCGAGCAATATGTTATGAACGACGCGGAAATGAACAAAATTCTTTTGGAATTGGGTTCGGAAGACGTTGTTTTGGTAAGGAATTCCGACGGCAAGCAATTTGAATCTGCCAAGGTAGACAAATTGGTTGAAGCCCTTTCTAAAATAGAGGCCTGCGGCAAGGCTATTGTACGCTACGGCTGCCAGCTTTGCGACTATCTTGGCAAGGCAGACCCTGCAACCTTTGCGCTGCCCAAATATTTGGCAAGAATTAAAACGGGCAACAAGGAAGAATTTAGATTCCTCTTTACCGAAGACCAGCGTTCGTCTTTCCTCATAGAATTCGGCAGCTCCGACGATATGTTTGCAAGCAACATAATGCGCGAAGTTGTAGACGAAAACGGCCGCAAAATGCAGCAAAGGGTTGGCATTTACGAAATCTACGAAGCCAACACACTGCAAAAGCTTTTGCAGGAAATCGCAAAAATAGGCTTTGAGCTGGACGACATAAAGCCCTCTACAACACCCACGTTTAAGCTTATCGAAAACGTGGGAGAAACGGTTAAAACGCCAATCGAAATGCCGCTTAACAGCATTATAGATTTGGTTGCAAAAATAAGGGAATTCGGCAGAAGGGGTTTGAGCATTCAACGCTACAAAGGTTTGGGCGAAATGAACGCAAAGCAGCTGTTCGAAACTACTATGGATCCGGCAAAGCGTTCTCTGCTTAAAGTTACGGTAGAAGACGCAGCGGCCGCCGACGCTACCTTTACAATGCTTATGGGCGAAGACGTTCCGCAAAGGCGCGCATTTATTGAAGACAACGCGCTTAACGCAGCCCACCTCGACATATAATAAAAAAATAAGACAGGATTTTAAATGTATACTGAAAACGAAAAAATTCAGCCGTCGAGCATAACCGAAATTATGCGCAACGCGTATATCGACTACTCCATGTCGGTTATAGTTTCGCGCGCATTGCCCGACGTAAGAGACGGGCTTAAACCCGTGCAACGCCGCGTGCTTTATGCAATGATGCGCGAAGGATTGCTCTATAACCGAGCCTTCGACAAATGCGCGGGCGTTGTGGGCGAAGTTCTTAAAAACTACCACCCCCACGGAGACAGCTCGGTTTACGACACGCTTGTAAGAATGGGGCAAGACTGGGTAATGCGCTACCCGCTTATTATGCCGCAGGGCAACTTCGGCTCTATAGAGGGCGACTCGGCCGCGGCCTACCGTTATACCGAATGTAAACTTTCGGCAATAGCTCAGGAACTTTTAAGCGACATAGATTCCGACACCGTAGACTTTGTGCCCAACTACAAAGAGTCTACAACGGAGCCCAGCGTTTTGCCGTGCGCCTTGCCCGCACTGCTTATGAACGGCTCTACAGGCATTGCAGTTGGTATGACAACAAATATTCCGCCCCACAATTTGGGCGAATTGATAGACGCTACCTGCGAGCTTATAGACAACCCCACAATTTCGATAGACGACCTTATGAAGATTATCCCCGGCCCCGACTTTCCGACGGGCGGCGTGATAATGGGCAAAGCCGGCATAGAAAGCTATATGAAAACGGGGCGCGGCATTGTAAAAACAAGGGGCGTCGCCGTTTGCGAAGAGCTTAAAAACGGCAAAGAGCAAATTGTAATAAAGGAAATTCCCTATAATGTAAACAGGGCTTCGCTAATAGAAACAATAGCCAATTTGGTAACCGACAAGGTTATAACCGAAATTAGCGACGTACGCAACGAATCCGACGAAAATACGCGAATTGTTATAGAGCTTAAACGCGGCGAAAGCCCGCGCGTGGTTCTTAACAAGCTTTACAAGCACACGCAGCTGGAATCGTCTTTCGGCGTTATTATGCTTGCCTTAGACAAGCGCAGACCCAAGCAGATGAACATTAAGGAAATGCTCGAATGCTACATAGAGCACAGGCGCGAAGTTATCTACAGGCGCACAATGTTCATGCTTAAAAAGGCCGAAGACCGCGCCCATATCTTGGAAGGCTACAAGATTGCCCTGAACAACCTAGACGACTTTGTAAAGATAATCAGAGCCTCGAAAAGCAGGGACGAAGCCAAAGTTACCCTTATGGCAAAATACCCCATTTCCGAAAGGCAGGCAAACGCCATTTTGGAATTAAGGCTATATCAGCTTACGGGTCTTGAAAGGGACAAGATAGAAAATGAGTATATCGAGCTTATGAAGCAGATAGAGGAATACCGCTCTATCATAGAAAACGAAAAGAAACTTTTGGGCATAATTAAAAGCGAAATGCTTGTGCTTAAGGAAAAATATGCTTCGGAACGCAAAACGCAAATTCTGCCCGCCGAAGGCGAATTTAGAATGGAAGACGTTATCGCAAACGAAGGCTGCATTATTTCGGTTTCGCACAACGGCTTTATTAAGCGCACAAGCGTAAGCTCGTACCGCTCGCAAAAGCGCGGCGGCAAGGGCGTTATAGGTTCGGGCCAGTACGACGAAGACTTTATCGAGCACATCTTTACCGCCTCTACGCACGACTACATTATGTTCTTTATGAACAACGGCCGCGTGTATGTCGAAAAGGTATACGACATTCCCGAAGGCACGCGCATTGCAAAGGGCCGCTCGCTTAAAAACGTTTTGGCCTTGCAGCCCGACGAAAGTATTGCAGCTATGATTTGCGTAAAAGACCTTTCCGAAGACAAGGGGCTTATTATGGCAACAAAGAACGGCGTTGTTAAAAAGACAATGCTCGAAGAATATAAGAACTGCCGCAAGGGCGGTATTATAGGCATTAATTTGGACGACAACGACGCCCTTATAGGCGTAGTTCTTGCCAATAAAGACGATAACGTTGTTCTTATTACCCACGAAGGCATGTCTATTAGATTCAGCGAAAACGACCTTCGCGCACAAGGCAGGGCAACTCGCGGCGTAAAGGGCGTAACACTTAAAAAGGAAAACGACTGCGTAAAGGCAATAGTTATTGCCGACCCCGACTCTACACTGCTTATTGCGGGCGAACACGGCCAGGGCAAGAGAACTTCGTACGACGAATACCGCCTGCAAAACAGGGGCGGCTCGGGCATAATTGCAATTAAAACTTCGGGCGTAGCCGGCGCACTTTCCGTTAAGGAAGACGACGAAATTATGATGTTTACCCAAGGCGGACAGGCGGTTCGCTCGCCCGTAAAAGACATTAGGGTTATAGGCAGAAGCACTCAGGGCGTAAGGCTTATAAACCTTGCCGACGGCGACACGCTTATTGGTATTTGCCGCGTTGTAAACACCAAAGACGAAGAGATTGCCTCCGAACAGGCAGAAGGCGCACAAGGCGACACTGCAACTGCATCGGATTCAACCCCCGACCAACAATAACCTTCAATATCTAAAAATATGAACAAGAAAACCGACTTGCTACCTGCCTGCAGGAAAACCAGCACCGACTGGCTGTTTATATTCGTATACTCGCTTGCCGCAATAATGCTGGTGCTTCAGGTTTTTCTTGTCGTATTTTTAGACATTTTTTAAAATGAAAAAAGAAAACGGATTTTTGCTTGCCCTAACGCTGTTTGTGCTGGCGGTTTTTGCGCTTTCGTATGTAAACTGTAGCGATATTGGGGTATGGAAAGTTGAAATTACAAGTCCGGCAGTTGTGTTCGCGCTTTTGCTTTTAACTTTCCCCAAATTCCGCTTTTCAAACGTTTCGTATTTCATAATTTCGCTGTGGATGGTTTTGCACGCAATAGGCGCGCACTATACGTTCGAAAAAGTCCCCTTCGATTTTATAACAAATACGTTTGGTTTCGACAGAAACCACTTCGACAGACTTGCCCACTTTGTTATTGGGCTAAATTCGTTCTGCTTTGCGGAACTGTTTTTTAGAAACAAAATAGTAAACAGCCGCTTTTTTGCGGCAGTGTTCGGAATGCTTGCAATTATGGCAATGGCAAACGCCTGGGAGCTTATAGAATGGATATATGCCGAAATTGACGGCGGCAAGGTGGGCGCGGCATTCCTCGGCTCGCAAGGCGACATTTGGGACGCCCAAAAAGATATGCTTGCCGACAATTTGGGAGCTTTGGCCGCCTCTATTGCCTACTTTTTATTTTCGCAAAACATTTCGGTAAAGAACAAATAATTTAAGAAAGGAAATCATTATGTTTTGTAAATATTGCGGAGCCCAAATAGACGACAACGCCGTAGTTTGCGTAAAATGTGGCAGACAAATTGCGCCCTTAAGGGAATGCAAAAAGAACGACAAAATTATATATCTTCTTTTGGCGATATTTTTGGGAGCACTCGGCGCACACAACTTTTTTGTGGGCCGCACAAAAACGGGTATAATACAACTTTTAATAACAGTGTGCTCGTTTTTCACGCTATCGTTTTTTGTGGCGATATGGGCAATAGTAGAAGCCTGCCTAAACCTAAACTCCTCCACCCTCTTCGGCGACAGGCAATAGATCACACAATAAAACAATCCAAAAAAGTCTTCCCGAATGGAGAAGACTTTTTTATTAATAGCAAAAAAATATTTTTTTGCGCGTATAAACAGAGAATCCAACGAAGTGCTATTTGCTTTTCCTTTGCCCGTCTTTAATCGCGCGCAATTTGCGCTCTATCTGCATTTCTATCTTTCTGTGCGAGGCAGTTTTGTTTAGCGAATTTATTGCCTTATACGCCGACTTTAACTCCCTTAAAATTTCGTCGTCTGCGTCTTGCCGGGGTTGCTGGCGGTTCTCGTTCATAGACATTTTAACTCCCTTTCCTTTTGCACTGTCTCTTTCAGTTTTTTCATTATGCGGTAGACCGCGTTATTTACCGTGTTTTGCGATACGCCGAGTTCGCGCACAACCGTTTCGACGTCCGTGTCTTCAAGTTTTATCATCTCGAAAGCCGCGCATGTGCGGGCGTCGAACTTGTGGCGTATCGACATGTAGGCGTCGAGAATCAGGCTCTCTTTGAACGCCTTTTCCTCTTCGGCTTCAAGCTCCACTTTTTGGCTTTCGGCGTGGAGCTTTTCGGCGGAACAAAGCACGTCGGATTCGTCATCGTCTATAGACCCGAAGTTTGCGCCCTTTGCGTTTTTGCGCAAATAGTCTACAACACGCCGCTGGCAGATGGTCTTTAAAAAACATCTAAACCGCGACTTTGACGAATCGTAGATTTTCTTCGCAAAAATTTCGTTCAGCGAAACGATTGTGTCGTATGCGGAATATTTTGACAGACTCTTCCCGCAATCGGGTGCGCCAACGGAGCGGGACGTCCAATTCCGGAATTTTCTAAACGCAAAAAAGGAATCTATCGACCGAGACATCGACTCCGTTCGGAAAAGCGTTTGGCGCGAAAAAGAAGAGTCGGGCGGCATACTTGAATGCATGGCAATTATTTCTGAACGCATTGAAAACCCCGCTCAATACAGGCAATACGTTTCGGAGGAATACGCGCGCTACGAAAAGCAAAAATCTTTTCTAAAAAATCGAAGTAGCGTGATTTTTGCACTGGGCGGCACGAAATCATCAATATGGCAAAACACAAAAAAATTCCGCAGGAAATCCCGCCCATCTCAGACCCTCCAATGACATATAAGGAGTTTTACGAGTTTTGGACAAAAAAATATCCTAAAGACAAAGGCTTTTTGCTGGACTTCGAGTACGCATTGTACCTCGACCCCATAAATGACTTTCGCATGCAAAAAGTCATGAAGGAAATTGGCGAGGCGGCAAAAAAGTGCATCGGGAAAGGTAAGGTAATAAAGGTAAAATTATGAATTATTATTATATACACGGATTCGCTTCGGGAAAAAACAGTTCGACTTTCGGGAAAATCCGCGGACAAATCCCCTTCGCGAAGGCGTTGGCGTTCGACAGCGCAAAAACTTATTCCGAAAATATGGAGTCTCTTGTCTCGCAAATTGCGGGCAATAATGAGCCGTGTTGCATTATAGGCTCGTCGCTGGGAGGGTTTTACGCAATGCAACTGACGCCTTTTGTCCATTGCTGTGCCGCGCGCTTGCTTGTTAACCCGTGCGTTGTGCCGCGTTCGACTCTGAAATCTTTTAAAGGAGACTGTCAGGATTTTGAAACGGGAAAGCCCTTTTCTTTGACCTCTGATATTTGCAACTCATACCCCGAAGACCTTGACGTTGTAAAACTTTCGCGCGGAATCCCGACTGCCGTGCTCCTTTCAAAAAACGATGAAGTCCTGGACTTCCGCATCGCGGAGCATAAATTCCGACATATTGCAGACATCAAATATATAAACGGCAAACACCGCCTAAGCGATTTCCCTGCATTTTTTAACGCACTAAAAGAACTAATCTGCGCCGCATCATTTTAGAACTTCAGATTGTTGCGCATTGAACTCACCACACTCCCAAAATTGCGTCCTGGGAGAACGAATCGATAGCTCTCACGTGGCACAAATTTTACAAATAGACGTCGATTAAATCTATCGGTCAATATTTGCGAATATCCATATCCCGACTTTGTCCGCAAAGCGGCAAAACGCACGAAAGTGCCGATTGAGCTTTTGACGCGCAAAAGATATTGCGGAAAATCCGCCGACGGCAAAGGCTACAAGCACCACATTTTGGACAAATCGCTTTTCATATGCCTGATGTGGCTTCGTATTTCGGTTTGTTGACTTCTATTACCGCAATGTGCTGCCTGCGGGACACAATTGCTAAAGCGCGATTTCCAAATCCCGCTGCGAATAGCCTATTTTCCCGAAGACTCACAGTCAACCCCAGCGTGCGCGTCAAGCTCTTCTAAAAGAGCCTTCCCGAAATTCCGCAACTGGTCGGGTGTTGACGGCAATTCGCCGGATGGAACCGCAAACGGTATTTCCATAGCCGCGCTCCACATGACATTCTCCAACCTTTCCGCCCATTTGGCGAATGTTATCGGCCGTCTGTCGTGCAAAAACGGGTCGAAGTCGACATCCAATTCGGGATTGTTCGCAAGCCCGCCCGATTCATTGCAGCGCTCGGCAAGCTTCAGCGAGAAGCCTTTTGCCAAATTTCGCTTTTTGCCGTTTTTTCCGAAGACGAAATATATGCCGTTGGCGTGCGTGGAAAGGCGGCTCATTTCCGAAAAAAGCGGGGAATGCAAATCCAAAACTACCGTTTTTTTCCCGTCGGCGTTCAGTTTTTCCAATATCCGTTTTAGCGTTGCCGTGGCGGCGTACCTTGACGTTCCGTAATAGTCTTGGTTGTGGTCGCGCGGTTTGCGGAATTTTCCCTGCCCGCCCTCCTCTACGCCGTCCAAATCCACAAGGGGGAAGGCGGCAACCCGAATGTTTTTCGCGTATTTTGCGGCGGAAAGAAAACCCTCCAAGACAAAGCTAGCCGCCGATTCGCAAGCGTGGTGGCGGCAGGTTAGAACCGCCGTGACGGCGGAATCTTCGTTTCCGAGCGCAACGAACACGTTTTCGCGTCCGCGCTCGGTTTTGCAGAAATGTCGGATCGCGATTCCGCGCGATTCCGCGAATCTTTTAAAATCCGAATACAGGTAGGGTATGACTGAAGCGAAGCGGACTTCGGCGGCGTCCTCAGAGACGCGGTATGAGAATTTTGCGGAATCGCCGCATCGGCGGACAGAACGCGCGCCCAGCGGCATCCAGTTTTTGCCGGAGTCCTCCGAGACGAACGCCCCGCATGCGTCAACGGCATTTCTACCCGATACGCTTATTTCCAAAAGTTTGCCGGACGCTTTTCTTACGCGAAAATTCCAATAGCTTCCGCTGCGCGAGCAGCCTGAGGAATCGGGGGCAATCGAGATTTTTCCGTCTGCCGAAGCGGCGATAACGGCGTTGCCTCCCGCGAAATCGGCGGAAACGTCAGCAGCGGGCAAATGCGCGGAGCAGAGTGACAGAAATGCGGAAAATGCGAATATCTTTTTCATGTTTTGTGTTATACGCAAATGGGGGCGGATTTTTCGCAAATCCGCCCCCATGCATTGTTTTTACAGACCCATTAGAATTCGAATCTGATATAGCCGCCGATATGGTGGTTCAGCTCGGATAAGCTTACTTCGGCATTGTAATTTGCCCCCACCGACACGGAGTCGGTGATGTTGCCGTTTATGCCGAACCCGAGAATCGCATAGTCTCTTTCGATTGACGATCCTCTGAGGATGCCACTGCTGACGGCAAACATGGAGGGATCGAGCGAATAGCCTACGTTGTACCTGTTATCGAGGAATTCGTGGGCGTACATTGCGCTGACGGCAATTCTCAGAATGTCCCTATACTGGTAGGCTGCCTCGAATCCCGCAAGAGTCCTAATGCTGTGGTAGTCTCCACCGGCATAGGTCATTGCGTCCGGACCCGTGTATTCCTTTTCCGTCGCGCTTTTTGTAAGCACCGCGGAGTAGTTTACACCGAGAATGGGTGTAATCGAGAAGGGAAGCCCGCAGGGTTTTATCGTATAGCGCAAGCCGCCAAATGCCCCGAAGGTGTCGCTTTCGTAATCGACCTTCGCCTTGCCGGCAGCCGCCTCGCGTTCGGATTTATTGTCTCCGTAGGAGTATGTTAGACCGATGTACGCGTCGAGCCCGTCCGTTATCTGATAGTCTCCGTAGAGATTGATTATCAGGTTAGTGGATTCGGCTTTTGCCGATACATTGTCGCCCGTCGCGCGGGAATACGCTCCGCCCGCCGAGATCCCGAAGAAGAGGTCGCGGTTGACGATGTATTCCAGGTTGGCAAGACCGCCGGTCGAATAGGAGTTGGCTCCCGAATTTCCGTCCGTTCCCGCAAAATCCCCGAGTCTGTTTACACTCCTGAAGGATACCGAGGTAACGTCGGAGATGTCCTTTTCCGAACCGTCCGAAACAGCCGCGACTTCATTCGAACCCGCAAACGCCGGACGTCCGAGCATTGCTCTGGTGGCGGAGATGTAGTCGACCGTGGAGAACGCTATCGAATTCGCGAGAGCCGCCTGTTGGCGCGCGGCATACGTCATTGCATTCGGAAGCGAAGCCGAAAGCGACTTTTCGCCAGTAATGTACGGCATTTTAATGTCGCGGATGTTTTCGCTGTTCCTATCGAGATCGCCCGAGTGTTTGAGGCTGTCGATGATTTTGGCAAATTCGGCTTCGTTTGCGGTTTTTGCAACCGTCTTTTCGACGAATCTGTTTGCCTTTATTTCATGAACCACCTTGCCGCTCGATGCCGAGTATTCGATATCGAGAATACCGTTGTCGGTTGTTCCCGAAACCGTATTCGCGTCGATGTCTGTCGCGTAGAGGTCGGTGGCCGTCAGGTTTTGACTGTACAGCGCGGTTTCGTTTTGGATTTCGCCCGCCGAGTCCCTGTACGTGTGGTTGAACGAGCCGCTTTGCGGAACGTCGTCGTATTTGCCCACAAGCGTGAACTCGTTTACAACCGATTCGTCCGCGGCTTCGAATGCGAACGCCGCATGGGATTTCGCCTTCAGGAAGTTCCAAACCGACTTTTCAGTGCCGCCGAGAATGCCGTTTACGGCAACATCGGAGGTTCTGCCCACGGCGGAGTGCTGTCCGGCGGACTTTACCGAATCGAAGGTCCAGTTATTTTCCGTCACGAGTTCGACATCGCTGGCAAAATTCAGCTTGCCGACGATTTCCACATCGTTTTGCGTAAACGACAGACGCAGTCTATCGCCCGTCAATGCCGCCCCGATATCGAGAACCGTTCCCGTGAGCGCGGCGGATTTGATTGCCGAAGCGTGGAGAATCAGTTTGTCTACGGTTGCAGAGCCGCCGCTTTGGGACTTTATCAGGGGATTTCCGCCCGTGTCGTACACCGCACCGATTTCGTCGGCGCCGATTTCAATCGTTCCGACATTGTCGGCGTACATAAACGGTCCGTCGTCCGTCCGCGCGTAGTCGACCCCGTCAGCTATCGAGCGAATCTCGGCGTTTCCGACCGATTCCAAGTCGAGATAGTTGGCGGCTTTATTTACGGCAACTTCCGCCGCGTTGGATATTTTCGTAGCGACGTTTGCCGTATCGACCGTTATGACGGACGAAGACTGCGTTCCACTCAGCGTGGCTCCCGTATTGTCCGCATCCCCGTCGAGGGAGCCCACGGTGATATTGCCCGACGCCTTGATGTTTATTTCGTCCGCAGCTTCGACTGCGTCAGCCGTGAAGCCGGCAACATTGAGAACGTTTACGTTTTCGTCAGCCTTGATCCTGTCGACTACAACATTGTCCGCGCCGTCGATTGTGAGATTTTTGGCTTCAATCCCGTTCAGGGCGGATATGTCGGAAACATTCTTGATTTCGGCGTCGCCTGCCGTTTTGAGAGAACCCGTAAAGCTTACGTTTCCTCCCTTGGCGGCGTTATCCATCGAGAACGAATTTGCCGAAACGTCTCCCGCAAAGGTCGTGTCTCCGTTTACGTCGTCGATTTTCACGGAATTTGCGGCGGTCAGCTTCTTTGCAAACTTCACGTCTCCGCCGACGGTGTCAATGCCGAGCGTGTCGAGCAGGACTTCGTCGCGGAAATCGACATCGTTGGATATCGACACGATATCCATTCTGTCCGCTCCCGCGGAAATCTTTCCGTTGACGATTACGCCCGATACGTTTTCGATTTTGGAGTCGCCTCCGCCGAGAACGTTCTTCAATTCGACTTTTTGGGTTTGGTCTGCTCCCTTTACGGAAACATAGCCCACGTTCGCGGTCGAAGTAACGTCTCCGCCGGCACTGCCGACAATAAGTCCGCCGCCGATATTGCCGTTTGCGGAAACCTTGTCGTTGGCCGTGCCGATATTGACGGAACCCGATACGCCCATGGAATTAACCGTTACCGCGCCGTTGGCAGTGCCTATTGTAGCATCGCCGTCTACTGCGTCCATCAGCGTCGTTCCGCCGACCCCGCCTGCAACCGAGAAGTTGCCGATGCCGGAAACTTCGGCGTTGCCGCCTACATTGTTCCGTATCTGCACGTCCTTCGCATTTTTAATTTCGAGAGAGCCCGCATTTTCGGCGGAAATGCCCTGCGTATCCGCGGCTTTGAGCTTGCCCTGCACGTCCTGCAAGGCTATTTGCCCGCCGACGTTTTTGGCGTCGAGCGCGCCGAGCGATACGGAGCTGTCTATTCCTCCCGAGATATCGGCGGCAGAGAGCGTTCCGTCGACATTGTTTGTCTCCACGCTTCCGGCCGTATTAACGGCGACGTTTGCTGAGGCGTTTTCCACGTACACTTTTCCGGCTACGTTTTTGGCGTTTACGTCTCCGCCGGCCGTTCCCGATATTTCAAGGGCGTCAACGTTTTCCGCGAGGGACGTTCCATTTACGTCGGTTAGTGAGACTGTTCCGGCGTTTTTGACGTTGAGCGAGCCAGCCGACACTGCGGTTATGTCGCCCGAAACATCGGAGGCCTTCAATTCGGCGTCAACGTTGTTGAGGGCGATGCCGCCGCCGATATTCCTCGCGTCGAGAGAGCCGAGCCTTGTCGCGCTGCTTATGCTTCCTCCGACATTTTCGGCGGAGAGCTTTCCGCTGATATCGTCGGCTGCGACATTGCCGCCGACGGCGGAAACGCTTACGTTCGTGCCTTCGGAAACGGCGACACTATTTGTTATGTCCTTTGCCGTTACGTCGTTTTCCGCAACGGATATTATCAGGCTGTCCGCGCCGATAACTTTTGTTATTCCCTTTACGGTATTCGCACTGACCGCGCCGCCGATGTCGGTGGCGTCAAGCTGTCCGTCCACATCCGCGAGGGAGAGGTCGCCGCCTATATCCGCGGCCTTCACGTTGCCGCCTACTTTCCCGCCTACGGCAACGTCGCCCGTTATGGATTCGGCCTTTACGTTTCCGCCGACATTGCCCGATACCGCAAGGCTGTCTGCGTATCTTACGTTTGCGTCTCCGATGCCGATTTCGGCGACGGAAACGTCTTTGGCTCCGTTAACGTCGAGCGATTTCGCTTTTTGCGCGGTTATATTCAAGACGTCGCGCGCCTTGATTTCGCCGGCAACGTCGCCCTGGAAGTCGATATTTCCGGCGTCTTTTATGTCTGCCGAACCGAGCGTTCCGCTTGCGGAAACGTCCTTAGCCCCGTTAACTTTGAGCTCTCCGACAACCGTGTTGACGGATATGTCTCCGTTTACCGTCGATGCCAAGACGGAACCTATCGAGCCCGCGCTTGTTATGCCGTTTACGCCTATGTTGGCGGCGTCGAGCTTGCCCGACAGATTGTCGGCTACAACGCCCTTGGCGTCGCGCACAATCAAATCGGATCCGTTCGCGATTTCCACGTTGCCCGCTATATTCTTTGCGGTAACCTCGCTTCCCGCGGTCGTTATCGACAGGCTCTTGGCGTCTATCACCGAGGCGACTCCGCCGACTTCTTCAATCGAGATGTCGCCTGCGGATTTTGCATCGAGGGAGCCGATTTTGCCCGTTGCGGCGATATCGCCCGTATTGGAGGCCTCCAGCTGGTTCGTTACGTCGGCGAACGAGAGGTTGCCTGCGTTTTTGGCGTTTACGCTGCCTACTGTGCCCGAAGCCGATACGTTTTTGACGTCATCGACTTTCAGCTCGTTCTGCACATCGGCGACAGATATATCGCCGCCAACCGTCGTCGCGTCGAGAGAGCCGAGATTTGTCGAGCTTGTTATGCCGCCGTCTATATCGCTTGCCTTGAGTTTGCCGGATATGTCGTCCGCGCTTACGTTTCCGCCCGCTCCGTTCACCGTGAGATTGGTTCCCTTCGCCAGTTTAACGTCGCCGGCGATTGTCTTTGCGGTTATGTCGCCGTTGGCTGTCGTTATGTCGAGGCTTGCCGCGCCGCTTACGTCGCCGATGCCGTTCACCGTCGCCACTTGGACGTTGCCCGCTCCGTTTATGCTAAGCGAACCCGCGGAATTTGCCGACAAGTCCGAAACATCCGTCGCCTTTATGCGTCCGCTTACGTCGTTGAGGGTTGTTGCCCCGCCGATGTCGGTTGCGTCGAAACTACCAAGTGTTCCTGAGCTTTCAACCGTTCCGTTTATGCTCTTTACGACCAACCCGTTTGTAACGTTGTCGGCGACAACGCTGTCGGCCGTGTTTATATCAACTGCGGAGGCGGAGCCGATTTCGGCTTTCCCCGAGATTTTCGAGGCGTCCACCGTGCCCGTCGCGCTGCCGATTTTCAGGCTGCCTGCCTTTTTGATGTCTGCCGAGCCGTCGAGATCGGTTATGTCAACCGCGCCTGCAACGGAATTTGCGGTTACATCGCCGTTGGCTGTCGTTATTTTCAGGCTTGCCGCGTCGGTTACGCTCGAGGTTCCCTCTACGGTTTCCGCGGATATGTTGCCCGCTCCGTTGGCGGTAAGTTTGCCGTCGATTTTTCCGGTTACGGCAACGTCGGATACATCCGTAAGTTTCATGTTGCCCGACACCGTATTCACGGTTATCGAACTTTCAGATTCTTCTGCTGTAAAGTTGCCGTTTACGCTTCCGACCAATACCGCGCCGCCAGTGGTGCGCGACAAATCGACCTTTCCGTCCACCGTGCCGAGATTGATATCGCCGTCGATTGCGTCGGCGCGCACGTTCCCGTTGGCGGAAACGATGTCAAGGCCTTTCGCGTTGGCGACGTTCGTCGTTCCGTTTACAGTGGAAACATCCACATTGCCAGCTCCGTCGATGTCGAGGCTTGCCGCGGTTTCGGCGGATATGTCTGCGATGCCGCGCGCTTTTATTGTGCCGACCACGTCTTTAGCCGTAATCGAGCCGGTTACGTTCGAGGCGTCGAGCGAGCCGAGGCTGGTCGCGCTTGTAACGTTTCCGCCGATTTTTTCGAGCGTCGCAGCACCCGCTACATTGTCGATTTTCACGTCGCCCGCAATGTTTTTCGCGGTTACGTCTGAATTTGCGTTCGCAATGTCCACGCTTCCCGCCGTGTCAACGAGCGCATTTCCCGTTACGGTGTCGGTCACTTTCACTTCGCCGCCGATTCTTTGGGCGTCGAGAGTTCCGTTTATGTTGTCGAATGATACGTCTCCCGTCATATCGCTTACGACCACGTTGCCCGTCGTCGCAACCGAAAGGGAGGCGGCGTTTTGCACGCCGAGAGAGCCCGTAGATCCGATATTGACATTGTTTGCTCCGTCTATATCGGTGACCGTCGCGGAGTTTATATCGACATCCTGAACGTTTCTAAGTTCGGCTGTGCCGACATTTCCCGTTACGGTTACATTTCCCGCGGAGTTCGAAACGGAAAGCTTGCCGCTAACCGTGCCGACATTGGTGTCGCCGGTAGCCGAGCCAATGGTCAGGTCTCCAGTAAGTGCCGTAGACGATACGGTGTTTGCGCTTGTAATTGTAGCGTTGCCTGTTCCGTTTACGGTTGTAGCTCCGCTTACTGTCGCCGCGCTGAGGTTGCCTCC
>CAKTSY010000004.1 GCA_934613415.1 uncultured Opitutales bacterium
TTTCAAAAAAATTTTTTGACGGATAAACAATATGCGAGCAGACAGGCAAATCAATCGACGTAGCAAAAAAACGAACATTTATAAGCTACTTTTGAGGCAAGTTTTCGTCAACTATTTTTTCAACAGCAACCAATGAATAATAAATTATGATATACGCATATATTAGAGTTAGCACCGACAAGCAGTCGGTAGAAAATCAACGCTACGAAATAGAAACTTTCTGTCAAAAAAGAAACTTTACCGTAAAACGGTGGGTTGAAGAAACAATAAGTTCGCGGGTAAGCCTTCAAGAGCGGAAACTCGGTAAACTATTAAAACGAATAAAACGCGGAGACACGCTAATTGTGTCGGAATTATCGCGCTTGGGCAGAAGTTTGATGGAAATTATGGGAATTTTAAATACCCTAATGCTGGTGGAGGCAAAACTGATAACCGTAAAAGAGAACTACGAATTGGGCGACAATATAAATTCAAAAGTGCTTGCATTCGCCTTCGGGCTGTCCGCCGAGGTGGAAAGAACGTTGATTTCGGCAAGAACGCGAGAAGCCCTTGCACGCAAGAAAGCCGAAGGCATAAAACTCGGTCGCCCCAAAGGGAAAAACAACAATGCCCTTAAACTGACGCCCCAAAAGGAATATATCAACGAAATGCTGCACAAAAATATGGCACTTGGGGCAATCGCCAAGCGGCTACAAGTCCACCGTTCAACGCTAACACGCTTTTTGAAGCGAAAAAGTATGAGGTGAGAATCTGGAGTTAATCTTACAAATCGATATCCCAGCTGATTGTTTTGCGAGGACGTTCTTCCGGTGGTTCTGGAATGGTTGGGGGTATGGACTTGGGGAGATTGGTATTGGTTGGTGGGATTGGAGTGTGGATGTGTTGTTGACGGAGAGGGAGGTTTAGTTGTGGAGTTGAAACTGGGCTAACCCGCAATTCAACAAAGCCCGGGCGATGTTGCACGGGTTGTTTGAATTCGCGCTCCGCCGCGAGTGGTGCGACAAGAATCCGATAAAGCGAATAGAACGCCGCAAAGTCATCGAAAGGGAAATCCAGCCGCCGAAACTTTCCGAAACAAAACAGCTTATCAAAACCGCTCAAAACGAAAGTCCCAAATACGCCATCGTTGCCGCGTTATTAGTCTACACAGGAATCCGCCCGCGCGAAGTCCGCAGACTCACTTGGCGTGACATCGACACCGAAGAAAAAACAATCACAGTCCGTTCGCAGTGCTCGAAGACAGGCGGCGTACGCCAGGTGGAAATCCCCCCTATTTTAAACAGGCTTTTGCTTGCCAATTTGCCAAAGTTAAAAGACGGCAAAATCTGCCCGACAGACTGGCAACGCCGCTGGCGCAAAATCCGCGACAATTCGGGCTTTAGCGGCCGCTGGGTTCAAGACGTTCTTCGCCATACCTACGCTAGCTTCCACGCCAAGCACTACGCCGATTTGCCGCGCCTGCAGCTTAATATGGGACATAGCGACCTATCCCTCCTTCGCAGCCGCTACGTCAATATGCACGGCATATCCCGCACCCAGGCAAAAAGCTTTTTCGAAGCCAGCACGGTTTTAGGTTGTGCTAAAAATTGCAAAAAGCAACCGAATGTAAACGTTTAAAAATGTCTATTGCGGTTTGCTTTTGCCGCACAAGGCATTGTCTATCCATGTTGTACGCGGCAAAATTGCCCTTACTACAAACCCAACATAGAACATCGAAAAAAGCGTTCCCGCGCCTATTAAGTCCCAACGCCATTCTCCGAACCCTACATAGCAGCAAACAGTTGCTATAAAAAACAAGCAGTACATCGAAAACAATTTTTACCTTGCCGAAATCCATATTAAATACTTTCGAAATTGTAATCGGCAAGCCCTCGCCGGGAATCAGCATAACACCGCTGCGCACTTCGAGCACCACGCCCAGCCCGAGCACCGCGCCGGCTACAAAAAGTTGAACCCAGCGCATTGCATATCCGGTTAGGTCGCTTTGCCAAATAAGAGATTTTGTAGCCCACATTCCGAAGTCCGAAAACAGCCCGAATGTCAAACAAACCGCAAGCTGCAAAAATTGTATTTTTTTAAAATCATTTCCCAATAAAGCCCACTGAACTATAACAAAGAAAAACTGCATGCAAAAAATATATTCGCCAACGCTAAGCGACGAATTGTCGTATCGGCTTAACACATACGGCGGGCATGTTATGGGCGAAGAGCCCAAATTCGCCCTAATTGTCAATGCAACCCACATTCCCAAAACGAACGGGGAAAATACAAACAATATTGTTCGCCTGCTCCATTCTTTAATGTGCTGTTTCTTTTCGGATTTTATTTTGTCCATAATTTTTAGCGGAAAAGTCTTGCTTGCGGCCTGTAAAAATCAAGAGCCGTTGTCGTACCATTTTTTGTTGAAAAAAAAATACCAATTTTATAGCACATTCCGACATATGCAAAAAACGGTATTTTTTAAGACAATAGCGGAATACAACAAATATATGGGGGTTAAATATTCGCACCCGAATATAACGCTTGTAGACTACGGCAAACTTCCGCCCATATTATTTTCGGATATAATTAAGGTATACGGATTTTACGTTGTATTTTTGAAAGGCCAAATGTATACCGCGCTAAAATACGGACTTAATACCTGCGATTGCAGGGAAAACGAACTTGTGTTTGTAGCTCCCAACTAGGCAATGGCGGCACTTGCCGACGGCAAATACCACAAAGTCGGAGGCTACGCACTTGCCTTCCATTCCGATTTTGTGGCCGGAACGCAAATGGAACACACAATGCAAAGCTATCCGTTTTTTTCATACTCCGTAAACAAGGCGCTTGCCGTAAACCGGCGCGAAAAAAACCTGGTTTTACATTCAATAAAAAGCATACAACGCGAACTTAGCAATTACGACGAACTAAGCGATTCGATAATATTGGACAACATAAAGCTTATTCTGGACAACTGCAAGCGGTTCTATAACAGACAATTCGACGTAAAAACCCGCGAAAGCAGGGATATTTTGTCGCGTTTCGAAGAAGCCGTAAACGACTATTTCGACTCTGCCGCAAAAAACGACAAGTCGCAAACAATAATGCAATATTGCGCAAAAAACTTTCGCTTTCGCCCAGCTATTTAAGCAGCCAAATAAAGGCCAAAACGGGGCTTTTGTATCGCGCCACAAGGTTTGAGGTAATTGTGCCATACGTTTGAGCATTTTTTGAAAAAACGCGGTATTTTAAAGCCCCTTTGCAATGTGTTTGCATTATGGTTGCAAGGGGCTTTTTTCGACCGGAAACATTAAGTGTAACTATCGCGCTTGCAGCCCGAATGTGTCAGATACGAAAAACTAAAAGGCTCAATAGATACAATTTGCCCGAGAAATTCGCCGACAATGAAAGTTCTTTTGTCCCTTAATTTGTCGGGGTCGAACTTGTTGTTGGGAATGAAATGCGAATATGGAAGAATAATCCGCCCGAATGCGTCGATGTAGAAATTGCGCAAACGCTCGGAAGATGTCTTTTTAGTAAATACGGAAATTCCGCATTGCGCAGATTTATTCTCACAATATCTACAAGCTCGGGGCGCAACGTGTGGAATAGTCCCTCTCGGATTTGGCAATATTCCGACAGCAAAATTTTTACTTTGCTTGCCCAGAGCTTTTCACGGGTGCCTTTGTCGTAGATACTATAACCGATGTGTTTTTGCTGTCGCCCGAATAGTAGGCTAGGTAATGAACGTTGCCGATTTTAGTGGCGTTTACATTGCCAGCATCGTATCCGATTGCGCTCGCAAATGCGATTATTTCAGGATTTGGCCAATCGAGGGGATTCCCGAAAATCTTGTCGGCTTCAACTACCCTGCGCTTTAACATGCCCCTCTCGCGCTGATAGTAGTAGTTGCTTATAAGCCCTGTATCCTTGTCGAATATTATGCTAGGAGTCGAGATTAATACATCGGTTATATTTGTTCTTTTCTTGGTCCATGTTTTACCATAGTCTCTCGACTCTATCTGAAATTGGGCGCGCTGGGTAGATTCTTTTGCGTGTTCTATGCGTGCTACCACAATTATTCTGCCGTTGCCGATATATGCCGCCGCCGGCTCGGTTGTCCAGCCTATGTTGTCAAGCCCAGACTCTACAGTTTTTTGAACCCACGTTTCTCCGTTATCGGAACTTACAAGCGTCCCCCACGCGTTTCGGGCATTCTTGCCGTAATTCCCCGTAAACCACAAAGCCATAAGCCCGACATTAGGCACATGGAATATATCGGTAATTTGCATAGGCATTGGGTCGAGCTTCGGGGTTGAAATGTGCGTAAAATTCACTCCGTCTTTAGTGCGGTAGAGTTTGTGAATGCGGTCTTTGCCTTGAAATCTAATCCACAGCAGCATATTGCCGTTTTTGTCCAATCCCTTGCCGATGGGAACTTCGCCGTACATCGGGTCTGCCGATACAACATGCGGTTCAGACCACGTTTTCCCGCCATCTTCCGACACGCGCACATAAGATTCGCGCTTGCCTTCCCCGATATTGTGTGCTTTACCGACACTGTAAACGCATACTAGCTTGTTGCCAAGTGCCTGCATCATCGGCCACGAATTGTATCCTACTGCCGTCTCAACAGGCATGGGTTTTGGCAGATCCGCAACAGGGGTAATTTTTATTGCGGTGAGTGCCGTGGGATATTCAAATGTATCGGAGCAGTCTGAAGCCTTGCGCTCGATTCTTATTTTAACCGGCAACCCTGCTTTTGCTTGATAGCACGATTCCAATTCTATTCTTTTGCTCTTAAACGGAGTGCTGGGAATTTTTCCTCTTATAAAGGGGCTTTTAATTTTGTTTATTTCCTTTCCCGATGTCGGGTCTATCTGTGAAGACATTACTCTGTAAACATCTTCTTTCGACGCATCTGCATTTTCGAGCGGAGCCGTCTGAATCTCTATTTTTAGACCTCGGAATCCATCTGGCACTTCTTTTAGTATCGTTTCAACAGACTCGTCAGCCTTGCCAGATAAAACCCATGCCTGAATGTTCCCAGCATCGTTTTTAATTGTTTTTTTGTAAGGTTTCCCAGACGCTACGGAAATGTTTTGAGGATTTATTTCTATTTCGTTCGAAACTTCGTGCTTTGTACATGAAGTATAGCCCCATGTTAGGGCAATGATCGATGCGGATATTATGCCTGCGAATATTTTTGAGTGTTTTTTCTCCATTATAATATATAGTTTTTGTGGGTTTTTATAGTCTTTATACAACTGACGACAATTACATTATTGACGTAGCTACTCAGTAAAGATTGAGATTTTGTTCAAATACGCGGATATTGTCAATTCAGAAAATACGTCGGATACCCTGTGAAATCCGCTATTCGCCTTTCATACGAATCGTAACGTGTCAGTTGCACTGCCTGCACTTGAGCCGCCGAATATGTTTGACTTGCACTTATCGTCCTTTGTATCCTATAACCCTTGAATAGCCGAAAACATCAAAAACGCCGTCGTTCTTTCCGATTGCCGCTGCGATTCCAAATTCGGCACCGATTACGGAATCGCCATCTGCAACGGAGCTTTGTGCGGAATACTCGCTCGCTCCGTGTTTGTAGTTGAACCCGACAGGACAATTTCCTACGCAGCCCTGAGCGGAGAAATCTCGAAAGAGCCCGATTACGATTCACTGATACAATTTCTTCTAAAATAATATGTGTGTTTTGCGCGGCCCCCAAACCCCATCGGATTCCGATTTTTTCGTTGACATTCGCCCGCCCCAACCGTAGCCTCGGGCTGTGAAAACACATATACTTTTTTTCGCCTCCGCAATTCTCGCGTTGACTATCCCGCTTTTTGCCGAGTCGAAATCCGAAAAATTCGCATCTGACATACCCTACACCGCGCAAACCGACGCCTACGCCAAAGAGCGTTGCAAACTCGACATCTACGTCCCCAAGGGAAAAATCGCCGCAACCGTCGTCTGGTTTCACGGCGGCGGACTCTCGGGCGGCAATAAGAATTTTCCCGACGGGCTGAAAAACTCAGGGCTGATTGTCGTCGCGCCCAACTACCGTCTTTCGCCCAAAATTCCAGCGCATCTCGCAATAGACGACGCCGCCGAAGCCGTCGCGTGGGTGTTTGCCAACATCGAAAAATACGGCGGCAGCCCCGATAAAATCTTCGTCGGCGGACACTCCGCAGGTGCATATTTAAGCGGAATGATTTCCTTCGCGCCCGAATATCTGGCAAAACACAAAATAAAAAATACCAACATAAAAGGCTGCATTCTGCTGAGCGGACAGGCGACAACGCATTTCCGCGTGCGCAGAGATTTCGGCGACACCGACTCGCAATGGCTGCCGAAAATCGATAAATATTCGCTGCTGGGCAACGCCCACA
The DNA here is from genome assembly GCA_934613415.1 of uncultured Opitutales bacterium. Lineage (GTDB taxonomy): Bacteria > Verrucomicrobiota > Verrucomicrobiia > Opitutales > Intestinicryptomonadaceae > CAKUIA01. The sequence continues at coordinate 6,381 of CAKTSY010000004.1, forward strand.
ACAAAATTCCGCCCTGTTGCCTCATTGTAGGCGACCCCGCCCTCGAATTTCCCGAGCGCGTCGAAGAAAACATTCTTCTTGCAAGCGTTCTAAAAAAACTCAACAGCTCCCCTCAAATCCGACTTTACCAATTACAGGGGTTGGACCACAGCACCGTTTCAACCGCCATTGCCCCAATCCTAAAAAATTTCGTCCGCCTCTTCTAAATATTTTATAAGACGGGTATCGGCACGGGATTGGCTTTCAGCCGAAGATAACCTACCCATTGCGAAAGCGTGGAGATAGGTTGAAAGCCGAAGAGCGAGAGCGATTGGAGAAGTTTTTTGAGAACAACCTAGCGATAAAGCTGGCTTACGAATTTAAGGAAAGGTTATGCGAGTTGCTAAACAGAAAACATCAAACGGCAAAGGAATGTATGAGAAATATAAAGGAACTGAAAGGAATGATGAAACAGATGATTTTCATAAAAAAAGCAAAACCGTAAGGTTTTGCTTTTTGTTCCGTTTACGCGGAGAGAGGGGGATTCGAACCCCCGATAGGCTTTTGACCTATACGCGATTTCCAATCGCGCTCGTTCGACCACTCCGACATCTCTCCGTTTAGTGGTGAAAATATCCTAAACATCATTTATATTTTTAGTTTGCAGTCAATAAAAAATTGTTTCCTTTTTCGGGAATGGGCGCACAAAAACTTTCTTAAAACAAAAGCCTTACCCCCACTCATTTTGCGACTTTTATTTTTTCAACAAAAAAGCGGCAAAACCTTGTTTGCCGCAAATTGTTTATTGTTCGAACTTAATGTAGGCGTCTTTCCTAAGCTTTTCAACCCACTTTTTATAGGCCTTTGTGGCATTTTGCCCAACCAACGCCCATTCTATTTGCTCTCTAACGCTGTCTAAATCTTGCACGCCTTCTTTGCGGTGATCGGCTTGTTTTAAGATAAATATTGTATCGCCAATTAAAACGGGGTCGCTAACCTGCCCTTTTTGCAAGGCAAAAGCTGCCGTATCTAATTGCGGAACAAGTTCGCCCTTTTTATACCAGCCCCAATCGCCGCCTTTTTTTGCGGTATTTTTGTCTTTGCTGAATTTCTTTGCAAGGTCTTCAAAATTATTTTTTTCTTTTGCCTCTTTAACTATTGTTTTTGCAAGCTCGCCGTCTGAAGCCGAAAGTGTTATTTGCTTTAGGTTTACGCTTTCGGGCTCGAACCATTTAGATTTGTTTGCCTTGTAATATTCCAAAATTTTTGCGGGGCTTATTTCCGAAACAGAACGCCTTTGCTGGCTTTGCATATAGTCTACAATAATGTCTTCTTCCTGCTCTTGCCTAAACTGTTTTACGGTTTTGCCCTCGTTTTGTATATACTTTAAAAACTCGTTTCTATCGCCGTGAAATTCGCTTTTAATATATTCGTCGAAATGCGAATCAAGATAGCTTTTGGGGATTTGCATTCCCTTTTCCCTAAAGTTTTTAACAATCAAAATCTTGTTAACCAAATTGTTCAGAATTTCGTTTTTAAGGCTTTCGTAATTCTTTTCGTACTCGTATTGTGTGCGCGCCGAAGCCTTTAGGCGCGACAAAAACGGCGCCATTTCCTTCGCCAACTGTGCATTTGTAATAACCTTGTCTTCTACAATGGCAACAATGCTGTCGTAGCCCATTTGTTTTGCCTGCGGCTTTTGCGAATATTGATTGAACGTGCCGTAGCTTTGTGCATAAAGTTGCGTGCAGGCAAAAAAAGCCGCCGCCATATATAAAAATTTACCTATCATTTTCTGACGCTCTTGACTGTGTATCTTAAATAATTTTCTATTTCTAAAAGTTTTTCGTCGGGATTTTGTTTTGTCAATCTCGGAATGGCACCTGCCACCCTAAAAAATACGTCTTTTGCAGTAAAAGCCTCTCTTAGCTTTAAAAGGTCGCCTTCGCTTGCAACGCACGAGAACGAATTTTGTTCCGCCAAAATTCTTATTTTAGCCAAAATAAAAAGCCTTTCGGTTTCGGGCGGAATTTTGCCGAAGCGGTCTTTAAAAGTTTTTTTAAGCTCTTTTAAATCGCTTTCGGTTTCTAGCAGCGCAATTTTTCTGTACATATCTATGCGTATTTGCGCCTGCGGAACATAGTCTTTAGAAATCAATGCCATTGCCAACTTTAGCGGCTCTTTTTTTTCGGCAAAAAGTTGTGTTTCGCTCGTATGGGTTTTTGCGCGCGAAATGGCCAAGGCGGCTTCGTAGTCGCCCAACTTTATAAAGTCTAAATCTATCTTTGCCCTTATTGCAAAGGCAACCTTTTCGCCCTTTAGGCGGGCAACGCTTTGCCTTAAAAGCGAGCAATATAAATCGAAGCCAACCCCCGCAATATGTCCGCTTTGGCGTGCGCCCAATATGTTGCCGCAACCCCTAAGCTGCAAGTCGCGGGCGGCAATTCTAAAGCCTGCCCCAGGCTTATTATATTGCCTTATAGCCGAAAGTCTTTCCTTTGCCTTTTGCACAATAATATCTTTGTCGCGCAAAAAAAGATAGGCGTAGGCTTGCCTATTAAAACGCCCAACCCGACCCCTTAGCTGGTAAAGTTGTGCTAGACCAAACCTGTCGGCCGAATCTATAATTATTGTATTGCAATTCGGAATATCTATGCCCGATTCTATAATTGTAGTGCAAACCAAAACGTCGTATTTGCCGTCTATAAATTCGCACATAAGTTTTTCGAGTTTGTGCTCACCCATTTGCCCGTGGCCTACCGCAACCCTTAAAGACGGGAACATTTCCCTAATTTGCTGCGCTTTTTGCTCGATTGTTTTTACTTCGTTGTGAAGGTAAAAAACCTGTCCGCCGCGCAAAATTTCTCTGCTAATTGCCTCTTTTACCGCCAAAGGTGAATACTCTCTTACAAAAGTTTCTACAGGCAACCTGTCGCGCGGGGGAGTTTCCATAACGCTCATTTGTTTTGCGCCCATCATTGCAAAATATAGCGTTCTGGGAATCGGCGTAGCACTCATTGTAAGAATGTCTATATTAGACGCCAGCTTTTTGATTTTTTCCTTATTTTTTACGCCAAAGCGGTGCTCTTCGTCTATAACCAACAACCCCAAATTTGCAAAGTTTACATCGTCGCTTAACAATGCGTGCGTGCCTATAATAACGTCTATTGCCCCCGAAGCCAGCTGCGCTTTAATTGTGTCGGATTGCGCCTTTGTTTTAAAGCGCGAAAGGCTTTCTACAACAATGGGATACGGCGCAAATCTGTCTTTAAAATTCATAAAGTGCTGTTGGCACAAAATGGTTGTAGGGCACAAAATTGCCGCCTGCCTGCCACTGCTTGCAGCCTTAAAGACAGCCCTCATTGCAACCTCGGTTTTGCCGAAACCCACATCGGCGCAAATGAGGCGTTCCATCGGGTTTTCCGACTGCATATCCTTTTTAACGTCTTCTATGGCGTGCAGTTGGTCGGGCGTTTCCGCAAAGGGGAAAGAATCGTCGAAGCTTTTTTGCCAATCGTCGTCTTCGGGAAAGGCAATGCCTTTGGTGCTTTCGCGCTTTGCCTGCACGTTTAGCAATTCTGCGGCATAGTCTAGCGACGCTTTTTCGGCAGAGCTGCGAACTTTCAGCCACGACTTTGCGTCTAGCTTAGAAAGCTTTGGCGATTTCTTGTCGAGATTCAAATAGCGCGTAAGCAAATATGCATTGTGCAATGGAACATATAAAAAGGCGTTTTCGTCGAACTCCAGCTTAATGGTTTCCTGCACACCGGCGGGCGAGTTTACCGAGCAAAGCCCCCTATATTTGCATACGCCGTGGCCAACATGCACAAGAATGTCGCCCTCGGCAAGTTCCGAAAAATCGAGAGCTGTGTCTATCTGCGTTTTTACGGGCTTTGTCTGTTTGTTTGCGCCAGCAAACACCTTGTTTTTGCGGCCGAAAAATTCCGACTGGCTAACAAAAACCGCTCCTTTGTTTGACTTTGCATTAAGCTTAAAGTGCGATTTTTCGAAATCCAAAATAAAGCCTTCGCCGAAAAATGGCTCGGTAAAAATAGGGTTTAGTTTTAGCGAAAGGTTTTTTATCTGGTTTTTTACAAGTTTTTTTTCGGAGTCGTTGGCGGCTTCCACAAAAATGTCGTAGCCGTTTTTTTGAAAGTCTACAAGTTTTTGCAGGAAATCTGCCCTTGCCTGCGACTCCGACCTTACTCTTTCAACCCCTATCAGGTTGCCGAAGTTTACGTTAAGATAAATCGAAACGGGTTCGCCCGAAATTTTTACGGCGCAGCTTTCGTCGAAGAGCTCGCTTGCCGTATCCAGCGAAGTTATTGCAAAAAACTCGAAGTTGCCCAGGTCGCTTTTCGAAAAGCCGTTATTTGCCGAACCGTTGTCGTTGTACAAAAAAACTTCGGGGCATCTGCGATACATATACGAGATGTCTACAAAGCCTATAAGCGAGTCTTTTTTAAGCAAATTTGCAAGCGTTTGGGCGCGCTCTGTTTCGTAGGAGGCACTGTCTATCCTTATGGAATCTACCGCGCCTTTTGTCATTTGCGTTGCGCTGTCGAAACTTTTTATGCCGTCTATTACATTCCCGAAAAAGTCCAGCCTGTATGGGCAAAGCGCTGAAACTGGATATACGTCTAAAACCGAGCCTCGCAACGCATATTGCCCCGGGCTTTCGCACAAAACCTCGTTGTAGTAGCCGTATTTATTGCCCAAAGTGTCGGCCAAGTCCGACATCGAAATTTTTTGCCCCTTTTCTATGACTATGTGCGAATTGTCGTCGGGCATTGCAAACTTTTCGAACAGGGCGTCTATTGAGGTTAAAATTACAAGCTTTTCTCCCTTAATTGGCGACGAAAGCGCGCCCAAAACAGCAGCTCTGGCACAATAGCTTTCGAATGGGTTTAGGCTTGAATTTGCCGACGGAAACAAACGCAAAACATAAGAGACATCGCCGTCTTGGTTTTGCGATTTTAAAAAGCTTTCAAGCTTATAAAACGCGCTTTCGCACTGCGAGTACGACTCGTAAAGCAAAACGCAAACATCGCGCTTTTGCCCGCAAATAACGTTTGCTGCCACGGGCGAAGTTATTGCCGCGGGCACTTGCGTAAATAATTTGCCGTTAAATTTACACTTAAGCATTTAAAATTCTTAAAAGTTTTTCGGCGGCATTTGCCTGCGCTTCTTTTTTGCTTTTTTCGGGAGTGCCCGTTTGGCTTTTGCCCAGTGCCGAAACTTTGCAGACAAACTCCCTGCTATTCGACGCGCCAGTTTCCGACACAATTTCGTAGACGGGCGAACTTTGCCCCTGCTTTGCGCATAGTTCCTGCAAAGCTCCCTTTGGGTTTTGCAAAAATTGCGCTTCGAACAAGCTTATGTTTTGCCCACTATACCACGCCAAAACGGTTTTCTTTGCAGTCTCGAAATTTGAATCTAAAAATATTGCGCCAATAACGGCTTCGAAAGCGTCTTCCAGCGGCGACCTAAGTTTTAAAAGTCTTTCGGCGTCTACAACGTCTCTAAATTTTATTACGTTTACAAAGCCCATTTTTAAAGCCATACCCGCCGTGTGCGTGCCGCGCGCATACGCTGCGCGCAAGGCGGTTAAAACGCCCTCGTTTTCGTTCGGGTATTCAATATAAAGCCTCTCCGAAAGAATTGCCGACAATATTGCATCTCCCAAAAACTCAAGCCTTTGGTTTGAAATGCCAATATCAGCCGAGGGGTGCACTAGCGCAAGCTTAAGCAAATTGACATCTTTAAAAGTATAGCCTATTTGCTTTTCGAAATTGTGCAGCGCGCCCTCGTCGAAGCCAAATATATCTTTAAGATTTTCTGGCACTTATTTTGTCTTTAGCGAAAACTTTTTAATGCACTCTTTTGCAAGCTTATCGTAGGCAAACGCCCCTTCGTTAAAACGCGCATATTCGAATATTGTTTTGCCAAAACTTGGGGCTTCGGCAAGCCTTACCGTACGCGGGATAACCGTTTTAAATACGTTGTCGGGCAAAAAGTTGCGAACTTCGTTTGCAACCTGTTTAGAAAGGTTTGTGCGCGAATCGTACATAGTTAAAATAACGCCGCCAAGCTCTACATTTGCAACCGAAGCCGTTCTTAGCTGTTCAACAACGCTAAGTATTTGCCCTAAACCTTCCATTGCCATATATTCGCACTGCAGCGCAATCAACAGATAATCTGAAGCCGCAAGCGAGTTCATCGACAATAACCCCAAAGACGGGGGCGCGTCTATAACAATCGCATCGTATTCGTCCGATTCTTTTAAAGGCTCTATTGCGTTTGCAAGCCTTACCAAATAGTTTTCCTTTGCCGAAAGCTCTACTTCTATTGCCGAAATATCAACTTCCGACGGAATTAGATGCAAATTTTCCCTACCTGTTTCAATAACCTTGCTTTTTGCGGTATTTTCGCCCAACAAAACATCGTATAGGCTTGCCCCGGGCTTCTTTTCAAAGCCAAGTGCGCTTGTTGCACTTGCCTGTTGGTCCATATCAATCAACAGGGTGCGAACTTTCCTACGCGCGAGAGCCGCCGACAAATTTACCGCCGTTGTTGTTTTACCAACGCCGCCTTTTTGGTTTGCTACTGTAAAAACTTTTGCTGACATAAAAATTCTATGATTCGTGATTAGGGCGCGAGCATAAACCCGGATACGGTTCAAAAGCAAACAGTTTTTCCGAATTTTCTCCGCCTAGATGTTTTTCGCATACTTTCATAAGTTCGTCGGTCGAGCAAGCTTTTCTCATTTCGTTTAAAAAATTGCCGTCTTTGTCGACACCTACAGCAACAAAATTCAAAAACTTTTTCATTCTACCCGACAACTTGCATTCTCGGCAGGTCTTTAAATTGTCGTTTAAAAGCCCGTATACATATCTTAAAACATCGCCCAAAGTGGGTTTATAGATTTCCCTGCCGCACAAGGCCTCCGAAATTTGGCGGAATATCCACGGGTTTCTTACGCTTGAACGCCCAACCATAACGCCGCGGGCGTTCGTGTAGCTTAAAACCTCTATAGCCTTTTGCGCGCTGGTTATGTCGCCGTTGGCTATTACGGGAATTTTAAGAAATTCTACCGCCTTTTTCGTGTACGAATGGTCGGCAACGCCCCTGTAAAGCTGCTTTACAGTTCTGGCGTGTATTGTGATAAAATCCACCCCCTCGCCTTCGGCTACGCGCAAAATCTCGTAAAAATTTTTGTCGTTTTCAAAGCCTATTCGCATTTTAAGGCTTAAGGTTTTGCTCCAATTTTTGCGCATACACCTTAAAATTTCGGCAATTTCCCTCGGCTCTTTTAAAAGCGAGCCGCCGACATTTTTTTTGTAGACTTTCGGAGCCGGGCACCCCGCGTTTAAATCCAAACAGTCTATTTGCGGATATTTGGCATAGTCGTTTACAATGCGCTCTATATCGGGAATGCTGCAGCCTATAATTTGGGCCGCAACGTCTTTGCCTGCGGGCTTACTTAAAACGGCGTTTAAAATTTTCGGGTCTAATTTTGAAGTTGGTGTAACCCTTAAAAACTCCGAAACAAAAAAGTCGGGCGCGCCACATTCGGCTATGCGCGCAAAAAAACCGGCGTCGGTAATATCCTGCATGGGAGCCAACGCCGTAAGAAAGCCATTTTTATCGAAAAAATCGGCTAGCATTCTAACCTTTTAGCTGGGCGAGAATTTCGGAAGTGTCGTTTACTTTTTCCAACACGTTTTTTGAAACGTATATGGGAACGTTTGCGCGAAGTGCCAGGCTTATCGAATCGCTTGGCCGCGAGTCTACTTCTATGATTTTTGTGCCAAGCTCGTTTGCAACATTTGCCCTTATTGTAGAATAAAATGTGCCCTCGTTTGTGTCGCCAATTAAAACATATTCTATGGAGCAATCCATAGAATCTAGCAACGACAACATAAGCTCGTGCGAAAGGGGTCTTACGCCCTTTTCTCCTCCCATAGCCTTTTCGATGTTCGAGCCGCCTGTCCTGTCCATATAAATCACAAAGGTTTTACTTGGACACGACATAAAAACCGCGTAGCCGAACGGCGACGGGCATACGAATGCAACCTGTGCCTTTTCGGTATCTTTAATCATCTATTTCTCTTTCGACATTTTTTTTGTTCGTTTAAGTCGGGTTCGTAATTATATTCAAAACCCTCCAGCCTGCGCCTTGGAATTGGCGCGTTTATAAAGCGCTCTATTCTGCGCAAAAAGTCTATTTCGTCGGACGAAAACAATGTTATTGCCCTGCCCAAGTGGTGGGCGCGCCCCGTTCTGCCTATGCGGTGAACGTAGTCTTCGGAGTGTTCGGGCACGTTGTAGTTTATTACAACCGAAACCGAGCTTATATCTAGTCCTCTCGATGCTATGTCGGTTGCAACCAAAATGTTTGTTTTGCCGTCTTTAAATTCCGCCAAAGCCAAATCTCTTTCGCGCTGCGATTTGTCGGAATGCAAAACCGAAACTTTGTAGCCTAAGGCCGCCACCCTTTCGCCTATTCTGTCGGCGTCTATTCGGGTTCTGGTAAACACAATAATTCTGTCGGTTGACATAGTCTCCAAAATCTTTAAAAGCATATCGTACTTTTGCATTCTGTCGACGGGATATATAAAGTGTTCTACCGTTTCGGCAGGGGTATGCACAATGCCTATGTCTATCCTTACGGGGTCTTTTAAAGCCCAAGACGAAAGCTTTTGAACGGCTTCGGGCATTGTAGCCGAGAAAAACAACGTTTGCCTTTGTTCGGGGCAAGACCTTATTATATAGGTTACGTCTTCTATAAAGCCCATATCGAACATGCGGTCTACCTCGTCTAAAACAAGGTATTTTATTGTTTTAAGGCAAACAAGCCTTTGGCGCATAAGGTCTATTATTCTGCCTGGGGTGGCAACAATAATGTCGGCGCCTTTGCCAAGTTCGTCTACCTGCTTTTGCATAGATACGCCGCCTTGAATAAGCACGCAACGCAAATTTGTGTATTTAGAATACGAAACTACAGCATCGTGTATCTGCGAGGCAAGTTCGCGCGTAGGAGCAAGCATTAAAGCCGAAACCGTTTTGCCGTGCTCTTTAATTTGCTGCAAAACCGGCAATGCAAACGCCGCCGTTTTACCGGTTCCCGTTTGAGCCGTGCCTATAATGTCGCGCCCCTCCAATGCCGAAGGAATTGCCGAAACCTGAATTTCGGTAGGCTCGCTATACTGCATATCGTTTATTGCAGCCAAAAGAAAGTCGGCAACCCCCAAGTTGGCAAACTTTTTTGTGTTTTCCGCAAAAGTTTCATTTGCGGGCATTGCTGCAGCCTGTGGGGTTTCAGGGGTTGTTTTGCATACAATTTTCTTTTCGCCAGAATTGCGCGAATTGCGTTGCGCGGTTTTGCCTTCAAAGCGTTTGCCGTTGCGCGAATTGCCGCGCTGTGCGTTCATCGGCTTTTTTTGCCTTCCTTTAAAATTGCCGCGTTTTTTTTCGGGCAAAGTTTTCTTTTTGCCCAACCCCAACAACTTTTGGGTAATCTTCTTAAATAAATTCATTCCCCAAATATAAAATCCATTTAATATTGGCATTCAAGAATAATTTTATTGTTGAAAAAACGACAAAGGTGTCGGATTATCTCAAAAATGAACGGCCAAACCGACAGACGAACCAATTTATACCTTCTCGGATTTATGGGAACGGGCAAGAGTATGATAGGCAGAGCCTTGGCCGACAAACTAAAAATGCGCTTTATAGATTCCGACGCCGAAATAGAAGCGAAAACGGGAATGTCTATAAAAGACATATTCGAAAAGTTCGGCGAAGAGCATTTTAGAAAGCTTGAAAGGGAGTTTATTGAAAACGGCCACCCGCCGTTCGGGTGCGTAGTTTCGTGTGGCGGCGGTATGCCCTGCCGCGACAATATGCCCGAGCTTATAAAGTCTAAGGGAATTTCCGTTTGCTTGTTTGCGCCTGTAGACGTAATATACGAAAGGGTTACAAAGTCTACAAAACGCCCGCTTATGAATGTGCAAAACCCGCGCGAGCGCATAGAAAGCCTTTTAAAGGAAAGATACCCCTTCTACATACGAAGCGGCATATGCGTGTCTTTGGGCAACCAAAGCGCAAAGCAGTGCATAGAGCTTGTTTTAAGGGTATATAAAAATGCCGTAAAAATGCGCAAAACAAAAAAGCGCAGGCTGTTTTTTAAGCAAAAACGCTAAATAAAACTGCGTTTTGTACCGCATATGCCATTTTTTGCTTGAGCGAAAGCCGCAAACAATTTTGACTGTCTCTAGCGATTTGAACCTTTGGCAACATTCGTTTCTTTCGCAAAAATTTTGAACAGTAAATATAAAGGATATAATAAAACAGATATGAGCGAAAATAATTGCCCTTCGTATATTGCGAACGCAAAACCCAACGCGCAGCAAAACCGCGCGCCGTGGTTTAAAAATACGGCTCCCGCCTATGCGGGAATTTTACTATGGTTTGTTTTTTGGACCATGGTAAGTTCTAACAACCTTGTTAACGGTTTGTTTGTTCCCATTGCCGCCGTTATTACAGGCGCGCTTGTTTGCCACTTTTTCTTTTATCTTTCGGCAGGTATGTTCGGTATGAAAACGGGGCTTCCCCTTGCGGTTATCGGCAGCTCTATTTTCGGCGAAAAAGGCGGCATTGTAATGCCGGGGTTGCTTATGGGCGTTTTGCAATTTGGCTGGGTTGCGGTAAACTGCATAGGCGCTTCCGCCATTGCTCCCGACGCCTACAAAATTCCCTTTATAGTTGTATGGGGCGGCTTGGCTACATTCATAGGTTTAAAGGGCATTAAATATGTTGCTGGCATTTCAACATATCTGCCGCTTGTGCCTTTGGCTATTTTGCTTATCCTTTTGGTAAAGGCAGTTCCAAGCGTTGCCGATTTTAACCCCGCCATATTAAAGGCAAGCCTTGTTAATACCGCTCCTTCGTGCGACAACGGCACAATATTTATGGCAATAGTTGGTGCATTTGTAGCCTTCTTTGCTACGGCAGGCGCTGCAGGTGTAGATTTTGGCACGGGTTCTAGAAACGCAAAAGACGTTCAAATGGGCGGCCTAGTTGGCGTTGCAGGTATGATGATATTTACGGCAGTGGCGGCTTTGGTTATAATTGCAGGCGCTTTGGGCAACCCCGAAGTTGCGGCAAAAGTTATTGCAACTAAAGGCGGCACGGCAGGCATTACGGCAACCGACGTAATGGGCGCATTCTTTGGCAAAAACGTTGGCGAATATATGTTCTTAGCCTTGGCACTGGCGGCATTCCCCTCGGCATGCTTTTCTTCGCTAATTGCGGCAAACTCGTTCAAAACAATGTTGCCTAATATCAACTCTACAATTTCGGTTGCAATAGGCGGCTTGGCTGCAATATTGCTTGCAGTTTTCTTAAGGGAACAACCGGGTGCTATTGTAGAAGTTTTAAATATTATAGGCGTAAGCTTTGGCCCGATTTGCGGCGCAATATTTATTGAATATTTCCTTTGCAAAGGCAAATGGGGCGGCCCGAGAAAGGGCTTTAACCTGGCAGGCTGGTTGGCTTGGGCTATCGGCTTTGTAGTTGGCATTTTGCCGAACTTTGGCGTATGCGAATTGCCAATGCCCCCCGTTATAACATTTGCAATAGGTGCTATTGTATACCTTGTTGCAATGATGGCGGGCTTAAAATCGCAAAATGTAAAATAGCAATATAGGTTTTACGCAAAACAAAAAGGTGCTTTGGAATTTCCAAAACACCTTTTTTATTTTTTCGAACAAGCTAGTTAACTATCTACGCTTTTTTTGCGTCTATACGGCGTTTTTCGTATAAAGCAAGGGCTGCTGCAACATTCACGTTAAGGCTGTCTGCCCCGCCGTACATAGGGAACTTTATTCTGTCGGAACACGCATCTATCCACTCTTGCGGCAGGCCGTCTTTTTCGCTACCTACAACAATTGCAACGCTGCCCGACAAGTCGGCGTCCCATATAAGTTTTGAAGCCGTCAACGCCATTGCAAAGGTCTTAACATTGCGCTCGTTTAAATATGCAATAATTTCGTCTCGTTTTGCGTTGGCAATTTGCATGCTAAACAAAGCCCCTTGGCTTGCCCTTACAACGGCAGGGTTAAATACGTCTACAACGCTGTCCGACAAAATTACGGCGTCGGCCTTAACGGCGTCGGCACTGCGAAGCAACGCGCCCAAGTTGCCCGGTTTTTCGATGGAATCGGCAACCAAAAACAAAGTCGGACGGTCTTTATTAAGCTCTATGTCCGAAAGCGTTATGCCCCATTGAAGGCTTACCCCTATAAGACCGTCGCAGCCTTCGCGGTTGGAAACCTTTTCGAACGCGCTTTTGCCCAATTCGCAAAGCTCTATTTTGCCTTTAAGCGAATCTAAAAACTTTTGGTGCTGGGCACTTTTAAACAAAGACGGGCAAAAATAAACTTCTTCTAGCGGAGCGTTGGCCGCAATGCAGCGTTCAAGCTCGCGCAAACCCTCTACGGCAAACCTGCCAAGCTCGCGCCTGCCCGAACGCTCCTGCAGGCTGGCAAGCATTTTAACCCTGGGGTTTTGTCTGCTAACTATAACTTCTTCCATATTGATTTTGACAATTTTGACTTACTATACGATAACACTTCTTTATGAATAAATCGCAACCCAAAAATTTTGTAGAATTTCCGTTTAAATATAAAGAAGAAATTATCCTCGATATATGCGACGTAAGCAATTTGGGCATAGGGGTAGGCAAAATAAACGACTGGGTTGTTTTTGTTCCTTATGCGCTTATGGGCGAAAAGATAAAAGCCTCGGTTTACAGAAACAAGAAAAACTATTCCGAAGCCGACTTAGTTGAAGTGCTAGAACCTTCGCCCGAAAGAGCCGAACCTTTTTGCAAGCTTTTCGGCGTATGCGGCGGCTGCCAGTACCAGCATTTAACCTATGCCGCCCAGCTAAAGCTTAAGCAAAAACAGATTGGCGATTTAATGAAGCACATCGCCAAGCTTGAAGTTTCGGTAGAGCCTACGCACCCTTCGCCCGAAGTTTTGGGCTATCGCTCGAAACTTACACCCCACTACAACAAGCCCCTAAAAGACGGCTCTATGCCCGTGGGCTTTATAATGCAGTCGCGCAGGCAAACCTTGGTAGATGTACCCAGTTGCCCAATTGCATCTAAGGCAATAAACGAAGCTTTGCCTAAAGCGCGCCAAAACATAATAGACAAGGCCTGCAAATTAAAGCGCGGCGGCACTATTCTTTTAAGAGACACCCTTACGGGAGTTGTCAGCGACAACAACGCCGTTGTAAAGGCAAAAGTGGGCGAATTTACCTACAACTTTGTTGCGGGCGACTTTTTCCAAAACAACCCTTTTATTTTGCCGGAATTTGTTGGCTACATTGTAAACGAAGCCTTGGGCAACAAATATTTGGTAGACGCCTATTGCGGAGTTGGGCTTTTTGCCATAGCCGCCCATAAGCATTTCGAAAAAGTTGCCGCCATTGAAATAAGCGAAAAGGCAATTAACTGCGCCGAAGAAAACAAAAAGATAAACAACGCCCTAAACTGCGAATTTACGCTGGGTTCTTCCGAGGAGATTTTCAAAAACATTGCCTTTAAGGGAAGCGAATCGTCTATGATTATAGACCCGCCCCGAAGCGGCTGCTCGGAGGAATTTTTGCAACAGCTTGTAAACTTTGCACCGAAAAAGCTTGTATACGTTTCGTGCGGGCCCGACACCCAGGCGCGCGACTTAATATTTTTAACAGCCAACGGCTACAAGGTAGAAAAAATACAGCCTTTTGATATGTTCCCACAAACGCGCCATATAGAAAGCGTTGCCACATTAAGCAAAATTTAGCGCAAAACAAAAGGCATTTAACACAAAAAAACCTCCTTTGACGGGAGGTTTTTTGTTTTTTTTAAAAAGTTTGCTTTTTAATACCTAGTCTTGCGGCTGGCTCATTCTGTAGATTTCGGCGGCTTTCCATTCTTCGAAATCGCCCTGCTCTATATGCTTGCGCGCCTTTGCCATTAGCTCTTGAAAATAGCAAATGTTGTGAATTGAAAGCAGCGTGCAAGCCAGCATTTCGTTGGCTACAACCAAGTGCCTTAAATACGCGCGCGAAAACTGCGTCGTGTAATTTTCCGCCATAGTTTCGTCTATGGGGCGCTTGTCTTGCCTATACTTTGAATTTTTTAGATTTATAGTGCCAAAATTTGTAAAGGCGCACCCGTGCCTTGCCAAGCGCGTTGGCATTACGCAGTCGAACATATCGGCGCCAAGCGCAATCATTTCAAGCAACTGGCGCGGAGTGCCAACCCCCATTACATAACGGGGCTTATTTTCGGGCAAATGGGGAGTGCAATAGGCAACCTGTTTTAGCATTTCCTCTTCGGGCTCGCCAACCGAAACACCGCCAATTGCATAGCCGGGAAAATCCATCTTTGCAAGCTCTTGCGAGCAATAGGTTCTGATATCTTCGTAGGTGCCGCCCTGCGTTATGCCAAACAAAAGCCTGCCGTCGTTCGGGTACGAGCGGTATTCGTCTAAACAGCGTTTTGCCCACCGCAAAGTGCGCTCTACCGACTGCTTGCATTCGCCTTTCGGGCACGGCCACTTTATGCATTCGTCTAGCACCATTGAGATATCCGAACCCAATTTGCGTTGAATTTGCACGCACGACTCGGGGCTTAAGAACAGCTTTGCCCCGTCTATATGCGACTTAAATTCTATGCCCTTTTCGGTTATTTTGCGCAACGACGATAAGCTGAAAACCTGAAAGCCGCCGCTGTCGGTAAGAATGGGTTTGGGCCACTGCATAAAGGAATGTAGCCCGCCCATTTGCTCTACCAAGTCGGCAGTAGGCCTAATATTTAGGTGGTAGGTGTTCGCCAAAATTATCTGGGCATTGCAGTCTAGCACCTGAGCCGGGGTTAGCCCCTTAACCGTTGCCTGTGTGCCTACCGGCATAAACACCGGGGTTTGCACAACGCCGTGCGGCAAAGTAAGTTCGCCCCTGCGCGCCGAAGACTTTTCGCTTTTCTTTAGCAGCTTAAACATTGCCTACAATATCGGGCTTGGAGCGTAGCTTTTCGCTTCGGGGAATTTTTCGGCGATTTCGGCAACGCGCTTGCAAAATACGTCGGTTTGTGACTGCGCCATTGCGGTCTTTGCCCTGCCTGCCTTTGCAATTTCAAGCAATTCTGGCATTGTAAGAGGCATATTTTCGTCGGCAGCCAACCTTTCAAGCAAATCGTTTTTGTGTATTTTGCCCGAACGCAAGTCTTTCGAAACTGCAACCGCGTGCGTCTTTATAATTTCGTGCGCGTTTTCCCTACCCAAGCCTTTTTTTACGGCATTCATCATAATTGTTGTGGTAAGCAAAAACGGCAAATACTTTTCGCATTCGGCCTCTATTACGGCGGCGTTTACTTCCATTTGGTTCAATATGGTGGCAAAGGTTTCAAGCAGGCCGTCTATTGCAAAGAACGACCCTCCCATCATAACCCTGCGCACAACCGAGCAGGAAACGTCGCCTTCGTTCCACTGGTCGCCGCCCAACGACGCCGCCATTTCCATAAAGCCGCGCAAAATAACGTGAAAACCGTTAAGCCTTTCGCAGCTGCGCGAATTCATTTTATGCGGCATTGCCGAAGAACCCGTTTGCCCCTTTGCAAAGCCTTCGCTTGCAAGTTCGTGCCCTGCCATAATGCGCAAAGTTTTGGCAAAGCTGCTTGCCCCGCAACCAATTTGGTATAACGCCGAAACTACTTCGAAATCGAACGAACGCGGGTATACCTGCCCTACGGCGTTAATCGATGCCGACATACCCAAGTGCTTGCGTATAAGCTCGTCTAGTTCGGCAACTTTTTCGGTATCGCCGTCGAATAGCGTAAGCTGGTCTAGCTGGGTGCCAACTGCGCCTTTAATGCCCCTAACAGCATAGTTGTCTATAGTGTAGTTTAGGCGGTCTAAAGCCTTTAAAATGTCTTCGCCAAACATTGCGTAGCGCTTGCCCAAAGTTGTAAGCTGGGCAATCACATTGTGCGTTCTTGCCGAAATTGCCAAGTTTCTATACTTTTCGGCAAGTTGCGCCAATTTAACTAAAACTGCAACAGTTTTTACCCTTACCAACTTCATTGCCTTAAAGGCCTGAAGCTGTTCTACATTTTCGGTAAGGTCGCGGCTTGTCATACCCTTGTGTATATGCTGGTAGCCCGCCAAATCGCAAAATTCCTCTATGCGCGCCTTAACATCGTGGCGCGTAATGCGCTCGCGGTTGTTTATAGACTCAACATCTATGTTGTTCTTCACCTTTTCGTAGGCGTCTATAGCCTCTTGCGGAATGTCCAAACCAAGCTGCTTTTGGGCTTTCATAACAGCAATCCAAAGGTCGCGTTCAAGCAAAATCTTGCCTTCAACACTCCAAATTGCCTTCATTTCTTTCGAGGCGTATCTTTCGGCTAAAATATCTGGTATCATTGTCTTTTAATCTAGCAAAAATGAAATGTTTTTGAAGTCTAAAATTATATTTTTTTGGGGATATTTAGCGTAAAAAAAAAGTCGGGGCAAAAAAAGAAAGGTATGCCCCGACTTGTCTTAAAAATTTGCCTTTTGCAATTTGCTAAGCTTTAGGCTGTTGCGGTTTATTTTCGCCTTCGGGCTTATCGGCAACAGTTTCGCCTTTTGCGCTTTCGCCTTCGCCTTTGGTTTCACTGTTTGCTGCTTCGGTTTTGGGCAAGCCCTTAACTATTGCGGTAACTTCTGCACCGTCTATAGTTTCGCGTTCTAGCAAAGCCTGCGCAATTTTTTCAAGCAAAGCCTTGTTGTCTAAAACAAGCTTTCTTGCGCGTTCTAGCTGCGTATCAATAATCTTTTTAACCTGATTGTCTATAAGCTCGGCGGTTTTTTCGCTTATATTTTCCGAGCGCGAAATTTCTTTGCCCAAAAAGATATGCTCTTGGTTTTCGTTATACGAAATCGGCCCCAAGTCGCTCATACCCCAGTCGCACACCATTTTTTTTGCAAGCTTTGTTGCGCTTTTTATGTCGCCCGAAGCCCCGTTTGTTATGTCCGACAACGCGATTTCTTCGGCAGCCCTGCCGCCCAGCGAAGTGCATATGTGGTTAAGCAGGCTTTTTTTGGATTCGCAATGCGTATCCTTTGTAGGGGTAAACATTGTAGAGCCCAAACTTTGACCGCGGGGGATTATTGTAACTTTGTGTATTGGCAAAGAGCCATCGTCTAGCAGACATTGAATGAGGGCGTGCCCCGCTTCGTGAAAGGCTGTAAGCTTCTTTTCGGCAGGGTCCATAAGCTTGCGCCTTTCGCGACCAAAAAATATCTTGTCGCGCGCGGTGTTTATGTCTTCCATCGAAATGTTTTTGCTGTTGCGCCTTGCCGCCGTTATTGCCGATTCGTTAAGCAAATTTGCCAAGTCGGCCCCCGAACACCCTGGGGTCATTTGGGCGACTTTCTTAAGGTCTACAGTGTTGTCGTACTTAAGTTTTTTAGAGTGTACTTTAAGTATTTCCTCGCGGCCTATAACGTCGGGCAAGTCTATAACAACTTGTCTGTCGAACCTGCCGGGGCGCAATAGCGCGGCGTCTAGAACATCGGGTCGGTTGGTTGCGGCAATAATTATAATGCCTTCATGGCCGTCAAAGCCGTCCATTTCAACCAAAAGCGAATTTAGTGTTTGTTCGCGCTCGTCGTGGCTGCCGCCCATACCCGTTCCGCGCTGGCGGCCAACGGCGTCTATTTCGTCTATAAATACAAGGCATGGAGCCGATTTGCGGGCTTGGTCGAACATATCGCGCACGCGGGCAGCGCCTACGCCCACAAACATTTCAACAAAGTCCGAACCGCTAATAGAGTAAAACGGAACGTTTGCTTCGCCTGCTATTGCCCTAGCCAAAAGGGTTTTACCCGTTCCCGGAGGCCCAACCATAAGCACGCCTTTTGGTATTCTTGCGCCAATATCGTTAAACTTTTTCGGGTTTTTAAGGAAATCCACAATTTCGGCAACTTCCTCTTTCGACTCGTCGCAGCCTGCAACGTCGTCGAAAGTTGTACGGTCTTTGTCGGCACCAAGCAAGCGCGCGCGGCTTTTGCCGAAGCTCATTGCGCCCTTTGTTCCCGCCTTCATTTGGCGCGAGAAAAGCCAATAAGCCAAAAATACCAAAACCAAAATGGGCAGCACAGAGCTTAGCAGGTTTTTCCAATACGAGCCTGCGGGTTTTTCTATAACCTTCCATGCGCTGTTTGGGTCGGTAAGCTTGTTGTATGCGCTTTCGGTTATCCTGCCCGAAAACGTAAAGTCTAAAGTCTTTTCCTTTGCGTTGGTGGCTCCCTCTTTGCCGTATAGCGGGTTTTTAATTTTGCCAGACACAACGTACCAGTCTTTGCCGCCCGATTCGTCGCTTGTAAGCTGAATTTCAACAAGCGAATCGTCTACCGTGGCGTTCATCAGCTTTTTTATGTCGAAATTCTTTACGCTCGAAGAATTGTCAGACATATTGAACGTCCACAACATTACTATAACCATTCCCAGCAAAAGCCAAACCGACATCATTTTTGCGGTTGGTTTTTCGTTCGGAAGTTTGCTTTTTTTATCCATAAAACTATTCTTTATACTCGTAAATTATTCTCAACACCTTATCGCCTTTTTCAAGCGCATATTTTGCGGCGGGAGGGGCCGAAACTGTCCACACAATTTCCCCCATACTATCTATGACAACGGGAAAGGCGTTTCGTTTCAATTTTTCGACTTTTTTATCGACAAAAATATCCTGAAGTTTTTTGGGACTTTTTAGACCTATATATGTGTACGCGTCGCCAGCGCGCTTGTTTCGCGCACGAAGCGGAAATGCCGAAGCCTTTACGCACACATTGCGAAAAACATTGCTTTCTTTCTTCGCCCTTTCCTTGGCGTTTTCGCCAAAGTCGGCAAATTCAAGGAAAATCAAAGAGCCGTCGGGCAAAACGTTTTCGCCCAAAGAAAGGTCTATTTGGTAGTCGGCAGCCTCTTGAGGTGCATTTGCCAAGCTTAACTGACGACTTTTTGCCGAAAACTCCAAAAAGCCGCATTTTACACTGCATTTATAATCTTCGTTTGCCGCAATTGTATCCAGCAAAAGGTTCATAGCCTTAAAAGACAATTCGCCGTGTTTTTCCGCCAAAAACTTGGCAATTAAAGTTCTTTGCACCGTTCTAAAAGGCGTGTTTAAAACAATAGTATTCTCGGAAAGCTTAAAAAGCTTGTACATTGCATTGCAGTAGCTTTCGAAGAAAACTTCGCGCTCTTCAAGCAAAGCTCGGCATTGCCCCGCCATTGCGGCAAAATCCCTTTCCGAAACGCTTTCTAAAACGGGAACTACATTGTGTCGAATTTTATTCCTTAAATATTTGTCGCAAGCGTTTGTTTCGTCTTCGCACCAACTTTGCCCCAAACTTTTAAGGGCGTCTTTTATCTGCAACTTTTCCAAGCCCAAAAGCGGGCGTATAAATATAACGTTTTCGTATTTGGATATTGCGCGCGGCGCGCAAAGCCCGTCGGGAGAAGCCCCGCGCATTATGCGCATTATAAGCGTTTCGGAAACATCGTTTAGGTGGTGTCCCTGCGCGATAAGCGTTATGTTGTTTTCGGCGGCTTTCCTTACAAAAAAGCCTAGCCTAATTTCCCTTAAACTGCCCTCGCTTGTATTTTTTATTTCCCCACTTCTGCTTTCGCAAACAAGTTTTACGCCAAGGCTAGCACACAAATTGCGCACAAAAAGCTCGTCGTTGTCGGCACTTTTGCGTACCTTGTGGTTGTAGTGCAAAGCAATTAGGCTGTCTTTGCCGAAATATTGCACCGCCGACAAAAGCAAAAATACGGAATCAGCACCGCCCGAAATGGCAATGCCTATTTTTTCGCCGCATAAAATCTGTTCTTGGCACAACGCCAAAATGCGCTTGTTTATGCGGTCTTTGTAAAGATTTAGAATATTGCAGTCCATTGCAAAATATAAGCGGAAATTAAATATAAAAATATCGTAAAAGTAGGAACTAACAAAAGCCTAATGTTGCGACACTTGTTTAGATATATAATGCTACCTAAAAACAGTGCGCCGAACAAAACCGACAAATACCCCGAAGCATTTTGAAAAGTTAAACACAAAGGCATATCGGCATATACTGTGGCGGTTTTAGCCATAAACGAAAGCAATTTGCAGGCAAATATGTTTAGGTATTGCCCCATAAACGCGGGCAAAATAATTGAAAGCACGCCAACGGGAACAACCAAAGTTGCCCCAAAAACAAATATTGTTGCGTTTATTAGCGATGCAAACGATACATATCCAAAAATGCCCACGCTTGCAACGCAGCTGCCCAAAAATGCCGCAAAGGATATGCTAAGCGAAACTAAAAAGAACTTGTACAACGCCGAAAACAGTTTTTGCAAAGGCGTTTTTATGTCGCTAGAAATGTAGGTATATAGCTTGGAATTTTGGTATAGCCACTCGCTTAGCGGCACGCCCAAAAGTATTATCGAAAACGCCGCCATATACGACAAGCAAAAGCCGGCATCGAAAATTATGCTAGGGCAAATAATTAAAAACAGTAATGCCGAAGCCGTTATTGCCGCCATAGATTCGCCCTTGCGTTTAAGCGCAAATGCCAACCCCACAAAAGCCAGCATAACAAACGCCCTTACAGCCGAAGGCTTTGCCCCGCATATTTGAACATAAAAAAACAAAAGCGGCAAAGAGGCAAGAATTCTGCCTAAAATCCCGAATCTAAAAAAGGCAAAAAATGCATACAACAAAGCCGCAACTACGCCGACGTGCAAACCGCTTATCGCAAAAATGTGCATTGCGCCGCTGCGCGCAAACGCGTTTTTTTGCTCCTTTAAAATGCACTGCGAGTCTCCCAAAACTATCGCCTTATACATTCCAAGGGCGTCGCTTTTTTGCACGCTGTTTTTAAGTTTTTCGCCAGCAAAACATTTAAAAGCGCCAAGCACGTTATAGTATAAATCGGCTACAAAGTTTTTGCCCGAACTGTTGTCTAAAGTTCTTACAACGTAAATTTCTTGGTTTGTTTGAAACTTTGCATATACGGCATTGTTTGCCAAATACCTGTAAAAGCCTCCCTCTTTCGCGTCTATAAAAGAAACCGCGCCCTTTGCCATAAATTTTGAACCGACACTTACAGCGTTGCCACATTCTGGCACCGAAAACAAAAGTTTTTTTGGAGTGCTTTTTATATCGCTTTTTAAGACTTCGCCTATGCCGCTAACTTTGCCGAAGTCTTGCGAATATAGGGTTTTTACCCTTATTGTTATTGTGTCTTCGTAGTCGGCAAAATATTGCGGGGCGTCTTTGCCGCTATATGTAAAATATAGCGATGCAAACAATAGCGTTGCTATGTAAAAAAATATTTTTTTGGGGAAGCACAAAGCTAAAATTGTAAATAAAACCGCCAACGAAGCAAAGCTTGCAAGCAATATATAAACATCTAAAAAACCAAAAACTACATAGGCAAGCACATAGCCCAAACAAATAAAAAAGGTAACCGGCGCCAACGGAGCCAGAGAATATGCCCTTTTATATAGTTCGCTTAAAACGCCCATTCCTACTTTAACCTAACAAGCTTTAACTGGCTTGTTGTATCGCCCGCAGTGTCGAACGTTATTTCGCCTACAGCGCCTTCCAATTTTTTGCCGAGAAAATAGTCGCGCATTTTGCCTTCGTTTGCACTTGCATTATATGCCTGTGCCGAAAGCATTATAGAATCGTACGCAAAAGCTGCAACAAATGACGGCTGTTTTTTGTAGGTTTGCAAATAGCGTTGTTTAAAATTTTTGTTTTTTTCGCTTAAGACTTCGCCCAAAGAATATGCCGATTTTACGGTGTAGCATTTGCGCGGGAAAGAATAGTCTTCGTGATTTGCGGATTCGTAATAGGCGCAATTCGACACAAAAACACCCTTAAAATTGTATTTTTTTAGGGCGTCTAAAATTGCCCCGTTTTCGATACCGTACGAATAGGCAAAAAAGTATTCAGGGGCAAGCCTTTCTATCTGTTCGGCAAATACCGAAAAGTCGGCTTCGTTTCGGGTGTATACGTCCGAATAAACTTTGCGGTCGCGCCCGTCTATATGGAAATATAAATAGTCTCCGCAACTTTTGCCAACAAAGTCGTCGCTTTTAAGCATAACAATTTTTGTATCTACCCCATCGGTCAATTCGCTCTTGTCTATTGCCGAAGCCATAAGCTCGCACTCTTGCGCGCCGTTAACAAATATGCGAACGCTGTTTTTGTTAAGCACCGTTATGGGCGGATATTTGCACATATAGTTTATAAAAACACCGTTTAGCGAATTTAAAAACTTGTGTTCGGGAATAACTTGGTTGTCTAACGCCAAGTGGAAAATTTTAATATTACCTTTAGCAAGAAAAGCCCTTAAATCTCTGCAGGTAGAAAACATATCGGTGTTGTCGCCTTTAAATATTGCAACAAGGGGCTTGCCCTTCATTTTTTGCGCGCTTTCGTTAACGTCTAAAACGGCAAGCTGCACGGCGTTTTTAATTTCTTCGGCAAGAACAGGGTCGGAATGCGAGGGCAAAAACACGCCCATAGGCACAACACTATCGCATTCTTTTTGCGAGGTGCACGCAACAAGCGCGGCGCAAAACAATGCAAAAAATATGCGATATATAAAATTCATTCGATACATTATTGCCCATACACAAAAACACGCAAGCAATTTCAACAAAAAAACCGACTCTTTTAAAAGCCGGTTTTTTAGAATTTTTAACCATCAATTAGGCGTTTGCGTCGCCGTCTTTTTGGTCAACATCGGGCATATTCTTTTGCGATTCGCTTTCGTCGCTACCCGAAATATAGTAGTTTTGGTACTGCTTGTTGTAGTAGCTTGTACTGTAATATGCCGAATTGCTCATATTAACCATATTCATTACAACACCCAAAAGCGGAACATTGGCTTCAAGCATTTTCTTTATGTGCATTTTAACCAAACTGCGCTTTACAGAGTTGAATTTTACAACATACATTACGCTGTCTACCAACGGGAATATCGACAAAACATCGCTTACAACGCCAACCGGCGGCGAGTCTACAAACACCTTGTCGTATTCGGCTTTAAGCTGCTCTATTATGCCCATAAAGGCTTGGCTGTTTAAAATCTGCGTCGGGTTTGCAGCCCTTCTTTCGCAGAACAAAACGTCTACATTCGGGAACACGTCGCGAAGTATTGCGTCTTTTAGGGGAACCCCATTTTCTATGCACGAAAGTATGCCCTTTTCGGGTTTTACACCCAAAGTTTTTGCAATAGACGGCAAGCGCAAGTCGGCGTCGACAATAACAACCTTTTCGCCGTTCATTGCAGAGATAAACGCCAAGTTTGTCATTACAAACGATTTACCTTCAGAAGGCGTTGTACTTGTAGAAAGCAACAACTTTGCGTTTTTACCCATGGGCGTTACACCTATAGCCGAATACAAGCTGCGAAATGCTTCCGTTACGCCCCTGTCGGCATTCGAAGCTACAATCTGTGCCTTTTCGGAGCTGTTTAAACGCTTTATTCTGGGAATTACGCCCAAAAGCGGAAGCCCGATAATATATTCTACGTCGTAGGCACTCTTTACGCGGTCGTCTAAAAATGCAACGGCAAACGCCATACCCAAGCCGCCCAAAATGCCGCCCAACAAACCAATTATGGTGTTCATAACATAGTTCGGGCTATATCTTCTGATAGAGGGAACTGCCCTGTCTATGATTTGCGCCGTGGGCGAAATAAGGCTTATTTGCGCGGTTTTAACCGTCATCGAAGTAATCAATGCCGAGTGAATGCCTTTTTCAACGTCTCTTTCGCGTTCCAAAGAGTTATAGGTAATTGCAACTTTGCCCAATTCCAACACGGCCTTCTTTTTGTCTGCCAAGTGTTTTAGCGAGCGTTCGTAGTTTTCCTTTGCCGTTTCGTAGTTCGACTTAACTTTTGCCGCCGAAGAATCTAAAGCCGCCGCCAATTCTTTGTCGATTTGGTCCATAACCTTGCGGGCTTCAATCATCTTCGGGTGCTTTTCCTTATAGCGTTTTTCGAGAGCCGAAATTGTTATTTGCTGCTGCGATTTGTCTAGCAAAAGCTTGCTTACAATCGGAATTTCGGAAATGAAAGGCAAGTCGTACAAATTCTTGTTTTCGGCCTTGTATTCTTGAACCTGAACCCAGTTTGTTTGGCAGGCATCAAAAAGACGCTTGTTGTTTGTAACAATCGAATTTAATTCAACAAGCTCGCGCCTGTCTATGTCTTCGTTCATTTCCAAGCTTATTGCGCCGTACTTTTCACGGTAGTCTACAAGGCGTTTATCTAAAGCCTTAACCTTTTCTTCTTGCTGCGAAACTTTGTGCATAAGCTCGTCGCGGCTTTCGAGAAGTTTTTGAACCCTTACATTCTGGTTAAAGCTAATATATTCTTGCGCAAACAAGTTTGCCATTTGAGCGGCAATGCGCGAATCGGGGTGTTCAAAGGTTATGTTTATTATAAGCGAAAGCCTTTCGGGAATGATATTGCGGCTTCTGCCGATAATTTCCTCTTCGGTAAGCTTGGGGCCCAAAGTGAAAACGTCTTGGTAGGGCTGCATTAAAGCCTTCTTTTCGTCTTCCTTCATTCGGCTTTGAACAAGCCTTATAATTTCGCTACTTTCTAGAATCTTTACCTGAGTGTTAAAGTCTTCAACGTTCATAATGGCCTCGTTGCGGCTGTTTTCGGCGCCTGCAACGGGAATGGACTTGTCGGGGTCGCGCAAAACCTGAATTCTTGCGGCCGACATATAGGTTGGCGTTACCCTTGCAGTATAAAGCATAACACCCGCAAAAATAACAATGAACGTAATTATTATGTACCAAATTCTTTCTCTAAGAATTGCCAAATAGTCTTTAAATGTACGGTTTGGTATTGCCGAAGCGCCGCCGCCCATAGAGGCCCCTGCGCCATAGCCACCGTAGCCGCCGCCATAACCGCCGTAGTTTCCGTAGCTGCCATAGCCGCCATAATTGCCATAACCACCGTAGCCGCCATAGTTGCCGTAGCTACCGTAATTAGAGCCTACGCGCTTTCTTACAAGCACTTTCGACTTTTGTTTTGTATCGCCAGAATTTTTCGAAATGTCTTCGCTCATATTAAAAAAATGCTCCGATTAGAATATGGATTCTTGCACCTGAACAATGTCGCCGTCTTCAAGGGGCATATCCCTTGCGGTTTTATTGTCGAGAATGTCTTTTACGTTAACATCAAAAGTTTTTTGTGTGCCGTCGGGCATAATGCGCTTAACAATAACGCTAGAACGGTTTGCCTTGCCTGTAAAACCGCCTGCATCGCCTATGGCCTTTGTAAGGGTTATGCCTTCTTCGGGGGGGAATCTAACTTCGCCTTGTCTGAAAACCTGACCGAAAACGCTTACGCGCTTGGGTGCATATTCCAATATAAACAGGTTTATTTGGGGGTTAACCAAATAGTCGGCGGCATACAAGTCTTTAATTTTTGTGGTTGCGTCTAAAATTGTAAGGCCCGCAATTTTAACTTCGCCTATAAGAGGCAGCGAAACCGTGCCCGAAGCCGATATTTTTGTTGTTGTAGACAAATCCAGCTCCTGAAAAACGTCTAGTTTAATTACGTCTAGGGGAGACAGTTTATAGGAGTCCGACTGGGCAAATGCCGCAGTAGAGACAAACATTGCGCATAGCAACGCAAAAAAGCTGCATATTTTTTTCATATATCGTGCACTTATATAAATTATATCTGTAAAATCATTAAAAGACTATCTGCAACACTTGTTTCTGCAAGTAAAAATTTGCTTTTTTAAAAAAATTGGCAATAGTCGATTACAAAGATTATGATTATAGATTTAAAAAAGTTGTCGTCGCCAAAAAGAAAGCCTAGCTTTGCGAAGACGAAAATCAGCATAAGGCGCAAAGGAGACATTGCTTTTGAGCCGCCAAGAAAGGCAAAATCGCTTGTAAAAATTGTGTATTTTGTAATTATTGCCGCGGTTGTAGTGGCGGCTCTTGCGTTTTTGCAGTCGATTTTAGAAGCATATAAAGCAAATGCAAATAAAGCCCAAAGCCAGCCAGCCCAAACGCAAAAAGTAAAAGAATATGTAATAACGCTAAAGCCGCCGCAAAACAAGCAGCCAAACAAGTAGAGCAAAAATATTAGCGGCACGCCATTTGCCCGTTTTTATGCAATAAAAAACTCCTTTCGCATTTTGCGAAAGGGGCTTTTTTGGAATTATTGATTAACTAAAAATTAAACTGTTGCAAATCGGCAAGTTTTACAAGCGTTTCGCTTGCGTTCGTTAAATTCTTAATTTTCACGCTTGCATTTGCAAATTCGTCGCCGCCGAAAATAACGGCATATTTCGCCTTAAGTGCGTCGGCCGTTTTAAACTGCTTGCCGAAAGACGCTTCCTTAAAGGAATAGTCTACCTTCAAGCCCCTGCGGCGAAGCCCGAAAATATACGGCAAAGCTTTTGCGCGCAAAGATTCGTCGCCTATAACGGCGTAGATGTCTAAAGCGTCGCTTACAGCACCCGATTTACCCGTCAGCTCAAGCAAATCGCCCACGGTAACGTCGCCCATACCGAAGCCCACTGCGGGCATATCGGGGTAGCCAAGCTTTTTTACAAGGTTGTCGTATCTGCCGCCGCCTGCCAAAGCCCTGCCCGTGCCTACTGTTTGGAAAGCCTCGAACACAAAGCCCGTGTAGTAGGCCAAGCCTCTAACAATGCCCATATCGGGCTTTACATAGTCGGCATAGCCCATATTGCCCAACAAAGCCAAAAGGCTTTTCCAATCGGCAACTCGGGCTTTAAAATCGTCGCTTGCAGTTTCGGCAATCTCGCATATCTGCTCAATAGACGAAGTTTTTACAAACGAGTGGATTTTTTCGGAAATTTCGGCAACGTTTAGATTTGTTCCGCTTAAAGCCTCTGCCAACATTTCGTCGAAAGCCTGAGCATTTACTTTTTCGATTTTGTCTACAACCGACAAAACTTTCATATCAAGCTCTTCTGTAATGCCCGCAATACGCAGGAAATACACCCAAAGCTTTCTGTCGCCCAAGCGCAGTTTAAACTCGTTTTCGGTAAGCGAAAAGCTTCTTAACGACTCTATAAGCAAAGCAATAACTTCGGCGTCGGCAGCAAGCGATTCTTCGCCCAAAATGTCGGCGTTATATTGGTAAAACGCCCTTAACCTGCCCTTTTGCTGGCGTTCATAGCGGTAGTTTTCGCCTATGGCAAACCATTTTACGGGTTTGCGTATGCCCTTTGCGTGCGCGCCAACCATTCTCGCCAACGAAGGCGTCATTTCGGGACGCAACGAAACGGCTCTGTCGCCCTTGTCTACAAATTCAAAAAGCTGCGACTTAATTTCCTCGCCCGACTTTTCGGTAAAAAGCTCCAACGGTTCGAGCACAGGCGGGTCGAATTCGACAAAGCCGAAGCTTTTTGCGGCGTTGCGCCATTTGTCGAAGATAAAGTCGCGCTTGGCTCTGTCTTCGGGATAAAATTCCCTAAAACCCGGAAGCGTTTTAAACATACGGCCTATTTTCCTCTTGCTCTGGCGGCCTTAGAAGTTTCAACCGTAGCCAAGTTAAGCTTGCTTAAAGCGGCTTTCATTTCTTTGCCTGCCTTAAATTTTACGATTGCCCTTTTGGGGATTTCGATATCGGTTTCGGGCTTTGTGGGGTTGCGGCCGATTCTGGGCTTGCGAACCTGAACTTCAAGCACGCCGAAGTTGCGCAGTTCCACATTTCTGCCCTGAACCAACGAATCGCGAATTATGTCCAAAGTTTTTTGAACGATATCTTTTACATCGTTCTGAAGAACGAAACCCTGTTTACATTCTTCTTTAGATTCGTATATTGTGTGGACAATTTCTCTTTTTGTTAGGTTTTGCATTGCGTTTTTCGTTTTTAAATAAGAGTGTGTAATAAAAATTAAACTGCTGATCTTGGGTTTTTTCAACATTCAAGTCAAGCAAAACATATAGATTTTATGGAAAACGACAAAAACAACACACCCGAAAATAACGATAAAGAAACAGGCAATCCCATCGACGAAATTCAAAGGCAGTTGGAAAATCTTTTTAAGGGGTCGAACATAAAAGTTGAGCGTCCGCAATTTATGAGAAATCCGCAATCGACACCGGAAAACGACGACGACGCAAAAAAGGTTCTCGACAATATCCGCAACTTTTCGATGAAGCCCAAGGAAATAAGGGATTTTCTGAACAAATACGTTGTAAAGCAAGAAGAGGCAAAAAAAGTTTTGTCGGTTGCAATATGCGACCACTACAACCATGTAAGACGCTGCCTACAAAACCCGAAGCTTAAAGACGCCGAATATAACAAGCCAAACATTCTTATTTTGGGCCCTACGGGCGTTGGCAAAACCTATTTAATGCGCACAATAGCAAAACTTATAGGCGTACCTTTCGTTAAGGCCGACGCAACAAAGTTTTCGGAAACCGGCTACATTGGCGGCGACGTTGAAGACCTTGTGCGCGACTTGGTAAAAACCGCAAACGGCAATGTAGACATAGCACAATACGGCATAATTTATATAGACGAAATCGACAAGATTGCAGGCAGCGCCGACCCGCGCGGAAAAGACGTTTCGGGCCGCGGCGTACAGATAAACCTTTTGAAGCTAATGGAAGACTCGAACGTAAACGTTCTAAGCCCGCAGGATATGATGGCGCAAATGCAGATGATGGCAGACGACGGCAAGTCGAAAAAGCGCACCATAAACACGCGCCACATTCTTTTTATTGTAAGCGGAGCTTTCGACAAGCTTTCCGAAAGCATAGCCAAACGCTTCAACAAAGGCACAATAGGCTTCGGCACCGAAAGCGACTTTTCAGACAAAGACCCAAGCGAATATCTGAAATTTGCCGAAACACAGGATTTTGTAAAATACGGCTTTGAAGCCGAATTTATAGGCAGGCTTCCCGTAAGGGTTGCATGCGACGCCCTTTTGGCAAAAGACCTTGCCGACATTTTAAAGTCTTCGGAAGGCTCTATTTTAAAGCAATATACTCGCGACTTTCAAGGCTATGGTATAGACTTTGAAATAACGAAAGAGGCAATCGACAAAATTGCCGAAAAAGCCTATCTTGAAAAGACGGGCGCGCGCGGCCTGCTTACCGTAATGGAAAAACTTTTGCGCGACTTTAAATTCGAGCTGCCAAGCGCGGGCATTACAAGGTTTGAAATTACAACCGACACGCTCGAAAATCCGAAGGAGTATTTGAAAGAAATTTTGGAAAACTCCGAACCATTGCGCCGCAGCGTGCTTGAAAAAGACATATCAAAATTCGCCGCAGCCTTCGAAAGCGAAACGGGCTTTAAGCTTGAATTCGACGAGGGAGCCCAAAGGGAAATTATCGCCGAAGCTGCCGAATGCGACAAGGAGGTTTCAACCTTGTGCGCCGAAAAGTTTAAAGACTTTAAACACGCGTTGTCCATAATTTCAAGAAACAACAAGAAAACGAAATTTACAATAGACGCCCAAACGGTTAAAACCCCCGACGAAACTTTGTCGAAGTGGGTTGTAAGCTCGTTTCAGGAAAAGAAAAATGAACAATAATTTTGAAAAGAGAAATCCCGAAGAGGTAAAGAAAATGTTTTCGGGCATTGCCGAAAGTTACGACAGGGCAAACCGCCTTATGTGCTTTGGGTTGGATAAATATTGGCGCAAGGTTTTGGCAAAAAAGGCGGCAAGTCTTTGCCAAAACGCCCCCTTGTTAGACGCAGCTTGCGGCAGCGGCGACGTTGCCTTTGCCGCGTTAAAATTGGGGCTGCCAAAGGGCGTTGTGTGTGCCGATTTTTGTCCAGAATTGTTGCAGTTGGCAAAAACCAAACTGGCGGCCTTTAAAAACGCCGAATTTGCCGAATGCGACTGCTCAAACCTGCACGCTTTTGCCGACAACACATTCGGCGCAATTACGGTTGCTTTCGGTTTCAGGAATTTTCAGGACAGGCAAAAGTGCCTTTTTGAATTTAACCGCGTTCTGAAAAAAGGCGGCAAGCTGTTTATTTTGGAGGTTGCGCTCTCGAAAAGTTTGTCGGGCAGAATCGTGTCGCTTTTTATGGACAAAATAACCCCGCAAATTGCGGCTTTTGCAGGCTCTAATAAAGACGACTACCTTTATTTATCGAAAACGGCAAAGCTTTTCCCCAACAACAGCCAGATAGGCGAAATGTTTAAAAATGCAAATTTTGCAAATTTTAAAAGGCACTACTTTTTAACTTCGCTAAACAGCGTTTCCATAATGGAGGGCGAAAAGTTATGACGCACGACCCATTCGGCGAAGAGGCCCCTCTTGTAGACATAAACGAATTCCCCAAGTGGATAATATACGAAGACGCCGACTACCTTGTTTTGAACAAACCCGGCTGGCTTGTTTGCCACCCATCTAAAAACGGCGACCTTTCCAGTTTGGTGGGGGCAAGCCGCGTTTACACAAAGCTAGATTCGCTACACTTGGTAAGCAGGCTAGACAGGGAAACCAGCGGCATTGTTATTCTTGCAAAGCATAAAAAGGCGGCGTCGGTTGCACAGCGCGCCCTTGAACACGGACTGGCAAAAAAAGAGTATTTTGCTATTATGCAAGGGGCTATGAACTTTTCGGCAACGGTTTCGCAACCGCTTATAGAAGACAAAAACTCGCTTGTGGCAATTAAGCAAATGTGTGCAATGCGCAAAACCACTGCAAAAAAGGCGTGCACCTATTTTACGCCCCAAAGCGTTGCCAATAACTACACTCTTTGCAAAGTAAGGATTATTACCGGACGCAAGCACCAAATTAGGGCGCACGCCCAATGGCTTGGCTACCCAATTGTAGGCGACAAAATATACGGCCCCGACGAAACTTTGTATTTAGATTTTATAGAAAAGGGTTTTACAGACGAAATGGCGAAGCTTTTGCCTATGAAAAGGCAGGCATTGCACGCCTTTAAGCTTGATTTAAGCGCGGCAATTAAAGACTTTTCGTTTACAGCCCCGCCCACAGCCGACTTTGTAGAGTTTGCCGAAAAAAATTCGCTTGTAATACCCAAGTCTTAATGGGGCGTTTTTGAAAAAATTTGCCCTTAATGGGCTTTACAAAATTAAGAAAATTTCCGTATAATTTGGGTATGAAAAGACAATATTTACATACCCAATTTTTATTTACATCGGCATTGTTGTTGTGTTCTTGCGCCTTTGCGCAAACTGCGCAAAAAACACAGGCAACCCCAAGCGTCATTGCGTCGGAATTTAATTCGGCAATAGAGGCAAAAAACAACGCCTACAATATGGCGCAGGATTTCTCCTCGGCATACTCTTCTACAAAAAAGCTTTATACCGACTACAAAAAACAGCTGCGCGAATTCGAAAAATCGCTTAAGACATTCAACTGCAATCTGGAAAAAACCGAGGGCAATTTGGCGGCGCACAAAAAGGCTTTGGGCGAATTTGCCGACAAGCTTAAAAGCGTTGCCGACATCTACGACTTTTCAAAAAACACAATACAATCTACCAAAGACAAAATTGCCGAAACCGAAAAGGTTGTAATGGCCGCCACGGGCGAAAATTTCCAGAACAAAAAACAGTTTGAAATTGTAAAGTCGAATTTCAATGCGGCGGTAAACGCGCTTAGCTACGCGCAAAAACGCGCGGTTTCGTACATGCTTACAGCCCCGATGAACGCGGTTGCAACCGAGGGCGCAGTGTCGTCGTTGGCAAGCGCAAAAAGCTATGCAAAAAAGGCGCAAAGCGCAATGGAGGGGCAAAGCGAAAAATTCGACGAAATGAAGAAAAGTTTTGACGGCGCAAAAGCGGCCTTAAAAACCCTGCAAAAAAGCTACATAGCCCTTTCCGAAAAAGAGGCGTATGCAAGGGCGCAAACGCTTGCCGCATTTACGGAATTTACAAAGGCTTATATAAATAACCCATCAAAATTTCAAGACTGCAACACAAAGTTAAACTCGTCGCCATTCGCCTTTGACGATTGCGCCGAAAGCGACCCTATTGCACTAGCTGAAAAAGCAAAAAATCGCTATCTTTCAAAATCGGCAAATTCGCAGTTGCCAATGGCGGCCTCATACAACGAATCCAAATTTGAAAGGGCAAACGCCGAAAGCAATGTCGGTAAAATTTCGCAGGATTTCGCCCAAATAGAATACGCAACGCGCGTTTTAAACAAGGCGGCACAAACATTAAACGCAATATGCTTTGCCTACGAAAACGAACGCCTGCAAGCCGAAAGCGAGGCGCAAAACGCCGAAAATTTGCTTGTAAAAGGCATTTCGCTTTTCTCGCAATCGCAGTTCTTTTTGGGCAATGTTAAAATGCTTGATATGCGCATAAAACAGCTTGCCGAAAAGGAAAAGTTTGTAAAAGGCGAATTCGAAAAATTGGCAAAGCAAAGCGAATCGGCTTTCGAAAATTCGCTAAACTTGGCAAAGCAAATTAAATAACAATAAAATAAAAAACAATAAACGCCGCAAAAGAAACAGTGCTTTGCGGCGTTTTTTTGGCAAAAATCAGCTTTTTAAACTTCGGGCGGGACAATGGCGTTGTTCGCCTTTAGGGTTTTGCGAACATAGTTTAAATCAAGCTGGGTATTGTCTATATTTTTTAGCGCGGCCAACGCGCTTACGCAGCCTGCCACCTGCCCCATTGCCATGCACGATGCCTGAACGCGCATTGCAGAGTTTGCAAATCTATCGACATTGGCAATTCACCACATAGAAAACGCGCAAAAGCAGAGTTTATACAACAATATCTACCAATCGCTTAAAGAAGGCTCTGTTTTTGTGAACGCCGAGCAAATTTTGGGGAAGGACGAGTTTGAAATAAAAAGGAACGCCCAAGCCCGCGAAGATTTAATTTTAAAGTATATGACGCCGCAAGAAGCCGAGGTTGCAAGAACGCGCCTTAAATGCGACAGGTGCGCCACAATTTTAGACAACATAAAAATGCTGCAAAACGCGGGCTTTAAAAACTGTAAATGCGTTTTTGAATATCTCGATTTTGCCGTGATTTATGCCGAAAAGTAGCCTTTAAAAAAATATGTTTTTTACGGGAATTTTAACGTTGTCGGCAATGTCCAGCATTGCGTTTACAAAGTAGACGTTGTCGAAATTTTTTATGTCGCCTTTGCGGATTTCAATTTCCATAACCTTCTTTTCGGCAACAAGTTTTGCGCGTTTTGTGCCATTTAGCAAACAGGTTTTGGGCGTATATAATTTGCCAGATTTTTCGAACACCAAATTTGCGTACGAGCTATCGCAAACAAAGTCGTTTTTGCATATAATAACATCTTGGCATTCGCCCTTTTTTGCGGCAAGCTCGTTTAGGCGGCTTCGGTCTGCAAACTTGTAGGAATAATCTATATCGCCACAGTCTACAACCTTTAGAGAATCTATTTTTTTCGGCGTATATTTTGCAATTTCAACCTTTTCTATTTTGTCGGAATATTCAATCCTTAGCTTGTATGTTCCGTTGCACCCTAGTCTTGCATTTGTCTTTACAATTTCCGAAAAATTTTCGGGGGTAGCTTCTGGGTAAAAGTCGCGCAAAGTTTTCAGATAGCGCTGTTCGTTAAGCGCAAAATCGGCAACAGCGTCTTTTACCTTTATTGTTTCTATAAACTTCGGCTTAAGCGGAATGTATATTTTCTCGACAATTTCGGCATATTCCGAATTTGCGTCGCTTAAATAGGTAATGCCGCCGCCGCTTTTGTAGTAGGTTTTTCCGCCCGATTTTTCCATACACCTAATGGCCACCGCCGAATCGAAATTTTCGGAATCGAAATAACCGAATATGCCCGTGTAAAAGCCCCTTTTTTCGCCCTCACATTCGCTTAAAATTTCTACCGTTTTGGGTTTTGGCGCACCCGAAATAGAGCCTGCGGGCAAGATGTTTTTTAGAATGTCGCCAATTAAAATATTCTTTAAATTGCCCGAAATTTCCGAGCTTGTCTGTATAATGTCGGACTTGTTTGCGCGTTTTATGCGGGTAACAAACCTAAAGCGGTTCACCCTAACCGAGTCGGCAACAAGCGCCAAATCGTTGCGTATTAGGTCTACAATGGTATTGTGCTCTTGCAGCTCTTTTTGGTCGTTTAGCAAAATACTCTCGGCGTCGGGAATGTCGGCGTTAATTGTGCCTTTCATCGGGTACGAATATATTTTGCCGCCTTTAATTTTCACGAAACATTCGGGCGAAAAGCACACAAAGTCTTCGCCCAAGCACACCGCATATTCGCTTTTTGCCGAATAAAAAACGTCGCTAAAAGACGCGTTTAAAAAAACCTCGGTCTTTCCGGTTAAGTTTGCCAAAAAAGAATTGCCGTGCTTTATGTTGTTTTGCAGCTTTTCAAATTTTACAAAATACGCGGCTTTGTTTGGCGGAACAACTTTTAATGTTGCATTTAAAAGTTTTGGGGTGGTTGCGGCTGCGTTTGTGAAATTGCCGAACCTAAACTTAACAAAATTTGCGTATTTAAAAAAATCGGACTCCTGCAAAAATACCGCCCTTTGCATTTCGTAGTCTACCATAATAAAAAACGGGATTTTGCGCAAATGGCAATAGTTTGCGCGCTGTATGGCGTTTTTAAATGTGGTAAAAATTTCGGGGCAATTAAACATACAAGGCAAATACGATAAGCCCCAAATTTTTGCCCTCAACAAAAATATTCAAAAAAAACGCGGCAAGGCTGCCGCGCAAAAACTTCAGTTTTTAAGCATTGTAAGCTGCATTTTAAACGGCTCTACCGCATATACCGAATGCGTTATGTTTGCCGGCATAATAACCGATTCGCCGCTTTTTAGCGAAAGCGGTTTTTTGCCTATCACTATTTCGGCGCGCCCGTCTAAAACCTGCAAAAGCGCGTCGAACGGCGCACTATGCGGGCTTAGCCTTTGGCCTTTGTCGAACGAAAAAAGCGTTATCGTTCCCGAATTTTTGTCCAACACGCGACGGCTAACAATGCTGTCGAACTCGTATTCTACCGAATTTTTAAAATCCAAAACTTCAGATTCTTGCATTTTGTTTTCCATATAAAACCCTTCGGTTTTAAATCGGAAATTTGCCGCAATTTTAAAGAATTTTTCGGGCTACAAAGTTTCGTCTTTTAAAACGGCAATCAAAAACTCCTTGTTGCCGTCGCCCCCCAAAATGGGAGACTCGCATACCCCAATTATCTTTGAATGAACAAGGGTTTTGCGCACAAAATTTTCTATCTTAAGCAGGCATTTTTCGCGCTCGGCTTCGTCTCTTAACACACCCTTGTTTTTGCGCATAAGCGTTTTGTCTGCCTCGAACTGTGGCTTTACCAAACAAAGAAGCTTGCCTTTGTCTTTAAGCAACGTCCATAAAACTTCCAGCACTTTTTCAAGCGAAATAAACGACAAATCGCCCACAATTATGTCGAAAGGTGCATTGGGCGTATTTTGCAAAGTAAGAGTGCGTATATCGGTTTTTTCCAAATTAGTAACGCGCTTGTCGCCAAGCAACTTTTCGTGAAGCTGCATAGAACCTACATCTACACACAAAACCTGCTTTGCGTTACGCTGCAAAAGGCAGTCGGTAAAGCCGCCAGTAGAAGCCCCGGCGTCCAGCGCGTTTAGCCCGTCTACCGAAATCGAGCAATAGTCTAAAAGCTTTTCAAGCTTTAGCCCCCCGCGCGAAACATATTTTAGTATTTGCGCATTTTCCTTTACCGAAATTTTAGAAGTTTCGGCAATTTTGCGCGATGGTTTGTCGACTAAAACGCCGTCGCAAAAGACGGCGTTTTCTTCGATAAGGGCGCGGGCTTTAGACCTGCTTTGGGCAAGCCCAAGTTCAACCAAAAGCTCGTCGGCCCTAGTCATTGCTACTTAAGCACTTTGCCGCTTTCGGCGTCGAGAATGCGGAAATTTTCGACGTGGAAGGAAGGATCGGCCCTAAAGGTAAGCTTTAGGTTATATTCCTTTTCAAGCCCGGCCAAATACTCGTAGTCTTCGGTTTGCAACCTTTTAAGATTTTCGGGATTTAGCATAATAAGCATAGAAACTTCCTTGTCGGCGGGGAATGCGCTGTTGGCGTTCCTTAAATTGCGCGCTGCCGATAAAATTTTGCGCTGAATTTCCGAGCATACTGTAATTGTGCTTTTTACAAGACCCCTGCCCGAGCAATACGGGCAAGCCGTGTAAATGCTGCTTGCGTTGCTCATATGGTGACGCTGCCTTGTCATCTGCAAAATGCCCAGCTGCGAAATCGGCAAAACGTGGCTCTTTGCCTTGTCTTTGTCCATTTCGTCTTTAAGGGTTTTATATACAAGCTGGCGGTCTTTGCGGCTTTTCATATCAACCGAGTCTATAATTATAAGCCCGCCAATGTTCCTTAGCCTTACCTGACGCGCAGCCTCTTTAACCGCCTCTATGTTTGCCTGAACGATAAAGTCTTTACCGTCGGCACTAGTTCCCTTGTGTCCGCCCGTGTTAACGTCTATTGCCGTCAAAGCCTCAGTTTCCTCTATAACGATTTCGCCGCCCGAGGGCAACGCAACCCTTCTTTGGAAAGTCTGGGCAATTTGCTTTTCAATGTTGTATCTTTCGAAAATCGGAATGTTTTCCTTAAACAGGCTAATTTTCGACCTTGCCCTGCCCGAAATGTCCGAAACCGATTCGAGCATTTTTTCGTACTCTTCTTTGTTGTCGATTAAAATTCTGTCGGTTTCTTCCGTCAAAAAGTCCCTTAAAGTACGCTCAACTAGGTCGGGTTCCTTATACAAAATGCAGGGGTTCTTTTCGGTTTCAATCTTTTGCTGAATTTGTTTCCAGGTTTTAAGCAAAATGTTTAAGTCGCGCACAAAGTATGTCCAACGCTTGCCCTGACCGGCCGTACGAACAATAACGCCCATGCCTTCGGGTATTTTCATAGACTTTAAGATTTTCTTTATGCGGTCGCGCTCGCGCTTGTCTTCTATCTTGCGCGAAATGCCGCACTGGCCTACATAGGGCATAAGAACCAAGTAGCGACCGGGAATTGCAATGTTTGTTGTAACCCTTGGGCCCTTTGTGCCTATCTGCGTTTTTGTTATCTGAACAACAATGTCGGTACCAATGGGGAATTTTTCGGGAATGTCTTTTGCCGAAAGCTTGCCTACCTGCTTTTTTTGCTCTTTGCTGCGGTTTTCGCGCACAACTTCGTAGGAATTGTCGGTAGCCGAGGGGAATATATCCCAATAGTGCAAAAATGCGTTCTTTTGCTGTCCAATATCAACAAAGGCTGCCTTTAAGCCGGCTTCTAGATTTTGAATTTTGCCCTTAAAGATTGCGCCAACAAGGCTTTCGTCGCCCTTGCGCTCGGTTTCGAACTTTTGCATAACGCCGTTTTCAAGCAAAACCACCCTTGTTTCGTGCGGTTCAACATTTATCACAAGTTCTCTATACGGAGACTCGTCGCGTTTTAAAAGTCTGATAATCTTTTCGAGCAGCGGACGCTTTCTTGCCCTAAGCTTTGCTTCGGCGTTCAACTGTTCTACGGGAACGGGGTCTACGTTAACCTCTTGGGGTTTTTGCGTAAGTTCCTCTTCAATTTTACTTGTTTTTTGTATAACTTGTTCTTCTTTCATTAGATTAGTCTCAATCTAAGACGAAGCCCATACTTTAGCCTAAGCATACGATTGGCTGTGCCTGTAAACGCTTTGCACAATGCCAAACAGTATCCCGCAAGTTAAAATAAAGGTTCCGCCGTAACTTAACATCGGCAGCGGAAGACCTGTAATAGGCATAATGCCTATGGTCATTCCGACGTTGATAAATATGTGGGTTGATATTATGGCGGCAGCTCCCACCGACAAATAGCAACCGAACATGTCGCGCGAGCGGGCGGCAGCCCTAAGGCAACCGAAAACTACACCCGACAATAGAAATATTGCGCTTATTCCGCCAATAAAGCCCGATTCTTCGGCCAAAACCGAAAAAATAAAGTCGTTATAGGCAACATCGCTGGGCAGGTAGCCCAACTTTGCCTGAGTGCCCTCGGCGTGGCCTTTGCCGGTAAGGGCACCGCTGCCTACTGCAATTAAACTTTGACGGTAATTCCAACTTACGCCCTGTCCTTTAGGGTCTACAACCTCGGGGGCAAAAAACGACAATATTCGGTTTCGTTGGTAGTCTTTAAGCGGCAATAAAGAATCGTCGCTTAAACCGTATGCGTTTTGTGATGCCGAAGTAATAGCCGACATATTTGTCCTTTTTAGGAAAGACGAATAGCCGGAAATATCTATCCACAACGCCCCCGCAAAAAGCACCAGCAGCGGCACGCCTATAACGGTGCCGTACCAATAAACTTTTTTCGGAAGTTTCGACAGATATAACATTGAAATCAACATTGGTGGAAAAACAAGTGTAGAGCCTAAGTCGGGTTGCAAAAAAATCAACAAAATTGGTATAAAAAATACCACTAAAACCCTAAAAATTACTTTCGAGAAAGATTTTAACGACCCTTTAGATATTTTTGCCCTTGCAAATATGGAAGCTAGCATAATAAGCGTGGCTATTTTTGCCAATTCGGACGGCTGAAGCGAAAATATCGAAAAGTTTATCCACCTAGTTGCGTTAAAGCGGCTTTGCACCAGCGGGAATTTTATTGGCGTATGTTCTTGTATGGCAAGCGGTAGCAACAAACAAACGGCGGCAAAATATATAAAGTTTGCGTGCCGCATCAAAACTTCGTAGTCGGTAAAAGCAAGCCACAGGTAAACACCGCCGCCCAAAATTACAAAGAAAATCTGCCTAAGCCAAAACTGCCTAAAAAACGGAACTTCGTCGATATTATAGCATTGCGCAGAATATATGAACGAAATTCCCAAAAAAGCCAAAAGCAAAAGAAATATAGGCGTAATAAAGTCGAACTTTAAATTCGACTCTTTCAGCGACTTTTGCGTTTGGTAGTTATATTTCATTACAAGCTTATTGCCAAATATTTCTTTAAGATTTCTGCCGAAATGTTGCGCCTTTGACAAAAGTCTTTTATTTGTTCTTCGGAAATTTTGCCCAAATCGAAATACTTTGCCGTTTTGTCGGGCAGCCACAAAGCGCATATGCTAGAAGGCGGCGTCATTGCAAAGTTTTCGGTAAGCGAAATGCCCGCAAGCTCGGTTGCATTTAGCATTTCAAAAACTTCGGTCTTTTGAGTGTGGTCGGGACAAATTGGGTAGCCTATTGCGGGTCTTATGCCGAATTTTTGCCCTTTGCACAAAATTTCGGTATGGAAATATTCTGCGCAAGCCTCGGCAATTCGATCGCTAAGCGTATGCCAAAGCATATATTCATATTCGTTGCCCGACTCTTTTATTTTTTGCGCAGCCAACCAAAGCTCGTTGCCAGCCGTAAGCGCAAAAAGCCCCACTTTTTTGCCTGCAAAATCTGCCAAGCACAAATTGTGGCTTTCCTGATTTCTAAAAAAGCACAATTTTGCCATTTTGCCCGATTTGCTTTCTAAAACGATGTCGTCGGTGCCGGATTTTTCGGCGGCGTAAACGCCTGCAACAATTTTGGGCTTTGCAATTTTAGCCATTTTTGCAAGCACATTTTGCGCGTCTTCATAAAGCTTTTTAGCCTCGTCGTTTTCAGTGCAGTTTGCGCAGGTGATGCCCTTAAAGTGCCACACGGCAAAGAAAGGCTCGTAGCGCAAATATTTTAAAACCTTGTTAAAGTCTACTTCAAACAACTTTGCGTCGAAAGCGTCAATTTCTGGCTCTAGCACTTCGTGTTTTGGCGCGTCTAGGCGCGATTGAGCCAAGCTTTTTAGCGGCTGGGCTTTTTTTGCCAAAAAGTTTTCTCTTAAAACGCGTTGCGACTCTTTAAGTTTTGCTATAAATTCGGCCGAATTTTTGCCGGTTAAATCGGCGGCTGCAACCGACATTGTAGAGGCGTCTTCTACGCGCATTACCGCCCCCGAATATAGCGGAGCAAGCTTTACTGCCGTATGCAGCTCGCTGGTAGAAGCCCCGCCAACAACAATGGGAACTGTCATACCGTTTCGCTCGAAAAGCCTTATTGTGTTTTCCATTTCGGACAAAGACGGCGTAATAAGGCCGCTCATACCGACTAAATCGGCGTTAAAATCTTTGGCTTGGTCCAAAATCGTCTGGGCGTCGACCATAACGCCAAGGTCGCGTACGGCGTAGCTGTTGCAGCCCATAACAAGGGCAACAATGTTTTTGCCTATGTCGTGAACATCGCCCTTAACGGTGGCTATTAAAAATTTGCCGTTGCCGCCGTTTTCGGACTTGTTCGACATATATTTTTCGAGAGTTTCTACCGCAGTTTTCATTACGCGCGCGCTCTTTACAACCTGCGGCAAGAACATTTTGCCCTCGCCAAAACGCTTGCCTACAATCTTCATTGCCCCCATAAGCGGGCCTTCGATAACCGCCAACGGGTCTTTAAGCTGCGAATAATATTCTTCAGCGTATTCGGCAATTTTTGAATCGTCGCCGTCTATAAAGCAGTGCTGCAGTTTTTCCTCTAAAGTAAGGGGCTTTGTTGTAGCAGCTTCCGCCTTTTTTTCGGAGTGGAAATCGGCAGCTTTTGCCATAACCCTTTCGGTTGCGTCTGCACGCTTGTTGAAAATTAAGTCTTCAAGCAGCTCCCTTAATTCGGGTTTTATAGAGTCGTATGGGGGCAAAACGCCAGCGTTTACAATGCCCATATCAAGCCCCGCTTTTATTGCGTGAAACAAAAATACACTGTGCATAGCCTCGCGCAGCGGGTTGTTGCCCCTAAATGCAAAGCTTAGGTTGCTAACGCCTGCGCTTGTTCTGCAATGCGGGCAAAGTTGTTTTACCTCTCTTACCGCCTCTATAAAATTTTTGCCGTAGTTGTTGTGCTCGGCAATGCCCGTTCCTATTGTAAGAACGTTTACATCGAAAATTATGTCGCAGGGGTTAAAGCCAATTTTGTCTACCAAAAGCGAATACGCGCGGCGGCAAATTCTAACTTTGTCTTCTTTGGTTGCCGCCTGCCCGTTTTCGTCGAAGGCCATTACAACAAGGGCAGCCCCAAATTTTTTTACCTCTTTTGCCTTTTTAAGGAAAGTCTCCTCGCCCTCTTTAAGGCTAAGCGAATTTACAATGGGCTTGCCCTGAACGTTTTTTAGCCCTTCTTTTAATGCCGCCCAGTTAGACGAGTCTATCATAAAGGGCACTTTGGAAATTTCGGGCTCGCTTTCAAGCAAACGCAAAAAGTGGCGCATACATTCAACGGCGTCGAGCATGGCCTCGTCGAAATTTATGTCGATTATGTTTGCACCGTTTTCTATTTGTTTGCGCGAAATTGCAACTGCGTCGTTATAACGCCCCTCTTTTATGGCCTTTCTGAAAATGCCCGAACCCATAACGTTGTTGCGTTCGCCAACCAAAATAAAGGGGGCGTTGTTTTCGGGTATTACAAGCTCTTGCAGCCCGCTTACTTTAAGCGAAAAATCTCCCTTTTGCGGAATACGCGGCGCGCAATCTTTTGTGTATTCTATTATTTTTGCAATGTGCTCGGGCGTTGTTCCGCAACAGCCACCTATAACGTTTAAAAGGCCTTCTTTAGCGTATTCGGCAACATAGGCTGCAGTCATTTCGGGCGTTTGGTCGTAGCCCGATTCCGAAAGAGGATTTGGCAACCCCGCATTGGGGTAGCAGTGCGTGTAGCACTTTGCTATTCGGTTGAACGTTTCTATGTAGGGCCTCATTTTATCAGCTCCAAGCGAGCAGTTAAGCCCCACAAACAAGGGGTTGCAATGCTCTATTGAATTGTAGAACGCCTCTATTGTCTGCCCGCTTAAAATTCTGCCCGACGCGTCTGAAACCGTCATACTAACGGCAATGGGTATGCGCTCGGATTCGTTTTCAAACAGGTCTAAATAGGCGTAAACAGCCGCCTTTGCGTTTAACCCGTCGAAAGTGGTTTCAAGCAAAAACAAGTCGGCCTTAGCCTCCTTTAAAGCCGTCATTTGCTCTTTGTAGGCAGCCATAAGCTCGTCGAACGAAACGCTTCGCTTTGATGGATCTGCCATATCGGGCGAAATAGATGCCGATTTGTTCATTGGCCCAATAGAAGCCGCCACAAATTTTGGAGAATTTTCGGTAGCGTATTTTTTTGCCGCCTCTTTTGCCAAGCGCACGCCCTCTATATTCATTTCGCGCACTAGGCTTTGGGTTTTGTATTCCGCCTGAACTACCGAATTTGCACCGAATGTGCACGTTGTAACAATGTCTGACCCGGCCTTGTAGTACGACTCGAATATGTCGCTTAAAACATCGGGACGCGTAAGGTTAAGCAAGTCGGCATTGCCCTTAAGCTCTATTTGCGAGTTTTGCAGAATATCGAACTTTGCGCTGCGATAATCGCTTTCGCCAAGCTTGCGCTTTTGTATTAAAGTGCCCATTGCGCCGTCGAGGTAAACAATGCGCTTTTTTAAAAGCGACTCGAGTAGCATGCCGCGCTTTGTTAAATTACAAATTGTCTTTGCCATTTGGGTTCGACATTAAACTTATAAGTTTTTCGTTAAATTCCTTTGCACAGTCGTGCCCTACAAGGCGCAAAGCCTGCACCATTGCGGCAACTTCAACTAGCCTTGCCATATCTCGCCCAGGCCTTACAGGAATTTCTATGTGCGGAATTTTAACACCTAATAAGTCGAAATAATGCATTGCAAGCCCCGTGCGTTCCTCCACCATGCCGGGTTTCCATTCCAAAAAGGTTACAACCATGCCAATAGAGCACTCGGTACGAACGCACCTAATGCCGAAAAGTTTTGAAACGTCTATAATGCCTATGCCGCGACATTCCATATAGCCGCGGTTTATTTCGCTGCTTTTGCCGTATACAACACCGTTCGAAAGCTCGCAATAGGTTAAGTCGTCGGAAACAAGAGAATGCCCCCTTTCAATCAAAGCCAATGCGCATTCCGATTTGCCAATGCCGCTTGCGCCCCTAATTAAAACGCCAATGCCCTTAACGTCCATCAAAGTTCCGTGTATAGACGTTTTTGGCGCAAAACGCCTGCCCATTAAAATTGCGCAGTGCGAAGTAAAGTCTTTCGACTTCATACCCGTGCTAAAAAGCACAATGTTTTTGCGGTCGCAAATTGCCTTCATCGAAGGAATGGGCTCTATGCTGCGCGAAATGACGCAGCACGGAATTTCCTTTTCGCAAATTTTTGTGAATATTGCCGACTGCCTGTTTGCGGGCAGGTCGCGCATATAGCCAATTTCGCCCGCACCGAAAAGCTGTATGCGGTGCGAACCGAAGTTTTCGAAATAGCCTGTAATTGCAAGCGACGGCCTGTTTACAACGGGTTCTAATATAACCTTATCCAAGCCGCCCTCGCCCGCCAAAATTTCAAGCTTTAGCTCGTCGCGGTAGGTTTCAAAAAATTCCCTTACGGTAATTGTTTCATTAGACTTGTCCATAATATACTACATCGAAAAGTTTTCGCCCAAATAGAATTTGCGGCTGGTTTCGTCGTTCACCAAAAAGTCGCTTGTGCCCTCGCGCAAAACTTTGCCTTCGTGAATAAGGTAGGCTCTGTCTACAATCGAAAGCGTTTCCCTTACATTGTGGTCTGTAATTAAAACGCCTATCCCGCGCGATTTTAGCGACAAAATAATGTCTTGAACCTCGGCTACGCTGATGGGGTCTACACCGCTAAAGGGCTCGTCCATAAGAATGAATTTCGGCTTTGCGGTAAGCGCCCTTGTAATTTCAAGTCTGCGGCGTTCGCCGCCCGAAAGTGTAAACGCCTTTTGCTTTGCCAGGTGCGTCAAATTAAGTTCGCCAAGCATTTTTTCGCAATATGGCTTAATTTCTTTTCGCGGCATATCCAAAGTTTCGGCAATGGCGGCAATGTTGTCGTATACACTGAGTTTGCGGAAAACCGAAGCCTCTTGCGGCAGGTAGGCAATGCCCATTCTTGCCCTTTTATACATGGGCACTTTTGTTATGTCTTTGCCGTCTAAAAACACCTTGCCCGAAGTTGCCTCTACCAAGCCTACAATCATGTAAAAGCTTGTGGTTTTGCCCGCGCCGTTTGGGCCCAAAAGCCCCACAACTTCGCCCGCTTTAAGGTTTATATTTACGCCCTTTACAACCCTGCGCGCCCCGTATTCTTTTACAAGGTTTTCGGTTCTTATGCTTGAAATGCCGTCTTCCATAATTATTTGCGGCGTATTATTTCGGATTTGCCGAA
This sequence comes from uncultured Opitutales bacterium, assembly GCA_934613415.1. Classification (GTDB taxonomy): domain Bacteria; phylum Verrucomicrobiota; class Verrucomicrobiia; order Opitutales; family Intestinicryptomonadaceae; genus CAKUIA01. The sequence continues at coordinate 50,646 of CAKTSY010000004.1, forward strand.
ATTTTGCAAATTTAAAATGCTAGGATATGCTCGGTCTGTGCGCAATAATTGTAGCCTGAGGCAGCTTGTGCCTGTTCCACTTGTTCCACGAAAGTTTTATTGCAAAATCTAGCGGAGTGTGCGTAGGTGGCATATCGTCGGCCGCTCTCCAGGCAACGGCGTTTATCCAGCTTCCGTTTTCCAGCGGCATTTGAAATTTGTAGTTCATTGCCGAGCCGAAAACTTCGGGCTGCTTTTCGAGCACTACGTTCCTTACCATAAACACCGGCTCGCGGTTGCCTTCGCCGAAGGGGTGCAGCATTTCAAGCTCGTTTAAAAGCTCCATGCCTATGTTCGACTTGTTAAGCTCCATCGCAATTTCTATTTCGGGCTCGAAAACGGTTTTGTCGCCGTTAATCATTTCGCCAATGCGCCCGTTTAAAGCTTTTCTAAAGTCGGAAATATCGTCGGGGCGAACGGCAACGCCAACCGCCATTGGGTGGCCGCCCCAATTACCCAAAAATCGCTCGCACGAATTTAGGCATTCTACCAAATTTATGCCCGCAATGCTTCTGCCCGAGCCTTTGGCAAAGCCCTTGTCGTCTATCTCGCCAAAAACTATAACCGGGCGGTGGTATTCGCGGCTAAGCTTGCCTGCAATAATGCCGACTACGCCGGGGTGCCAATTTTTGTCGCTTACAATTATGCAGCTGTCGTTTTCGTAGTGAAATTCGCTTATCTGGCGGGTTGCGTCTTCAAAAACGCCGCGTTCTATTTCCTGACGCTCTTTGTTTATGTCGTTAAGCTCGCAGGCGGCTCTGTAGCAGGTGGTAAAGTCGTCTTCCAAAAGCATCTCTAGTGGCAGCGAAGCGTCTGCCAACCTGCCCGAGGCGTTTATTCTTGGGCCCAATTTAAATGAAATATCTATGGGGGTAATATCTTCGCCAAGCTCTATGCCGCTTGCCTGAATTAGGGCTCTTATTCCAGTTCTTTTCGAAGACTTTAGCCTTTTTATGCCGTATCTTGCCAAAATTCGGTTTTCGTCGGTAAGGGGAACTAAGTCGGCAACAGTACCCATTGCAACCAAGTCTAGGTAGTCTTTTAAAATAAAAGTCCACGAGCGCAAGTCGCCCAAAATGCGCATTGCCTTAATAAGCCCGTGAGCTAGCTTAAACACCAAACCGACCGTGCAAAGCTGTTTCCACGGCGCAGAATTTATGTCTAAAACGTGCGGGTTTAAAAATATGCAGTTTTGCGGGTTAAAATCTTTTGCCTGATGGTGGTCTACCACAATCATATCTATACCCTTTTTGTGGATATAGTCTATGGCGTCGTCGGCGTTTGTACCGCAGTCTAAGGCAATAAGCAAGTCGGGCTTGCCCTCGGCCAACGCCCTTTCCAAAGCCGATTTGCTAAGCCCGTAGCCTTCGTCCATACGGCGCGGAACAAAGTACGAGGGGTTTATATCGAAATGCTTTAATACGCTTACCAACAACGCCGTGCTTGTTATGCCGTCTACGTCGTAGTCGCCAAAAACAAGAATTTTCTGCTTTTTGTTTATTCCCTCTATTATTCTGTTTACCGCCCTTTTTAGGTTTGTTACCCTAAAAGGGTCGTCTAAATCGGCAAGTTTTGGGCGCAAAAACATCTTGGCGCGAATGGGGTCTGTAAAGCCGCGCTGTATAAGCAAAGCCGCCATCATTTGGCTTACGCCCAAATATGCGCCCAAGTCGGCCGCCAACTTTGCATCGTACTCTATAAAATTCCATTTCATCGCCAAAAACCGCTATTTATAATAAAGATTCGCAAAAAAAGGAGCGCATTAAATTTGTGCGCCCCTCTTTTAAAATATTTAGCTTTCCCAAGAATATTTTGTAGCGGCGGGTTCTTTTGCCTCTACGCGCTTTCTGCTGCCACCGTGCCACCAATAGAATACGGGGGTTGCAATGAACAGCGAAGAGAAAGTACCCACTATAATACCGATTATAAATACCAAAGAAAAGTCTCGTATAATTTCGGCACCAAAGAAGAACAACGCCAAAGCCGCCAATAGTGTCGAAACACTGGTAAGCATTGTTCTAGACAGCGTTCTGTTGGTCGCGTAGTGGATAATGTCTGCCAACGACATATCGGGCTTAAGCTGCAGCTCTTCGCGGATACGGTCGAACACAACAATGGTATCGTTAATAGAATAGCCGACAATCATCAAAATTGCGGCAACCATTGGCGCGCTAAACTGACCCGTGCCAATTCCGAACACTTTGCCTATAAACACATAAATGCCTATTGTTATAACCACATCGTGCAAGGTAGAAACCAACGCTCCTATGCCGTAGCCCCATTCAAAACGGAAAGCAACATAAAGCATAATGGCTATCATAGACCAGAAGCACGCAATCAAGGCGTCTTTAACAATGCTGTCGCTTACGGCCGAACCTATGCTTTGTTTAGACATAAATTTTAAGCCAGCCTGCGGATATTTCTTTTCCAATGCTGCCAAAACGGCGTCGCCCTTGTCGGCCTCGGTTTGCAAGCTTAAATATTCGCCGCCAGTTGCAATATCTTTTTGATAGGCAGCCTGAATTTCGCCCAAGTCGTGGTTTTCGCTTGAAATGCCCAAAATCGAATTTATGGGCAACTTTTCCTTATACTGTGCCGAGATAACTTCGCCGCCGGTAAAGTCTATGCCAACGCACTTGTCGCCCTGGTAGGCAATAAAGGCAATAGAGGCGATAAACACAATCAATGCTCCGCTGCAAGAAAGTTTTGCATAGTTTAGGAACTTGAACTTTGTGTCTTCCTTCATAATCGAGAACTTAAAGCCGTTCTTGAATACGCCCGTGCGAACCAATATTTCCAGCAAGGCTCTGCAAAGAATTAAAGCGCAGAACATTGTTGTTAGAATACCAACCGCCAATGTTACGCCGAAGCCCTTTACCGGACCCGAACCGAAATACCACAAAATCAACGCAGTAATAAGGGTTGTTAAGTTTGCGTCTATAATGGTCGAAAATGCCATAGAATAGCCGCTTTCCAACGCGCTAAGCAGGTTTTTGCCAAGCTTTAATTCTTCGCGCATACGCTCGAATATAAGAATGTTTGCGTCTATCGCCATACCCGCCGTCAACGCCAAAGCCGCAATGCCAGGGAGTGTCATTGTAGAGCCGAAGCTTGCCAATACACCCACAACCAAGAACAAGTTTACAAAAATTGTAACAATTGCAACCGCGCCAAAGTTTAGGTAGCAGGCCAACATAAACACAACAACCGTTACGCACGCCATAAGGGCTGCAAACAAAGATGCGTCTTTTGCGTCTTCAGCCAAAGAAGGCCCTACTTCGTTAAGCGAAGTTCTCTTTAAGCCTACCGAAAGGGGATTGTTTAAGGCATTTGCCAATTCAACGGCTTCGCGCTGGGTAAAGTTGCCAGTAATTTGACCCGACTTTTCCAAAACGCCCTGAATGTTGGGGGCACTCATAAGTTTGCCGTCCAAAACAATTGCCATAGGCTGCTTTATGCCGGTTTTTTTGTCTTCCTCCAAGATGGTCGAAGTAATTTTTTGTATAACCTTCGAGCCCTCGTCGGTGAAGTCCATTGTAACTAAAAATTGGTTTACGCCCTGAATTGCAACGCCAGCCTTTTTGATGATTTCGCCCGTAGCTTCGGGACGTTTTTTTACATAGTAGGGAACTTCTACAACCGTGTTGCCCCTTTCGTTTTCGGCAAGCATAAGCTCGTAGCCAACGGGAATTTCGCTTTTGGGCGGTTTTGCGCTAGAAGGCCTTATTGTTCTGTGCACAAGCCTAAATTCAAGCTTGGCGGGCCTAGACAATTCTTCGATAGCCTCGGGATTGTCTTTTAGCGAAACGCCGGGCATTTGAACTTCAATAGAATTGCCGCCAACAGCACGGATTGTAGGCTCGGTTACACCCAAGCCGTTAACACGGTTGTTTATAACGGTAATAACGTCTTCAATCTGGTTTGCCTTTGCAGCCTGCTCGCCCGACAATTCGTTTTCGTCTATCTGCAAGGTAAACGAAACGCCGCCTTGAAGGTCTAAGCCCTGCTTTAGCGCGCTTTTGCTGCGCTTGTAAAGCTCTTTTAGCAAAACCGTGTTTCTCTTTTTAAGTATTTTAATGTCCCTAACGTTTATGTTGGGGAAATACTTTGCCAAGTCCACTTCGTTTTTGTTGGAATATTCCCTTAACGCAATGTACAAGGTGGGATATTTGTCTTTTTGAGTCTTGTAGTTGACGGGGTCAACACAAGCTTGCGCCTTTTCTATTACCTGCGCAAACTCCGCCTTGTCGCTGGTGGCAGCTCCCCTTATATATTCGTCGAAAGGAGTGTCTTTAAGCGGAATCATTGCAAATGCCGCCCATACGACAACTGCAACGGTTATAATAAGTTTCCAAGCTATGCTTCGATTCATAATTGTGATATAATTAAAGAACTATTTTTTAGACGACTGCGCCGCTTGTGCCTGAGTAAGGTTTTCGTTTACGGCGGCAATAAGAATTTCTATTTTTGTGTTGTCGGCAATTTTTAAAGTGTAGGTTTTTTCGCTTTTATTTGTTATTGTGCCGTATATGCCGCCAATGGTAACAACTTCATCGCCAACTTTGGTTTCGGCAAGCATTTTGCGGCGCTGCTTTTCCCTTTTACGCTGTGGGGCAATAAGCAAAAACCACATACCCGCAAACAGCAAAATTAAAAACAGCCATTGCGAAGAAGAGCCCGCGCCCTGTGTTTGTGCGGCAGAACCCGATTGCGCCGCCTGTGCGAAAAGGTAAAAATATTGCATAATTATGTCCTTGTTATAGAAAATTAAAACCCTTAATAAAACCCGATTTACGGCGTTGAGCAAGCATTTTTTGCCGTATGGTAGAAAAATAAAACCCAAAAAGCCCAAAAAAACGCGGTCTTTTTGAGTTTTTTATGCAAAATTATTTTTCAGCGCAAAGTTTTTTTGCAAAAATCCTTCGCCAAAATGTAGCCTTCGTCGTACAAAAAGCGCAGTTTGTCGGGGTCTGACTCAAGCCTGTTTATCACAAGCTTGTTTTTGGGACGTATAACCGTAATTTGCCCGCTTTTTTCAAGCTGCTCTATCTTTTGCATCTTTTGGTTGTAGCGGTGCGTTCTGGTTAAAAACGCCTCTCTAAGCTTTGGGTAGTCGGAATACACAAATTTGGGCAAAAACGGAGGCTTTTCGCTTTTTCTATATCCGTAGTTTCGGGTAAGAACTACAACATTTTTCTTGTAGCCGTCTAAAATTGCCTTTTCTATGGGTAAAGGGTCTGCAATGCCGCCGTCGAGATAATATTTGCCGTCTACAAGAGTTTTTTTGCACACAAACGGCAAACTGCACGATGCCTTGCACTTTGCAAGCAAATCGCCTTCGGTTTGGCTTTTGCCGAAATATTCGGCTTTGCCCGTTTGGCAGTTTGTTGCAACTATTAAAAAGTTTGTTTTGCTTTTTTTGTAGGCTGCAAAGTCGTAGGGATACACCTTTAACGGAAGCTCGCCAAACAAAAATTTATAGTCCATTACGCACCCTTGCGTAAAAAGATAGCGCAAGCCTATGTAGTGGCGGCGTCTTAAAATGTCTATATTGCAAAATCGCGCCCTGCCCCTTTGTTGCGACACATACGACAACCCGTTTGAAGCCCCCGCCGAAACGCCTATCGCATACGGGAAATTTACGCCAAAATCCATAAAGCAGTCTAGCACGCCGCAGGTAAAAACGCCGCGCATTCCGCCGCCCTCTAAAATAAGTCCGCAATCTTTAAGCATAGTTTTGCCGTAGTTTTATGTAATAAAAAACTCCGCAAAGCTTAGTTTGCGGAGCAGTTTTTTCAATCGAAAAATTTTTGCGGCTTATTTGCCCGAAGCCGGTTTTTTTACAAATCTATAGCCTGCAACCAAGAGAACGAACAAGGCAAACAGGCAAATGCCAAGCACGCCCTGCTTGCTCCATAAAATATACAAGCTTGCCGAGCCCGAAGTAAGAACCGCCAAGCCCATAAGTATGTTCCATACAATTCTCGAAACTCCGCGCGGCATATCCTTGCCCAATATGTTTTTGTTGTTCATCATTAGGCAAAAACAGGTATATGCAATGGGTAGCAGCACCATCGCAAACACGCTGGTTGGCACCGCCAAATACATAAGTGCGTCTTTCCAGAAAAACGGCATTAAAATGCCTATGCAAACTATAAGCGAGCCTATTGTTTGCCACTTGCCCTTTGCGGGTTTGTTCAGCAATTCGCAAAAACACAACCCGTTTATAAGCATAAGCATTGTAGTTGCGTTAAGCGCCATTGCCAATACTCCGAAACCGAAAACATAGCGCGCAACTTTTTCGCCAACCAAGGGAGCAAGCGTAGACGACAAATTAAACGCGTCGCGCTTAACTATCATAGATGCAATTTGCCTTTCGTTTGCGGGCAAAGCCTTTGCCAACTGGTCTTTTTGGGCATCGTTTAGCGTAGCATATTTTTGTTCGCCAACTTCGGCCTTAACCCTTTTTTGCAAAAGAACGTCGTAGGCAACAACCAAGTTTTTGGGCGGCTGAATTTGCTCGCCGTTGGCCTCGTAGGCTGGAGATGCCAAACCCAAAACGGGCTTTGCGTGAAATTGCGAGGCAGCCGCTATTACAACGCAGCCCGTGCCCAAAATAAAGGGAATAAATAGCCCCGTAGATAAATCGAAAATTGCAAGGCCGCGAAAGTCTCTGTCCCAGCCCTTTCTAAGCATGGAATACGGCAAAAGGAATGTCATATTTATACCAACGGCAGTTGCGGCTGCAGCCAGCATAACGTCTCTTTGTTCGCCGACAATTAGGGTAGACCAAAACTCTTTGCCCGCGGGCGAAAAGTCTTTTATTAAAGCCATAAAAGAATCGGCAGGCTCGAACAAAGTTTTTAAAGACGGCTTTAAGCCGTTTAGTACCTCCGAAAGTTCAACGCCGCCGTTTGCAAACAAAAGACCAACTACGCCCATAAAGCACAAAACAACGCAGGCAACCATAAGCTTCATTAAAGTTTCGAACACCTTAACGCCCCTGCCGCCTATGTTGTATATAGAAACTATGGAAATTGTTATAAGCAAAATTATGGGCGCAATAATAAGCTTGTTTGTGAATGGGTCGCGCCCTTCGAAAAGCGGAGTAAAAAGGTTTTGCTCTATAGCCGCCGTAGCCAGTGCAAATTGCGGCATAGACCACACCAAATTCGCCATCATAGAGGCCAAAAGCCAGCCCCAACCCAAAACGGGGCTAATTTCCGAATTTATTGCCCTTAGCGGCCTTTTGCCCATAGAAAGCGTTACATAGGCAATGGCACTCATCATAATAACGCCCAAAAACATTGCAAATGGCTGCAGCCACAAAAACGCCAAGCCGCCAATTACGCCCAAATACATTGAAGACGCCAAAGACCCCCCGCCCAAAGTGAGCGCGCTTTGAAGCCAGCCGGGGCCCGACAAGCGCATATACGCGCCCGCCGTTGCCATTTTTCCTTTTTTTTGCGCGTTTAATATAAGTTCGCGCTGCGATTGTAGTTTTGCGTTAAATTGGTTGTCGTTTTCCATAAAATTGTCGAATAAGTTTGGTAAAGTGCCGATTGTGGCAATTTATAGAACTTATTGCAACAATTTATTTTAAAGAGAGGCCTTAGACTTTTCCAGCTCGTCTATTTTCGAGGCAAAAATTTCCCACTTTTTATACAAGTCTTCCAACTGCGAATTTATTTGCGAATAGCGGTTTGCCGTAGATGCCGAACGCTCGGCGTCTTTGTAAAAGTCGGGATTGCCCATATCGGCTTCTATTGTTTCCTTTTCGCTTTCAAGCGCGGTTATTTGCGCTTCTATTTTAGAGTAGTCTTTTTTTATTACCGCAATTTTCGCATTTATATTGGCAACGTTAATCCTGCGCTGCTTTGCGCTGTCTACCTGTTTTTCGGCGACTTTTTTGGGCGATGCAAGCCCCTTTTCGGCCTTAACTTTTTCGAGATATTCGCTTACATTGCCTATAAAGGTTCTTGTTTTGCCGTGGCTTATTTCTATAACCTTGGTTACAAGCGGGTCTATAAAGTCGCGGTCGTGACTTACAATTAAAACCGTGCCTTTATACGAAGCTACCGCGTCGCGCAAAACCTTTTTCGAATCCATATCCAAGTGGTTGGTAGGCTCGTCTAAAATAAGAAAGTTGAACGACTTTAAAAGCATTTTGGCCAAGGCAAGCCTGTTCTTTTCGCCGCCCGAAAGCACGGCAACTTTTTTAAGCGCGTCGTCGCCGGTAAACATAAACGAGCCTAGCAGCGTTCTTATGTGTTTTTTTTGCTCGAAATCGGCGGTAGAGGCGGCTTCGTCCATAACGGTATAGTCGCTTCTTAGCTGCGAAGTTTGGTGCTGGGCAAAGTACGAAATTGTTACGTTTTGACCGATTTGCACGTTGCCCGAATCCGGCTGCATTTCGCCTGCCATAATTTTTACAAGCGTGGATTTGCCGGCTCCGTTTACGCCCACAATGGCAATTCTGTCGAGCCTTTGAATGTCGAAGGAAACGTCTTTTAAAACAACCTTTTCGCCAAAGCTTTTGCAAAGGTTTTTAACCGAGGCAACCAACTGCCCGCTGCGTTCTGGCTCTGGAAACTTAAAGGCAATTTGCCCCTGTTTTGTGTCGCTTTCTACGCGCTCGATTTTGTCTAACGCCTTAATTCTGCTTTGAACTTGCGCGGCTTTCGAGCTTTTGTATCTAAATTTGTCTATAAAACGCTCTACCCTTGCTATTTCGCGCTCTTGATTTTTTACCGCCTTTTCGCGCTGAATTGCCCTTTGTTGCGACTCTTTTTCGTAGAACGAATAGTTACCTTCGTATACGTCTAGCCTGCCTTTTATAAGGGCAAAGGTGCGGTTTGCAAGGTTGTCTATAAAACGCCTGTCGTGGCTTACAATAACAAGCGCGCCGCTATAGCTTTTTAGATAATTTTCAAGCCAGTCTACCGACTCTATATCCAAGTGGTTGGTAGGCTCGTCGAGCATTAAAAGCGAGGGCTTTGCAAGCAAAAGCTTTGCAAGCGCAATTCGCATTTGCCAGCCGCCCGAAAAGTCGCAGCATGGCTTTTGCATATCCGAATTTTCAAAGCCCAAACCGCTTAAAATTTTTTCTATATTGGGCTTTAGGCGGTCGGCGTCGGCGTCGTCCAAAAAAATCTCCATTTCGCCGATTGCCTCTAGCGTTTGCATATATTGGGGGCTGCTTTTGTCTAAAGTCTGCAGCAAGTCGTTTGCAGACTGCAAATTTTTCTTTGTATTTACAATGTCGGCAAACACGCTTTCGGCCTCTTCAAAAAGCGGTTTTGTAGACTTGTTTACAATCTCCTGCGGCAAATAGCCCATTGTGGCGTATTTTGGGGTTGCAATTTCGCCGGCATCTACGCCCTCTTGGTTTGCCAAAACCTTAAGCAAGGTAGACTTTCCCGCGCCGTTTACCCCCACAAGGGCAATTTTGTCGCCCTTGTTTATCGAAACGCTTATGTTGTCGAAAATCTTTCTGTCGCCGAAGCGCAAAGATATGTTCTTTATGTCTACCATAAATAAAAAGGGAATATGCAACTACATAAACGCCGCTTAGTAAAGCCTATTTTTGACCGATAAAAAATGGGCGTTTGCGCAAATTCGGCAAAATTGATTAACTTGGCGATATGCCTATATTTTGGGCAAAATGGCGCGGGCGTAATTTTTTTGTTGCAATCGCGCCCAGTGCGTTTTTTAATACGCGCTTAAATTTCAACATAGGAAAATATATGGTATCATATAAAGAGCTAGGGTTGGTTAACACGCGCGAGCTTTTCAAAAAAGCTATCGAAGGCAAATACGCTATTCCCGCGTTTAACTTCAATAATATGGAACAAATGCAGGCCATCGTTCAGGCTTGTGTTGAAAAAAAGTCGCCTGTAATTCTTCAGGTTTCGAGCGGCGCACGCAAATACGCCAATCAAACTTTGTTGCGCTATATGGCCCAGGGTGCTTGCGAATACGCCAAGGAACTTGGCTATGCTATTCCGATAGTTTTGCACCTCGACCACGGCGACACATTTGAACTTTGCAAATCCTGCATAGAATACGGTTTCTCGTCGGTTATGATAGACGGCTCGAGCCACTCTTACGACGACAACGTTGAATTGACAGCCAAGGTTGTTGAATACGCCCACAAATACGACGTAACAGTTGAAGGCGAACTCGGCGTATTGGCAGGTATCGAAGACGAAGTTTCGCACGAAACACATTCGTATACACGCCCCGAAGAAGTTGAAGACTTCGTTAAAAAGACAGGTGTAGACTCGTTGGCAATCTCCATCGGCACATCGCACGGCGCATACAAATTCAAGCCCGAACAGTGCACAAGAGACGCTAACGGCCGCTTGGTTCCCCCGCCGTTGCGCTTCGACATTCTTAAAGAAGTTGAAAAACGCATACCCGGTTTCCCGATTGTATTGCACGGTTCTTCTTCGGTTCCTCAGCAGTATGTTGACCAAATCAACAAATACGGCGGCAAATTGGAAGCTGCAGTTGGCATTCCTGAAGAACAATTAAGAGAAGCTTCGAAGTCGGCTGTTTGCAAAATCAACATCGACTCGGACGGCCGTTTGGCAATGACTGCGGCAGTACGCAAAGTATTCGTAGAAAAGCCCGCAGAATTCGACCCCCGCAAATACTTGGGTCCTGCTCGCGACGAATTGAAAAAGCTTTATATGCACAAAGTCGAAAACGTTTTGGGTTCGGCTGGCAAGGCCTAATAATTAGGCTAAATAAAGCGAACACAAGGCGCAAACAACAAGTTTGCGCCTTTGTTTTTTACAGTTTAAAACCATACTTTGTTAAAATGAAAAAGTTTATTCCAAATAAAGAATGTTTGCAAAAGCTTAACGAAGCCGCAAAAGACATATATGCGCACCGATTCAACCAGCTAGGCTACCCATTTAACCAGGAAACCGACCTTTCGGAATTCTACCAGTGGCTTGTAGACACAAAGTTGGCAGATCTTACCCTTATAAACGTTGGCGACCCCTACAAAACCGATTGGGATATGCTTAATACCGACTATTTCGAGCAAAAGGCAATAGACTTTATAGCCGAAAGTTTCGGGTTCGACGAAAACCACTGGGGCGTTATAGCCAACGGCGGCACCGACGGCAATATGCACGGCATATATTTTGGCAGAAAAGCCCTTGCCGCAAAAAGCAATTTGCCCCCAATTTTATACGTTTCAAAAGAGGCACACTATTCGCTTAAAAAGATAGGCGACATTCAAAATATTGAAGTAAGAACAATTAACGCCCACGAAATGGGCGAGATGGACACCCAAGACTTTGCCGACAAGCTGGATACTTCCAGACCCGCCCTTGTTGCTATTGCAATAGGCGGCACATTTAAAGGCGCAATAGACAACCAAAAAGAAATAGACGCCGTTTTAAAGGCAAAGAAGCCCGTTGCCTACTACCGCCACCTAGACGTTGCATTGTTCGGCGGCTACCTGCCCTATTTAGACAATAAAGAGGCAAACAATATCGTTAATGCCGCCGAAATGGATTTCGATTCCATCGCAGTTTCCGGACACAAATTTTTGTCGCTAAACGAGCCTGCCGGCATATTTGTTTGCCATAAAGACATTCTAAATTGCGTATCTAACACACCCATTCCCTATCTAAAGGGAGTTATCCCCACAATAAGCTGCTCTAGAAGCGGCTTCGACGCACTAAAACTTTATTGGCGTTTAATGTCGGTCGGCAAAAGCGGCTTAAAAGAACAGGCAAACCATTCTATGGCAATGGCGGTTTTGCTTGAAGAAGAATTAAAAAACGCAAACGTAAAGGCGTGGCGCAACAAGTTTTCGAATACAGTATTTTTTGAAAGACCAAAAGAGGAAATTGTAAAAAAATACGCCCTTGCCTGCAACGACGACGAACATTTCGGCAAACTTTCGCACATAGTTGCAATGCAGTATTTCGACGAAAAGCTGATAAAGCAAATAGTTGCCGATATTGCAAAAAAATAGAATTTTATTCTTGCAATTAACGCAAAAATAAACACTCTTAGTTGAATTTAGGTTTGGAGAGGTGGCAGAGTGGTCGAATGCGCCTGACTCGAAATCAGGTTTAGTGGAAACGCTAACGGGAGTTCGAATCTCCCCCTCTCCGCCAGAAAAATCGCAGAAAGCAAAACCGCAAGGTTTTGCTTTTTTTTGTAAAAACTTTTCGTAAAGCGGCGCAGCCGTTTTTAAGGAAAGTTTTTACAAAAAAAAGTAGCCTGCTTGCAGGCGTACTTTCGAAGATTTTTCTGGCGGCCCCCTCAGAGATGGCCCTTAGGCAATCTCTCCCTTTTCAAAATACAATCTTACACTTTCAAACTAGCCTGCTTTGCAGGCGCAACTTTCGAAGATTTTTCTGGCGGCCCCCCTAGAGATGGCCCTTAGGCAATCTCCACTACACAACAAACGCAATCTTACACTTTCAAAGTAGCCTGCTTTGCAGGCGTACTTTCGAAGATTTTCGGGCTGTACCCCCTCATAGATGGACCCTAGGTAATCTCCCCCGTAAAAAACAATTCTTACGTTCATAAAAAAAGCAAAGGCAACCCTAAAAAATGCAAAAAACACCCGCCTTTTACTGCGCTTGTAGTTCACGCGCTAGCTTTTTTTGGTGGGTGCTTAAAAATATTTACAATGCTTTTTGCAAAATTTTATTTGCCTACAAGCTCTTTTTGAATTTCTTCAAGCGACTTTTCGCTTGTGTCGGGCAGCTTTAACGCAAACACAAACGTTAATGCCGACATAAGCGCAAATACGCCAAATGTGTAGGTTGCAAAGCCCGACTCTACAACAATCGGGAAAATCCAAGTTATAATGGCGCACCAAACCCAGTGAACCATACTGCCAAACACCTGCCCTTTAGAGCGCACGCTGTTGGGGAAAACTTCGGCAATAAGCACCCAAATAACCGCGCCCATCGACGCGCCGAACGCGCCAATATAAAGCATTAAAAAGCCCAGCATATAATAGCCCGAAACGGCTTGGCTGTTAAAGAAGCCGTAAGAAACCCCGCACAATGCAATGGTCATAAAAACCGAGCCAACATACAAAAGTTTTTTGCGGCCAACGCAGTCGATTAACACCATGCCTACTATGGTAAAAATAAGGTTTGCAACCCCAATGAACATAGACTGGAACATTGCCGAGCCCCTGCCAATGCCAGCGGTTTCTAAAATGCGTGGCGCGTAGTAGTTTATTGCGTTAATGCCCGACCACTGGTTGAATGTTGAAATGAAAAACGCAATTAAAAGCGGCTTAAAATATTTGCTTTGAAAAAGCCTTTCGCTAATGCTTGCTTCGCAAAGCGAGCTTTTAATTGTGGCAAAAGTTTCGGCAATATTTGCGCCGCCAACTTTGTCTAAAACATTGTAGGCTAAAGTTTCTTTGCCATATTTAACAAGCCAGCGCGGGCTTTCGGGCACGGTAAAAAGCAAAACGGCAAACAAAAATGCGGGCAATGCCAAAACACCAAGCATAATGCGCCAGTCGTTCGCGCCCAAATTAAGGCTGCTTATATACCAGTTTGAAATATAAGAGCACAACGCCCCCAAAACTATGTTGAATTGGAAAAACCCTACAAACCTGCCGCGCCATTGCGAGGGCGAAATTTCGGCTATATACATTGGGCCTACCACCGACGACGCGCCAACAGCCAAACCGCCCATAAACCTGAATATTATAAGCGCATACCAATTTACAACAAGCGCGCAGCCCAACGCCGAAATAAAATATAAATAGGCGATAATTTTTAACGATTCTATTCTGCCAAGTTTTTCGGCGGGTTTGCCGCAAAACAATGCCCCTACAATTGTGCCGAACAATGCGGTTGCCATTGTAAACCCGTGCAGGAAATCCGACAAGGCATACTGAGCCTGAATTCCCTTGTCGGCCCCCGAAATAACTATTGTGTCGAACCCGAAAAGAAAGCCCCCTAGCGATGCTACAAAGGCTATATAAAACATAAAAGGAGTAATTTTCTTATTCATAAATACCGGCAACAATTATTTTTGTTTTATGCAATTTTTACAAACCTAAAATGGAAATAATTTTTGGAAATTTTTTGATACAAAAAAATCAAATTTTTCAATTATTTGCTTGCAAGGCACAGAATTTTTGGCAAACTGAAAGGCTTTAAATCGTGTTAAAGCGATTTGGAACAAGGAGAGGTGGCGGAGTGGCCGATCGCGCTGGTTTGCTAAACCGGTGTAGGGAGTTAAACCCCTACCGTGAGTTCGAATCTCATCCTCTCCGCGTTCCCTACCCTTTTGGAATCTTCCAAAAGGTTTTTTATGCCCAAAATAGGGTCAACACCAAAGAGAGCGGATTTTAATAAAAAACGCCGCATAGAACCAAGACCCTCAATCTGTAATTTTGGAAGTTTTTATAACCGTAAGCCGTTCGTTGTATCAGTTTCATCTTCCTGTGGAAGCCCTCGGTTATTGAGTTGTTTTTGTATAACCCCTAATATTGCGAAAACGTATTTGCGTTATACATCGCTCTATAATATGTTTGATAATTTATCCGAAAAAATGCGCCGTTTTTGCCGATAAACTAACTGGAAAGAAACGGCAATGATAGGCACAAAATACAGGCAAAAAGACAGGGTTATTTGCGACAAACAAAGCGGCAAAAAATACATACTTAGCGTTGTAAACGAATCGGAAACAAAATATCCCTACAACCCCAAAAAGCGCAAGTTAAAGACAAAATTTTCGTATACGCTAAAGGGTGTAAAAACAAAATCGGTTATCTTAAAAATAAACGCCTACAACTTTAGGGGCGAACGCTTTATAGAAAAAATCTTAAAAAACAATTTGTGCGACCTGCATATGCTGCTTCCAAAATAGCTGCAAATGTTTTTTTCCCCGTTTTTCGCATAAAAATTTACGGTTTACGGCAGCCTTTTGCTTAAAAGGTCTTTTATTTCTTTTACGCTTTTGGCAATTTCGTCTACATTCGAATTTTCTTTAGTATTAACAAAATAGCGCAACAACCAGCTTGCAAGCAATGCCGACAACATACCAAACAAGCTTATGCCCACAAACATAAGGGCAATGCCAACAAGCCTGCCGTCGAGCGTGGTGGGGAATTTGTCGCCGTAGCCTACGGTTGTAACGGTGCCAAACGCCCACCAAAGAGCGTCTTGCATAGATTTAATGTTGCCGAACTCGCTCGCCGATTCTATCTTAAAAACCAGCCCAGCAGATATAAGAACGCTAGAAAACAGCAACGTAGACGCGCTTGAAATTAACGCCTTTGTTTTGCCCTTAAAGAGAAATTCAAAACCCCACTCTATGCAGCGCAAAATTCTAAGCAAAAAACAAATTTGAACAAACAACGTAAAATATTTTACACCAGTAAAATACGGCACACAAATTAAAAGGTCTACCCACCCCCATCGCCAAAACGAATATTCTTTTCTTAAAAAGACATATTTGCGTATAAAATTTGCAAAGAATATAATACACAGCAAATTGCAAAAATGCCTAAAGCGCAGCACAAGCTCGCCCTCAGTGCTTGAATATAAATATTCAAAGGCAGCCGCAAACAAAACAAAGCCGCAAGCCAACAACACAATGGTGCTCCAAATTTCGTAATAAATTTCGTTTTCTTTGCGCCAAAACATATAATTTATATCGTAAAAACCGGTTTTTTGAAAAAGTTTTTATTTTTTACAAAAAAAGCTTGCAAAAATTTTTTAAATCTATTCCATAGGCATTTTAATAATTTGTTCGACGCAGGGTGGAGCAGCTTGGTAGCTCGTCAGGCTCATAACCTGAAGGTCGCTGGTTCAAATCCAGTCCCTGCACCCAATTTCCATAACCGCTCAAACAAAATTTGTTTGGGCGGTTTTTTTGTTGCCACACCCAAAGCCACACCACGCTTTGCCCAAAGTTGAATTAACCAAACGCAACAGTTTGCCTTGCTTTTTACGAATACCCCCTTTGCCATTACAAAAGCTACAATGTAAACAAAACCTTTGCTCTGTTTTGCGTATATACACAAAAAAAGGCGTTGCCCAACAATTAAAGCAACGCCAAATTTGCAAAATAAAACTTCTTTAAACTGCAACATCTCTTTTGGGAGACGTGCCAAAATAGCGTTTATACTCGCGGCTAAATTGCGTTGGGCTTTCGTAGCCTACGGCGTAGGCTGCGTTGGCAACGGTTTCGTTTTCGGAAATCATAAGCCTTTTTGCCTCGTGCAAGCGCAAATTTTTTTGGTATTGAATTGGGCTAATAGACGTAACTTTGCGAAAGTGCCTATGGAAAGTTGTAGGCGCCATATTAACATATTTTGCAAGTTCGTCTATCCTTACGGGTTTTTTAAAGTTTGTTTTAAGCCAGCCTACCGCCTTTGTTATTTGGTTGCTTTGTGTGCCGAATGTGCAAAGTTGGCGAACGTGCCTGCCCATTGGGCTAATAAGCAGCCTTGTGTAAATTTCGTTTACAATAACGGGGGCAATAACGGGAATGTCGTCGGGGGTGTCTAGCAACTTTAGCAGGCGCAAAAAGGCGTCCATTAAGCCCTCGTCGGCATCGGCAACCGCAAGGCCGTTAAAAACCTTGTCGCCCCTAATTTTGTCGAGCGGCATTTCGGCAATCATTTGCGAAATTTGCTTTAGGTTTAAATCTAGCGAAATTGTAAGCAACGGCTTTTGCGGCGTTGCCTGCGCAATGCAGCTAGTTCCCGGTATATCTATGCCCGAAACTAGGCACTGGTTTTCGTGATACGCCGTTTCTATATTGCCCGTAATTGCGCGTTTGCTGCCCTGTATAATAAGTATAATTTTTGGGGAATAAACGCACCTATTATATCCGTTTTCATGCTCTATTCTATGTGCATAAAAACCCGGAATTGCCGTTTCGACAAAGGCTTCGTGCGGCAACAATTTTAAGACCAAGCGTTTTAACTGCGAATTTAAACTTGCAATGCCCATATTCTTAGTACTATTTGCCCTACATACTTATAAAAAGATTTAAAATGTGTCAAATAAAAATTTGGCAGAATTGGGCAGAAATTTTTCGGCCTAAATTAGCCCGCAGTTTTCCAAAAGGCTTTCATTTGCAAGAATGTCTTTGGTTTTGCCGAAGGCGGCTACGCTGCCTTTGTTTAAAACCGCGCAATGGCTGCAAAGGTTTAAGGCAAATTCCAAATCGTGGGTGGTCATTAAAATTGTTTTGTTTAGCGACTTTAAAATGTCGGCGGTTTGCCTTTTGCACTTGCAGTCTAGCAAAGCGGTAGGCTCGTCTAAAAGCAAAACTTCGGGCTGGGCAGCCAAAACCGAGCAAATTGCCACCCTCTTTTTTTCGCCGTCCGACAAATTTTGTATTGGTCGTTTTGCCAAGTGCATAATCCCATATTCTTCCATAAGTGCGTTTACATTTTCAAACGCAATTTGTTGCGGAACTTTGCGGTTTAAAAAGCCGAACGCAATATCTTCTTGCACGGTAGAAAAGAAAAGCTGGTCGTCGCAATTTTGAAATACAAGCCCCGCATAACTTCTTATTTTAGACAGGCTATGCTTTTCAACCATAACCGAATTTACATAAATTTTGCCGCTTTTTGGCTGCAAAAGCCCCATAATGGAATGCAACAATGTTGTTTTGCCCGCCCCGTTTGCGCCTATAACCGCGCAACATACCCCCTTTTCGATTTCAAGCGAAAGCGAATTTATTGCGGCAACATTTCCGCTGCGGCAAACTGTAAGGTTTTCAATTTTTATCATAAAAAACGCCTTCAATAAAAAGTGGAATATTAAAAAATCTAAAAAGCAAACACAACATAGCAAACGCGACAAAAAACACGGTATCTTTAACGGTAAATTTTTGCGTTTGCTGTTTAAAGTGGCGAACATCGAAATTGCGACACTGCATTGCGTTATATATTGCATTTGCGCGGGCAAGCGTACGCATAAAAAGGCTTGCCAGCATTGCAGGGTAATGCGCAAATTTTATTTTTGGGTGCATAGGGCTGCGCAGTGCATAGGCTTTTGCCATTCTAGCTGCCTCGCTACAAACGCAGTTTAAATAGCGTATTGTAAGCATAATTTGCATAACAACAATACACGGAATTTTAAGCTTTGCCAAAGCCCCTGCAATGTCGTTTACAGGGGTTGTCTTTGCAAAAATTACGGATACTGCCACGCACAAATACGCCTTTAAAAGCAGTGTAAAAAGCGAAAGCACCCCAAAACTTACGCCAAAAGAAAAAAGTTTAAAGGCAGTTTTTGTGTCTATAAAAACGTTTGCAGCCCCAGCAAAAAACGCAATGCAAAGCGCGGGCATAGATTTCCTTAAAATTTCGCCTTGGCTAATTTTGCACAACGCCCCCAAAAACAGCGGGAAAGCAAAATATATTACAATCCCAAAAGCGTTGTATTTGCCGAACGAAACAACGCATATAACAAACACAAACAACGCCGCCAATTTTGCCAAGGCGTTGTAAGTAGTATGCATATTGCAGCTTTTTGCCTGCAAGCTACTTTCCATTTAAGTTTGTTTTTGATACAAATTTAAAGGCAAAATACCCGACAAACAAAAACGCCGCCGTTATAAGCGAACCCATTAACCCCGCTACCGATGTAGACGCCTTGCCGCCCAACATTGGGGTAGAATAGTCGCTAAAAATTGCGGTGTTGTTTGCAATGTTTTTGCTTGCTAAATGGGCTGCGCTTTTTTCTGCCGCAATTTCGGTTTTCGCGGTGTTTTGCAAAGACCACTCAAGCCCATCGGGCTTTTCGCTAGCGTAAATAGAAAATAGCGAACCAAAAACAACCGCTGCAATAGACATAAGCAAAACCGCGCTTTTTTTTGAAGGCATAAATTTGCCTTCGGTTAGCTTGTTAAAAACAAATGCGTTTGAATCTTTAATAGCCAACAACACAAAGGCGGTGGCAACGCCCTCTACAAGGCCTATGGCCAAATGTATTGGCTGCATAAACAAAAGAAATGTTTTAAAATCCAGCTCGGTTATGTCGGAACACAAAGTTTCTAGCACAACGCAAAACGAGCCGCACTGCAAAGTTAGCACGCAAGACAAAACGCCTGCGGCTATAATCGCAAACTTGCCCCTGCTTTTGCGCACAATGGACACAAAAAGCAAGGGGTAAGCAACAAAACACGCAAAAAACGCCATATTAAAAGCGTTGCACCCAAACGCCAAAATTCCGCCGTCGGCAAAAAACAACGCCTGTATAAACAGCACCGAACTAAGCGCAATAAAGGCGGGGTATGCCCCCAGTGTTGCTGCCAGCAAAATTCCGCCGCCAATGTGCCCGCTAGACCCCGTTGCCGGTATAGAAAAATTAAGCATTTGCGCCGCAAACACAAACGCCGCCATAACGCCCATTAAAGGAATATTTAGCTTGTCGAAATTTTGGGAGGCCTTTTTTGCCGAATATAGCAGCAAAAGCAAAAAAACAACCCACATTATACCCCCAACCTTTGCGGAAACAAGGGCATCGGACATATGCATTGCAAGAACAGGATTTAGCATTTTTTTTAACTCCTTAAAATTAAGTGTGCATTAAAGGCGGCTCCAAAACCGTTGTCGATATTTACAACGCTAACCCCGTTTGCGCACGAATTTATCATTGAAAGCAGCGTCGAAAGTCCGCCAAAATTTGCGCCGTAGCCTACGCTTGTTGGCACTGCAATTACAGGAACTGCAACAAGCCCAGCCAAAACCGAAGCCAACGCCCCTTCCATTCCGGCAACTGCAATTACAACTTTTGCCTTTCTGATTTCCTCTATATTGCCAAGCAGCCTGTGCAAACCAGCTACCCCACAATCGAAGTAAGTTTTAGCAGAATCCCCCAAAAAATTTAAAGTAAGCTCGGCTTCCTTTGCAACGGGTATGTCGGAAGTGCCAGCAGTTACAATGGCAACTTCGCCCAACGAATTTTTCGGGCAGCTTTCGCCAATTTGAATAATTTTTGCAGACTTTTCGTATATGCAATTTTCGAAATTTTTTTGCATCAGTTCTGCAATTGCTTCGCTTGCGCGTGTTATAAGAACGCCCTTTTCGCGCGCCAAAATTTTGCGGCAAATTTCAAGGCATTGCTCGGGCGTTTTCGAAGCTCCGTATACGATTTCGCCTACTCCCGTTCTGCGTTTTCTATCGAAGTCTATTTTTGTGTGCCCCATATCGCAGCAAAACAAATTTTCTATTTGTTTGCCCGCGTTTTGCAAATTAAGGGTGCCGTTTTTGTAGGCGTTTAAAATTTCAAAAATTTCGTTCATATCTTTACATTCATAGAGCCCGTTTTATAACCTGCCAAATCTAGCGAGCAGCGTTTAAAACCCAAGTCGACAGCCTCTTTGTTTATCTTGGCACTGTTGCACACAACCTTTTCAAAATCGCATATGTTGCATTCTATCCTTACCGAATTTCCGTCGGTTCTTGCCCTTACCTTGCCTATGTTAAGGCTTCGCAAATAGCTTTCAAATTTGTCGATTCTTTGCAGAATGTTTGGTTCTATTTTTTTGCCGTGTTCAAGCCTTGTAAGCAGGCAGGCATAGGCGGGTTTGTCGGCAACCTCGGGCAGAATTTCGCGTGCAATTTGCCTTATTTGGTCTTTGCCAATTCCGCATTCCAAAAACGGGCTTTTTACGCCAAGCTCTTTTAAAGCCTTCATTCCGGGGCGATAATCCGACAAATCGTCGGCGTTTGTACCGTCGCATAAAACACCTGCGTTTAGCGAAGCTGTTTTGTTTTTAAATTCGCAAAAAATATTTTTTTTGCACAGATAGCAACGTTCGGGCGGGTTGTATAAAATTTCGCTTGGTATGTTTTCTCTTACAACTTTTACAAGTTTTACCCCAAGCTTTTTGCAAAGATTTTCGGCAAAAGAACATTCGCTTTGCATTGCATAGGGCATAAAGGCTGTAATTGCAGTGCAGTTTTTTGCCCCCAGTGTTTGCGCGCAAAACGCCAATAGCACAGAGCTGTCTAGCCCGCCCGAAAGCGCAATGCAAACGCTTCCAAAGCTTTCTATAAGTTTTTTTAAGCTATCTATTTTCGAATTCATTGCATAGAATTTTTCTTACAACGCCTATAGCAAGCCCCGTTTTGTCTGAAATTTTTTTGCAGTCGTCAAACTCGGGCTTTGCCTTTGTTTTGCCGTTAAACTCGGCAACTTTAAAATTAACTTCGCCTAACGACGACTTAAATTTTACACATTCACGCGGAATACTAAGCCTGTTTGCCTCAACAATTCTAACGCCCAAGGTGGTGGAATTTTCGAAAACAAATTGTGCAACTTTTTCGGCGTCATTTTCGCAAACTAGCGCGCACAGCTTTGTGCCCAAGCGCGACTTTTTCATAGCAATAGATTCCCTCCAAACATCTAACGCGCCAACAGAAAACAGCTTTTCGCACAAATACGAAAGGTCTTCGGCTGGCATATCGTCGATATTGCATTCTATAACCGCCATTTTTTCGCGCTTAAATTTGCAATTTGCATCTTCTTGCGTTTCAAGCAGCGTAATCCTTAAAATGTTGGGCAGTTCGGGAGAATTGCGGTGCCCAATGCCCACGCCGTTGGCTATGATTTTACCGCTAATTCTTTCGGAAAAGCCGTCGCACAAAGCGGCAATAATTGCCGCCCCCGTAGGCGTTGTGCATTCGTGCATAGCACCGTTAAATTTTACGGGCAGCCCCTTTACTATTTCGGCTGTGGCAGGGGCAGGAACGGGCATAACTCCATGCGCGCATTTTACAGTGCCGCCCCCAAGCTCTACTGCAGAACATATAAATTTGTCTACACAAAGCATATCGGCGCAAACGGCTGCTGCAACTATGTCTATTATCGAATCTATTGCGCCTACTTCGTGAAAGCAAACTTCGTCTATATTTTTGTTGTGAACCTTTGCCTCGGCCAGCGCAATTTTCTCGAATATTTTTAAGGCGTAATTTTTTGCGCGCTGCGAAATACCCGAATTTTCTATAACCTTTTTTATATCGGCATACGAACGGTGAAAATGTGAATGCTCGTGAACGTGTTCGCAGTGGAAATGCCCGTAAATGTGCGAATGTATATGCGCGTGCAAATGTTCGTGTTCCGGCGAATGCTCGCTACAGATATGTTCAGATTCGTCTATCACTTCGGCCTTTGTGCCCGAAATTCCGCCGCGCATATCGCGGCTAAACTTTAGCTGCCAACCGCTTAAATTAAGCTTTTGCAATTCCTTAATAAGTGCGTCTTTGTCTACACCCAAATCCACAAAAGCCGCAATATTCATATCGCCGCTAATGCCCGCAAAACAGTCGTAATATAAAACTTTCATATCAAAAAAAACCTGATTGCATACTATGCGCAAAAGCCGTAAATGTCGTTTTTATTTTATTGCCGCAAACTTTTCGTCTATAATTTTTATGCATTGCTCGGGCGTGCCCGCGTTTTTGCATGCGCTTTCCATTGGGCACATTCCGTCGCGCTTTGCATTTTGTATGAAAGGCACAAGGTTTTTATACGAAACATCTACCCTTGCCTTCTTTAACATCGCCAAAGCGGGTCGGCTTAAAGTTTCGGCATACAGTTGCGAAACCGCCCCCATTGCAAAAATTGCTGCCGCCGCCTTGCCAACCGCCTTGTCGGCAACAATTGCGCCCTTTAGCAGTGCGGGCTCGTTTTTGTATATTTTATAAAGTTCGTCTAAGCCGCGCCCTGTGTAGGTGCGAATATCGCCATTGCCAATAACAAGAGTATAGTTCTTGCCCTCTTCGGCAAACTTTGCCTTTACGTCGCCAATTAAAGCCGCCGTACGCTTTAGATTTTTAACATAGGCGTCTATGCGGCGAAGCTCTTTGGGAATATCTATACCCTGCGGGCAGTGCGGGCGGCATTGGTCGCAACCCGTGCAGTGACTTGCCTGCCTAAGTTTTGGGACGGAACGGTCGTAGCCAACAAGGTAGGCGCGGCGCGCCATTGCGTAGTTTTTGTCCAAAGTGCTTTCGGGCGTTAAACGCTCGTTTAGGCATTTGTTGTAGTGCAGCAAAATTGCGGGAATGTCCAGCGCATACGGGCACGGCATACAATATTTGCAGTCGTTGCAGGGTATGTTGTTAAACTCGAGCATAGTTTTTGCAATTTTTTCCAAAAATTCAAAATCTTGGTCGGTAAGCGGCTTT
This sequence comes from uncultured Opitutales bacterium, assembly GCA_934613415.1. Taxonomy (GTDB): domain Bacteria; phylum Verrucomicrobiota; class Verrucomicrobiia; order Opitutales; family Intestinicryptomonadaceae; genus CAKUIA01. Next base: position 73,849 of record CAKTSY010000004.1, read on the forward strand.
AGCGGCGCATAACTGCGAAGGTTGTCTTTTAAATGCTCCATTTTTGCCATGCCGCTAAGTACGGTTAAAACATTCGGGAAAGTTCCCGCAAAGCGGAATGCCCACGAAGCCACGCTGCGGTCGGGCTCTTTTTGCTTAAATTCGGGAACTATTGTATGCGGTATAGACGAAAGCCTGCCGCCCAAAAGGGGCTCCATTATAACGGCGGGAATGTTGCGCTTTTCAAGCTCTCTATACAAATACTCGGCGTTTGTATTGCTTTTGTTTATCTCTTTTGCGTGCTTCCAGTCTATGTAGTTTAGCTGAATTTGCACAAAGTCCCATTTGTATTCGTCGTGCTTTGAAAGCAGGTAGTCGAAAACCTTTATGTCGCCATGATACGAAAAGCCGAGATTGCGTATTTTGCCCTTTTTGCGTTCCTCCAACAAAAAGTCTAAAATGCCGTTGTCTATATAGCGTTTTTTTAGTGAGTCCATGCCCGAACCCGTACCTACCGAATGCAAAAGCATATAGTCGATATAGTCCACCCTAAGGTTTTTAAACGAGTCTTCGTACATCTTAATAGAAGCCTCGCGCGAGTGCGTAGCCGTCGCAAAATTAGAAAGCTTTGTGGCTATAAAATATTTATTGCGCGGGTGTCTGCTTAACGCAATGCCTGTCGCCTTTTCGGATTGCCCCCTGCAATATACCGGAGACGTATCAAAATAGTTTACGCCGTGCGCAATGGCATAGTCTACAAGCTCGTTTACGGCGTTTTGGTCTATAATGCCGCCGGCTTCCCTTGCGGTTTTGCCGTCTATTGAAGGCCAGCGCATACACCCAAAGCCCAAAAGCGAAACCTTTTCTTTTGTCTTGGGGTTTTCGCGCATAGTCATTTCGCCGTAATTTTCGGTATTTGAATTGTCGGAACACCCAAACAATGCAGCCGAAGCCGCCGTTGCCGAAATTCCCTTAATAAAAGTTCTTCTTTTAAATTTGTTTTCCATATTAAAAAATCTTTCGTTAAAAAAGTTTGTTTACAATATGTTGTGAACCGAAATTGCCTCTACGCAAATTGCCGAAAGCGGACGCGCCGGACACAGATTTTCGCATGCGCCGCAGCCTATGCAACGCGCTTCGTCTACAACGGGCACCTTGCGAGATTTCGGGTTTTTGGCGTCTTTGGGCACCATTGTAATTGCACTTGTAGGACACTGTCTAAAGCAGTTGTCGCACTGCATTTCGTCGGTATTTACTATGCAGCGGCTTAAATGCACTTTTGCCATGCCAATTTGAATTGAAGACTTTTCCGCCACGCTTACGGGCAAAATTGCGCCGGTTGGGCAAACCTTTGAACACTCAATGCAATCGGTTGCGCAATAGCCGCGCAAATAGCTCATATTAGGCTGCATAAAATTGCCCAGTTTAGCGCTAGGCTCTAAAACGTGCGAAGGACACGCCGAAACGCAAAGCTGGCATGCTGTGCATTTTTCCGACAAATGCGCCGCGCTTTGCGCGCCTGCGGGAACAAGCGGAATTTCCCTTTCTGGGTTCTTGCGTGGTTTAATGGGCGCAAAACCGCCGTCTACAGTCTTTTCGGCGGCGTTTGCCGTGGCCGATGCCGCCACAGTAAACAATGTCGCAAAAAAGCCGCGCCTGCTGCTAGATTTGCCTAAATCGACCTTTTTGGGCGAAAGCTTGTTTGCCGAATTTTTCAAAACGCCCTCGTTTTTCTTACCCAAAGCAAACTTATACGAAATTGCAGAATTCCTGCAATTTTTTATGCAGTTAAAGCAATCTACACAGCGAGAATAGTCTATTTCGTGCGCTTTGGGATTTATGCATTTTGCCTTGCAGTTTCTTGCACACAAACCGCACGAATTGCATTTCGACAAATTTATGATTGGTCTAAAAAATGCAAATTTCGAGAAAAAGCCCAAAAATGTGCCAACAGGGCAAACCGTGTTGCAATAACCCCTACCCGTACGCCATGCAAAAATTGCAACCACCGCAAAAGTTGCCAACGCTACCGCAAAAATTGCAAAGCCCTTAAACCAGAGTTCAACAGGGTAAAATGTGTAGCCGCCAGCCTTTTCCGAGAAAAACGACAACGCGTTTTCGCCCAACACCCAAATTGGGGCAAATAAATTCGATGCAATTCTGCCGTATGCGCTATAGGGCGCAATTAGACCCGCCACCGAAACAAACCCAAGGGCAAATACGGCAACAAAGGCGGCCAAAAAGGCAACTCTTACCGCAGTTTTCGGCTTTGCATAGGCAAACTTGTTGCGCTTGCGCGAGGCCGCTATGTGCGAAACAATATCTTGAAAAACACCCAAAGGACAAATAACGGAACAATATATGCGGCCAAAAAGTAGCGTCAGCAAAAGCAAAATTGCCACCACCAAAAAGTTTGCCGCAAGCAGCGCGGGCAAAAACTGCATTTTGGCAAAAAAGCCGATTTCATTTTGCGCCGTGCCCGAAAAATCGACAAACAGCCATGTTACCGCGCAAAAGAGAACCGCGGCAAAAACAATCCTTAATCTGCGTAACATTGAACAATCCTTTTGTTAGATTAACTTCAATATTTATATTACGTTTGCCGCTTTTTGTAAATATATATTTCTTTCAAAAATCTGCCTAATTGTACCAAAACAGAGTTTTTTTACACGAACAAAAAAACAAATATTTTAGGCTTTATGCGCAAAAACGCCGCTTTACTTTTTATTTTTTATGTAATTTTCCACCGTATTTTTATTTAGGGGGGTAGAACTTACGCAGAAAATCACAGTCAACACCGTCTTAAAAAATATTTTTAAATCCAATAAAAGCGACATATTGTCGATATACTCAAAATCTTTCTTTAATTTTTTGTCGAGAGTAAGCTCGTTGCGGCCCGAAACTTGGGCAAGCCCACTCATACCCGGCAAAACCGAACTGCGCTTTTGGTTTGCCTCTTCGCTTAGGGCTTTAATTTCAAAATCCATAAAAGGCCTAGGCCCTATAAACGACATATCTCCTTTTAGAATGTTTATAAACTGCAAAATTTCGTCTAGGCTAGATTTGCGCAAAAAGGCACCCAATCTTGTAATTCTTTTGGCGTCGGGCAAAAGTTTGCCGTTTTTGTCTTTGGCGACAAGCATTGTTCTAACTTTATATAGCTTAAACACTTTGCCATTTAAGCCAACGCGGTTTTGAACAATAACCACGGGAGCCCCCATAAAAACGCGAACCAGAATCCAAATAACGGCAAACACAGGCAGCATAAGAAGCGTCAAAAACAAGGCGCCGATAAAATCAAGCGTCCTTTTTATATACCTTTTATACAAACCCATAGCTTTACTACTCTTTGTCTTATATCGAATAAGCCATGAGACGCTAAATCATTTGCATAATTCGTCAAGCCAGAAATTGCCAGCCACAAGACACAACAACACACCCTTGCGAAAACAAGCACATTTTCCGCAATAACACAAATTACCCAACTTTTTGTATATTAAATTGTTATTTATCCTTGCCTACTATCGTAACAGGCATAATTTTGTATCTTGTACGGCAGTCATCTATATTAACTAGCATTGTAGATCTTTGAATTTCTTTTTGAAGCAACCTAGAAAGCTTTAAATTATGCTTTCTCATAGATTTTGCATATTCCATATTCAGCAATAATTTGTATAAATGCACAAAACCGCCTTTTATAGCGTCATTAAATACTTCAAAAGAATCGCCTTCGACCCCAATTGCAGTTGTTTCGATAGGCAAAACATAGCCCGTGTTTGTTGTTATTAAAACAAACATATGTCCAGGGATAATAACCAATGACGGATTTAAGCCTATAGACTTGGCAAAAGATGCAAACAATACGCTGCCGTCTACGCAATTTGCCTGATTAGAATATATAGATTCATCTATAAAGCGAACCCTTTGCGCGAACATAGTACTGTCTCTTGCAACGCTTTCTGTGGCACTACTATACACAATTTTCCTATCCCTTAACACGCGCCAAAACGCATACATTTGGTCCATAACGCCCCTATCTCCTAATTGTTCGCCATCAAAATGTTTTATATATCCCTTTTGTATGGCTTCTTTGCGAAGCTCTTCTATTATAGGGTGGTTTTCGTTAACAAAGGCGGCAAACATACGCTTATAGTCGCGCACACCTTTGCCAAGCAAGCCGGGACCTGCAAGCAGCACATCGTTTACGGGATTTACTACCGCAGAAACTATAACCTTTTGTGTTTCCTTCTCGTTTACCTTATAGTTGATGGTAATCGAAGTTTTATATGGATTTTTTACCTCCATTAGCTTTTTATTATTCCAGCTTATTACGGGGTAAAAATATATTTCTTTTCTGCCGTCTATTTTTACAATGCAATCGTTCTCGGTTCTGTTTATTATACCGCACGAACTTTCTATAGTATACGAAAGCTTAATGTTTTCGAACCCATTGGCATCTTCAATATTTAGTTTAAAATATATAAAAGGATTTCCCGTTCCGTCTATATTTTTCAAATTTACCGCATTCCCATCGGTATACATATAGGGCGAATCGCTTGCAAACAAGTTTACGTCGGCAAGAAGCAAAGACGGAAAAATATTTTTATTAAATTCAACCCCCGTAGAAACGTCGTAAAAAATTTTTGCAGGGCAAATAGAAGAGAAAAAGCTGCGGTCTTTTTCGTAGTCGTTTACTTTGCATTTTATATTAAACCTTACCGACTCGGATTTTTCCAAACCTTTCAGGTAGTCGATACTAACGCCTAAAGGCGGGTTATACACATATTTTTCCGTTCCGTTTAGATGGATTTTTTCGGTAAAATCGCCACCTATAACGTGCTTCGATTCCACATCTATCTTAGCGTTTAACTCTAAAGTCTTAACCAAATTGGCTCGTCTGGGAACAATTTCTACGTTTATCAATTCGTTTGCGTACTTTTCGCCGGCAAGTATTCTGCCTCCGTATATTTTTGGAGGAATACTAATGTTTATATCCACTTTTGGCGTGTTGATATACTCTATATCTTCCTTGCACAACAAATTTATGTTCATTATAAACATGCGCTCTTTTTCGTCCACAAAAATCAAGCGGCCGCCGTCGTTGCTAAGAATTGCACCTCTTACAAACTGCCCTTTTTTGCTTTTCCAAACGCGCATCATATCGTCGCTTACAAACTCTTTTATTTTTTTGTTTATAATAGCTATTACGCGGTTGCCCTCCTCTACCATATCCACGCCTTCTTGGTAGATTTTTTCGCCTTCTCTTCGCGTGTTTTCCTGACTAAAATGTTGATAGTGCCCAGTTAACCCGCCACTCATTAACATCTTATAGTCTCTAGCGTTTCGCATTGCATCGCCCTGCTTAATTTTTTCCTTTCCAGACTTTATAAGTTTGTCTGCTTTTTTTCGGGCACTATACAACATTTCAACACGATTTATGCCGTATATCAACTCTAAGCGTTTATCCTCTTCTTGTGCGTTGCGAGAAGATTGTTTATAATAACTTCTTGTAGGAGAATAAGCTAGCAAATTGCCCGCAAATAAGAAACATACCAACAAATACACAAGTATTCTAGATGTGTGCATAAAAAAACCTTTTAGCAAACAGCTACTATTTGCTTTTTTTGGGAGACGAAACCGCTTTTTGCGAGTCGGTATTTTTCGATAATTCGCGCTCTATGTGCTGGCGAATCTTGCGTTTTAAAATATCGTTGCGGCTGTTCTCGATACTAGTATATGCGTCCTTTAGGCTCTTTAAAATTTCAGCGTCGTTCAATGGTTTGTCGCTCATTTTTCAAGTTCCTTTCTGTAGTTTTCCTCTTCGAGTTTCGCCCGAAGCTTCTTTAGCACCCTGTGCACACATGTATCTATAACATTGCGACTTACACCCAACATTTCGGCAATTTCGGTCGGTTTTTTACCCTCAAGCTGGCTCAATTCAAAAATAAGGCAGCTTTGCGGCGAGCACGAAACCCTTACGCTTTCCCAAGCGTCCATTATAACGCTTTTTTTGTACTCGTCGGCTTCGTCGGCCTCCAGCTTTTCGAAAGGCGAGTTTTCAAGAATAATGCCGTGTTCGTGTTTTACCATATCTTCCATCAAATCTATAATTTCTATGGAAACCGAACGCTTCTTATTCTTGTTCCTGATATAGTCTATAACTCTGCGCGTTATAACCTGTTTTAAAAATCCCCTAAAGCGGTATTTGCCCTTTTCGTACTTGCCGTCTTCAAAAGTTTTTATAACCGATATTACGCTTGCCGAAATAATGTCTTGAATATCCTCGTCCGACACTCCACTCCAGCCTATGTACTTAAATACATTTACAGCCATAGAATGCATTGTCTGATAGTATATGTCAAAAAACACGCTCCACGCCTGCTGCCAAACCACTCCTTGTTCGCGGTTTAACATTTGCGAGATAACGCTCTTTGGTGTATCGGGGCACTTCATATACTCTGATATTTCGGTATTACAAAAAAAATCTTACAGCAAAAGCTAAAGAATGCTTAGCCTTTGCGGCCTAATACCGTATCGGTTTGCGCCTTTTTGACCCTTAAATGTCATATACACAAAATAGAACACAACCCATATAAGCAGGTCGTATAGCGCAAATCTTATTTGGTGTATGCTGCTTGTTAATGCTATCGAGTTTATTATTCTAAAAAGCACCATTGTGCCGAACATACACACGCCAAAAAGCGTGCTTTTGCCCGCATCGTGCAACCGCTTTATTGAAATAGCAAACAGCGGCCAATTAAACAAATAGCCAATGTAAAGCCCTATCATATAAAACGAATTCATTACAACGCCGCTGAAATTTATTATAAGGAACAGCAAAATATAAATCAGCGTAAAAGTTTTGCGGTTAATTCTGCCTGTTATTGTAAATATAGACGTAGTTTTTTCGGCGTTTGCTAGAACAATTCTGTCTTCTTGCGCAGTATCGTCCGAAAATTCAATGTCGCAATCGTTTTCGTTTAAATCAATAAAGTTTGCGGCAAAATCGGCTATGCAAAAAAATCTTTCGTTGGTCTTTTCGCGCGTTGCCCTCAGCAAACTGCGGTGAAAATGCTCGTATGCCGAAATGTCGCAGGCTGCCATTTTAGATTTACCCTGCGGGAACATATAGCTTGGCCTACCCATTGTGTCCGGCGGGTTGCCGCTTAAAAAGTAGTATATGGTTCTTGCCAAGCCCCACATATCGGGGTTGCCGTGCGTTTTAAAATACCAGGTTGGCGGAGTGTAGTCGGGCGTGCCCGCCACGCTTGCGCTTTCGGTATCGGCGCGCATAAGACCAATATCGGCCAAACACGGCTTTGAATTTATAAACAAAATATTGTCGGGTTTTATATCCCTATGCAAAAAGCCCTTTTTGTTTAAAAAGCCCACCGCCTTAAATATGGGGTTGAAAATTTCCAAAACCTCGTTTGCGGTAAATGTGTCGCCTTTTTTATATCGTTCGTCCACCAAAGTTTTTAGGGTTTTTGGCTTCCAGTTTTCGTCTACGGGCGAAGACGCGCCCTCGCCGTCGGCAAGCGGCATTATATACGCGAGAGAATTCTCGCCTATTTTTGCGTCTAAAATCGGAATTATGCTTTCGGGGTTTTCCTTTTGAATGAATTTCTTGTAGCTTTCTATAGACTTTAGTTCTTTTTCGTAGGGCTTTTGCTCTTTTCTGTAAACTTTTTGCTGCGAATTCGAAACTTTCTTTAAGGCGTAAAAATTGCCCTGTTCGTCTTTTACAAGATACACGCAGCCAAAGCCGCCGCGGCCAATCTCCCTTACAATGGAAACCCTATCTATCAAACCCTCTTGCATATTATTGGTAGTTTAGGTATAGTATATGGAGATATTTATTCAAGGCAAAAATTAAAGACTTTGCATATTATTATGATAAAAATAGGCGTTTTTTTGCCCATAAAAACACAATCAATATTTGCAACAACATTGAAATTAAGACACTTACAGAAATTTACCAATAATCAAAAAAAAAAAATAAAATCCAAAACCTATAACATATACTTTTATTTTAACAATATATACCATTAAAAAGCGGCATTTTCATAAGAAAACGCCGCTTTTACGGTTTAGCCTACCCTACTTTAACTTAACAACAATATATCCGTAGGCCTGCAAGTTAGCAGTTGTGTTTTGCCCGTTGCACTCTAGCTTTGCGCCGTATTCCAAAAGCGTTTTTGCCCCATTTGTATCAATCTTAACATTTGCCGAAACGGGCTTATTCTTTGTATTTACAACAACCGCAAATTTTTCGCTAGCACACTCTCTTGCAAAGCAAACCAAATCTTTTTCTGCCGAAGTATCCAGCCATTTTGTATTGCCGTCGAAGAAAGCGCGGTGTTCGCTTCGCAGTTGCGAAAGCTTTTTAAGCAAAGCAATTCTTCTTTTGCCTGCATCTGTAAGGGCGTTTTGCCAACCTACAAAATAGCGGCCGTGCTGTGGCGAAGAAAACATAGAAAAATAGCTGTCGTCGGCAATTTCGTTGCCCGAAAAAATCATCGGTATTCCGTCTATTGTATAGTTTATAACCAAAACAGCGTCCATACCGCGATGTGTAAACAATTTTTCGTAACGGGCCTTTGCGTTCATACAAATATCGCTTGCAGTGTCGTGGTTGTCCATGTCTCTAAGCAGTCTAGAGCCTTTGGCATATTTGTTTTTGTCTAAAACCCACTTGGTTTTAAGGGCGTTTGCGTCGGACTTGCCCGAAAACACCTTTGCCAATTCCCTTTGCCAAATAAAGCCGTAGGTTGCGTCGTACGCGTCTACCTGACTGTCGGCGCGGCGGCTTTCGGCAAGCATAAACAAGTCGCTTTTAATTTTGCTTATGCGCTTGTAACCTTCTGCCCAAAAGTCTTTGGGCACCGAACCTTCAACGTCGGTTCTATAGCCGTCTACGTCGAATTTTTCCACAAAATACTCCATATTGCGCCACATTTTTTCTCGCAATTTGGGGTTGTTAAAATTTAGTTCGGGGAAACCCCACTTGCCGTTTTTAACGTTGCCAGATTCGTCGCATACAACAAGGTTTTTGTCTTCGGCAATCATTGTGGCTTTGGGCCCGCAGTGATAGTAAACCAAATCCAAAATTACTCTTAGCCCCAACTTGTGGGCGTCGGACACAAAATTTTTAAGGTCGGCCTCGGTTCCGTAGTCGGGCTCTATGGCAAAATAGTCTTTTAGCCTATAGGGATTTTTGGGGTTGCCAGTGTTCGATGCCCTTTGCCTTTTGCTCCAAAAAGCTTGGTCTGCATCGTCGTCGATGGCAACTACGGGGCATAAATATACAACGTTTGCACCGCTTTCTTTTATGTGCGGCAACATTTTGCGCGCAGAATTAAGCGTGCCTTCTTGCGTAAATACAGGCAAAAGAATTTGGTAAACTATTGCCTTTTTGTTTTTTTCGGAAGTTGCCCTTGCCATTAAATGCGAAGCGTTTTTAGAAGTGTCCGCTTCGTCGGCTGCGGTTGTGCCGCCTTGTTGAACGGGCTTTTGCGCCGCGCTTTGGGTCGTTTTATTGTTTGTTGAATTGCAGCCCGCCAAAAGCAAAAAGGCGACAATTAAAGCCGTAATTTTATATGCAAAATGCTTCATAATGGTCTTTTTTGTAAATCGAATACATTGTCATAAAAAAGCGGTGTCGTGTCGAGAACGAACTTTCTTAAACGCAAAAAAATACCTTAAACTTAAAAACAAATAACGGCAAAAAATAAGCCCTTCCTTTTCGGGAAGAGCCTATTTTATTTTTATTTAGGTTAAATTAGAATTCGTAGCGGATTTTTACAAAGCCTAAATCTGCATCAGAGTGGGCGTCTTGCATAAACCAGTGCTGATATTCTACGCTGGCAACCATATTGCAGGTAAATTTCCAAGCAAATTCGGCACCCAATACCTGGTAGTATGAGTAAGGAGCCGATTCTACACGGTTGTACGAATATTTGGGAGTAAACGAGAAATCTTTGCAGAATGCAATTTCTACACCCGCGCCAAGCTGCCAGGTAAAGAGCAAGTCTTCCTTATCGGAAACATTGTCCATATAGCTATAAAGGCCGCCTACGCCGCAATCGAGATAGGGAGTTATAACTACATCTTCGGTCTTTACTACGCGGTAGTAGGGACGAAGATTTACCGGGAACATAAACTGATGTGCATCGGTGTCGGCATTTACGCTTGCATAGATGTATTGCAAGGGAACAGAAACGTCTAAACCAAAGTCGCAATCTTTGCATTCAAAAACGTTTACATTCACTTGGGCTACTGCGCCAAAGGCAGCCATACCGTTTATATCGCCGCCAAAGCCGCCAAACGATGCCCAATTTTTACCCAAAGCCGAAACAAACTGCTTTTTGCATTCCGCCTTTTTAGCGGGACACTGAGCTGCGGGAGCTGCAGCTTTAGCTTCTTGTGCGGGTTGGGCAACAACCACTGCAACCGTTGCCGCTTGGGCTTCGGGCTTGGCTGCTTGCTGCTGCGCAGGCTGCGCGGGTTTTGCGACGGTAACCGCCACGTTGTCGGCATTGGCCATAGCCGCAGCCGCGAGAATTGTTGTTAATGTAATAATTTTTTTCATAGTCTGTCTAATAGTTATTGTATTAACTGCCTATAGTTATAGATTATTTCGGCAAAAAAAGTCAACTTTAAAATGCTTTTGCAAGAATGCTAAAATCCCGTATCGTATGCAAAAATTGGTTGCTTATAGCGAAATCAACCCAAGCATAAATTAAGCCTTGATTAAAAAAGGCAAAAACCTTGCACAACCGCGCCAAAAGGCCAAATATTGCAGCAAAAAGTACAACTATTCAAACAATCCAAAATCCCTCTATTAGCCCAGCTATAAATTGCGCATAATTACTAGTTTTTAGGGCATTTTCGGCAAATTTTACCGTTATTACACAAATAATTATAACCTAAATACAAGCAAGTTACAGCAATGGTTTCAATATTGAAACTATTGTACAATTTTTTCAACTTTTAGGTCGATTTTGAAACTTTCCTTTTAAAAAACACTTATTTTTGCCTTGTAAAAGAGCAATTTTTGCCGTTGCCTATTCGAACGATATCCTTTGCAATGCAAGCTAGGGCAAAAATTTACCCTCCGGCAAACGCAAAATTTTCCTAAAAATCATTTAAACAGAAAGCACTAACACTACCATGAAAATCATAAAGCGCAACGGCTCGGAAGAAAATTTCGAGATTAAAAAGATTTTAACCGCCGTAACAAAGGCAAATCAAACAGTAGAGTTTAAAGACGCGTTAACTTCGACCCAAATAAAGGAAATAGGCGAATATGTTCAGGGCGTTTGCGACGCCTTAGACAGGGCCTTGTCGGTAGAGGAAATTCAGGATATTGTGGAAACGCAAATAATGCAAAAAGGCGCGTACGAAGTGGCAAAAAAATACATACGCTACCGCTATGTGCGCAACCTTATCCGCCACGCAAACACAACCGACAACAACATTCTTACCCTTATAGAATGCAACAACGAAGAAGTTAAGCAGGAAAATTCTAACAAAAACCCCACCGTTAACAGCGTTCAGCGCGACTATATGGCGGGCGAAGTTTCCAAAGACATTTCAAAGCGCATACTGCTGCCCCCCGAAGTTATAGAAGCCCACGAAAACGGCATTATACACTTCCACGATATGGACTATTTTGCCCAGCATATGCACAACTGCGACTTGGTAAACCTTGAAGATATGCTAAACAACGGCACTGTAATTTCGGGCACCTACATAGACAAGCCCAAAAGCTTTGCCACAGCCTGCAACATTGCAACCCAAATTATAGCGCAAGTAGCCAGCAACCAATACGGCGGTCAAAGCATAACCCTTACTCATTTGGCACCATTTGTGCAAATCTCGCGCGAAAAAATTAGCGCATCTTTAAAGGAAGAACTTAACGAAGGCGGCGTTACAATGGAATCCAGCAAGTTCGACGCCATTGTAGAAAAACGCCTGCGCGAAGAAATTGCTCGGGGCGTACAGATAATACAGTATCAGGTTGTAACGCTTATGACTACAAACGGGCAAGCTCCATTTGTAACCGTGTTTATGTATTTGGGCGAAGCTCGCAACGAACGCGAAAAGAAAGACCTTGCCATGATTATCGAAGAGGTATTAAGGCAAAGGTATAAGGGCGTAAAGAACGAAAAAGGCGTTTATATTTCGCCCGCGTTCCCCAAGCTTATATACGTTTTGGAAGAAGACACAATGAACGAAAATTCGCCCTACTACTACCTTACGGTTTTGGCGGCGAAGTGCTCGGCAAAAAGGCTTGTTCCCGACTATATAAGCGAAAAGAAAATGAAAGAGCTAAAGGAAGGCAACTGCTTCCCGATGATGGGCTGCAGGTCGTGTTTGGCTCCGTGGCGCGACGAAAGCGGCAAATACAAGTTTTACGGCCGCTTTAACCAAGGGGTAGTTACAATAAACCTTGTAGACATTGCATTGAGCAGCCAAAAAGACGAGAAACTTTTCTGGAAAATTTTCGACGACAGACTTGAAATTTGCTTTAAGGCATTGATGAGCCGCCACAACCGCCTAAAAGGCACGCTTTCAGACGCAGCCCCTATTCTTTGGCAACATGGAGCAATTGCGCGCTTAAAGAAAGGCGAAACTATCGACAAGCTCTTATACGGAGGCTATTCTTCCATTTCGCTGGGCTATGCAGGACTTTGCGAATGCGTAAGGTATATGAAAGGCAAAAGCCATACAGACCCCGAAGCCACGCCCTTTGCCATTGCCGTTATGAAACACTTAAACGAAGCGTGTGCTAAGTGGAAAAAGGAGACAAACATAGGCTTTGCCCTATACGGAACGCCTTTGGAAACCACAACATACCGCTTTGCAAAATGCCTCCAAAAACGCTTTGGGAAAATAGAGGGCGTAACCGACAAAAACTACATAACAAACAGCTACCACGTTCACGTTACCGAGCCTATCGACGCATTCTCGAAACTGGCGTTTGAATCGCAATTTCAGGCATTGTCGACAGGCGGTGCAATAAGCTATGTTGAAGTTCCGAATATGCAGAACAACATAGAGGCGGTTTTGCAGATTATGAAGTTTATTTACGACAATATTATGTATGCCGAGCTTAACACAAAAAGCGACTATTGCCAAGTGTGCGGCTTCGACGGCGAAATAGAAATCGTAAAAGACGAATCGGGCAAACTTATTTGGAAATGCCCCAAATGCGGAAATACCGACCAGACAAAAATGAACGTTGCGCGCAGAACTTGCGGGTATATCGGCACTCAGTTTTGGAATCAGGGCAGAACGCAGGAAATTAAAGACCGCGTATTGCATTTGTAGAATATGAACTACTCGGCAATAAAGCCAAACGACATAGCCGACGGCGAAGGCGTGAGAGTTTCGCTTTTCGTTTCGGGCTGCTTAAGGCACTGCAAAGGGTGCTTTAACAGCTCGGCGTGGAGCTTCGAAAGCGGCAAACCGTTTACCGACGAAGTGCAAAACAACCTTCTTAAGCTTTTAGACCGTTCGTATATAAACGGCCTTACCCTTTTGGGGGGCGACCCTTTTGAAATCCAAAATCAAAAGGCGTTGCTGCCCTTTTTAGAAAGGGTAAAAAAAGAGCTTCCGCAAAAGAATGTTTGGGCATATACAGGCTACGTTTTAGACGAAGACTTGATTAAAGGCGGGCAACGCCATTGCGAAGCTACCTACCCTATGCTAAAGCTTATAGATGTTTTAGTAGACGGGCCTTTTGTTGAAGATTTAAAAGATATTTCGCTGAAATTTAGGGGCTCTTCAAACCAAAGAATTATAGACTTAAAAAACTTTTCGTTCGACGATTTTCTGGTAAAAGAAGAACTGCTTTGGCGAATGAATAAGTAGTATAAAGCAAACGCTTTTTTGCAAAAAAACATTCGCAAGAAATCTGCTTTTAAACGTAAAAGATTTGCCCCGACAAAAAACTGTTGGGGCTTTTTTTGCGCAAAACACAAAACAAATGTTTTTTGATATTTTTAGATACAACAAAAGACAAATACAAATAGGCGCGCAACCTGCAGCATTATTGCCTTTTTCAAAAAAGCCAACGCAAAATAAGGCATAAAAAACGGCATCATAAAAAAAGTTTAATTTTTTTGAAAAAAAAGCTTGGCAAACAGTTGAAAATATGTAGAGTTATAGACTTTATTTTACAGCGGTGGGGTATCCAAGTGGTCAAAGGATGCGGACTGTAAATCCGTCCGGTTATGCCGTTCGTGGGTTCGACCCCCACCCCCACCACTGTAAAGTGATTCACGCTCAGGTGGTGAAATTGGTAGACACGTACGCTTGAGGTGCGTATGCTTAACGGCGTGCGGGTTCAAGTCCCGCCCTGAGCACCATTTTTAGCCCGCATTCCGACAAGGTTTGCGGGTTTTTTGTTGGCTTAAATACTGGGTTTGCGGGCGATTTTGCCCCTTTTTTGCGTTAAATAGCCGTTGAACATATGTTAAAAATATGGCGTATTTTTGCTTGAAAAGTCCCCACTTTTTCCCCGCTGTTTTGCCCCGACGGAAAAACAATTTCTATTAAAACCTATTCGCCCCTTTTTGCGTTCTCGCAAAAAACGCAAAACTTAGCTTGGAACAATTCGCCAGAGCACAAATTTAAGTTGGTTTTGGAATAATAAAGACCGAAACAAAAATAAAAAGACTTAGCGGCACTTTGCCCTAGGTCTTTTTTTGTGCTTATAAAAAACCTTAACACGCGCTAGCAATAAAGCATACGCTGCTTGGCAAATGCAACAAAAACGCCGCATAAAGCTTTTGCATATAACTTTAGCAAAAACCCATAGGCAAATAAATTTATGCCCTAAATAACGGCAAAATTTGCGTTATTTTACGGCGCAAAAAAAAGGCGAAAGCACATAAGTGCCCTCGCCTTTTTATATAAAATTTTGTTTCGGTTTAGCCTCCCGACATTCTCGAAACGATTTCGATAATGGGCAGGAACAACGCAATAACTATGGTACCAACCATTACCGCCAAAAATACAATCATTACAGGTTCGATAATTGAAGTTACCGCGCTTACGGCGTTATCTACTTCTTCGTCGTAGTTGTCGGCAATACGGTTTAACATATCAGCCAACTGACCGGTTTCTTCGCCAACTTCAACCATACTGGTTACCATGTTTGGGAAAATCTTTTGCTGGTCTAGCGGCCCGGCTATGGGTTCGCCGTCTCTTACGCGGTCGTGTACGCGTTCAAGGGCCTTTGCAACAACCGAATTTTTAATTGTGCCCTGTGTAATTTTAAGAGCCTCCAAAATCGGAACGCCAGAAGCGAGCAAAGTACCCAAAGTTCTGGTAAAGCGACCTACGGTTGTTTTAATAACCAAGTCGCCAACCTTGGGGCACTTAATCATAAACGTGTCGAAAAGCTTTATGCCGATTTTCGTTTTAAAGAAAAGCTTTAGCACAATTACTACCGCGGCCAAAATGCCCAAAGTAATTGTAATGTTGTGCTGCATAAATTCCGAAATATTTATAACCATTTGGGTTAACTGAGGCATTTGCGCACCGCCCAACATATCTTGGAATATCTGCTGGAATTTGGGAACAACAAACACCATCAAAACCGCAACAATGCCCAACGCAACCGTAAGAATGATTGCAGGATATATCATTGCGCCCTTAACCTTCTTTGCTGTTTTAATCGACTTTTCGCTAAACAGCGCGGTTCTGTCGAGAACAACGTCTAGCACGCCGCCCGCTTCGCCCGCCTTTACCATGTTAATGTAAAGCTTGTCGAAGATTTTCGGATACTGCGAAAGACCGTCGGAAAATTTATTACCCGTACGAACGTTGTCGGCAAGCTTTTCGACCACCGACTTAAAATAGGCGTTCTTTTCCTGACGGGCGACAACTTCCAAAGCCTTTAGCAAAGGCAAGCCCGCCTTAAGCAAAATTGCCATTTGGCGGGTAAACACGGTAACTTCTTCGTGCGATACGCCCGCGCCGAACAGGGGTTTTGGCGCCTTTTTGGTTTTAGACTCGACAACCTCGGCTATGCGCGAAACCGCCAATCCCTGCGAAAGAAGCTGCGCTTTTGCAGCCCTTTCGGACGGGGCTTCGACAACACCCTGCACTTCGCGAGTGTCTTTGCCGACCGCTATATATTTAAACTTTGCCATAAAGAATAAGTAGAATTAAAATTTCAATTAATAGATTATCGCTTATTTTTAAACGTCTTGCAAGCGTAATATTAAGTATATTTCAAAACTTCTTCAACGGTTGTCGCACCGTCGAATATTGCGCGCAAGCCGTCGTCGCGCAAGGTGCGCATACCAAGCTCTATTGCCTTTTGCTTTAAAACAAGGGTTGGAGCCTTGTTTGTTATAAGCTGGCGCAAAGCGTCGTTAACAAGCAGCAATTCGAACAAGCCCTGCCTGCCCTTGTAGCCGCTGTTTGCGCATTCGCTGCAGCCCTTGCCAAAATAGAACTGCTTGTCGGCAATTTCTATCGGGTCTACGCCAAGCATATCAATAAGCTGCTGGTCGGGCTCGTAGGCGGTTTTGCAAACGGGGCAAATGCGGCGAACAAGTCGCTGACCTAGCACGCCTTCAAGAGACGCCGCAATAAGGAAGGGTTCCAGCCCCATATCCATCAAACGCGTTACAGCACCCGGCGAGTCGTTAGTGTGCAAGGTAGCCAAAACAACGTGACCCGTAAGCGATGCTTGCACTGCAATTTGGGCTGTTTCCAAGTCGCGGATTTCGCCTACCATTATTTTGTCGGGGTCTTGACGCAAGAAAGCCCTTAAGCACCTTGCAAAGTCCAAACCAACGTGGTGGTTAATCTGCACCTGCATAATGCCGTCGATTTCGTATTCTACAGGGTCTTCGGAAGTAAGAATTTTTATGTCTACGGTGTTTACTTCGCGCAATGCCGAGTAAAGGGTTGTTGTTTTACCCGAACCCGTAGGCCCTGTTACAATGAATATACCGTTGGGCAGCCTTACAAGCCTTCTGATATTTTCCTTAATATCGTCCGACATCGAAAGCTTTTCCAAGTCCAAATTAACAACGCTTTTGTCGAGAATACGCAATACAACCGATTCGCCGAATTGCGTAGGCAGCGTAGACACACGCAAGTCTACGGGGCGTCCCGAAATAGTCATTTTAATACGGCCGTCTTGCGGTATACGCTGTTCGGCAATGTTTAGGTTTGCCAAAACTTTTATACGCGAAATTACCGGCAGCGCCAAGCTTTTGGGCGGCGGCGCCATTTCGTATAGCGCACCGTCTATACGGTATCTAATTCTAAACTGGTTTTCGAAAGGCTCGAAGTGAATATCCGAAGCCTTGTCGCGAATGGCCTGCTGCAACACCAAGTTTACAAACCTGATAATTGGTGTTTCGTTTGCCATATTGGCAATGTCGTTTTCCGAAACGTCTCCTTCGGCATAGGTTGCAGAGCCAGAAATTTCGCTGAGCAAGTCGTCTATAGACGTGTCTTCGTCGCCGTAGCACGACTTAATTAAAGTATCTACATAAGAAGGATCCGTTACTATTATATGGACGTCTTTATTAAGGGTAAACGTTAAGTCGTCTATAATAGCGTTGTTGAAAGGGTCTTTCGCAAGCAGGTCTATTGAAGTGTCGGAAGCCCTTACGGGAACAACCCCGTAGTTGCGCGCAAGCTGCGCCCTTAGCTGCTTGTGCACTGCCTCTTCTATGCTGGGCGGCGGAACAAGCATACATTCGTAGCCGAGATAATCGGCAATTGCCTTCAACAAATCGTCTTTCGAAACAAGCCCCGAATCTATAACAACGTTGGCAAAAGATTTGCCAGTGCTTAAATGCGTTTCCTTAAGGTCGTCCAACTGGGCAACCGAAAGTACTTTCTTTTCTTTGAGGATTTCGTAAATAGTGCTGTTGTTGTCTTCAAACATTTTTAAAAATCTCCAAGTTGCGGATTAGTCGGCCTCGTTCATTGTTACCTTAAGAACTTCGTCGGGGGTGGTTAACCCGCTTGCAAATTTGCGAACGCCATCTTCACGCATTGTTCTCATACCCAATTCGCGGGCTTTTTGCCTTAGCTCTACAAGGGTTCTGTTTTCGTAAATCATTTGCTGAATTTCTTCGTTTACGATAAACATTTCGAAAATACCCATTCGGCCCTTGTAACCTATGTTGTTGCACTTGGGGCAACCCGTGCCGTGCATAAACGACATTGAAGCCGCGTCTAGCTCGCTAATGCCCAAGCCCTGCAAAACTTTAGAATCGGGGGTATACGCCTCTTTGCAGTGCACACAGTTTTTGCGGACAAGTCGCTGAGCCAAAGCCGCCCTTAACGACGCGCTTACCAAGAAGGGTTTTACACCTATATCAACCAAACGTGTTACCGCGCTGGGAGCGTCGTTTGTGTGCAAGGTAGAGAACACCATATGGCCCGTTAGCGAGGCGTTAATTGCAATGTCGGCGGTTTCCAAGTCGCGGATTTCGCCTATCATTATTATGTTTGGCGCCTGGCGCAACATTGCTCGCAAGGCGGCGGCAAAAGTCATGCCAACTTCGCGCCTTACCTGAACTTGGTTTATGCCCGCCATTTGATATTCCACAGGGTCTTCAACCGTAATGATTTTGCGGTCGGGGTGGTTCAAATAGTTCAAGGCCGAATATAGCGTTGTAGATTTACCAGAACCCGTAGGACCCGTTACAAGGAATATGCCGTCGGCCATACCTACAATTCTTTCGAACACGGCTTGGTCGTCGGAGAAAAAGCCCAATTCGGGAAGCCCCAAACGCAGCCCTTCCTTGTCGAGAATACGCATAACAATACTTTCGCCGTAAACCGTGGGCAAGCTAGACACACGCAAGTCAATTTCCTTGTTGTTAAAGGCAATCTGAATACGGCCGTCTTGCGGAACGCGCTTTTCGGCAATAGAAATATTCGCCATTAGTTTTAAACGCGAAATAATTGAAGGCTGTAGCCTTTTGGGCGGGTTTTCAACCTCTATCAAAACACCGTCTATACGGTACCTTACCCTGAACCTCTTTTCGAGAGGCTCTAGGTGAATATCGGAAGCCCTGCGCGCAACGGCATCGGTTATGAGTTTATGAACGTAGCGGATAATGGGGGCTTCTTCTTCGCCAACGCCCTCTTCGTGCCCAGTCTGCAAACCCTGCACGCCCGAAGCTTGGTCTATGTCGCCAACGCCACCTAAAACGTCTTTATAGTGGTCTACGCCGTACTGCTCGTTTATGGCGTTTAAAATTTCGGCTTCGGTTGCCAGCTTTGCGTCTATCGGCATATTAAGCTTGTGGCTTAAATCGTCGATAGTATCCATATTAAATGGGTCGCAAATAACAAGCTCTAGTTGCCCTTTGTCTCTGTTAAGGGGCATTACCTTATGCTCTATACAATATTCCTTTGGAACAAGCACCTTTAGCTCGTCTTCCAAGGCAAGCTCGGAAAGGTCTACAATAGGCATATTAAACTCTTTCGACAGCATTTTTATAATATCCTCTTGCGAGGTATATTTTTTAGCTATCAATAAGTCTATAAGCTTGGAATCTATGTCGGCTTGATTTACACCCTCGGAGGTCAACTGCGCCTTGCCGAGAGAGACAACGTCGCCGCTAACTGCGCCGCTGTCGACAAGCATTTGAACGATATAATCGTCGCTCGATGTCATATGTTGTGTGTTGTATATAATTATCTGTTTACGCCCATTAGAAATTCTATGTTTGTACGGGTTTTTTTCAACCTTTGAACAAGCATTTCCATTGCCTCGCTAGAAGGAACTCCCTTCATCGCCCTGCGCAACGCATAAATCTTCTGCATTTCGTCGGGGTGATACAAAAGCTCTTCCTTACGAGTACCGCTTTTCTCTATATTGATAGCAGGGAAAATTCGTTTGTCAACTAAACTTCTTTCCAAATTTATTTCCATATTTCCCGTGCCCTTAAATTCCTCGAAAATAACTTCGTCCATCTTGCTTCCTGTCTCTACTAAGGCAGTGCCTATAATGGTTAGCGAGCCGCCGCCTTCTATGTTCCTTGCCGAACCGAAAAACTTTTTGGGCTTTTGCAGTGCGTTAGATTCTACGCCACCAGACATTATCTTGCCGCTATTCGGCATAAGGGCATTGTAGGCGCGCGCCATACGCGTGATAGAGTCTAGCAAAACCACAACATTTTCGCCGCATTCCACACAGCGCCTTGCATAGCTTATAACCATTTCGGCTGCGTGAACGTGGCTTTGCGCGTCTTGGTCGAAGGTAGAAGAAACTACAAGGGCGTCTACATTTCGCTTAAAATCGGTTACTTCTTCGGGGCGTTCGTCTACAAGCAATATTATAACTTTTGCCTGCGGGGTATTTGCCCTTATAGACTTTGCCATTCCCTGCATTAAAACAGTTTTACCCGTGCGCGGCGGTGCTACAATCAACGCCCTTTGCCCCAAACCTATTGGCGTTAGCAGGTCTATTGCCCTCATCGAAATATTGTCCCAATCTCTGGCGGGCACCATTTCCATTATCATTCTGTCGGTCGGATAATAGGGAACTAAGTCGCAAAAGGGCGTAATTTCCTTAATTTCTTCGGGGCTTTTGCCCATTACGCTTTCTATCTTTACGGCAAAGGGGCACTTTTCGGAAATTTCTTCGCCCGAACGCGGCGGGCAACACACTGCCGACACAACGTGCCCGCGTTTTAGTCCGTTTGCGTCTATTAAATATTGCGGAACAAACGCGCAAAAACGCCTAAGTTCGAAATTCTCGTTAAAATATGTAATTGCGCCGCCGTAGCCTTTTTCGAACACGTCTAAAACGCCCTGTATGCGCACAAGTTTTTTGCCCTCGCGCAGGGTTTTAAAAAAGCCGTCTAGCAAGGCGTTTTTCGACATCTTTTGCGCTTGCGGCAAATAGCCGTCTGCAAAAAGTTTTTCAGACAAATCTTTTGCAGGCAAATCGTTGTAGGCGGCAAAATCTACAACTTCTGCCTCGGGGTAGTTTTCCGACAAAAAGGCGTTTATAGCCTCTTGGCTTTTTAGGGCTTCAAAAGAATAAAGCTCTCCTATTTGCAAAACAGAATCGTCGCCGTTTTTGGCGGTCATCCATTGGGGCTTTTGAGGCTTTTTATTTTGCTGGTTTTTATTGTTGTTGCCCTGCTGGTTTCGATTGTTGTTTTGATTGTTGTTGCGCTGATTATTGTTATTGTTGCCGCGCTGCTGAAAATTTTGCTGATTGCGGTTTTTGTTGTTATTGTTGTTGCGCTGCTGGAAGTTTTGGCGGGAGTTGTTAAACCTGTCTTTATTAAAACGCCCGTTTTTGTTTTCAAAATTCTGAAAGCGTTTTTGGTTGCGCCTTTGTTCGAAAGACGCCGCCTCTTCCATATCTTCGGGGTTTTGCGCCGAAACCTCGATGGGCTGCCCTTCCTTTTCGGGCTCGCTGTCGGGCGAATCTACAAAATCGTCGTCGCCGTTTTCAAAATTTTTTGCGTAGTTGTCGGCAATCAAATCTTCGTCGGTAGTGCTGAACGAATCGGGCAAAGGCTCGTCGTCGTCATCATTGTCGAATTTTGCATATACCGGCTCGTACGAAGAGTTTTCGTCTAAAACAATCTCCCTTTGCGGAGTGTCTTTAAAATGCACTGTTTCTGGCTGAACTTCGGCAGGCGGTGTTTCGCCGTTTTCGGGCTTTTCGCTTGCATCGCTTTGCGGTTTAACAAAACCGAAATCGCCCGAGGTATCCGAAATTTCGTCGGACAAATCTTTTGACCTTTTTTTGCGCCTTACGGTTTTTGTTTGCGGCTGCAAAATTTCTTCGCCGTTTTCGTCAAAAACTCTTTTTTTTGGACGCCCGCGCTTTTTTAATACGGGTTTGTCTTCGGGTATATTTTGGGGAGTATCGTTTTCTTCCATTTATTTTAAACGCAATTTTTTTATGACAACGTCTATCTGCTCGGCCAAGAATGCCTCAGAACCGTCGTTAAACAAAACAATGTCGGCCAACAAAGCCTTTTTCGCACACGAAAGCTGAAACGCATCGCGTCTGGAAATTTCCGTTTCCGACATTCCGCGAAGCCCCAAGCGTTTGCGCCTAACGGACTCGCTACAGAAAATACTAATGCACAAATCAAAATTTCTTTCAAGATTTTTTTCGAACAAAAGGGGCACTTCAAACAGCGAAAGCCCGGTGTTGCACGAATCTATAAAGGCGTTGAACCTTTTGTGGAAAATCGCCTCGTATGCCTTCAATAGAGCGGCATCTACAAAAACCTTTTCGGCAATATAGGCTTTGTCGGCAACGCCGTTTTTATCGAAAGCGTTGTTCCCTATAAGCGATTTTACCTCGTTTTTTACATCGGCATTTTCGCTTAGCAAATCGGCACAAAATTTGTCGGCACTAAAAACCGCAAAGCCCTTTTCGGCAAAAATGCCGCAAGCTGCGCTTTTGCCGCAGCCCATTACGCCGCTTATTGCAAGTTTCATTTTCCCGATTTTAATTCGTCGCGCGTTAGCCTTTTAAGCTTTTTAAGCTTTGCCTCTATCTTTGCATATTGGCGCGGGTGCAAATTGTCGGCAATGGTTATGCCGTCTAGGTGGTCGTTTTCGTGCTGTATGCACCTTGCAAAAAGCCCGTCGCACTCTATGGTGTGGGGGTTGCCGCTTAAATCAAAATACTTTAGGCGAACCTGTTCGGAACGCGTTTTTTCAACGTAAATTCCGGGGAAAGACAAACACCCCTCTTCGCCCGTGCTTAAATACTCGCCTATTTCCTCTACCTGCGGGTTTACAGCATATAGCGGCATATTTATGTCGACGGGCAGCTTTCTGCCGTCCATAAACATTTCGCAAGGCTCGTCTTTGCTGCGGCGGCACCTCATATCGATTACAAAAATGCGCTCCGACAACCCGGCCTGCGGGCCTGCCAGCCCCAAGCCTTCGTTGTCTATCATAAGCTTATACATTTCTTCGGCGCGCTGTTTTAGCGCAGCGTCGAACACTTTAATTTCTGCCGCGCATTTTTCCAAAATAGGGTCGCCAAATTTGCAAAGTTTTACCATAGCACAATGCCCTATTCTTTGGGGATAATATTGTCGGTTCTTACAACCAAAACGGGCTCTTTGGTTTTTACCCAAAGCTTGTGCTCTTTAAATATTTTTGCCGAGCCAAACTCCATAATTTCCGACACCTTTTTGGCGGGATACCTGCGCCCTTTGGGGCTAACGTTAAAGTCGTACGCCGACTGATACACTCTTTCCAAAGCCGTCATTGCGTTGTCGTCTTCGGGAATTTGAATTACCCAGCCGGAATAGTCTTCGTCCTTAAATTTGCCGTAAGGGTCGCTTAAAACGAACACAAACTGTTTTTTTACCGCGGGTTCCTTTTCGCCCTTTTCCTGCTGCGAAACCTTAACTTCGTAGCTTATATCCTCTAAAATCTCCTTAATTTTCGACGAATCGAGATTATTGCGAACCAAAACCTGTTTAACCAATTCAACGTCTATTTTTGCCATAACAAATAAGATAATTATATAACGAATAAAATATGCGTTTAAGACTATATTTTGGCAAATGAATGTAAAGCTTTCTTTAACTTGCCTAAAAATTTTTAAATATATGCTCGCAATAAAAGCAAAACGGGCAATACTGGCTTTATATACACGAATGATAGACTGGCAAATTAAACCCCTTTCAAAAAAATCGGCACTTAGCGGCAAGCCCCTAAAAGCGGGCGATGTTGTTGTATGCGCGGTGTTTTCGGGCCAAAACGGCGAGCTTGAACGCGCCGACATTCTGCAGGACGAATTCGAAAGCGCAAAGTTCGACAAGCCCCTGTTGGGCAAGTGGTCGCGCAAGGTTTCCGAAAATCCCGACGAAGACGAAAAATTTGCAAAAAAATTGGCGTTGGCGTCTTCCGAAGACTTTTTTATTTCGCTTTTCGACGAAGGCACCGAACAAAGTTCCGAAAAAGACATTCTTAAAATGCTGCTTGCCTTATTGCTTGAAAGAAAGCGCATATTAAGGGCTCAAGGCCGCCCCATACGCAACGTACAAAAATATCTGCACATACAAAGCAAAAGGGTTTTCGACGTTCCGCAACCGAGTATAGACGCCGAACTTATTGTGAAAATACAGTCGCAGATAGACAGCATTATAATTTAACAAACAATACAAAACACACTACCTATGAAAAAATTGGCGAAAATATTTGCGGGGCTGCTCGCGCTTACACTGCTTTGCTCGTGTATGCACGACGAACCCGAAAACGTGTTCACTTTCCACTTGGCGCAAACACGCCATTCTGGCTTGGAAAGAGACTTGGAACAATTCGAGCTGCCCTACAGCAAAATTAAGTGCACTTTGCAAAAGAACCATTTTGTAAGCATAAACGAGCTAGAAAAAGTAGAGTTGGCAGAAGTTAAGCTTGAAACCGGCGGCTCTATTTTGGGCTATTATTTTACATTTACCCAAGTAGGCAAAAACAGGCTTTTGGCGGCAACTGCGGCAAACATTGGCGCAATTATAGTGCTAAAAGACAACGACAAGGTTATAGCCTCGCGCAAGATAGACACTACAATTTCCGACGGTATGCTGTTTATGATTCCCGAGGCAGACATAGAAAACAACGAAAAGCTTGCCGAACAAATGGAACAATGGAGCGAATCCATTAAAAGAATGAGGGTAATAAGAGACAGTTTATGGTAAAATTTGTTTTGGCATTTCTATCGCTTTTTGCAATTTCGACGCGTCTGCTATGGGGCGTCGATATTGTTTGGCCTACGCCCTCAACCGAATTTCAAAACGGAGCTTCTATTGAAGCTTTCATTCAGCCTACGGCTTCGGGCATTCCCACAAGCGGTCTTTTTGGAGACGTTCGCAGCAACGGCTACAAATTCCACGAAGGCATAGATATTAAACCCGTAAGCCGTGGCAGAAAAGGCGCGCCAAAAGACGAAATTTTTGCCGCCATAGACGGCAGGGTTGTGCTTGTAAACAAAATTGCTGGCAACAGCGGCTACGGCAAATATGTTGTGCTTGTGCACGATATGCTAGACGTTCCCGTATATACCCTATACGCGCATCTTTTCAGCATAGACGAATCTATAAGGGTTGGAATGGCTGTAAAGGCGGGAACAACCCTTGGCATAATGGGGCACACTGCCTCATATTCAATTCCCGTAAGCCGCGCGCATTTGCACTTCGAAATTGGGGTATTGATGTCGCAGCATTTCGAATCGTGGTATGCAAAGCAAAACTACAAGCAAAAGAATTTCTACGGCAACTACAACGGCATAAACCTTACGGGCTTCGACCCTATGTATTTCTTCGAAACGGTAAAAAGCGGCAAGCTTACTTCGATGAAAGCATTGATACAAAAAATACCCACGGCTTTTGTGCTTAGGCTGTATACAAAGCAAACGCCCGATTTTGTGCGCATGTATCCGGAATTGGCAGATGCAAAAAGCACCGAATACGGCTGGGACATTTACTTTACCTGGTTTGGAATGCCCATAAAGTTTTCGCCCATTAAAAACCCGCGCGCAGGCGCACGCGAGGGCGATTGCGAAATTGTTGAATACAACCCAAACGAGCTTACGCGCAAATGCCGTAGGCACGTTGTTGTAAACAAAAAGGGTTTGCCCGTTCCCACTGCCGAGCTAAAAAACACTCTGCAAAAGCTGTTTCCTAAAAGGTAAAATTTTCTTAACACTTTTTGGCAAAATAAAAATCCGCCCCATAAAAATTTTGGTGGCGGATTTTTTGCTTTTTATGCAATGCGGAAATTAAAATACGGGAAATCCTACAGGAAATACCCACGCTGCTTTTCTGAAATAGGCATACCCAGTTCTTCCATAACAAGCATCATATCTTCCCAAACGGTGCGCTTTGTTTTGGGCGTTGCATACTGCAATAGATACGACGGGTGGTAGGTAATCATCAGCTTTCTGTCCATATAATTGTGCCATCTGCCGCGAACAGCCCCCAAACTTTTTACATTGCTTGCCCCCAACAACCCAACGGCAGCGGTTTTGCCCAAAGCCACAATAACCTTTGGGTTTACAATTTCTATTTGCGCCTTTAAAAATGGCAGGCAATATGCCATTTCAACTTCGTCGGGGGGTCTATTACCGGTAAGCGTAGGCAATTCGGGACGCCAATTCATTATATTGCCAATGTAAACGTCTTTGCGGTCTAGCCCCATTGCCTTTATTATTTTTGTAAGCAGCTGTCCTGCCCTGCCAACAAAAGGCTCGCCTTGGGTTTCTTCGTCGGCCCCTGGGGCTTCGCCGCAGAAAAATACGGGCGAATCTATAGAACCTACGCCGAAAACCAAGTTTTTGCCCTCGTGCACGTGCTCCAAACAAACTTTGTCGTTTAGTACAATGTTTTTAAGACATTCCCACTTTTCGGCTTTTGTGTTGCCGCTAACCTCGAAAGGCGTAGGGTTCGGAATGGGCTTTATGTTAAAGTCTTTTACGGTTTTCACTTTCACGGGTTTTTCGGTTGAAACGGCTTTGCCCAAATCTACATTCTGCGCAAAATGAACTTCCTCTACGTATTCGTTCTTTGCGCTTTTTGGGGCTTGCGCCGAATTTTTTGCTATGAGTTTTCTTAAAATCGCCAGGGATTCGTCGTCTACCGAAACCGAGTCTACCCCCTCGCCCTTTAGGCGAAGGAGCTCGGCTTGAACGGTTTTCAGAATCTCAAGCATTTATATACGCTTAGTAAAAATATATCGAAACAAAGCCGAATGCCAATGTTGCCCCAGTTAAGATTGTAAGCAACAGTGCCGAGCCTTTTGTAAACTTAAAGTTTTCGGCATTGTCGTACGACTTTGCAAAGCCTATTCTCATCCATGCAAAGTAGTAGTAAATTGAAACTACAGAACCGAATATCATAACAGCTACGGGTATATATAAGCCTGCGCCCCAAGCTACCACAATAATCAAAACCTTACCGAAGAACCCGGCCGTCGGCGGTATGCCAGCCAAAGAGGCTAAAGCTACAACCAAAGCCGACGTTGTAATTTTGTCTTTTTTAAACAAGCCGCGATAGTCTTCAAAATTCTGCAGCGAGTCTTGCACCGTGTTCGACATATTTATTATGCCGAAAAGCGAGTATGTTGCAAAGGCGTAAGCTACCAAATAGAAGAACATTACAACCATTATCATGTCGTAGTTGGCGGGATTTACAACCGCGGCCGCCGCCAAAAGCATAAGGTAGCCGGCGTTTGCCACACCCGAAAGAGCCATAAGCCTTTTTGTGCAAGTTTGCAAAACTGCGGGAATATTACCCGCCAAGATTGTAAGCGAGGCGATAACCGAAACGGCAACAAGCACGTTTTGCAAGTTAAAGTGCCCGGCAATGCAAAGCTTTACAACCATAAATATTGCAACCGCTTTCGATGCAACCGCCAAAAACGCGCTGGTGGGAGTAGGAGCCGCCTGATAAACATCGCTAACCCAAAATTGGAATGGGAAAGCCGCCAATTTAAACAACAGCCCCGAAAATACCAAAACCAAGCCCGTGCAAAACAGCTTTGAAGAAAGCCCCAAACGTATATTGTCGAAAAACAGCAAGTCGCCCCCGTTGAACTTGTTTAGGCTTGCCCCATAGATAAACACAATGCCCAAAAGCAAAATCGCCGAGCTTACCCCGCTTATAATCATATATTTTATGGAGCCGTCTAGGCATTCTACCGACTTTCTGCTCCACGAAACAAGCGCATACATGCAAATGCTAAAGCATTCTAAAGCTACGAACAAAAATACAAAATTTTCGGCGCGAGACAAAAGAGAAAGAGCAGCCGATGCCATCATTAAAACGGGAATATACTCGCTTTTATGGTTGCTGGGGTTTTTCGACAAATATCTTACCGCCAAAGCCCCCGTTAAAACGGCGCACAAATACGCAAAATATGTAAACGCCCCGTATGCGGAAATCATACCGCCAAAAGGCTTTTCGCCAACACGGTCGGCAAAAAACAATGCCAATACAAGCGAAACAAGCGTTGCAAGTATAGCCAAAACCGAAACTTTTGCGCACCTTTTTTGCGAAGACACCGCCGAAACAATAAGCAGCAATGCCGCAAAAACCGCCAGCGAAAATTCGGGCAATACCGAAATAAAATCTCCGCAAGAGGGAGCCATATCTTTAAAAATGCTTAAATTCATAATATTACTTTATGTTTTGTTGAAAAACCGAAGTTTGCGATAAATCGGAGCTTAACAGCGTTGTAACCGATTTCGGGAAAAACCCTACAAAAAGCAAGGCCAACAATAAAACTATGGCAGGCAGCTTTTCCAGTGTAGAAATGTCGCTTACCGAATCGTATTGGGGTTTTGCAGGGCCAAAGAAAACCCTTGCAACAGCCCTTAACCCGTAAATTGCCGAAATAATCAAGCCCAAGGCCGCTATTGCGCAATAGATTTTATTGTAGCCGAACAAGGCCGTAAATACGCCAAGTTCGCCCCAGAAATTTGCAAAGCCTGGCAAACCTATACCCGCCAAAACAGCGGCAAGGAAAAATGCGCACAGTACCGGAGCTTTCGAAATCAAGCCGCCCATATCGTCCATATCCGACGTTTTTGCCTTGTTTATTATTATGTTCGAAATGTAGAACAAAAGCGCAATGCTAAGGCCGTGGCCAAACGCAAACAAGGCGGCAGCCCCTACTCCCAATACGCTTAATGTAGACAAGCCCAACATACACATACCTATGTGCGAAACGCTCGAATACGAGAACATCATTTTTAAGTCGCCCTGAGCCATTGTTAAAACGCCTATTAAAACAACGTTGAACAAAGCAGCCAACGCCACATAGCCCATATATTCGTTGGCAGCCCACGGCAACGCGGGTATTACCAACTGCAAGAGCATATAAAAACCGAATTTTTTAAGCACGCCCGCGTGCATCATCGAAAACGCCGTGGGGGCTGCAGTGTAGCCTTTAAATGCCCAAGAGTGGAACGGGAATACCGAAATTAAAATTCCGAAACCCACAACGCAAAGCGAGAACACAAGGCCCGAGGCATCTTTTGCGTTTGCCAGTTGCGCCGTGCTTGCCGAAATCAAGTCGCCAATATTAAAGCTTTGCGCGCCCGAAAACAGGAACAAAGCCACAATGCCAACCAGCGAAATCAGTGCGCCCAAAGTAAGGTATATTGCCATTTGCATTGCCGCGCTGCGACGCCCTTCGCTACCCCAGTAAACCGTAGCCAAAAATGTGGGCACCATTGCAAATTCGTGGAATATGTATGCAAAAAGCATATTCATACTTGCAAACATACCAAGCAAGCCGCAAAGAGCCGCCATAATCAACGCCATATACGACTTGTAGTTTTTAACCATATCGGTTTTTGTGCCTAACACCGCCGCAAAACCAACAATGGCAGCCATTGCAAACATTATGCAGCTTACGCCGTTAAGCCCAAAAACGGGCAGCGGGAGTTTTTCGGTGCTAAATTCGTACGAAGTAAACGCAAAGCCCTTTAGCGACTGCGTGTAGTATGCACACCACAATATTGCTGCCGAAACCATTGCATAGCCGCTTGCCAGCAACGCCGCGCCTTTTGCAACGCGTTTTGGCATTGTAGGCCAAAGCAGCATTGCCAATAGTGCCAATACGGGAGCGGCAACCGAAGTTGTAAGTAAAATCGAGTAGTTCATATTAGTAAATCAAAATTCCGAAGATTAACGCAATACCTGCAAGTATCCACCAAATATTGGCACTGCACTGCGCCAAATACAGCTTTTTAATGGGATATGCAATCAATGCCAAAATTCCCGCACTGCCCCTAACAATAAGGCCTTCTATAAGCAGCAGGTCTAAAATGTTAAGCAATTCGGCAACGCGCTGTTGAACTTTTGTAATGTAATAGTAGTAAACAATATCGAAATAGCCGTGCATTTCTATTTGCTTGTACAACCACGGAGTTTTTTCGTAAAGGGTATCTTTGCCCTTTCCGTATAAAACATACGAAATTGCAAGGCCTACCAATGTGCAGACAAGCGTAATCCATTCAAAAGTGTGAACTTGGCTTATGGCCTCAAATGCTTCGCGCTGCTGCAAATACGCTTTGCTTATAAAGTCTATTGCGTTTTGCGGAATTATGGAGAATTTTCCGTAAACAACGCCGTAGGCACCGGCAACCGAGTATACTGCCAAAACCAAAAGCGGCAAAACCATAAAAAGCGAGCTTTCCTTTGCGTTTTCGGCCTTTTGCGAACGGCTTTTGCCGAAGAACACAAGCAAGCAAAGCCTGCCCATATATACCGAAGTTAGGCATACGCCCAAAAAAGCCAAAACAAAGAATGTTAAATTAAACGCGTTTTGCGAATTTAACACTCTTACAAAAAATGCGTTTATAATTGTGTCTTTACTATAGTAGCCTGCAAAGAAGGGAATTGCTATAATCGACAACGTAGCCAAAATTGCGGTTAAACTTGTTAGCGGCATTTTCTTAAAAAGACCGCCCATTTTAAACATATCCTGCTCGTGGTGGCATGCGTGAATTATAGAACCCGCGCAAAGGAACAAAGCCGCCTTAAAGAATGCGTGCATTGTCAAGTGCAGCATTGCAACGCCGTAGCAGCCCAAGCCTATAGCCATTGCCATAAGCCCCAAGTGCGAAAGCGTAGAATAAGCCAAAGTCTTTTTTATGTCTTTTTGCCCCAAAGCCCAAATGCCGGCAAAGAACGCCATAAAGGTTGCCAAAACCAAAACTGTGTCTAACACAGTGTTTGTAAGCATACCGCACAAGCCCAATTTTGCCATCATATATATACCTGCTGCAACCATTGTTGCCGCGTGTATCAAAGCCGAAACGGGAGTCGGGCCCGCCATAGCGTCGGTAAGCCAAACCTGCAGGGGGAACTGCGCACTTTTACCCAAAAAGCCGCACATTAAAAGCAAGCCAATGCCGGTAACTGCTTTGCTTGGGTCGGCCGTTAAAATTTGGCTAAGGGCATCAAAATTTGTTGTGCCGAAATTGTACCAGCACCAAATTATACCAAGCAAAAAGCCAAAGTCGCCCACCCTGTTGGCAATAAACGCCTTTTTAGACGCCTTCATTGCAACAACCGTATCGCTATAATGGGCAATCAAAGAATACGAGCTAAAGCCTACAAATTCCCAAAAGATGAACATCATAAGCAAATTGCCCGAAAGCACAATGCCCGTCATCGAGAACATAAAAAAGCTCAATCCCGTAAAGAATCTGCCGCGGGCCTTGTCGTCGTCCATATAGCCGAGACTGAATATGTGAATTAAAAAGCCTACAAAGCTTACAACAAACATCATATTCATAGCCGTATCGTTAAAGCAAAACGATATGGGAACGCTAAACGAACCTAGGCTAAAAATATCGTATTGGGTTTTTGTAAGAAAGAAGTCTACCGTTTTTGCATTGCAGATTGCAAAAAGCGAAACAACCATGCACAGGAACGCCGACACGCACGAAATTGCGGGGGCAGCCCAGCGGCCCTTTCTGAAAAACAAGGCGCACACTACCGCCGAAACCAACGGGCAAAGCAGTATAAACGCCAAACTGTATTGCGGGTTAAAAATATTCATAAAAAGCTACTCTCTTTTCGAATTCAGCTCGTCTGTAAAGGGCTGTTGTTTAAGTTTAAATCTTTGAATAATCACGGCAAGGGCAACTGCAACTTCGCAGGCGCCAACCGCCAAAATCAACAACGCAAAAACACAGCCGTCGGCATGCGCATATTGCGCCGAAAACGACATTGCCAGCAAGGCCGCCGCGCACAACATCATTTCTATGCACATAAAAACAACAACAAGGTTCTTTTTAAACATTGCGCCAATTAGCCCCGAAGCAAAAAGCATTAAGGCGGGCAGCACAAATTGGTTATATTCCAAAATAGCGTTTTCCATAAATTACAGCCCCTCCCTTTTTTGAGAAAGTTTTCTGTCGTCTCTGGCTATTACAATAACCGCCGTCATTGCCGCCAAAAGCAATACGCCAATAACCTCTACATGCAAAGCGTATTTTGTGAACATTAAAGCCGCCATCGCCTTAGATGTAATAACATCGGTTGGCACTGCAGCGTAAAACTCGGCGGCTTGCGGCGCAAAATAGCCGAACAAAGCACAAGCCAAAAGCCATAAAATTGAAATTTTAAGCTTTGTAGAAGGCGGAGTGTTTCTTGAGTCGTCGGCACCCATCATTATTATTGCAAACAAGAACAGTACCATTACCGCCCCTGCATATACCATTATTATAAGCAATGCCAATAAATACGACTTTTCCAAAAATGCCAACCCTGCAAAGCCAAGCATAGAGCACAACATAGACATTGCGGCATTTACATAGCCGTTTACAAACAAAACGCCCAACGCACCGCCTATGCACAGAGCCGAAAATACATAAAACAATAGCGATTCCATATTAGTGCGCCTCCTTTTCGGCGTTTTCTTTGGCTTTTCTTACCTTTTCCCACTTCATTATTTGGTCGGGCAAAACGCCGCCTGCTTCGTACAAAGCCGCCTTGTTTCTTACCGCCGAATTTCTGTCGGGGAAATTCAAGGAATATTCGTTTTGCAGAACTATTGCGCTTTCGGGGCATACTTCTTGGCACAAGCCGCAAAATATGCAGCGCAACATATCTATTTTAAATTCTTTGGGCTGCTTCTGGATAAAGGCGTAGGGGCTGTCGGAGGGAATTTCCGAAGGAGTTACCTTTATGGCCTTTGGCGGACACACAAATTCGCACATTTGGCATGCCACGCACTTTTGCCTGCCGTCGGGGTCTTTTACCAAAGTGGGAGCCCCCCTATAGTTTTTCGGCAAAGCCGATCTTTGTTCGGGATACGAAAGCGTTACCTTCTTCCTGAACATATTTTTCATTGTTATGATAAGACCTCCTATTGTTTGCGGCAGATAAGTCCGCTCCCAAAAAGACATCTTTCTTCTGTCAACAATCATAGCCATTTTTTTAAAGTCCCAATAAAATTATGTAAAAAATCAAATTCAACAAGGCCAAGGGCATAAGTTTTGCCCAGCTTAAGTTCATAACCTGGTCGTACCTAAAGCGCGGCATAGACCACCTTACCCACAAGAAGAAGAAAATCATCGCCGCCATTTTTACAACCATTGTAAGAAGCGAAAGCACCGACGAAATCCAACCCCAAGATTCGGGCCATTCCAAGCCCGGCAAAGGATTCCAGCCGCCGAGGAACAGCACCGCAAACAATGCCGAACCCAAGGCCATATGCCCGTATTCGCCAACAAAGAACAAACCAAACTTAAAGCTGCCGTATTCTGTATGGTAGCCGCTAACAAGGTCGGTTTCGCTTTCGGCCATATCGAAGGGCAAACGGTTTGTTTCGGCAAAAAGTGCCGTAAGGTAAATTGCGGCTGAAACCGGGTGCGTAAGTATAAACCACCAGTTGCCCGATTGGTACAAGCCCAAATCGAAAAGGCTTAGGGGGTTTTTCACCGAAGAAGCCGCAGTCATTATAACGGGCAAAACCGCCAAGCCAAAAAGCAGTTCGTAGCTAATCATTTGCGATGCCGCCCTTATTGCGCCCTGCTGCGAAAACTTGTTGTTCGACGACCACCCCGCCATTATGGGCCCAAAAACGCCCAACGAGCCGAACGCCAGCGCAAATATCAAGCTTGCGTTTACATTCGAAGGCGAAAGCGGCAAAGCCTGCCCGTTTAGCCACAATATGCCGAAAGGCACAACGCTTGCCACAATAAGCACGGGCGAAAGAGCCATTACGGGGGCTAAAACATACCAAAATTTGTTGACGTGACTAGGCAACGGCTCTTCCTTAAACAGGAATTTTAAGCCGTCGGCCGCCAACTGTGTTAAGCCCATCTTGCGCAAGGCGGGTCCTACAAAGGGAATTGCCTCTACCCAAATGATAAGCGTTCTGTTTGGCCCGTATCTGCCCTGAATATAGCCTGCAACCTTTCTTTCGGCGACAACGCTTAGGGCTGCAAAGCCCATAATTAAACCTATGGCGCAAAAACCGAATACCACCATAAGCACAACTTTTAGCAGAATGTCGGCGCACGACGCCGATACGCACGGATTAACTGTCGAAATAATGTTATACATCGTAGTGCAAAGCCCTTTCTTCGGGGAATTTTACCGACGCAAACTTTGTGCTGTCGAGCAGCATTCCGTTTTCGCCTACCGAATTTAAGTCTATACCAAGCTCGTCTTTAATAAGCCTTCTGGCGTCGGCAAGAGTAATGTCGGCAAAGTTTTCGCCGCTTACAGCCTGAATTAAAGCCGAAACAACCGAAATGGAATTGCATACCGAAGATTTCGGCTCTATAACCGAGTCGAACTTTTGAATGCGCCACTGGCGGTTTATGTAGCTGCCCGCCTTTTCGAATTCGTTTGCAATAGGCAGCGTAATTTTTGCCAAAGACGAAAGCTCGTTTTTAATGGTGCCGCAGTAAATTACGTTTACGCTCTTTAGGTCTTTTTGCGAAAAGCCCAAAGCCAACAAATCTTCGTCGAAGCTTAAGATAGACGTAATTTCGCCCGCCAACACCTTTTCGCGCAATGCAAGCAAATCGGTTTTGGGATATTCTTTTACCAAACCGCTTACAAACGCACCGCGCATATTCGGGGTTCTGTCGGCCGAAACCAGAAAATGGTCGTCTTCGCCGAGGTGGGCGGGAACGTAAACATCAAACTTGCCCTCTTTTGCCAACTTCGAAACCAAAAACTGCTCTTCAAAAGTTTGGCGCGCGCTTGCTACAATTGCGCATTTGCCAAGCTTTACAATTTCGCAAATTCTGTTTAACGCATATTGCGATTCGCAGTCAGACCCGTCTAAATTGGCGCACGAAAGCCTGAACTTTGCATCGGTTTTCTTATACTCGAACCTGCCCGAGTCCGACATCCACATATCGTTTACGTCGTCGTTGCGGCGAGGGGTTATTCTGTAGATTACGTTTTCGCGCGACCAAACTTTTATATTTGTGCCGGCGCTGCTTTCGGCAGAAACAGAGTTTGAAACCTTTAAGAACCAAGGCCTCATTTTAAAGCGAAAATCTATGCTTGTAAGCGCGCCCACCGGACAATTGTCTACAATATTCATTATGTAGTTGTTGTCGATGCTTTCGGGGTTTAACGCCGCCACGCAGGTTTTGCTGCCGCGCTTTGTAAACGACAAATAGTCTTTGCCCAAAATTTCGCGGCAAATGCGTATGCACCTCGAGCACAAAACGCAGCGTTCGTTATCGAGATATATCTTGCCTGCAATATTAGTCTTTTTGGGCTTTACATTCTTTTCTTCAAAATAGCGGCTGCTTGGCTTTGCATAGGCATTGCAATATTCCTGCAATTTGCATTCGCCGGCAGCGTCGCATATGGGGCAGTCTAAGGGGTGGTTTGCCAAAAGGAAATCCAGCGCGCCCTGCCTGCAGCTTTTTACCACGTCGCTATCGGTAATAACGTGCAAATTTTGGCACACTTTTGTGCCGCACGCTATGGCGGGCTTGGGCATCCAGGCTATTTTTATAGAGCCGTCTTCGTTGTGGATAATTTCCCTTGTCTGCCTGTCTACGGCGGGCATACCTATCTGTATAAGACACATTCTGCACGACCCCGCCAACGAAAGCTTGGGGTGATAGCAAAAATGCGGAATTTCTATGCCCAGCGAAGCGCACGCGTCTATTACGTTTTGACCTGCCGCAACTTCGTAGTCTTTTCCGTTTACGTTAATTAAAACCTTGTCGCTTGCCATTGTGTTAAATCAGTTTGTACGAGTTATTGTCGAGTCTGGCCATTGTGCCCTCTTTAAGTTGGCGTTCAATTTTGGCCTCGTATTCGTCTTTGAATTTGCCTACATGGCTTTGAACGGGCCATGCAACAGATTCGCCGTGGGCGCAAATTGTTCTGCCGCAAATGTTGCCTGCAATAGACAACAGCAAATCTGGGTCTCCCTTGCGGCCGTGGCCTGCGCAAATTCTTTTTGTTATGCGCGAAATCCACAACGAACCTTCGCGACACGGTGTGCACTGCCCGCACGATTCGTGTGCATAAAAGGCGTTAAGGTTTGCCAAAGCTTCGGGCATATCTACGGTGTTGTCCATAACTATAATGCCGCACGAGCCAATTGCCGTGCCGCAAGCCATAAACGACTGCGCGTCTAGCTTGATATTTTCGGGGGTAATTTCCTTTACATTGCCGTCGGCGTCTTTAATTGAAATTTTTTCGCCCCACTTAAGGATTTTCATAGAAGACCCACCGGGGATAATAGCCTTAAACGAACGCCCCGGAAGCGGACCTTTGCATACGTCGTACAAAAGTTCGCCCAAAGTCATAGAACCTGTGGTAATTTCGTAGCGACCCGGGTTTTGAACCTGCCCGCTTACGCCCCAAATGTGTGTGCCGGGGTCTAACGGCGAACCAATTTTAGAAACGGCTTCGCCGCCCATTCTAAATACGTTGGGAACCCAACAAAGAGATTCAACATTGTTTACAACCGTCGGGCAGTCGTACAAGCCCATAACTGCGGGGAAATACGGGGGCTTTATTCTGGGATAACCCCTGCCGCCCGCCAAAGACGAAATAAGGCCTGTTTCTTCGCCGCAAACGTAGCAGCCGCCGCCTCTTACAACGGTAATGTCGCAGGAATATTCGCTTCCGCAAATGTTTTTGCCTACATAGCCCTTTGCTTTTGCCTCTTTAATTGCCTGCTGCAAAATTCTGTGACCGTTTATATACTCGCCTCTAATATATATAAAGGCGTGTTCGGCGTTAATTGCATAGGCGGTACACATTATGGCCTCTACCAACTGGTGGGGGTCTTCGTATACTATTTTGCGGTCTTTGCAAGTTCCGGGTTCGGATTCGTCGGAGTTGCAAATAAGGTAAATAGGCTTGCCGCTTTTTCTGTCGAGAAACTTCCATTTCATACCTATTGGGAAGCCCGCGCCGCCGCGCCCCCTTAGCTTAGACTTTTCCATTTCGGCGCAAAGTTCGGCTTTGTCGCGCTTTACGGTGTCTTTAAGGGTTGTATAGCCGCCGTCCGATTCGTATTTGTCGATGGAGGTGTTCCAACCTTCAAGGCCTATGTGTTTGTAGATTATTCTGTTTTCGGCCATAACAAATTATCCTTTATATGCGGGGTTTTCGAAATCGCCCGCGCCCTGCGGGGCGTCGTGCATTGTGGCGGGTTTAAGTTCGCCAGCAGCGTCCATAGCCTTTATTTGCTCTAAAAACTTGCCAGCCTTATCGGGCGTTACCGAGTCGAAAAGCTTGTCGTTTACCTGAACGTTGGGGCCCTTTACGCAGTTGCCCAAGCATTCAACAAATTCTAAAGTGTAGATGCCTTTTGTGGAATTCATAGGCATATCCAATTCTTTGGAGATTGCGTCTGCCAAGTTTATCGAGCCAGCAAGCGCGCACGAAAGCGTTCTGCACACTTTAATGTGTATTCTGGCATTTTTTTCCTTTGTAAACATCGGGTAAAACGACATCATTCCGTAAACTTCGATAGGCTCAATCGAAAGCTTGTCGGCAATATACTTAATGGCGTCGTCGTCGAAAAAGCCGAAAGTTTCCTGCATTAGATGCATAAGCATCATTGCCGCCGATTTCTTCTTCGGGTATTCGGCAATAATCTCGTCGGCTCTTTTATCGATTTCGGGAGTTATTTGCATAATATAAAACCTCTCAATAAATTATCTGTCGCACTCGCCCAAAACAAAGTCGAGCGAACCGAGAATTGCCGTTATGTCGGTAAGCATATGTCCGGGCAATAGTTCGGGCAAAATGCTTAGGCTTGCAAACGAAGGAGATTCAACCTTAACCCTGTAGGGAACGCCGCCGCCTTTCGAAACAATATAAAAGCCCAAATTACCCTTGGGGTTTTCTGCCTGAAAATAGGCTTCGCCTTCTCTGATGTAGGGGCCTTGGGTTGTAACGGTAAAGTCTTGAATAAGGCACGAAATTTGCGTCATAACGTCTTTCTTAGACGGCAGATATATTTTTGTGTCGTCTATGTGCCATGCGCCCTGCGGCATTTTTTCGATTGCCTGACGTATAATGTTTATGCTCTGGCGCATTTCCTCCATACGAACAAGCCATCTGTCGTAGCAGTCTCCCTTCGAGCCAACGGGAATTTCGAATTCGTAGTTTTCGTAGCCCGAATAGGGGAAAACTTTTCGCATATCGGTATCTATGCCACTGCCCCTTAGGTTTGGACCTGTAAGGTTATACGACATTGCCGTTTTTGCGCTTATTATGCCAATGCCCGCCGTTCTTTCTATAAATATGCGGTTGCGGGTCATCAAAGCGTCGAATTCGTCCATAAACGAAATGAACTGCGTTGCAAAGTCGCTTACAGCCCCCAACCAGCCGTCGGGAATATCACGCGAAAGCCCGCCAATTCTTGTAAACGAAGTTGTTAGCCTTGCACCCGTTAAAGCTTCAATTAAAGTGTAAATCTTTTCCCTTTGCGTATAGCAATACATAAAGGCGGTTGTCGCGCCAACGTCTAGCGAATAGGCGGCCAAACCAACCAAGTGGCTGGAAATTCTCGAAAGCTCGCAGGCTATAACCCTTATTGCCTTGCATCTGTCGGGAACTTCTACGCCGGCAAGCTTTTCTACACACAAAGCGTAGGCAACGTTGTTGCAGATAGACGCCAAATAGTCCATTCTGTCGGTATAGGGAACAAACTGGTTGTAGGTAAGGTTTTCGGCAACCTTTTCCATACCCCTGTGCAACTGCCCTATAACGGGCTCGCATGCGGTAATTTCGTCGCCATCCAGTTCAAGAACAAGCCTTAAAACGCCGTGCGTTGTAGGGTGCGAAGGCCCAACATTTATAACCATTTTGTCGCCGAGTCTTTCGGCGGGAAAATTCTTTTCGCTCATAATAAAATACTCCTATTGACGGCTTCGCGGTTCTCTGTCGGCGGTAAACTTTTCGCCGCTGTTTGAATGGAAAGGCCCGCCAACCCACGGGGCAGGCGTTATGGTTGTTGCAGTTTCGTTGCCTTCAAAAGATTCGGGCAACGGGGCTTCTTTGCCAGCCAAGGGGAAATCTTTTTGCAACGGGTGCCATGGATACGCGTCCCACATAAGAATTCTCTTTAGGTTCGGGTGGCCTTCAAAAACAATGCCCATAAGGTCGAAAGCTTCGCGCTCTTGCCAGTTTGCAGACTTATAAACCCCCGTAAGGCTGGGGAATTTGCCGTTGCTGCTTGTGCTTTTAAGCCTTAAATATTCTTTGTTTGCATGCGAAAGGAAAACGCATACAACCGAAAATCTGTTTTCGGTTAAATTGGCCCCGTTGTCTAACGAAGCCAAATCGCTAAGGGTTTCAAACGAGAACGAATCGCGCAACTTTTGGGCGTATTCGGCAAGCTTTTCGGAGGGGCAAATAAAAGATTTTATGCCGTCTTGCGTTGTATATTCGCTTAAATCGGGCATTGCCGCTAGTATATCTTCGGTTTTCATATATTATCTGGCCTTAAACAAATCAACCGCGCCGTGGGTTGTTCTAATTTTCTTTTGCAAACTTACCAAAGCGTCTAGCAACGCTTCGGGACGGGACGGGCACCCCGCCAAATAAATGTCTACGGGAATGATTTTGTCTACACCCTGCAAGGTCGAATAAGTTCTAAACATACCGCCCGAGCAAGCGCAAGCTCCCATAGCAATAACCCATTTGGGAGCCGCCATTTGATCGTAAACCCTCTTTACCGAGCCCGCCATTTTATAGGTTACAGTGCCCGAAACAATCATACAATCGGCCTGACGGGGCGAAAACCTCATAACCTCCATACCGAAACGGCCAATGTCGAAGCGGGAGTCTGCAGCTCCCATAAGTTCTATGGCGCAACAAGCCAAGCCCATAGGCTGGGGCCAAATTGAGTTGGAACGTACCCAGTTTACCAGTGCGTCGAGCTTTGAATATATAAAGCCCGTTCCGCTCGATACGTCGAAATTTTGCTGAACAACCTTAGTCATAAAAATAAGTCGGCATTTTCAATCAAACATTGCGCACTTTCAAGCATTTTTTTTAAGATAAAATTGCTTTACAAACGTAGAAAATAAGCCTAGCTTGGGCATGTATGAGAATCGCCAGACGCTTTTTTTTGCCGCTTTTTATGTTGTTTGCGGCAGCCAACTTGTTAATCGCTAAACCTTTTGCAGTGGTTTCGCTGGAAAATCCGAAGACATTTTCGCAAAAAATTCTTTCGGTAGTAAAAGTGCTTTCGCCCGAAGACTACCAAAATACCGAGCTTATGCTTGCCACGCAGCTTGCTATGTTCGGCTATCCGGATTTCGACGGCATAGACCTTTCTAAAAACGTAATAATAGGCTTTTACCAAAATAAAGACGCCGTAGATACTTACATTTCCATTAAGGCCGACAAAAACTCGCGCTTTTGCGCAGCGCTTAAGCTTTTGTCGGATATGTCTAAGGCACAGGGCACAAACTTCCCTCGCTTCGACAACATAAACGGCTACACGATTTTGTCTTTTAGCCAAAACCCCGTTTCGCCCGAAATTGCCGCCGAATTGGCAAAGCTTGCCGACAAAAAAACCGGTCTTTTGGCGGAATGCACGTTCAGAATGCCAGAATTAACAAAAAGCACTTGGCAAAGTATGCAAACGCTATACTTAAACCCCGACTTTTTAGATTCGCTAAGCCAGTTTTTTGCCGACTTTGAAGATTTATGCGTGCAATTCGACATTTCGCCCGAAATTGCAACTTTAAACTTTTTGTGCAACACAAACAAAAATTCTAAATTGGCGGCCATTTTAGACAAGCCCATAAGCAAAAGCTCCGTAGAGTATTGCCGCTATTTTGAAGATTGCGAATTTTATATGCTGGCCTTCGGCAAAAACGACGCAAAACTAAACGAATATTTCGGCACAATATTTGTCGAAAAAATGTTGCCTACGCTGGTAAAAGACAAGTCGCAGCTTAAAGAGCTTTCCGATATGGTGTTTAAATACGCAAACTTTGAAAACGAAGTTGCGCTGTATACCGACTTAAACTCGCAAATATCGCTTGCAAAAACCAACGCAACCGAAAGCGAAATAGAAAAGCTGCTTACATTTGCCGACAAGCTTAATTTTATGAATATAGTGAATTTGCCGGCGGGCAAAGATGATGACCCACAGTTGCCGCAAATATCGTACAAAACTGAAAAGATTAATGTTAACGGCAAATCGATTTTAAAATTTTCGGCATCGGTAAACGGCGAAGCTGCCGACACTTTGTACTACACTTTGGCAGACAAAACCCTTATAAACGCAAAGTCGCAGGAAAACGCCGTAGCCTATGCAGATAAAATCGAAAAGAAACAGTTTGCAAAAAACCCCGTTATATGCGATTTAGACGGGCAATACAGATTTCTTGCCTGCGGTAAAAACAGAGAAATTTTTGCCGACTGCAACGTTTATTATAATAAGGGAACAGTTAAAGCCCTTTCGGTTCTGCCAATGAAAAACCTGCAAAAGCTGCAGCAAGTTATAATGGGCTATGCCGCAAAAATAAAAGAGCAGGCACAATTGCAGGAAGACGAATAAACTTTTGCCTTTTTCACAAATGCAAAACAACAACAATATTTTCGACGAACTTGAGGGCCTTTTAAAAGGCTTTGGCAGGCCTTCGTGGGACGAATATTTTATGTCGGTGGCGATACTTGTTGCGGCAAGGTCGTCGTGCCACAGGCTTAATGTGGGCTGCGTTTTAGTTAGCGACAACGAACACAAAAACCGCATTATAGCAGCAGGCTACAACGGCTTTTTGGCGGGATTGCCCCACAGCTCGAAGGTAAGAGACGGGCACGAACAAGCGACAGTTCACGCCGAGCAAAACGCCATTAGCGACGCAGCCCGCAGGGGAATTAGCGTGGAAAATTCGGTTGCCTACATTACGCATTTCCCCTGCATAAACTGCGCAAAAATTTTGGCGGCAAGCGGCGTAAAATCTATAAAATACCATCACGACTATAATAACGACCCTCTTGTATTCGAACTTTTAAAAGACGCCGATATAGACATTGTTCAAATATGAAAAGCGAAAAAACCGACAGAACCTGGTCGTTTTTGGCGGCTTCGCCAACCTTAAACGACATATCTTTTGAAGAAAGTGTTGTTCTTTTGCTTGAAGATAACGACGAAAATTCCTTCGGCATTATAATAAATAAACCGCTTGGCAAAACTTTGGGCGAAATAGACGAAAAATTCGAGTTTTCGCCCTTGGCAAACATACCCGTATTTTTGGGCGGGCCCGTTAGCAAAGACAAATTCAGCATTGTTGTTTGGCGCGAAAATTCCGAAAACGTGTGCAACTTTAGCTTTGGCATTACCGCCCAAAAAGCCGAGGAATTTTTGGCGGAGTTCCCCGATGCAAAAGCCGGTGTGTTTATGGGTTATGCCGCATGGGAAAAAGACCAGCTGTCGTCCGAAATAGAGCAGAAAACCTGGTATGTGTCGAAGGTAGACGAGCGCTTTATTTTAAGCGAAAACTGCGAAAGTTTGTGGAGCGACATTCTCTGCAAAGAACACCCGCAGTTTAATTTGCTGCGGCATAAAAACTACATAGATTTGCAATCGAATTAAAACGCACTAAGCACTTGCTAAAAAATAATGTACAAAAAAACGTCGGCAAAAGCAAATGCCGGCGTTTTTTTATTAAACTTGCTTTAAAAGCGGCGCATTGTGTTTAAAGGCTATTTGCAAATTGCCGTCAAACTTAAATCCCTGCAAAAATTGGGAAATGTCCATCGCCTTGGCGCACGGTTTTTGTATTGTCTGCACAACCAAATACGAAT
This sequence comes from uncultured Opitutales bacterium, assembly GCA_934613415.1. GTDB lineage: Bacteria > Verrucomicrobiota > Verrucomicrobiia > Opitutales > Intestinicryptomonadaceae > CAKUIA01. Next base: position 116,604 of record CAKTSY010000004.1, read on the forward strand.
CTTTTGCCGAAATTTTAAGAGAGTTTGCCCCTACAAATATTTCGCCCATATGTTTGGGGCTGCCTTCGCAAAAATCGGCTTTCAATATTTTTAGCATAATGCCATTATATTCAAAAATTCCGCAACCGAACGCCCCTATTCTTGCGCAAATTTCGGCGGCGGTAAGCGAAAAATCTATATACAAATCGTCCTTAAAAAATTTGCGCGTATAGGTGGCTTTGCTTTCGTCTTGCTCGGTAAAAACAAGGCTTTTTTGCTCTATTGCAGTCAAGTTTTTCTCCAACAACTCGGCGGCTGCAATTCCCATTTTTTCCCTAAGCGTTTTGGCGGTGTCATTGGCTGCAATTTCCACTAAAACGGTATCGGCAACCGCGCCTGCGTCCATCTTTTTTACAATGCGCATAAGGCTTACACCCGTTGTTTTGCGTCGCAAAGCCAGCGCGCTTTCTATGGGCGAAGCCCCCCTAAACTCGGGCAAAATAGAACCGTGCAAATTCAGGCAAAGCAACTCTGGGTAGTTTATAATTGCGTCCTTTAAAATAGAGCCGTACGCCATTACAACAATCGAATTTACGCCGAGTTTTTTAAACTCTTCAATAAGCGAATTTTCGTTATTTTTTTCGGGTCTAAAAAGGGTTATGTTGTGCTCTAGCGCGTATGCGCTTATGTCGTTAGGCGAAAGCTTGTTGCCCCTGCCCTTCGGCTTGTCGGGGTTGCTTACAACACAGGCAAGCACGCCGCGTTTTCCCAGCATTTCTATGCTAGGCAGCGCAATTTTATCGGAAGCGAAAAAGGCAACTTTCATACACAAAAACTATCGGCGTTTCTTTGCCGTTTTTGCACCCTTTTTAGCCGCGTTTTTTTTGTTTCTTAAAAGCTTTTTTGCCGTGTCGAATTTCTTGTTCGACAAATTGCTCTTTAAGCCGCTTTTTGCCTCGAAGCGAACGGGGGCTGCCTGTTTGCCGCCCTTTTTAGAGCCGTTTTCCTTTGCGCGCTTGTCGGTTAGGCGTTCCTGCAAAGTTTTGCTTTCTTTGCCCTTAAATTCGAATTTAAGAGACACGCCCCCAAGCGAGAATGTTTTGCGCAAATTCTTTTCTATATACTTATAGTAGTTGCCGTCTAGCTTTGCAAAGCTGTTGCAATACATTCTTATAACGGTTGGCCTATTCGAAATTTGCAGGCAGTAATACACCTTAAATCTTTTGCCGCCTACAATCTTTGGGGGAACTGAATCTACCAAGTCGCGCACAACCGAGTTTAGCTTGCCCGTGGGGAGCTCTTTGTAGGCGCGCTTATACATTGCATACGAAGCGTCTAAAATAGTATCTAGCCCAGTGTCGTTTTTTGCCGAAACAAAGCTAATGGGCGCGTCTTCCAAAAAGAATAGTTCTTTGCGAACAGCCTCTTCAAACTTTGTTCTAAAATCTCTAATGCTTGTATATCCGCGCAAAGTGCCTTTTTTGAACAAGTCAACAGCCAAGTCCCACTTGTTTACTAGCACCATTACGGCGGCTCCAGCGTCTAAAATTTCGCCCGCCAATTTTTTGTCTAGCTCGGTTACGCCCGTCATAGCGTCTAGCACAAGCATTACAACGTCGCACTTGGCTATGGCGTCTTTTGTGCGCACGGTAGACAAATAGTCCAGCGAAGTGTTTATCTTCCTTTTAGCCCTTAGGCCTGCCGTGTCGAAAAATCTAAAGTCTACATTTGCCCCGCGTTTTGTAGTGTGCGAAAAGTCGCACTTTACACTGTCGCGCGTAGTTCCCGCTACATCGCTTACAATAAGCCTTTGCGAGCCAAGCAGCCTGTTGCCTATCGAGCTTTTGCCCACATTGGGCTTGCCTGCAACGCAAATTTTTACGCGCATAGGCTCTGTTGGAGGCTCTACGTCGAAACTGCCGCAATTTTTTTCGAGATACGCAAGCAGCGAATCCATGCCCAAGCCGTGCTCTGCCGAAACAAAAAATGTTTCAAAGCCCAATGTATAGAAATCGTGGTTGCGGTCTTTATGCGAATCCAAATCGGTTTTGTTTACAACCAAAACGGTTTGCTTGCCGCTTTTCCTTAAAGAGTCGGCAATGCGCTGGTCGTGCGGGGTAAGGCCTTCCTGCGAATCTACTACAAACAAAATAATGTCGGAGGTATTCATTGCAAATTCCGCCTGAATGTCGGTTGCTTGGGCTATAACCTTTTCGGTTGTTTCTTCGGTTGCGCCAAGGCCGCCCGTATCCATAAGCACGGTGCCGTTGGGCAGCTTTTCGGCAACAATGTCGCGGGTTACCCCCGGGCGGTCGTGAACAATCGAAACCCTGCGCTTTAATATTCTGTTAAAGAGCCTGCTTTTGCCAACATTTGGCCTGCCTACAATGGCTATGCTTTTGCCTGTATCCATAAAAAATTCTATATATTTTCAAGCGACTTTTCTATCCTGTCGGTCGCCTTAATTAGGTTGTCGTAGCTTGTCGAAAAACTTGCCCTGAAAAATCCTTCACCCGATTCGCCGAAAGCAGACCCGGGAACTATTGCAACTTTTGCGGAATTTAAAACCTTTGTGCAAAAATCCATAGACGACATTTTGCGACCGCCAATGCTAGGGAAGGCGTAGAACGTTCCCTTGGGCAAATTGCATTTAAGCCCCATTTCGTTAAAGCGGCGAACAATAAAGTCTCTGCGGCGGTGGTATTCGTCGCGCATTTTTTTCATAGATTCTTCGCCGTTGCGCAATGCCTCTAAAGCGGCTTCTTGCGACATTATAGAAGCGCACAAAATGCCGTATTGATGGATTTTCATCATTGCGTCTATTACGTCTTTTGGCCCGCAGGCATAGCCCATTCTAAAGCCCGTCATTGCAAACGCCTTCGAAAAACCGTGAATGAAAACCGTTCTTTCCTTCATTCCTTTTACCGCCGCAATGGAATTGTGCTCGCCTTCGTAGGTAAGCTCTGAATAGATTTCGTCGCTAATTACCAGCATATCCTTTTCCTCTACAAAGGCGGCAAGTTCTTCTACCTGTTTGAGGCTTAGCGTGCCGCCCGTTGGGTTTGTGGGAAAGTTTATAACTATTGCCTTGCACCCGGGCTGCCATGCCTTTTTTACGTCTTCTACACTAAGGGCAAAACCGTTTTCGGCCTTTGTGCGAACGGGAACGGGTATGCCGTGCGAAAGCACAATGCTTGGCGCATACGAAACATAACAGGGTTCGTGGTACATAACCTTGTCGAGCGGGTTTATTATTGCGCGCAACGCGGCGTCTAACGCTTCTGAAGCCCCCACTGTTACCATAATTTCGTTGTCGGGGCAGTATTCAACCCCGAAAGTTTTTGCAACGTATTTCGAAATTTCGTTTCTTAGCGATTTTAGCCCCAAGTTGTCGGTATACGAAGTTTTGCCCTTTTCGAGCGCGAAAATTGCCGCTTCCCTAATGTGCCACGGGGTTACAAAATCCGGCTCGCCAATGCCGAGCGAGATTGCGTCTTTCATCGTAGATGCTATCGAAAAGAAAGCCCTAATTCCCGATTTGGGAAGCCCTACAACGTGTTTGGCTACAAATTTTTTACTGTCGCACATAAAGAGAATATTTTAAATTAAGCGGAAACTACGGGTTTGTCGGGGTTGTTCGGGTCTTGCCCAATAATAAAGCCCATAGTTTTATAGGTTCTTAAAAAGAAGTGTGTTGCCGTAGAAGTTACGCCGTGAATGGTGGCAAGCCTTTCGTATACAAAGCTTGCAATTTCCTTTATATTCTTTGCCTTTACAAAAAGCAAAAGGTCGTACGCGCCACTCATAAGAAAGCACGAATCTACCTGCTCGAACCTGCTTATGCGCTGGGCAAGCCTGTCGAAACCGCCGTCTCTTTCGGGACAAATTTTAAGCTCTATAGCAGCCGAAACCAAACCGCTTTCGTAGTCGGGGTGCAAAACGGGAATCCAACCTAAAAGGATTTTCTCGTCCTTTAATTTTTCGAGGGCTTCGTCTACCTCTTTTTCGGTCATATTCAAAATTTGACCCATTTTGGTGGTGTCGAAAACGCCGCCCTGCAATATAAGTTGTAAAAGATTTTCCATAATATGTGTATATATTTGCGCGAAACTATACACACATTCTCCGATTTTTAAACACTTTTTTTAGCTATTCGCCCATTTTTACAAGCAAAAGCTTTGGCGACTGCAAATTCTTTTCGTCGCTATATTCGCTAAACTCCGCAAAATTTTGTTTAAAAAAATCCCTTACCGCTTCGTATTCGCCCTGCCCGCCCTCGTGGCCCACATAGCACAAAACCGAAAGCAAAAAGCGGTTTGCCCTAATATCCAAACAGCTTTGCAATGCCTTTAGCGTGCTTTGCGGCTTGGTTATAACGGTTTTGTTAGAATTCGGCAAATAGCCCAAATTAAAAACGGCGCAATTAAGCTTGCCTTTTACGGCTTCGGGCAAATGGTTTTCCATATTTTCGTGGCCATCTAAAACAAACTGCACGTTTTGCGGGGTTTTGCCAGATTTTGCCAACAGGGCTTTCGAGCTTTCTATTGCGCGTTGTTGCACATCGAAGGCAAAAACGAAGCCTCTTTCGCCTACAATGTCGCTTAAAAACAAAGTGTCGTGCCCGTTGCCGCAGGTGGCGTCTATAACAAAATCGCCCTCTCTTAAAAACGAAAGGGCAATTTGTTTGGCTTTATTTGTAAAATTCATTGCAAGCAAAGAACCTGCTAATTGTTTTTAAGGTTAAACTCCCTTTCCATAAGGGTTGGGTGCGAGTAGTAAAACGCGCTATATAACCTGTGCGGCGTTAAATTGCCCAAGTTCTTTTTGTGGAGTTTACGCAAAGCCTCTATAAGGTTGTCGGGCGTGCCGCAGGTTGCCTTTGCGAACGAGTCGGCCTGATATTCGTGCTTGCGCGAAATTTGGTTGAATATGGGGGTAAGCCAAAATGTAAACAACGGGCTTAAGATAGAAAACAATATAAGCAGCGCGCCAAAACCCGAATTTTGCGAAAAGCCGAAACTTTCGTAAAAATACGGGCACTTTGCCAAAACTCCCATAATGTAGAAGCCAGCAAGAGTTGAAGCAAACGTTAAAAACATTGTAGACCAAATGTGCCCTTTTTTGTAGTGCCCTATTTCGTGAGCCAAAACCGAAACAATTTGCTCGTTGCTTAGCTGCTCTAAAATGGTATCGTAAAAAATAACCCTTCTGAATTTGCCAAACCCCGTAAAGAATGCGTTTGAATGCGAGCTGCGGCGACTGCCGTCCATAACCTGAATAGCAGTGGTTTTAAAGTTGCACTTTTTTGCAAGAGCAAAAATTGCGTCTTTTAAAACGCCGTCGGGCAATGGGGTTATTTTGTTGAAAAGCGGCAAAATAAGCTTTGGATATATCATTATCATAACAAGCTGAACAGCCACTATCGCAAAAAAGCACCAAAGCCACCAAGTGTTTTCAAAAGAATTGTAGAACAGCAAAAACAGCCACAAAAGCGGCGCGCCTATTACAAACGAAAGCAGCAGCGACTTTATTTGGTCTTTTATCCAAAGCCCCAAAGTCATCTTATTAAATCCGTGCTTTTCCTCCAAAACAAACTGCTCGTACAAATCGAAGGGAATATCGAAAAGCGAATATATTGTTAATGCCGCAATAACCGTAAGCGACTGTCCAAAAAGCGAAGCGCCCCACAAATTTTCGCAAAAGCCGAAAATTGACGGGAACGCCCCGAAAAGCAAAAACGCGCAAAGCACCAATGCCGAATATACGCCCTCTATCATTGCAAAGCGCGTTTTGTCTAGCGTATAGGCAACGCTTTTGTGGTACGAATCGGCGTCTACAAAACCCTTGTAGGTTTCGGGCACGTCGAAAGCGTTTGCGCATACATTGCGCATGTTCAGCATTTCCAAAAACAGCGAAAACAGCGTTCTTGCAAACACCAACACAATGGCAACAAGCATCAAAGTAGAACTTATCATACCCTACTTGATAAGCTTTTTAAGCGTTTGCAAAACAAGAGCGGGGTTTGCCTTGCCCTTCGACAATTTCATAATCGGGCCAATAAGGGCGTTTATTGCCTTTTCGTTGCCCGCCTTATATTGGTCTATTGCCTTTTGGTTGCCTTTCATTGCCTCCAAGCAAAATGCCTCTATCTGGTTTGTGTCGGTATTTTGAGTTAGACCTTTTGCCTTTACTACATCGGCGGGAGCCGTTCCGTTTTTAAAGGTTTCGGCAAACACTTCCTTTGCAATTTGTTTAGAAATTACGCCGTCATCGATAAGCTTTACTAGCTGCGCCATATATTGCGGAGTCATCTTGCAGGTGCCAAGTGCAATATTTTCGCCCTCGGCGTTTGCCGCCGAAATTTCGCGCAGCAAGTCGTTTATAAGCAAGTTAGCCAAAGCATGGTAGTTGCTAGAATATTTTACCGCTTCTTCAAAATAGGCAACCAAGTCTTTGTCTATGCACAAAACCGAAGTTATTGTGTAGGGCAACTGGTAGTCTTTCATATAGCGGCGTTGCCTGTCGAAAGGCAATTCCACCAATTCGGCGGCAATTTCGTTTCTAAGCTCGTCCGAAATTTTTACGGGAAGCAAATCTGGGTCTGGGAAATAGCGGTAGTCGTGCGACATTTCCTTGCCGCGCATTGTCTGCGTAAGGCACAATTCGGCGTCCCAACGGCGGGTTTCCTGAACAATTCTTTCGCCCGTTTTATACGCCTTAATTTGGCGCTTAATTTCGTATTCTACGCCCGCCTTTACGCCCGAAATCGAGTTCAGGTTTTTCAGCTCAACCTTTGTTCCCAATTTAGTTTCGCCTACGGGGCGTATGGAAATATTTGCGTCGCAGCGCATTTGTCCCTTTTCCATATCGCATTCCGAAATGCCCGCAAAAACAAGCGAGTTTCTTAGCGAGGTCAGGAACGCAAAGGCTTCGTCGGCAGTGTGCATATCTGGATCGGTAACTATTTCTATAAGGGGAGTACCCGCCCTGTTGTAGTCTACCAAAGAGTCGTTATGAAAGTGCGTAAGTTTGCCTACGTCTTCTTCCAGATGTATGCGGGTAAGCTTTACGGTTCTGTGCGCCCCCATCTTGCCCGTTTCGCCCGAAGGCAATTCTATTTCAACGCCGCCGCCAAGGCACAAAGGCTCGTCGAACTGCGAAAGCTGGTAGTTTTTGGGGCTGTCGGGGTAGAAATAGTTTTTTCTGTCCCACTTGGTTATTTCGGGAATTTTGCAACCAAGCAACATACCCACTTTTACGGTTTTGCGTATTGCCTCGAAATTAAGAACGGGCAAAACCCCCGGCAAAGCCAAAACAACTGGGTCTACCAAAGTATTTGGCTCTTCGCCAAAGCGGTATGGAGCCGCCGTAAACATTTTGCTTTTTGTATGAAGTTGAACGTGAACTTCCAAACCTATTACTGCTTCAAATTCCATAATAAAAAACTCCTACAATACGGGCTTTAACTTTTTAAGAGCCAAGTTTTGCTCGAAAGAATACGCAATGTTAAGCAAGTTTGCCTCGTCGAAAGCCTTGCCTATAATGTGCAGGCCAACGGGCAGATTTTCGCTTGTATACCCGCACGGTACCGAAAGCGCGGGCAGCCCAGCCAAATTTACGTTAATTGTAAATATGTCGCTTAAATACATCGAAAGCGGGTCGGCGGTTTTTTCGCCGCACTTAAAGGCCGCCGTGGGGCTTACGGGCGTCATAATTGCGTCTACTGTTTTAAAGGCTTCTTCGAAGTCGCGCCTAATTAGGGTGCGAACTTTTTGCGCTCTAAAGTAGTAGGCGTCGTAATAGCCCGAGCTTAGAACGAATGTTCCCAAAATTATCCTTCTTATAACCTCTTCGCCAAAACCCTCGGCGCGGCTTTTAAAGTATAAGTCTACAATGTCTTTTGCGTCTTTTGCGCGGGTTGTGTAGCGAATGCCGTCGTACCTTGCCAAGTTCGACGAAGCTTCGGCAGTCGCCAAAATGTAGTATACGGGAATTGCCAATTCGGTGTGAGGCAACGAAATTTCTACAAGCTGCGCGCCCGCCTTTTCGCATTGGGCTATTGCGTTTTTAACCAACGCCAAAACTTCGCTGTCTATGCCAGCCATAAAATATTCTTTGGGCACGCCTATTTTTTTGCCCTTTAAAGATTCGGCGTTAAGATTTGCCGCATAGTCGGGAATGTCGGTTTTTACGCTGGTAGAATCGAGCCTGTCGTACGAGGCTATTGCCTTTAAAAGAAATGCCGCGTCTTCAACCGAGCGGGTGAACGTGCCTATTTGGTCTAAAGAAGACGCAAACGCCGCCAAGCCGTAGCGGCTTACCAAGCCGTAGGTGGGTTTAAGGCCAACTACACCGCAGTGCGAAGCAGGCTGGCGTATGGAGCCGCCAGTGTCGCTACCCAAAGCGCAAATACATTCGCCCGAAGCCACAGCCGCCGCGCTGCCGCCGCTACTGCCGCCGGGGATTCTCGAAAGGTCGTAGGGGTTTTTGGTTTTCTTAAACGCGCTGTTTTCGCACGAAGAACCCATTGCAAATTCGTCTAAGTTAAGCCTGCCAAACAATACGGCACCGTTGTCTTTAAGGTTTTTAACGGCTGTGCCTGTGTAGGGCGAAACAAATTTTTCCAGAATTTTGCTTGCGCACGTTAGCGGCATATTTTTATCGGCCATATTGTCTTTAAGACCAACGGGAATGCCGTCTAACACGCCCAAAGTTTTGCCGTCTTTGCGGCGTTTGTCGGCCTGCGCCGCCTGATTTAGCGTATATTCTTCGTCGTACGAAATAAACGCCTGCAGTTTGTCGTCTATAGCCTTTGTTCTGTCTATTACCGACTTTGCCAACTCTTGCGCCGAAATTTCGCCCTTGTTTAGAGCGTCGCTTAATTCTTTTACCGATTTAAAGTACAATTCCATAAAAAAGCCCTCTTGGATTTTACGATTGAGCGTCGTCTACAACTTTGGGAACCACAATTTGGTTGTCGCGCTGGGCGGGGGCGTTCATAAGAACCTCCTGCACGGTAAGAACTTCGCCGCATTCGTCTTTGCGCCAAACGTTATACATTGAATGTGCGTGCGCGCTTGCGTGAACATCGCTTACGTCTATGTGTGAAAGTTTGTCGAAATATTCAAGAATTTGATGAAGCTGCCCCGACAATTTTTCTTTTTGCTCGGCAGTTAAGTCTATGCGCGCCAAATGCGCAACGTAATCTATATCAATTTTAGGCTTTTCACTCATAAGGGGCTAATATCTCCCTTTGGGGTGCGCCTTTCAAGCCTTTTCTATAAAAAACGTCAAAAAAAAGCCCCCTAAAAGCGGGGCGCACAAACGCGGCAAACGCCTATTTTTTTATTTCTATTACCTTTGCGTTTTTCTCGGCGTTTTTGTTTTCGCGCTTAGTTTTAAGCAAAACCGCAATTTGCATTGCAACGGGTCTTTCAAGCTCGCCGTCTTTTAACGCTTTATAGAGGTATTTTGCAAACAAATCGTTGTCTAAATTAAGGGCAACAAGCCTTAGGCATTCAAGGTAGGCTGCCCCTATGGCAAAGCGTTTTCTGTCGTCGTCGGTAATGGGTTTGCTTTTTGCCCTTAAAAGGCTTTCGGCATAGGCGCCCTCCTGCGTGTTTTTAAGCATATCCATAATGCGCAAAAAGGTTTTATAACGCCCCGTTGCGTAAAATTCGCCAAAAAGCCAGTCTATTTGGGCGGGGGCAAATTCGTAGGCAAAAATTTTATATGGGTCTGGGAACGGGCAACTTGCAATAAAGTTTACCGCCTTTTTGTCGTTTTCGTTAAGGGACTTTTCGTTGGGGGTAATGCCCGAAACCGCCAAAAGGGTTATTGCCTTTGTTTTTTCGTATTCGTCGAAAGTTGCCAAGCCGTTTTGCAGTTTTTCGAACAAAATTGGCTGTTGCGAAAACGCCGTTTTAAAAAAGCCCATAAAAAGCCAATTAAGCCCCAAGGGCGCGCCCTTTTGCGTTATTGCAACTTTTTTAGACAAAAACATTGCATACAACGCCTGCGGGTTTGGCTGCGCGCAATAGTCGTACATAAGCCTTATTGCCCTGTTGCGTGTTATGTTCAAATTTTCGCCGCCAAAATCACCCACAGTAAAGATCGACTTATATTCGGTTGAATTGCCGTCTTTGCCCTTAATTTTAAGAACAAAAACATATTCACCCTTTTGGTCTGGAATGGTAAAATCGGCCTGATTGGGAAGCGGAAAATACGAGACATTGTCGCTTTTGCTTTCGTACGAAAATTCGGAATTTTGCACAAGAACTTTTGAAGTTTTGTCGGGAAACACAACCGAAATTTCGTACAAGCAAGAGTATGCGCCCTTTTTGTTTGTTTTTGCAAACGCAAAAAGCGAAAGTTTTTCGCCGCAAAAGCCAGAATTTATGTTCTGCACAAAAGGCGAACTGTTTTCGGGCGCCAAATACCACCAGTCCATACTTCTATGCTGCAGCGACACTGCAAGCCTGTAGTCTTGCGCATGCAAAACAGAGGCAAAAAATGCAAACAAAGCAAATAAAACTATGGTATAAAATTTCATCTAAAAAACCTACGGTTTTGGTTGCGGCAAAGGTTTTTGCGCCTTAATCATTTTCGGCATATTACCCACAAGCTTTAAATAGTAGTCGTCTGGCAGACCTTCCATATCCAAAAACTTGCATTTTTCGGGCTTGGGCGGAGTGTTTGTGCATTTGTAGATTGCGGTAGATTCGTTTACTTCGTCGAACATTGCAACAAACAAAGCCTTTGCGCCGGCCTTTACCGAAAGAGATGCCATATCCCAAATAAACTTGCCCTTTTCGCGGGGGATTTCGTTGAAAATTCCGCTATATTTGCCTAAAAGCCTTGTGTTGTGCCACGAAAAGCCTGGGTGAATTACTGGCAGGTAGTCTAGGTTATTGTCGTCGCACCACTCAATATCCTCTAAAGTTTTTTGCTCGTAGTTTAGGTTAATGCCCGAATAGCGAATGCTCAGCATATCGGGGTCTTTTTTGCTTCTTACATAGCGGCCGACATTCCACGGCGAAACCGCCGATGCGTATTTTTTCATCATTTCGTGCAAAAGGGGTTTGTTGTGGCAGTCGTGTTTTAATTCCTTAAAGAAGGTTGGCACGCCGAAAATTATGTAGCAGTTTCCGTATTTTTCGTCGTTTTTAAGGAAGTTTAAGAACTTTTCCAAGTCGGTTGTTTCAAAAGCAAAATGCCTGTCGTTAAAGCCCAAGCCCCAAATTATTACAACGGGTTTGCCGTTGTGGAACAGATAGGGAGTATCTTTGTCGGCCATATAGGAATTTGCCATATTTTTCCAGTCGGAAATAAGGCGGTCGGCAACTTTGCCCTGAGGCATACCTGTTAAGTCGTACATAAAATATGCGCCAACGCCGTATTTTTTTGCCGCCTTTAGGCAGTGATCTACAACCTTGTCTTTGTCTTTGCGACCAATGGAAATGTAGTATCTTTGCACTATTGCCCCGCCTGTGTGGTAGTCGCGCATCCATTTAAAATGCAAGTCTACAGTGCTATAGTCTAGCGCGCTGTAAACTTCGGCAACGGTGCCGTCGGGGTTTGTAAAACCGGTGGGATATTTTATTTCGTATTCGCCCATACTCGGCCAAATGTCGAATGCGGCATAGCCGTCTGCCGGCGCGCCGTGTTTGTGTTTGCCCCAAGCGTCCCAATCGCCGCCCTTTCTAACAAACGAATCGCCCTCGGCTCTAAACCAGCCCTGATAGCCCGCGTAGGCCGTGCCGTATAGCGTGTTGTTTTTAGGGTTTTTTGGGTAAATACTGCCGGCCGCAAAAAGCTGAATGCAGGCGGCTAAAGCCGCAAAAAATAGAATAATTTTTTTCATATAGATATAATTTCTCCCAGAGTGTTATTGTTGCCAAAATTTAAGCGCGCCAATACCGCCTAAAGCAATACCAACGAACCAATGCCCAAAAAGATAAGAAAGCCGCCCGAGTCGGTCAAGCCCGTAGTGAAAATAGAAGAACCCGCTGCAGGGTCTAGCCCGAACTTTTTTAGCGCAAACGGAATTGCGCAGCCTACAAAGCCGCCCATTGTCATATTCAAAATCATTGCAACCCAAACCACCGCGGCAAAGTCTAACCTATGGGTTGTAATTACGGCAATTATCGCGCCGAAAAACCCGATTAAAAGACCGTTTAAAAAGCCCTTTAAAGCTTCGGTAACACAAACTTTTGGGGCGTCGAACAACTCAACTTCGCCCATTGCAAGGGAGCGAACCGTAATGGCCAAAGTTTGCGCGCCGGTGTTGCCGCCAATGCCCGCAATTATGGGCATAAACACCGCCAGTAATGCCAAATGCGAAATTTCGTTTTGGAAAGCCCCAACTACCGAGCTTGCAATAAAGGCGGTAAGCAAATTAACCATAAGCCACGGAGCCCTGCTTTTTATGCTCGAAAATACGCCGTCGAACAAAGTTTCGTCGGCACCGGCACCCGCCATTTTTTGGATATCTTCGGTGCCCTCGTCTACCAAAACGTCTAAAACGTCGTCGTGGGTAACAACACCCATAAGAACGCCGTCTTCGTCTACAACGGGCAAGGCGTGAAAATTTGTGTCGGCCATAATCTGGGCAACAAGTTCCTTGTCCATAGTAGGCCTTAATATGCCGATTAAATTTGTGTTCATTATATCTTTAATCAGCGCGTCGTGCCTTGCCAAAACCAAGTCGCGCATAGAAATTACGCCAACTAAAACGCCGTTTGCATCTATTACATACAAATAGTGCATGCTTTCGTAGTCGTTTTTTGTTTTGCGCACAAGGCTAATGGCGTCGTCTACGGTAACGTCTTCCGACAGGGTTGAAATGTTCGGGTTCATCAAACCCGCGGCAGTGTCGGGGTCGTACTCTAAAAGCTCCCTAACGGTTTCGGCGGTTTCAGGCTGCGACTCTTCCAAGCAATCCAAAATTCTGTCTCGGTCGGTTTCGTCTAGCTCGCCTACAAGGTCGGCGGCGTCGTCGGGCTCCATCTCGTTAAGCAGCGAAGCCGCGCGCGATTCCCTCATTTCCGACAAAAGTTCGGCCGAGTCTTCGGGGTTCATTTCCGAAACAACGTCGGAGGCCTTTTCCTCGCTTAACTTCCTTAAAATTTTGCGCTGGGTGTCTACATCTATTCTCGAAAGGAAGTCCGACAAAACGTGGGGGGGCGTTTCGGCAAGCAATTGGCTTTGGAGCGAATCCAAAGTACCGTCCTCGTACATCTGAACAAGTGAGAACAGGGAATAACCCATTTCCTTTACGCCGTCGTCTTTTTTGTCGTTATCCATCGGTTTTTTGCGCAAAAATATTTCAGGTAAGTTTTTAAATCATATTCGGTAAAGTAAAAATGCAAAATGCGCGTTTAACAAGATATTTTTGCAAAATTTTGTTGATTGCCCCGCTTTTTGGCTATTTCATTTTTTTAATGAAGAAAAACACCAAGGCAAAAAGAATATATATGGCGGGCTCGCTTTTTTGCGGAAGGGAAATTTTTGGCAACGCAGCCCTTGCAGACGAAATCGAAAACTTTTCGGGCAACGCCTATGTTTGCGAATTGCCGCAAAGCTACGAACCTAGAAGCAACGCCCCAAAGGCCGTGCGCGACTGCGACTATACCCACCTTTTGCAGTGCGACGCCATTCTTGCCGCATTCGACGGGCTAGAACTTGATTCGGGAACAGTTGCCGAATTTATAACCGCCAAAGTTGCCGATAAACCCGCCATTTTGCTACGCAGCGATTTTAGGATTTCGGGAGACCAAGTTTCGGGGGGCGACCCGTGGAATTTAATGTGCTCGTTCTACCCGCGCAGCACAGTATTGCATTTTAATTTTATGCAGGCGTATAAAGATTATTTAAAGGAGAGCAAAAACGCCCTTGCCGCCGCAAATTTGGCAAACAAAGAATTGGCAAAATTGTGCGTAAAGGCCCTAGACAAGCTTTTTAAGACAAAGCCTATACTTACAAAAAGCGAAAGCCAAAGCGCAAACAAGCTAATAAAAAAGGCTTTCGATATAAAATAAAGATTCTGCAAAGGCACAAAAAAGGCTCTCCCAGAAGAGGGAAAGCCCTTTTGCTTTTTATGCAAAAACTGCCCTATTTCCTGCGGCGGCATGCTGCAAATGCCAAGGCAAGCGCGCCTAATATTGCAGCCCAAGCGGAGGGCTCTGGAACCGAAAACGTCACGGTAAAGTCGTTTTCGCTTCCGTCGAACAAGGCTTCGTAGCCGTTGTAGTTAAATGTTTTGCCTATAAGGTTTTTCAACGACTCGTTGTATTTTTCGCTGTCTACAAAGCTTATCAACAAATAGGTTTCGTCTTCTATAATGTCGCTAAAGCTAAAGTCGCTTGCAAGAATTGTGCCAAGCAACGCGCCGTCTTCCATAACGGTTATTGCAGCGTCGCTATCATTCAAAACGGTGCAGTCGAAAGCCAATTTGCCGCTTGTAAAGATCAAGCTAGAATCTACGGGAGTAGCCTCTGTACTTCCGCCCAAAACAAGCGTGCCGCCGTTAAAGGCAAGTGTGCCTCCCTCTATATTTACAGTAGAGCCTTTGCCGTTGTAAAGTTTCGCCTGCCCATTGTCTAGGCTAACGCGGCCGCGCACGTTTATGGTGGCCGCCGATGTTTTTGCAACAACCGAATTTACGTCGGTAAAGCCGGCTCCAAGCGACATAACCGCCCCGCTTTCTACATTGGCTGTTCCATATATAATCAGGGCTTTTGCAACCGTTGTAGAAGCCTCCAAATTAAGCGTTGCTTTGCTTGCCACCCACAAGTCGCTCGCAAACGAAGTGTTAGCCCCGCTTTCTATGCTAAGCGTCGAGCCGTCGTTAACCGAAAAGCCCTTAAACATAGCCGTTGCCCCGTTTTTTATGTTAAGCGTAGAATACGAATTTACATTTAAAGCCCCTCCAAGCGCATTTAAAGTTCCGTATACGTTAACTATAGCGCCTTTGCCGTTAAACCTTGTAGTTCCGCCCGTTTGCATGTATGCGCCGTAAATGTCCAACACCTGCGCGTTGTCGTTGCCAAAAAAGAACGAACCCGATTTCAGCGCAAAAGTTGCCCCGCTTTCTATAACGGCACTGTCTACCTGCAATTCGGCGGTGCCCGTGTTTGTGAACGTAGAACCCGTTGCAAACACAAGCTTTTCTATTTGGGTTTTGCTGTGGTTGCCCTTTACAAAATTGGCATAGTCGGCGGCAACAAAAGTGCCGGCATTTTCCATATTGCCCAAATATACGCTCATTTTGCCGTCGGCGGCATTATAGCTTTTAATGTCGGCAACCATAACATTGCCAGCGGCTATGGTAGAAGTTTTGCCGTTTGCCGTGTAAACGCCGGCATTTTCGTCTACGCCAATGCGAACTTCTTTTGTATAGTCGCCAAATTTCAGCACGCCGCCGCTATCCATATTTTGGGCTATCTTTGCCGCGCTAAACAGACCCCTTGTATTGTAGGTTGTTTTTGTTTCCTCGCCGACTTTTTTTGTGCCGTTTGCCGCCCCTTTTATTGTTATGTTCACATTGCCTTTTGCGGTAAACGTGTCTTTAATAATTAGGTAGTTTGTAGGCCCGATTAAATTGTCGGCAGCAGTAAGCGAAAATTCGCTTACCGGCCCCGAACGCCACGAAGAACTGTCTTTTGTGTAGTTTATAATTAAATTTGCCCAGGTTTTGTCTGCTCCCCCGTTGTGAGCACTGTTCATTAAAGTCGAAACATACGAAGTGCCGTCGTCTAATGTCATATAGTCGGCACCCCTGATGTTTTTGCCCTCCGAAACAAACTCAAAAGCATAGTCGGTAAAAATTGCGGTGTCGTTTTCGCCGGGAACGGTATTTGCATACGAGGCGTCCTTACCGTTCGATGTATACCAATCCATCTTGTAGTTTGCATAGTTCGGGTTCATGCCCGACTCCGATGCGGTTGGCGTGGCGCATTGCATAAAGTAATATGTTTCGGCAAACGCGCTTGCCGCCGCCAATGCCGATATAATAAATACTGCCGATTTTTTCATTTTCTGGTAAGTTGTTATACAATTAGGCTGTTAAGCAAATGCAAAATTGCCCTTCTCGGCGGAAACGACATAACATTTCCTTGCTGGTGTCAAACGTATTTTGCAAAATTTTTGCAGAAAAGCCCCCATTTGCGGCGCAAATTTATAGTTTTTATACAAATTATTTACCCATCTTATGCTATATTTGTAGGTTATGTCTTTATAACGGATAATTTCAAAACAATGCGCAAAAAATTTCTCCTTTTTTGTAAATCGTTTTTAGAAAATTTTAATACGCTTATTTTCAATATATTGCAAACCTCAAAACAAATATCACAATTTATTCAAAAAAAAAAAAAAATAACCTTCAATCGCAAAAAACTTGTTGACAATATCAAAGCCACAGCGTAGAGTTTTGCCAATATAACCTTAGGTTTGCTATATACTTACAAAAAAACAACAAAAAGACTATGAAAATATCGGCAATAAAAACACTATCGGCTGCGGCGTTTTTGGCGGCGGCTTCGTTCTCGTATGCGGATACTTTGTATTTTATGCAGGGTTTCCCGTCTGGCAACAGCTCTAGTTTAAGCGACGGCGCTTGCTTTTTCGACAGCAACGATGTTAGCGTGGCAAAAAAGTCGCACCTGCCAACCGAAAACGATACGCTGATTTTCGCCAACTACGAATTTAACGCAACAACATTAGACAAAACTGTTAATCCGCCCGATGGTCGTTATTACGACACAATTGCAAGCGGCGCGAAAATTTGCAGCCTAACAGACTCAGTACACAACGGACAACTTCCCCTTACGGTAGAAAACCTTTATTTCTCGCTTAGTTCCGACTACAAACACCGCGGCAACGACAACGGCACATTACAAACAACCCCCCGCAAAAGTTTCGGCGTTTATGCATTTTGCGATGATTTAAGCAAAGTTGCCACAAACAACGTAATTACAATTAAAAACCTTTTAAAGGTAGACGGCGGCAAAAGCTTTTTCATTCGCGGCAACAACAACGGAAAAAATTACTTACCGAAGCTTCAAATTGGCCAGCTGCAGATGACCGACGGCGCCACTTTGGAAGGCTACAAAACCTCGTTGGCTTTAGACAACTTTACAAGCACTGTAAACTTGGGCGTAAACGAGGCGGGCAATGCGGCAAACGGCAAAACCTCGCTTGTTGGCGAAAACACCCATTTGCAGCTGGGAACTTCCGACACAGCAAGAAGAGCAACAGGCGACACGCTTGTAAACTTGGGTTCTATAGACAACAAGGGCTCTATGGCTGTAGGCACTCAGGTAGACACCTTCAATTCGTACGGCACCTTTAACCACACCGGCACAGACCTTAACATTGCGGCAAAAGCGGCAAACTTTTACGGCGACGTTATTATGAATGCCACAAACGTAGGCAATTCGCAAAGCGAAAGCTCCTACTCGCACGAATTTGTTTCGACAAATACAACGGCACATGTATACGGCACTTTAACCGTAGACAACGGCAACGTTACAAGCTCTACTTCCGCAAAACGCCACTACAACGTAGCGGCCCGCAACACCACCATAGAAGAGGGAGCTACCGCAACAATCACCAGAACCGGAGCAGGCAACGTAACACTGGCTTTCACGGGCGACAGCGCAAACTACGGCACAATTATTTTAAGCGGCGGCACATACAACTCGTATTTGGCTATGATGGACGCCACATCGTTTAAGGGCGGCGACAATTCGTTGATCAAGCTTGGAAACGGCGGCGGCACAATATACTTTGCAAATTCGAACGGCTCGCCCACTGCCACGGTAAACACAGAATTGGGCAATGTAGACGGCGAGGGGCGCACGGTATCGCGCGGCAATTCCTACAACGACGCCAGCGTAATTATAGGCACTAACAATGTTTCGCAGCTGTTCGATGCAAACTTGTCTTTGCAAAACGGCGGCAACTCTGGTCGCGACGGCAGATTGTATGTTACAAAACAAGGCAAATCTTGGCAGCGTATTTACGGCAACGACAGCAACTACACGGGAACAACCACGGTTAACGACGGCGCATTGTTCATCAACAAAGTAAGAAGAAACCAAGCTTCAAGTGCCGACAATGGCTTAAGCACAGTTGTAACCGTAAACGGCGGCTACTTTGGCAGCGCGGGTTCTACATGTATTGTAGACGGCATCAGTCTAAGCGGCGGCAAATTGTTGTATAACTTCGACTTTGGCACCGGTGTTCAGATTACAATGAAAGATTCGTCTGCAATTCTCACCAGCATTTTGGCAAGCGACTTTGCATTTGCAAACGCCACTTCCGTAATTGGAACTGCAGTAGACTTGTTCTGGTTCGACGGCGACGCTGTTGAAAGCATTGGCACACAGCTGCAGGCCATTATAGACAACGAACAAAACGGCAAATACGAGTTTGTAGACGTAAAAACTGGCAATACCTACTATGCAGAATTCTCGTCGGAAGACCCAACCGTATTTTCGGTGACATTGTCGGTTCCCGAACCCTCAACTTGGGCTGCAATATTCGGCGCACTTGCCTTGGCATTTGCAATCTACCGCCGCAGAAAATAACCGCTTAGGTTAATATTAACAAAAAGGGCTTTCCATTTAGGAAAGCCTTTTTTTACGCCCAAAACAACCCAATAAAAACACGCAACATATTTATAATTAGCCCAATGTAGATTATTTGCCAATTTGCCCAAAGCTTTTTGGCAACATTTGCGGCTTTTTTCAAGATTTTACAAATATTGCGGCTTTTTTGCGCTCGTATTTGCGCGCCCATACCGCAAAAACGCCAAAGGCATTTCACAAAGACATTTTTTTGCAACTTTCGCATTTTCAATATATTGCAAGCATAAATTACCATATTACAACCTATTCAAAAAAAAAAAAATAGCCTGCAAACCCAAAAAATAATTTGACAATTTTTTGCACATAACATAACTTAGCTATGTTAAAAAATTTTTAGTACTGTAATTTTTACATTTACAACAGAAACACTATGAAAATATCGACATTAAAAACATTATCGGCGGCGGCCTTTATGGCGGCGGCCTCGTTCTCGTATGCCGACACTTTGTACTACATGCAAAGCTTCCCTACGGGCGACAGTTCTAACACGGCCGACGGAGCCTCGTTTTTCGATACTAACGATGTTAGCGTGGCAAAGAAGAAGGCCCGCGCCCCGAAAGCGGGCGACACCGTAATTTTTGCCGACTACGACTTTAAGGCCTCCCAAAAAGTTTATGTGGAATCCAAGAAAAACGACAGGTACTACGACCAGCTTACCGATGCGCAAATTACCAGTTTAACAAGCAACATACACAACGCCGGTACAATTTTCGAGGTAGAAAATTTGTCGTTTTCGCTTAGCAGCGGCTACAAGCACCGCGGTCCAAGCGACTGTTCGCTAGAAACAACAGCCCGCAAAGATTTCGGCATAACGACCTTTTGCCCCGACGCGACAAAGGCGGCAGAAAAGAATATTGTTAGAATTAACGGTCTTTTGAAGGTAGACGGCGGCAAAAGCTTTTATATTCAAGGCGGCAACGACATAGGAGGAAGAAACTACTGCAAAGAAATTTCGGTAGGTGAAATTCAGATGACCGACGGCGCCACTTTGGAGGGCTATTCTACCGCCCTTAGCATAGCCAAATGGTGGACATCGCTTGTAAACGTTGGCGTAAACACCACAAACGACGGCTCGGTTGCGGCAAACGGCAAAACCTCGCTTATAGGAGAAAATACAACATTTTCCCTCGGCGCGAACAAGACCGAAACCCCGACCGGCGGCCAAACCGTAAACCTGGGCTCTATAGAAAACAACGGCACAATGAGCGTAGGCAGCGGCAACGACCTTAACCAATACGGCACATTTACAAACAACGGCTCGGTTACCGTAAATTCGGCAAACTTTGTTGTAAACGGCTCGCTTGTAAGCAACGGCAAATTTGCTATTTCAAAATACGCCGGCAACTTTGAAAACCGCGGCAATATTACAATGAGAGAGAAGTACGTTAACGAGTCGGGCGCGGAAGCTACAAACTCTACGGTATTTTCGCAGGCAGCCAAAAACGACTTGTACGGCACATTTACCGTAGACGGCAGCAACGCCACGGGCAATGCAAAAACCCACTACGAAGTTTGGTTTTATAGCGACACTGTAATCCACGAAGGCGCGGTTATAAACGCAGTTAGAGGCACAGACGCAAACTGCGGCAACGTAATTTTGGGCTTCGGCAACGGCGGCAATGTTGTAAACTACGGCACAATTAACCTCGACGCAAAAGGCGCGCGCAATGCATTCTTGCACCTTATGCCCTCGAAATCGTTTAAGGGTATGGATAGCGGCGTTATCAACCTGCTTTCTAACGGAGCAACTATATATTTCGGCGCAAGCGACACCGAATTGGGCAATGTTCAAGGCTCGGGCAGCGCAACTTCGCGCGCGTCTTCCAGCACAGACGCCACCGTTGCAATAGGCACAAACAACGTTTCAAAATTGTTCGACGCAAACTTGTCTTTCCAAAACGGCGGCAATTCCACCCACGACGGCGTGCTTAGCGTTGTTAAAAACGGCAAATCCTGGCAGCGCATATACGGCGGCGAGAGCAACTATACGGGAACAACCACTGTTAACGACGGCGCACTGTTTATAGCAAAAACAAGAAGAAACTTGGCCTCCAGCCAGGACAACGGTATGAGCACTGTTGTTACCCTAAACGGCGGCTATTTCGGCAGCGCGGGCCGCGCCGACAAGGGCTGCTACATAGACGGCATCAGCTTTAACAGCGGCAAACTCTTGTATAACTTCGAGTTCGGCAACAGCCTGCAAATTACAATGAAAGATTCGTCGGCTTTGCTTGGCGGCATTTTGGCTAGCGACTTTGCTTTTGCAAATGCAACTTCTATGATTGGTGTAAAAACCGACTTGTTCTGGTTTGACGGCGAAGATGTTGAAAGCATTGGCTCGTACCTGCAGGCAATTATAGACAGCGACGAAAACGGCAAATACGAATTTGTAGACGTAAAAACTGGCAATACCTACTATGCAGAATTTTCGTCGGAAGACCCGACTGTATTTTCGGTAACCTTGTCGGTTCCCGAACCCTCTACATGGGCTGCAATATTCGGCGCGTTGGCTTTGGCTTTTGCAATCTACCGCCGCAGAAAGTAATACAATTTTTTCACTTCTCTTCTTCCTTCGGGGGCTTGATATTATAAGCCCCCTTTTTTTATGTCTATTTCGCGCAAAAATTTTGGCAAAAAACTGCAAAAAGAATTTGATTTTTTAAAATTCTAAGAGTTGTATTTTGGCTTTTATATGCGCGAATATACAAAAGCCACTTTAACGGGAATGCTTGCCCCGCTCTGTTGGGGCACAACGGTAGGTCTTGTAAGAACAATAACCGAGCAGTTCGGTTTGTCGGCTGGACTTACATTTTTATATGCGTTTATTGTTATTATGCTTTTGGGCGTGTTGGGCTTTCCAAAACTTGGGCAATTCCCCAAAAAATATTTATTGTTCGGGCTGCCTTGGGCAAACTTGTGCTCTATATTGTTTTGCGTTTCAATGTATATGTGCCAAAACGAAAGGCAAACGGTTGAAGTTGGCATGGTAAACTATATGTGGCCGTGCTTGGTTGTGCTTTTTGCGGTAATAATAAACCACCAAAAGGCGCGCTGGTGGCTAACCCCCGCATTGCTTATAAGCGTTTGGGGCATTATGATTGTTACGGGCGGCGAGCGAGGCGCCGACATTAAAGGTATGCTGCACAACATAGGCCAAAACCCCTACTGCTATTTTTTGGCATTTTTGGGCGCGGTTTCGTGGGGGATATATTCCAACCTAACGCGCCGTTTTGCGGCGGGCGCAAACCCCACAATTTTAATTTTCTTTATAGACTTTTTAATTTTCGGCTCGCTTTGGCTTTGCGGCTTTGGCGACATTAGCGGCGTAAACACATTCGGCTGGCTTAGCGTGGTTATAGGCGCGGTGGCCTTAGGCGGCGGCTATGCGGCGTGGAACTACGGCATTGCAAAGGGCAATATTACAATATTGGCGGTATCTTCCTACTTTACGCCCGTGCTTTCGTGTATATTCGCCTCTATTTGGATTGGAGCAGCCCTTAGCGTTAACCTTATTGTAGGCGTTAGCATTTTGGTTTTGGGCTCTATCTTAACTTGGAGCGCAACCGAATTTGCAAACCAAAAATAGTCCACACAGTTATCGATTTATTTTGACAAAAAAGCCCAAAAAAAATAGGCTGAAAGGTCTATGAACAAAACTGTATTATATGTTGGGGCGTTTGCACTGCTTGCCATTTGCCAAAGCTTTGCGCGCCAGATAACACCCTTAGAAGAAAACTGGAAATTTACCCGCCAAGACAACCCGAATTTTGCCTGCGAAAATTTCGACGCAAGCAACTGGCAAACCGTAAATGTGCCGCACGACTGGGCTATACGCGAAAATTTCGACATTTCTATAGACCAAAGTTTGCGCTACAAAAAAGACGCCTCGGGGCAAATCACAGCGCAGATTACAACAGGCAGAACGGGAGCCTTGCCCTACATAGGCAAAGGCTACTACAGGCATAATTTTGAAATTGCAGGCAGCGACAAAGACAAAAAATTCTTTTTGGAATTCGACGGGGCAATGAGCCACGCAAAAGTGTATGTAAACGGAAATTTTGCGGGCGAACACCCCTACGGCTACGCCTCGTTTTCGCTTGATATTTCGAACCTGGTAAAAATAGGCAAAAACACAGTTGCAGTTTCGCTAGAAAACAAGGCGCGTTCATCTAGATGGTACCCCGGAGCTGGGCTTTATAGGAATGTTAGGCTTGTTAGCACAAACAAAACCTACATTCCCTATAGCGGCATCTACATAAAAACGCCGAAAGTTTCGCCCGAAAAATCGCTTTGCGAAATTCAAGTGCAAGTAAAAAAACAAACTTTTAACCAGCCCCTTACTTTTAAGGCAAAAATTTTCGACAGCGAAAATAACCTTGTTGCCGAAAAATCGGTTTCTACCGAAAAAGATTTGGCAAATATTGCCATAGAGCTAAAAAACGCAAAGCTTTGGAGCGCCGATTGCCCCAACTTATATACCGCAAAAATTTGCGTGCAAGAAAACGGCAAAGATGTTGATTGCATTACAAAACGTTTCGGCTTTAGAACCGTTAGCATGACGCTAGACGGCTTTAAGATTAACGGCAAAAAGGAAATCTTAAAGGGTGTTTGCCTACACCACGACTTTGGAGCCTTGGGCGCAGCCTACAGCCAAGCCGCAATGCGCTACCGCATAAATATGCTTAAGGAAATGGGCTGCAACGCAATAAGAACCTCGCACAACATTCCAGACCCCAATATGCTGGATTTATGCGACGAAATGGGCATGTATGTTATGGACGAAATTTTCGACGAATGGCAGATTGCCAAATGCCCCAACGGCTACAACAAAGACTGGAAGAGCTGGGCAAAAAAAGACATAGACGCCTTTGTTAAGCGAGACCGCTCGCACCCGAGCGTTGTTTTATGGAGCATAGGCAACGAAATTCGCGACCAAATGACGTTGGAAATAGGCGCAAAAAATTCCAAATTTTTAACGGAGTCGGTAAAGGCGTTAGACAACACGCGCCCCGTTACCGCAGGGCTTCACCCCAACTACAGGCTTGCCGAAAACGTATACGGCAAATACTGCCAAGTTCACGACCTTGTAGGCTACAACTACAAACCCAATTTGTACAAGGAGACTATGCAAAAGCTAAGCAAGCCCGCCTTCGGTAGCGAAACAATTTCGCAGCGCAGCACAAGGGGCTACTACGTTTTTGCAGATTCCAACGACGACTATAAGTATAACGACTTGCAAGTTACAAGCTACGATATGCTTAAGGGGGCAGCCTCTACAAAAATCTATACGGAATGGTTTTACCAAGACCAGCTTGAAAACTTTATAGGCGAATTTGTTTGGACTGGGTTTGACTATCTTGGCGAGCCCTCGCCCTACGACATTCTAAGCATAGCAAAAAGCTCGTATTTTGGAATTATAGACTTGGCGAATTTAAAGAAAGACCGCTTTTACCTGTATAAGAGCCGCTGGAACACAAAAGAGCCCACTTTATACCTTTTGCCGCACTGGACGCACCCAAGCAGAGTGGGCAAAAATGTTCCAGTACACTGCTACACCTCGTACGACAAGGCCGAGCTTTTTGTTAACGGCAAAAGCCAGGGCATACGCGAAAAATTCAAGGGCTTTGACCCCAAAAAAATGCCCGAACGCTACTGCCTTATGTGGAACGACGTTGTTTACCAGCCCGGCGAAATCAAGGTTGTAGCCTACGACAAAACCGGCAAAATTGCAGCCGAACAAACGGTTAAAACCGCCGGCAAACCAGCCAAAATAAAGCTTACGCCCAACAAACAAAACATTATGATAGACGGCAAAGACCTTGTTTTTGTTGAAGTTGAAATTACCGACAAAGACGGCGTGCTTTGCCCGAACGCGCAAAACCCGATATTCTTTAGGGTTGAAGGCAACGGCGCGCTTGCGGGAGTTTGCAACGGCAACCCCGTAGACCACACGCCCTTTTCGGCGCAATGGATGCGGGCGTTTAACGGCAAGCTTGGCGTAATATTAAGCAGCCCAAGCAAAGAAAGCGGCTTAATGACGCTTAGGGCAATCACCAAAGACCTGCCCGAAGCCGAGCTGAAAATTATGGCAACCCCTGAACAAACCGAATAGAAAAACGCGTTGCAGAAACAAAAAAACAAAAAGCCCGAAAACAAATTCGGGCTTTTTTGTGCGTTAAATTTTTTTTGGGGCTTACTTTTTTATTTCGCGAATTTTTATGTTGCGAAAATCTGTTGCGGCCTGCCCGTGCTTGCCCTGAAAGCCTATTTTGCCAACGGTTGGCATTTCGCACTTCTTATGCTCGGTTAGCCACGGCAAAATCTTTACGCCGTTGGGTCCTATTTTATTGTCTTTCCATTCCGACATGTCCATTTTGCAGGCGTGTTTGCCGTTTAGCCAAACGTCTATTTTTTGTCCTTCGGCGCGAATCTTCATCTTTTGCCATTCGCCAAAAGGAAGCCTTGTGTCGATTTCGGTTGCAACGTGCCCGAAAATTGCCGCGCAATTTCTGGTTGCCGAACCGAACTTTTCGCACGAGCTGTCGGCAATTTGCACTTCAATAGAATTGGGTATCCATTTTTGCGTGTTTGTGCAGTAAATCACAACGCCGCTGTTCGACTCTTTTTCTATCCTAAATTCAAGCTCCAGCTCGAAATTTTGGTAGTCAGCCTTGGTAAATATAATTTCGTCTTTATTGGCGCGAATTACGCCGTCTTTGTCTATGCTCCAAACCGCCTTGTTGTAGTCGGCGTTCGACAAGTCGGCGGCAAAAAGGTTTTGCCAATCGTTTTGGGCGCATTCCTTCTTTGCCGAGCCGCAAGTTTGGTCTTTGCAGCAGCCTGTAGAAATAAGCGCGGTTATAAGCAATAGCGAAGCTGTCTTTAATGTGTTTTTCATATATACCGTGTGTTTTGTTAAAGCCGAATTATGGGCAAAAACGCGCGGCATAGTCAACCGCAAACATATTGTTATTTGCCGTTAAACGAGCCTGAATAGTTGCCGTGCGCGTCTCTATAAGTTGTGTTGCTACCGTTTGTAGACGAGCTGCCCGAAAAATTGCCGTGGCTGTCTCTAAATGTTTTGCCGCCCATCGAATTTGAACTTGCCGACCACGCATAGTTGCCGTGCGCATCTCTATAGGTTGTATTGCCCCCGTTTTCGGTAGAACTGCCCGCATAGTTGCCGTGCGCATCGCGGTAGATTGTAGTATTGCCGTTTTTTGTGGCTGTCCCCGCAAAATTGCCGTGCGCATCGCGATAGATGGTTGTATTGCCGTTTGTTGTTGCACTGCCCGCATAGTTGCCGTGCGCGTCTCTAAAGCTTCCGCTTTGAGCAAAAAGCATAGAACAGCCCGTAAAAACTAAAAACGAAAATATATATCTTAAAGATTTCATAAATGCTCCTCTCTATTCATTATATCGTTAATATCAAAAAGTTATCACATATAAAAACAAAAAAAACGCCCGATTTGTTTCGGGCGTTGGGAATTTTTAAAAAATCATTTTTCCGCCTTAAACGACATTGCGGGCAAGCCCTGCGTGTTATATAGGCATATTTCCGGCAAAGCCCAGCTTTTCCACAAATAGCGAACACCGCTAATTTCGGAATTTTGCGGGGCAAAAATTTCTACCGTGCCAGATTCGTTTACCAAAACTTTTTCGGCCGCCTGCCAAGAGTTGCCTACCTTAACTTCAAAGCCCTTTGCTTTGCCTTTTAAAACAAGCTTGCTAGAATACATATCAAATTCAACCAAAGCCCTATTTTTGCTAATCTTTGCACTTTTAAACATCGGGCTATGTTCGCCTTTAATGTCTTTTTTGCCGTATATGTTTTTTAATGCAATGTTAAACAGGCGTTCGCCTACTTCATCTTTGCGCTGCGGGTGAATTTGGTTCTTTTCGCCCAAGTCTAAAATAACGGCCATTTCAATATTGTCCATTTGCCTAAAGCATTTGAACTGCTCAAAGCGCGTTTGCTGCCAGTTTTCACTCTCGCGCCAGTGCGTTGTTACGTCGAAAGACGTAAGCTGCACGGTATAAAACGGCAAATTGGGCATTTCAAAATGCTTGCGCCAAGCGGCAACCAAAGTTTCAAACTTGTCGGCAAAAATTTGCGGTTGCCCAAAATCGCCCTCGCCCTGATACCAAAGCACGCCTCTTACGCCATAACCGCACAATGGGGCAACCTTTGCGTTATACAAAAATGCTGGGGTGTTTTGCACGCTAAGGGGCGTTTCCTCTAAAGGCTTATTGGGCTTCGATTCCTTAAACTCTTTGTTTCCCTTTTTTGCCGCCTCTTTTTTTGCCTCGTATTTTGACAAAGCTTTTTCGTAGTCGTAGTCTTCGGCAAGGCGGTCGTAATATTTAAGGAATTCTTTGTAGCCTTTGCCTTGTTCGGCATCTTCGTAAGGCAAAAACGCCACCATCGACGCTCCGCCCATTGAGGTTCTAATAAGACCTACGGGAACGTTCAGCTTTTCGCACAATCTTTTGCCAAAAGCATAGCCTATTGCACTATAACGCCCAACTGTTTGCGGCGTGCACACAACCCAAGCGGCATCTGCGGGGAAATCTTCCTGGGCTGTAGAAGCAATAGCGTCGTGCTTTTGAATAAAGCTTCTTAAAAGGGGTTTATTGCCCTCTTTTACGGCAACGGCATGCGCCGCGGGGCACGAACCCAAATTCCAGTCCATATTCGACTGCCCGCCGCATATCCAAACTTCGCCTACAAGCACGTTTTTAATTTGCTTTTGGACTTTGCCGTTTTCGCTAACTGTAATTTGCTTTGGGCTGCTATCGGGCTGCATTGCAGGCAGCTTTAAAGACCATTTGCCGTTATTGTCGGCAATAGCCTGCCCTTTTACTCCGCCAAAGAGCACGGCAACTTTTGCGTTCGGCAAAGCTTTGCCCCAAATTTTTACGGGCTCGCCACACTGTAAAACCATATTGTCCGAAAAGATTTTCGGCATCCAAATTTCGCCAACGGCGCAACTGGCGGCCGCCAGCAAAGAAACAAACATCAATTTAGTTTTCATGTACGTTTATTTTACAAATTTAAAGAACGCGGGCATCATCGTTTCAACATTCGTGTTTATAGACCAAATATTGCCATCGCGCGAATGGTCTACATTTTCCCACTCGCCATTTTGGGCAAGCATTAAAACGGTTTTATAGTTGTCGACTGTTTTTATGCGGAATGGATTTTCGGTATCCAACCCCAAGTTAACTGCGCAAACCAAAAGCGAAGAATCTTCATAGTCGCCGCATTTTAGGTAAATTTCGGCATCGTCAACATAGTAGGCTTTTGCAACGCCGAATGTTTCAAGCGCATTTGCAAACAACGCCTTTACCTGACGGTTCATAATTGCAGGCTCGCACTCTCTGTCGGCGGCATTTAACGCCACGACAAAAACATTGCCGCCCAATTTGTTCTTATACAGCGACATAAAGGGAATATCTTTGTTTTTGCAGTTTTTGCGAAGCTGCCCCGTATAGTCCATGTTCTCGAAATACGCCATAATTTTTACATTTTCGGCAAGCGGCTTTAGCTCGTAGGGGTAGTTAGTCCTAAAAAATTCGCTTTCGCCTATTCCGTTTATGGGAATAGCCAACCTTCCCCTACCCGTCATAAATGTTTTTGCGGGGGCAATTTCAACGCCGAGCAAGTCGCCCATATTCCTTTTTTGAATTTGCATAGCGGCTATAGCATCTACTATTGCAGATTTAGAAAGTATTGTTTTTAGCTCGTTGTCGCTTAAGGCGGCAACTATAGAGGCGTCTAGCATGAAAGATTCGGCTGCGTTTGCTCGCGCATAGTTTACAGGCAAGCCCAACCTGCCGAAAGACTTTTGCCATTTGCTGTAATACGATTCTATAGAGCCTACAAAGGGGTTATATTGGTAAAAATCGTTTTCGGCAATAGGCCCAGTTATGCCATTATATTTTACTTTTTTAGTTTCATTTATTAGCGCGTTGTAAAACTTTGAATGTTTTGAAAATAATTTTTTGTAGGCTTGCGCACTTTTAGGATCGTAGCCGTAAAAGGTGTTTGGCCAAAACTTTGCGCCCGTGCAGCCCTCTATCAAAGACATTGCGTATAATGCATGCAAAGGACTTGCCCCCGTCGCGTATCTGTTGCGGTAGTGTGGGTCTATTTCGGCAAGGTGCTCGTCTATGTCTTTTGTAATTTCTATCTGCACGGCAGTAGAATACATTCTATGGGGAAATGTGCGGTTGCTGTCGCTACCCGACCAATACCTTGCGTTGTTTATGCGGCATACCGAAGGGTTGCCCTTGCCCGCCAATATCTTTGCAAGCTTTGTAGAAAAGCGCGAGTCCGACTCGCATTGGCAGAAAATTATCGGCATTGTTTCGTCTACTAAATCAACACTTTGACGCAATTTTTGCATAAGGCTTGCAAGCGATTCCAAATTGGTTTCGTCAAAAAGGCGGCCGACTTTTTTATCTTCTTGGCTTGTGCCGCGCAAATGGTTGTAAAGTTGTTCCCTTGTTATGCTATAGCCCAGTTTGTCAGACAATTTTTTAAGGTGCAATGGGCACGCGCAACCATTCCTGCCAGTAGTAAGGCGCGTATCATCGTCTATAAGAAGGAAATCGGGCTTTAGCTGCGCCATTCTTTTAATGGCGTCGCAAGAATAAGAAACAAGCAAGTCGTCTAACGGGCAATATACGGGGAATACCCTGCCGGTAACCGAAACAATTTTTTGAATGTTTGCATAATTGGGAATTTTGCCGTGCCCTAAAATTGCGTGAAACATTATGCCTACGGGGCACTTTAATTTGCCCGCGCTTTTAAGCAAAGTTTTATATTCGTCTGCAAATTCCGAAACTTTGTCGATTGGAAGGGGCGCGCCCTCGGCAATTGCCATCATCTGAACAACGTGCATTGTGCAGCAGCCGCTGTCTTCCATAAAATGCATATCTTTTGCGAGATATTCGGTAAGAGAATCCTGCAAAGGAACCAAGTTTATAAGTTTTACCTCGGGCAACTTCTGTTTTGCGACTAGTGAAAATGCCGCAAAAAACGAAAGAATAAACGCAATGCATAGTTTCATATAAATTCCTCCTCAATGAATAGTGTTGTAATTGTACGAGCTCGTATTCTCACAATATGCAAAAGTTATGTCAAGAATAGACAAAACAAAATCAACAAAAACAAACTCAAACCAACACGGTGTTTGTGTTTGCATAAATAAAAAAATGCTTTTTTAGATTAGTCTAGACAAACCCCCAAAAGCGATTTCGCCAAAGACGCCGCCGACTTTGCAAGGCTGTTGCTAGAATCTACAAGCTGCCTGCCAAGCGAAGGCTTAAAAACAAGCGTTTTTATAGCTTCTTTTACGGTTGTGTCGTTCGACAGCTCGGCCTGTTTATATACGCTTTCCATCTGCGAAGAAAGAGCGGCGCATTCTTTTGCAAATGCGGCATATTTTTCTTTTACCGCATCGGGGCACCGAGAAACGTCTATTTTTGCAAGCTCGTCGCAAGCCGTTTTTATTTCGGTTACCGAATATTTGCCTGAAGCTTTCAATTTTTTTAGGGGAACCTTTGCGTCGTCTAAAAGCTTTTTAACTGAAGCCGTTCCCGAAAATTTGTTGCCCGACTTTTCGTCTAACTTTGCGGCTGCATTTTCGGCAGAATCTTTTGCCTCGGTTTTTGCCGCTGTTTTTATGTCCGAAATAACTTCTTTGCTTAAGTCCTTAAAGAAATTGCCGAACGCCGCCAACGATAGCAATGCAAATATTGCAGATGTAAATATTGCCTTTTTCATATAAAATCCTCTACAAATATTTCAGATTATTTGCCCGAAAAATCAAGTTTTTTGTGGACAAAAAACGCCGCACTTAAAACGGCGGCGTTTTGGCATTTCGGCAAGTTGCCTACTGCCTTGTAGACTGCCTGTCGTACAATCCCTTATAATATGCGCACCTTTCGTAGAGTTCGGCGTGCGAGCCAAAGTCTACAATTTCGCCCTCTTTAAACACTATAATTTTTTGCACGTTGCGTATGGTGCTAAACCTATGGGCTATAACAAACATAGTTCTTTCGTGCATAAGGTTGTCTATGGCTTTTTGGATAAAAGCCTCGCTGTTTACGTCTAACGCCGAAGTGGCTTCGTCTAGCACAATAAACGGCGGATTTTTAAGAAATACCCTTGCTATTGCAATTCTTTGCTTTTGCCCGCCGCTAAGCCTGTCGCCGCGCTCACCCACAATAGTGTCGTAGCCGTTTTCAAGCTCGCTTATAAATTCGTGCGCGTAGGCTGCTCGGGCCGCGGCGTACACCTCCTCTTTCGCAGCCTCGGGGCGCGCAAGCAGAATGTTGTTGAAAATAGTGTCGTTAAAAAGCACGGGATATTGCGGAACCGAGCCTAAATTCTTCCTTAAATCGAAAGAGCTTATGTCTTTTAGGTTTACCCCGTCGGCAAAAACTTCGCCTTCGGTCGGGTCGTAAAAGCGCATTGCAAGCTTTGCAAACGTGCTTTTGCCCGCGCCCGATTCGCCAACCAAAGCGCAGCTTGTGCCCGCTTTAATATTAATATTTACGTCTTTTAAAACGGTTTTGTCGGAATAAGCAAAGCTTACGTTTTTAAATTCTATGTCGCCTTTAATTGCGCCTATTGCCACGGGATTCTTTGGTTCGGGCACGGTCGAAACATAGTCTAAAACCTCGTTTAAGCGGTCGAACGACGGCGTAATTTTAATAAAGTCGGTGCACATTCTTATTATGCGCTTAATGGGGTCTATTGTAAAATACAACGCCAAACCAATGGCGGCAAATGTCGAAAAATCTATCTTTGCCTTGTACGCATACACAAATGTTACCGAAACCATTGTAGCCGCCAAAACCTCCATAAGGGGCTGCTGCAAAAGCTCGTATTTGGCTATTTTAAGCGAAAGTTTTTGGAATTTCATATTCATATTCCAGAACTTTTTCTTTTGGGGTTCTTGCAGATTAAAAACTCTAACTTCGTGGGCTGCCGCCAAATTTTCGTTGAAAAGCTGGGCAATGTGCCCCAGCGATTCTACCGCCTGCTTTGCGTTGCTTTTAAGGTTTTTGCGTATTATCTGCACGGGAATTATGCAAAACGGAATTGCCGCAATAAACACCAGCAAGAATACAACTTCGCCCTTTGTTATGCACATATAAACCAAAAACGACAACGCGCCTATAACCTGCACGGGCTGCCTAATCATTTCGGAGGCGAACGAAAGCAAAATGGTTTGCACAGAAGAAGTATCGTTTGTAAGCCTTACAAACAAGTCGCCCGAAGTATGCTTGTCGAAAAACGAAAGTGGATAGTCTTGCACCTGCGAAAACAAGTCTTGCTTAATGCGGCGCAAAACCTCTAGCGAAACGTAGCTCATTAAATAGCCGCTAATGTAGCCTGTAATTGCCCTGATAAGGAATATTGCGGGTATTAGCATTGCAACGCCGAACACATACCAAAGGCTGTACGAAACGCCGCTTTCGGGAATGAAAATGCGCTTTAAAACCTTGTCGAAAATTACGGGCATGCCAAAGCCGCTTGACGCTCCGAACAAAAGCCCCGCCAAAAGCGCGCCTATCAAATACCAAATTTTCGGTTTTACATAGGTTAAATATCTGGAATATCGTTTCATATAAAATTATAAATGCGTTTTAAGAAATGCACGCCGGGCAAGCAAAAGAAAAGCCGCAAACGATTTGGCGCACAACCGGAAACTATGGTGGATTAACGAATTTTTCTGTCAACACAATTTGCCCCCACCAAAAATGCGCAAAAAAAAGCCGCAATAACGTATGCGGCTTTGAACGAAACAATCAAACTATGAAAAATATATTACAACTTCGTTTCGTTTTCGGCGGCAATGCTTTTTACCGCCTCGCTTAAATTGTGCCTTACAATAATGCTGTGGCGCATATAGATAATGTCTTCGGCAATATTGGTGCATAAATCGGCTATGCGCTCGAACGACTTGCAGATAAGCAAATAGTTTACCGTTCCCATATTGCCCTTGTTTTCCATTTCGCTTTCGGCAGCCTGATAGCAGTTGCGCATAATGGTGTCTATATTGTCGTCGTCGGAGCAAACTTTTACGGCAAGCAGCTCGTTTTCGGTGGTAAAGGCGTCTATTGCCGTTTTAAGCATTTCTATGGTCCTTGCCGACATATCCTCTATGTCGAACGGAATATAGGCTGTAGGGCACCTTTTTATAAAGGGAATTCTTTTTGCCATATTCGCCGCCATATCGCCTATATGCTCAAGCTCGTTGTTAATCTTAAGCACTGTAACTACAAACCTTAAATCGCTTGCAACAGGCTGGTGAAGAGCCAATATTTTCAGGCACTCTTCCTCCATTTGCACTTCAACCTTGTCTATTTCAAGGTCTTTTTTAACCACCTTTTCGGCAAGGTCTTCCGAAAGAGTAAGCAACGCCTTAACGCTAAGGCGCATATTCTCTTCGACATACGTTGCAAGAACAAGCAGTTTGTCTTTAAGTGTTTCCAAGTCGTGTCTTAAATGCGAATTCATATTTTAACCGAACCTTCCAGTTATATAATCGTTTGTTTCTTTCTTTTGCGGATTTGTAAAAATTTTTGCGGTTTTGTCGAACTCTACAAGGTTTCCCTCGTAAAAGAACGCAGTATAGTCGGAAACCCTAGAGGCCTGCTGCATATTGTGGGTAACAATTGCAATGGTATATTTGCCGGCAAGCTCCGAAATAAGGTCTTCAATGCGCGCTGTAGATTTTGGGTCTAGCGCGCTGCATGGCTCGTCCATAAGCAGAATTTCGGGCTTAATGGCAAGGGCGCGGGCAATGCAAAGCCTTTGTTGCTGACCTCCGCTAAGACCAAGCGCACTTGAATTTAGCCTGTCTTTTACCTCGTCGAACAAGGCCGCCTGTTTTAGCGATTTTTCCACAATTTCGTCTAGTTCGGCGCGCGGGCGGCGTCCCTGAAGCCTTACGCCGTATATAACATTTTCGTAGATGCTTTTCGGAAAGGGATTGGGGCGTTGAAACACCATGCCAACCCTTCTTCTAAGTTCCACAATGTCCAGATTTTTATTATATATGTCTACGCCGTCGAACATCAACTGCCCGCTTGTGTGGCAGGTGTCTACCAAGTCGTTCATACGGTTTATGCATCTTAAAAATGTACTTTTGCCGCAGCCGCTTGGGCCTATTATTGCGGTAACCTTTCCGCGCATAAAATCTACATTAACGTTTTTAACCGCCTTGTGTTGGCCGTAGTAAACGCAAAAGTCGCGCGCCGAAATTATGGTTTGGCCGTTTTGTGTGTTGCTTTGCATATTCTATCTTTTCTTTTGAAGTTTTGCCCTGATTATTATTGCCACAAAATTTAGCGATAAAACTATTGCCATAAGCGCAAACACCATTCCGTATTGAACGTGTTGCACCATTTCGGCGGCCTCGTGTTCCGAGCAAATGTTGTAGATATTCCACGGCAGCGCGGGGGTTGGCTGCGAAAATATCTCGCTTAGCCCTAGGGCTACGCCCGTGCTTGTTGCCGCGGTAAAAATTATGGGGGCCGTTTCGCCTGCGGCTCTACCCATAGAAATTATAATGCCAGTAAGCATTGCGGGGAGTGCCGCAGGCAAAATTACGGTGCAAATTGCCCTCCATTTGCCCGCTCCCAAGCCGTAGGCAGCCTCGCGGTAGGAGTTGGGCACGCACTTTAAAGACTCAAAACAGCTTTGTATTATGGTG
This sequence comes from uncultured Opitutales bacterium, assembly GCA_934613415.1. GTDB lineage: Bacteria > Verrucomicrobiota > Verrucomicrobiia > Opitutales > Intestinicryptomonadaceae > CAKUIA01. The sequence continues at coordinate 150,967 of CAKTSY010000004.1, forward strand.
GGCAATATCAGCAAAGCCAATGTGGCACACCCTGCAATAACACTTTTGCCGTCGGATATTTTTAACGTGTTAATTAAAAACGCCAAACCGAACAAGCCAAATACTATAGAAGGCACGCCCGCCAAAGTTCCAACGCACATTTTTAAAAGTGCTGTAATTTTTGTATCTCTTGCGTATTCCGAAAAATAGATTGCGGCTACTATACCCAAGGGTGCTGCCATAAGCATTGCGCCCAGCGTTAGGTAGAAAGTGCCTACAATCATAGGATATATTCCGCCGAATATGTTCGAGTCGTACGGGTCTTCGGTAAAAAAGCCTCCGTAAAACACAAAGTGCGGCTGCATCATTTTATCGAAAGTGGCTTCTATTTCGTCTAAAATTTTGGCAACTTGCCCGCCTTTAAAAACGTCTTTGCTATTTAAAATCTCGAAAGAAAGTATGCCGTCTTTTGCGGCGCGCTGCACCCTTATGCGCCTTACAGAATCGTTATAGACTTTTTCGGCCATGTCGTAGCGCGTTTGCCCGAACTTGTTGCGCAAAAGTTTTTCGGAAGCCCTTTGCTTTGCATTTACGGGGCCTAGCAGCTTTTGTATGCCGTGCTTTAAAGATTCGTAGTCGGCATTAGATGCGGAAAATTCCGAAATTTTTGCGTCTATTGCAGCATTGGGAATTTCGCACATTGCCCTTCTTAAGGCCGATTTTGCGCCGAAGTTTAAACCGTCTTTTTTTGAGATTTTGTTTGAAAGAGCTTTGGCTAACTTAGCAATTTCGCCCTTCTTTTTACTCAAGAACTTTTCGGCCGAAAACGATGCCGAGCCTTTTTTTGCATTCATGCAAAATTCTTCAAGCGATTCGTTAAAGTCTTTCCACGGGGCAGCGCATAATTCGGCAAACACGGCATTACGCTTTGCAGTGTCTTTTATTAAAGAAGCCTTTGCAAAATCCGCTTCGCTAGACTCTAGTTTTTTAAACACATCGCCGATTTTTAAATTAAGCGAGTTTTCGTTTTCGGGCAAGCTCTTGCCCTCGTATTCCGCCATAAGCGAAAATACGCGCCCCTTTGCGGCGTCGGCGTCGGAAATTCTTTTTGCCGCCTTTTCGCCTATGTCTTTATCTAGAAAGTCGCGCAAAAACTTTTCGTGCTCGGCAGTTGCCGTAAAAAGAAATGCGTTTGCGCCCTTTATTATTATGGGCAGCATAAACACCGCAACCATAGCGCACATTGCCCAAAGCGAAATTTGCGCCAATTTTCTAAAAGATATATCCAATATTCTTCTGGAATTCATATTACTTCTTCAAACGCGATTTTCCAACATAGCTTCCCGCCATATTCATTATTAAAGCAGAAAACAAAAGGCATACGCTCATCGCAAACAAAACGTGGTAGCGCGCAGACCCCGTGCTTTGATCGGCCTCGCCCATTTCGCCGGCTATTGTTGCCGTCATTGTGCGGACGGGTTCGAATATATTGTAGAAAGGTTCGGGTATTTTAAGCGAATTGCCGCTTGCCATCCAAACAACCATTGTTTCGCCGATAACGCGCATAAGCCCCAAAATTACGGCGGCTGCTATTCCGCTTTTTGCGCACGGGATTATAACTTTAAAAATTGTTTCGGTTTTTGTGGCCCCAAGGGCAAGCGAGCCCTCGCGCATATCTCTGCCTACCGACGAAAGCGAATCTTGCGAAATGCTAACTATTGTAGGCAACGCCATAATAGCCAAAATTACCGACGCGTTAAACGCGTTTGTGCCGCTGGAAATTTGCATAGACAATGCCCTGTCGGCAACGTATAGCGAAAGCGTTAAAATTAAACCAAATACCGCAAAAAAAATTATGTTTGCAAATAGTTTTTGCCTTTCGCCGAAAATTGTTTTGCACAAAACGCCGCCCAAAAACGAGGCTATAATACCGAAAAACGCCGTGATTGCCGCAACCAAAAAACCGCCGTGGTCTTGCAGGAAAGGCGCAAAAACAACTATTGCAAAAAATCCGTAAACGACAGAAGGAATTGCCGCAAGCAACTCCACTATAATTTTAAAAAAGCCAGCAGCCTTGCCCGAAACTATTTCGGAAAGGCAAAGGGCAACCAATATTCCAAGCGGAACTGCAATGGCGCACGACACAACCGTTACCATTGCAGTCCCGTAGAATATGCTAAGCGCGCCAAAATGCGGATTGGCGGCCGACGGCCCCCAATTTGTGCTTGTAAAAAACTCTTTAACGGCGGCTAGACTCTTAAAGAAAGGCAAGGCCTCGCCGACTATAAAGAATATCATAAACACTATGGCAAGAGTTGGAATTGCCGTAATCGAAAACAGCACAAATCTTCCAAGCTTGTCGCACAAAGCCCTTTTAAGGTTGCCCGACTTGCCCAATATTAGCGAATTGTTTTTGTTTTCGATTGGCGATTCCATTTTGTTTCTCCTATCCGCAAATTATTTGCATACTGCTACAAAGCCCAAGTCTGTAACAATTTCCCTACCTTCGGGGGTTAGGCAAAGCGTTACAAAGTTGAACAAGTGCGAACCCATTTTCGGCGAGCCGTTTGTGAACATATACAAGGGTCTGGCTATGGGGTATTTGCCCGCGGCAACCGTTTGGGGAGTGGGCAATATGCCGTCTACCGAAAGAGCCTTAACCGAAGAGTCTGCAAAGCCCAAGCCGACATAGGCAATGGCGTTCTTTGTAGAATTTACTCTCGAACGTGCCTGACCGTTAGAGCCAACATATTCGGCACTCTTTGCAATTTTTGCCTTCTTTAAAACAAGTTCGTTGAAGGTTTCGTAGGTACCGCTGTTGCTGTCGCGGCTTATTACAACAATCTTTGCGTCTTCGCCGCCAAGTTCCTTCCAGTTTGTAATTTTGCCCGTGTAGATGTCGGCAATCTGCTTTTCGCTAAGTGCCGAAATTTTGTTTTGCGGGTTTACTATAACTGCCAAGCCGTCGTAGGCAACAGTGTGAGCAACCGGCAAAACGCTTTTTTCTACGCAGCTTTTAAATTCGCCGGCCTTCATAAAGCGCGACATTGTAGCTACGTTGCACGAGCCGTTCATAAGGCTTTTTACGCCGTTGCCGCTACCCGATTCACTTATTGTAATATTAACCGAGGGGTTGTTTTCCCTGTAATATTCGGCAAAAGCCTTTGCTATTGGTCCTACCGTTGTAGAACCGTCTACCGAAATAGAGGTATTGTCGGCATAGCTTTGCGCCGAAATCAATGCCGTTAGCGAAACCGCCAAAACTTGTAAAATTTTCTTTGTATTCATAATTGTATTTCCTTTTTGTTTTAGTTTTTAGAATAAGATTTGTATTTGAGTTCTTACCGCGCTTGCCGAGCTGTTGCCGTAGTCGGTTGCTCCGTAGGCGGCTCCGTCTAAGTAGGCATATTCGTAGCCGAGCTGGTATTTTACGGTGTTGCCCATTATGTACCAATTTAAGCCAACATATATGCTTTTGCCGCGCGAAAACGCTTTGCCAACACCGCCTAAATCGGCGTCTCTTACACCGTCCGACATCTTTATGCCGCGGCCGTCGGTATCCAACCAGCTAAGTCTTACAACGGGGGCAATCTTGCCAAATTCGCCAATGTCGAACTTGTATTCTACGCCCAAGTTGGCACCCATAACAAAGTTGTCTTTCATGGCAGAATATATGCCGTTTTCCATATCGGCAGCCAAGAATTCGCCGAAGAAGTCGAAGCCCTTAAACGAACCTTTTATATAGGGGTTAAAGCCCAAGTAGTAGCCGCCCACATTGCCCTTTTCGCCCGCAACATTCATAGAATTTGCGTATGCCAAATTTAGGCCTGTGGTAAATTTTGCGTCGTCTACTTTAAAGGAGTATAGAACGTTTGCAGCATACATAAGCCCGTTTGTTGCATTGGCAGGAGCTTTTGTCATACCGCCGTTGTAGGCGTTCGTAATCGAAAAGCCGTACTTTAGCCCTTCTATGTTTTCAAGAATTTTGCCGTTGTAGAAAATGCCGACATGGCGGGCTGCCACTCCAAGCCTTCTGCCGTTGTTGCCTTCGGCAAAGTAGCGCGTTGCCAACGACCTTTCAATCGATATCAATTTCGAAGACGAAGTTGTTTCTTCAACCGAAAAGTTTATCTTCTTATAACCGAAATCCAAATCACCGTTTAGATAGTCGTTTTTAAAGTTTTTAGAGATAAACGCCTTTTCGATATAGTCTTTGGCTGCAAAGTCGGCGATAATTTCGCCCTTCCAACCGCTACCTAAGTCGGCAGTAGCCCCCAAGAATATTCTTCTTAAGATGAAGCTACTTGTATTGTCCGACATATTGTCGTAGCTTTGGTCGGTATTTATAAATTCGTACTGGCCCTGTAGCCTGCCCGAAATCTTTATTTTCTTTGCCGCTTTTTCGGCGGGAACAACCGCAACCGAACTTTTAGAAACTTTGTCGGCCTCGGCGCGGGTGATTAAGCCCTTGCTTACAAGCAAGTCCAATGTTTGTTTGTCTTGCGCTTGGGCGGCAGAGCAACCCATTGCAAGAAGTGCGAACGCATATACTAATGCTTTATTGTATTTCATATCCTTTTTTTGGTTTTGTCCGCACATTCTCGCAAAAATTTGTCAGGTTTTTATTTGCCAAAAACTAGGTTTTGGTTTTGTTTACGTTAAAGTTTTGCACAAATAAATTAGACTTTTATTCGGCGATTGTTAGTTTTTTGTTAGGTTGCAGATATTTGTTGACCGACACATTTATTGGCACTATTGCCGAAGCCTATTATGAAAAACTACATAAACACAATATTTGCACGCATATTCCTGGTAAGCTCGGCAATATGCGCCATCTTTGTAATTGCAGGAGCAACTTTTGCATATAAGGCAATGGAACGCTCTATAGAACGCAACACAGAACAGCTTTTAAGAGATTCTGTAAGCTTTATCCAAGCCGACATTCAGGCGAGCGTAAACCCGCAAAAGCTTGCTTTGGCAATACAAAAATATTCTGCAAACAGCGGCATACGAACTACCATAATAAAGAACGACGGCACCGTTGTGCTAGATTCTAAAGCCGACAATGCCTCTATGCAAAACCACCTAAATAGACGCGAAGTAAAAGACGCTTTCGACGGCAAAACCACCGTAAACGTTCGCTATTCGCAAACGCTTGGCGCAAGGCTTATGTATGTGGCGGCCCCGGCAACCCAAAGCGAAAACGCAAAGAACGAATATTGCGTAAGACAATCCATAAAGCTAAGCGTATTCCAGTCTAAAAAAGATGGCTTAAAAATCGCAATTTTCTCTATAGGCGCAGTTGCCGTTTTGTTTAGCGTTATGCTTTCGTACATAACCGCAAAACGCATTTCAAAACCATTAAAACTTTTGGCGCAGTCGGCTGCAAAATATGCAGCGGGCGACTTCGAGCACGGCACGCCGCATAGCAATATCCGCGAAATCGGCGAGCTTTCGAAATCGCTATATATAATGGGGCGCAACCTTAAAAAGCGCATAAATTCGCTACACAAGCGCAACTGCGAGCTTGACGAAATTTTTTCGCAACTAAACGAGTGCGTGTTTATATGCTCCGACAACAACGACGTACGCCGCTACAATAAGTCGTGCGCCGAAACTTTCGGCATAGCCGAAAACGAGCAAAACCTTAGAGTTGCAGAGGCATTCCGCAACAGCGCAATTTTGCGCGCAATTGGCGACACCTTTAAAAATGGTGAAAATATTTCAAGAGAAATAGAGCACCTAAACAAAACCTACATACTTACGGGGCTTTTGCTGCCATACAAGGCAAAACACGCAAGGGCTTTGTTTGTAATGCGCGACATTTCAAAAGAAAAGCAAAACGAGATTTTGCGCAAAGAGTTTGTTGCCGGCGCCTCTCACGAGCTTAAAACCCCCATTACCGCAATAAAAATGGCAGCCGAAACCGTTGCCGACAACTACGACGAGGAAACCGCAAAAAGGTTTTTGCCCACAATAGAAAAAGAAGCCTCGCGCATGGCAAATATTGTAGACGATATGATTTTGCTTTCGAAAGTGGAATTTTCGGCAAACAACCCGCAGTTTGAAAAGTTCAACCTTTCCGACACGGTAAAGATTGCAGCCAACAACTACGACAACCAAATTATGCTTAACGGCGACACTTTAACAAACCTTTGCCCCGAAAACCTCGAAATTTTTGGCGACGAAAAGTTGGTTCAGATCGCCTTAAACAACCTTATTTCGAACGCCGTGCGCTATGGCGGCAAAAACTGCAAAATTACAATAACAGGCACTCAAGACGAAAACTTTGTAAAAATTACAGTTGCCGACACCGGCATTGGCATTTCCAAAGACGATTTGCCCCGCGTTTTCGAAAGGTTCTTTAGGGTAGACAAAGGCCGCTCGCGCGAGCTTGGCGGCACGGGGCTTGGCCTTGCTTTAGTAAAGCACATTGCAATTCTACACAAAGGCACGGTTTACGCCGAAAGCGAACAAAACAAAGGCTCTCGCTTTACGATAACTTTTAGAAAGGCTAAATAAAATGGCGCAAAAAATTTTGATAGTGGAAGACGAACTGAGCATTGCGGAGCTTATAGAGTTTAATCTTAAAAAGAATTCCTATGAATGCAAAAACGTAAATTCGGCGGAAAAAGCGTTGGCTTTGTTCGAAAAAGGCGAAAAGTTCGACCTAATTTTGCTTGATTTAATGCTTGTTGGAATGGACGGCACCGACTTTTGCAAAATATTCAGGGCAAGGAAGGATTTCGAACAAATACCCATAATTATGCTTACGGCGCGCAGCGAAGAATCGGACATTGTAAGCGGCCTGGAATACGGAGCCGACGACTACATTACAAAGCCCTTTTCGCCAAGAGTTTTGCTTGCAAGAATAAGGGCCAGGCTACGCAAAAACGACGAAAACGACGGCGCAATTTCCGTACACGGTATTGCTTTAGACCCCGAATTTCACGAAGCGAAAATCGGCAAAAAGCATTTGGAACTTACCGCAAACGAGTTTGCCATTTTGGAAATGTTTATGCGCAACACGGGCAAGGTTTTTTCGCGAGACGCAATTATACGCAATCTGCACGGCGACGGCTACCCCGTAACCGACAGGGCAATAGACGTTTTAATTGTAAACCTGCGCAAAAAGCTGGGCAATAAGTCGGAATTGATAGAAACGGTGCGCGGCGTTGGCTACAAAATGGCAAAGCAAAACGCATAGAACTGCGCCTAAAAAGCGGTATTTTACAAACTAAAAACTAAGGCAAAAAAGCCTTAGTTTTTTTCGTAGTCGGAGGGCTTGCCCGACATTTCGGCGCATATTTTTAGGATTTCGCAAATGCAGCGTTCAATGCTAACTCCCGACAAATTTGCAACGCGGCGTATATACGCTAAAACCTCCGCATCTATGTTAATTTCTATCGTGCAATTTTCTTTTTCGGCATCTGCCATAATATATTCGCCTTCCTCTCTTTAATGGGAATACATAGGATATATTTTAATAATTTTTACATTGTAAGACAAAAAAGTTTTTATTTTTTATTTTATACAAATCGGCATAAAATATCTTATGCGCACAAAAAAAACCGCAACGCGTTTTGCAGTGCGTCGCGGCTAAATTTCCGGTTAGATTGCTCCGTTATTTTGCCGACAAATAGTCGGCTTCAAAGGTTTTGCTGTTTATTTGGGTTGCGCCTTTTACCATAACAGAATCAACGCCTTCGGCTTTTCGCAGGCGGCAGTTTAACATATTAAAATCTTCCACATTTTCGCCGTATATTGCGGGTCTAAATTCTTTGTCGCTATAATACGAAAGCTGCACATTTTCAAAAACAACACTCTTTACATTGCGCATTAAAAAGCCGTAGGCTGGCAAGTTGCCAAACATTCTGTTTTCGGGATACTCGTTTTTGGGCGTTAAATTAACGCCCTTTTCAAGCATATTCTTTGCCGCTTCTTTGCTAGGGTTGGCTTTCATATTAAAATAGCAGTCTCTAAATGTTATGTTTTTAAGGGTATGCCCGTCGGTTGCAGTCATAGAATTTGGCAGCCAGCTTACGCTTTCGGCGGCAATGCCCGAAATTATAACGCGGTTTACATAGCTCTTTTTTTCGTCTTTATTGCGGTGCCCTACCCTTATAAACACGGGGGTTTGCACGTCTTGCATTGTCAGGTTCGAAATTGCAACGTCTTCTACAAAGCCGCCGTCTACGGCCTCTATTGCAACGCCCGCCAAGCCGCAAATATCGGCACTAATGCCGAAGCGTGAAAACTTTTTGCTCCACTTGCGCAATTTGCTGTCGCTGCATTTTTTCAATACGCAATTCGAAATTGATATATTCTTAAAGCCGCCGTGGTTTGCCGTGCCAAATTTTATAAAATTGCAGTTCGACGAAACTACGCAATTTGTAATCGAAACATTTTCAACAATAAATTCGCGCGAATGGCTTTTTAGGCAAATTGCGTCGTCGTCGCTGTCTATAATGCAGTTCGAAATTACCACATTGCGCGAGTCTATATCTATGCCGTCGTTATTGTAGTTGCCGTGCGAAACTACCCTTACAGAATCTATAAAAACAGTGTCGCATCTTAAAAAGTAGATATTCCAAAACGAGGCGTTTATAACGTTAACCCCCGTAAGCCTTGCATTTTTGCAACCTTCAAAAAACAGAGTTCTTATGCGCCCGGGGGCAAAGTCTTTAACCATATGCGTGTCGCCGCTACCGTCTATTGTGCCTAGGCCTATAATGCCAACATTTTCGGCGTCTTTTGCATAAATTACGGCAGGCCCGCCGTTTTCGGTTTTTATGGCTTTTAATGTTGTTTTAAAAGGCAAATTTAGCAACACATTGCTTTTTAAAATTATGGGCGTACGCGAAAAATACGTTTTTGCCTCGGCAGGGAAAATAACTTCGCCGCCGCCCGAAGCCGAACAAATGTCTATTGCGTTTTGTATCGTTTGACGGTTATCGAATCCATTTTCGGCCGACAAACCCGTTATTACCACATTTTTTGCGGTTAAGCTTAAGGCAGCAAAGGCAAAAAATGCCGTTATAAGGTGTAATTTTCCCATAATATTCAGTTTTGTTGTTAATGTTAACTATGCGCAAGTCGCATATAAAAATGGTCTTTTCAGACTAAAAAACCGCAAAAACTATGTCAACTTGCAAATAATTTTAAAAACTTATTGACAAATTGCACAAAAAATAGAGCATATAGTGTTTTCAAAATGGTGGCTGTAGCTCAGTTGGTAGAGCAGCGGATTGTGGTTCCGCTGGTCACGAGTTCGAACCTCGTTAGCCACCCCATTTTGTAGCCCGCATTCTCATTGAGTTTGCGGGCTTTTTGTTGGCTTAAATACTGGGGTTTAGCAGATTTGCCCTCTTGAAAATCGTTTGCGATTATTTAGGCTTTATTGCTTTTATTGTTGCAAAAAACATTCCACAACGTTCGAAAAAATCAGCACGAGACCAGTTGATGCTATATTCGCATCTGTCTATGATGCAAAGAGAAATAATTGGTATGTTATTGACAACACAAAAGACGGCATAAAGAATAAATTAATGCGCGTGGCAATGAAGAATTCACCTATAAAAAACAAATATGAAATACTTTATCTGCATTTTACTCTTTTTGACGCCATTCTTGTCTTTCGGGATAACCGATATTGAGATGAATGAGATTGTTTCTAATTTTTGTAAATCAACCGACACGCTTAAAAGACTTGATGACTACCACCCGAATGTGAAATTATCCGAAGGAGAGAAAACACAATTTGCATTTTTGGCGTTGAATAGACTACTAGATAATCCCCAATGGCCCGATTTAACCTATGGCTGGAAAGTATCGCGATTGGAGGGCATTATTGCGAATCTTGATTCCGATAGAATACCGTTAGAGTATGTACCCACATTATTTAAGGCGTTGCGCAGCAGAACTACAATGTTTGAGGCCGACATAGTTTTTATTGATGCTCTTGAAAGAGTGATAGGCAATAACCCGGGATATACAATACAGTATGCAGAAAACAAGAACTTGAACAAAGAAGAACGATTAGCTTTGATAGCCAAGTGGGAAAATCTGTTCAAGCAAAACAAAGAGTACATAGCTAAAAAACGGCAATATAAAAGCAAATACTATGGGAAAAAAGTCGCCAAATAGTGCTAATATACAACTTTAAACCATAAACTTTCTTGAACAACAGGCAACGCGCCCGCGCACAAAGCGGAACGCATTGCTTTAGTTTTTTTATAAAAGGTTTATAAGGCTAGGTTTTATTTAAACCCCATCGCTTTTGCAACGCCTTCGCCGTAGGCTGGGTCGGCTTTTGTGCAGTTTTCTATATGGCGTTTTTTTATGAAATCTGGGGCGTCGCCCATAGCGCGGGCTGTGTTTGCAAAAAGCCGAGCCTGCTGTTCGGGCGTCATCGAACGGAAACGTCTGCCTGGTTGCGAATAGTAGTCGTTGTCGTCTTCGCGAAAATTCCAAGAGTCGCCCTCGCCGTCTACTGGCGTACGCGGGCCACGATATTCTGGCTGCTCTTGCCAAGCCCCATACGAATTTGGTTCGTAGCCTGTTTTGCCGCCGTAGTTGCCGTCTACACGCATTCTGCCGTCGCGCGAATAACCTGTTATGGGGCAGCGCGCCCTGTTTACTGGAATTTGATAGTGGTTTACACCCAGCCTATAGCGTTGGGCGTCGCCATAGCCAAACAACCTTGCCTGCAACATTTTATCGGGCGAAAAGCCAATTCCGGGAACTACATTTGCGGGGTTAAACGCCGCTTGTTCTACATCTTGAAAATAGTTTTCTGGGTTTTTGTTTAGCTCCATTACCCCGACTTCCTCTAGCGGAAATTCGTCGGTATACCACTCTTTTGTTAGGTCGAACGGGTTATACGGCATTTTTTTTGCCTGCTCTTTTGTCATTGTTTGTATACAAAGCTTCCATTTGGGGAAATCGCCCTTTTCGATATGCTCAAAAAGGTCGCGCTGGTTGCTGTCTCTGTCTTTTGCTATAACGCGCTCGGCTTCGTCGTCGGTTAAAAATTTTATAGGCTGCTGGCACACCCAATGAAACTTCACCCAAATAAGCTCGTTTTTTGCATTATACATACTAAACGTATGGCTGCCAAATCCGTTCATATTGCGGTACGAAGCGGGTATTCCGTCGTCGCTCATAGTTATTGTAATTTGGTGCAATGCCTCGGGCAAACTTGTCCAAAAATCCCAATTATTTTTTGCCGAATGCAAATTTGTTTTCGGGTCGCGCTTAACGGCATGGTTTAGGTCGGGAAAATGGTGTCCGTCGCGTATAAAAAATACGGGGGTGTTGTTGCCGACCAAATCCCAGTTGCCCTCTTGGGTGTAAAACTTTACGGCAAAGCCGCGAATGTCGCGCTCGGCATCGGCTGCCCCGCGTTCGCCGGCCACCGTCGAAAAGCGAACAAAAACATCGGTTTTTTTGCCTATTTCGGAAAACAATTTTGCCCTGGTATATTTTGTTATGTCGTGCGTTACGGTAAAAGTTCCAAACGCACCCGAGCCTTTTGCGTGCATGCGGCGTTCGGGAATAACTTCGCGGTTAAAATTTGCCATTTTTTCTTGAAACCATACATCTTCCATCAACATTGGGCCGCGCGGGCCAGCGGTGCGAGAGTTTTGGTTGTCCGCAATAGGACGGCCGAAATTATTTGTCAGTTTGTCCTTTTTTATTTCGTTCATTGGTATCCTTTTTTGATAATTTGGCTAACCGAGTTTTACTTTGTTTGAAAATAACACCCTTATATGCTTATCGATAGAATACCGTTTTGGCTTTAACTTTTTTAAAAATTTAGGGCTAAAATGGTCTCTGCAAATCAACTTAAACAAAAATAACTTAAGGCATTTAGTGCATTTGTTTTTTAATTGCAAATACCACCAAGAAAAATAGTATGGGAAAAGTAAAAAATTTTTAACTTATGCAGCAATGCAAAATTATACGCCCGCAAGCAAAAATGGCGGTTAGGTTTGCCGTTATTATGGCTGTTTTGTTTTCGGTTGCAGCCGCCTTGGCTAGCAAATTTTGCATAACGTTTGTTATAGCAGCGCTTGCCATTTCGTTTTTTGCGGTGCTTGGGTTTGCATATTCCTTTAAGATTAAATTAAGTGACTCTGAACTTACAATTTACCAATATTTTATGCGCATAGCAAAAATTAGGCGTAGCGAAATTTGCAACATATACTTTGCCGTTTGGGCAAAAAACGGACAAGGCTCGGCATTGGTTATTGAAACAAAGAATAAAACCTTTACATTTCCAGTTAGACTTTACGGCAAAGAAAATGTAGACAACCTAATAACCGAGATAAAAAGCAAAATCATAATTCAACCTACTCTGCAAAAAAGCCGCAAAAACGAAAGCTTTGTTAACCCTACAAAATTTTTGCTGGTTATTGCTACAATTATAATTTTGATTAGAATTTTCACAAAAAGCTAAACTACAACAAAAGATTATGAAAACTACATCATTTATGTTCCTAAAAAAATCTATTGTTTTAGCACTTTTGCTGATGTACAACTTTGCGCTTGGCTACGAAAACAACGCAAAAATTGAATATAAAGTTGTATACGCAAAAGAAATTGCCAACTTTTTTGAGAACGCCCCAAAAAATATTTCGCTTAACGAGTTATATGTAATCGGCTACATTTCGCAAGACACCCCCGTTAAACACGATATTTCCTGCACCGCCTATTTTTACAACAAAGACAAAAAGGGATTAAAAAGAATTGCCAACCTAGGCTTTATTGGAAACGGCAAATTTTTTATATTGCAACTAGGCAGCGACGAGATTTACGACAAAGATTTAGTATACGAACTTAAAGTAGATTTTCGCAAATAGTGCACCGCCAGCTGCAAAAACGGTTTCCATAAACGACATTTACGCCGCAAATGCCGCACTTACTTAATCAACAAGTGCGCAAAAAACGAATCAACAGAACCCTTTTTTGTTTTTACCTTAAACTGCAATATTTCGTGCTTGGTGGTTTTTGTGCTTTTGGGGCAAACGCTTACTTCGTACCTATTTTGCCTGTCTTTGCTTTTATTGTATTTTACAACAAAAGATTCGTCTTTGCACGAAATAGATTCAACACAGTCAACATATTTTGGGTCTATATCAAAAAATATGTTTTCGGTTTTTTGTTCTCCGTTTATAGGCCAAAACAAAAGAGTTTGCGAAATTTTTACAATCTCAACAATTTTTAAATTAATTTTCAATTTGGTAAAACCATATTCGCCGCCTAGCATTGTATCTACCATAATTGCCTGATACAATTCTCCGCTTTTGCCACTTAAATCTACATAGCCTTTTATAACGCCGTTTTCTTTTGCTTTATATTGCCCTTTGCGTGGCTCATCAAGTTTTATACAGACACACGTTGGGCACACGTCGTCTATAATAACGCCATCTTTACCCACCGAAAACGGAAACTTGAATTCGTAAGTGCCTTTAAGCGGCGAAACTGTGTCGTTAATAACTGTTTTTTCAAAACAAATCTGGGCGGTGGCACTTTCGCACAACACAAAGGCAAGTGCCAATAAACATAATATACTTTTCATTTCTACTTTTTTAAAAATTTCTTATTTATTGGGGAAAATTTATTCATTTCTATATTGTATCGCGAAACATCGTCGGGATTTTTAAACAGCTCGTCCAAAAACTCGTCGCTCGGCAAACTGTCTACCGCAATATATCTTCTGACAACACCGTTTCTGTTGTCGTAAACTTCTTTATAACCAAAGCCTTTGGGCTCGGTTTCTAAGGCAAACGAATTGTCGTTTTCTATCTTTATTTGCAATGTTTGAATGCCAAACAATCTATTGTCGCTATACGATGTATGAACAAGCACCCATTCATTGTCGCAAACTTTTTTAAACGAAATTGTTCTAGACAAATTGCCGTTCTTATGCCTTTGCTGATACTCGGCTATTTCCTTTGTCTTTAGGTTAATCTTTGCAATGTTGTCGTATTTGTCTTGCCAATTTACAACAATTTCATCATTTGTGCACGCTATTTTTAAATTCGGCAAAAACTTTATGTTTTCTAGCTTTGCCAAAATGTCAAAAAACATATTTTTATGCCAGTGCACATTATAAAGGTCTTCGGCATCAATGTCGGATACCTCTATAAATGGATCGGATACCGAATCTATGCAAACCACAGTGTTGCCTTTTGCATACATATCTCTGGTATTCTTTAATCCGTCGGGATAAGTGTAGAATTCTCGGGCTTTAATAACTTTGCCGTTGTCGTATAATATAGACTCGTAAACAACCCCGTTTTTTATGTCGGGATATTCTTTTTTTAGAAGTTCAAAGTGTTCCGGAGGAATATCCACTTTCTTTTTTATAGACAACACTTTGCCAATAAACGGATTTTTTATGCCTTCTAAAGCAAGAGCGTCTGCATAAACACAGTCTAGAAATATGCACGACAATATTAGCAAAATTAGTTTTTTCAGATATGATTGCATGCTATTCTTTGTCTTCATTTTTTGCAGTTGCGACTATTTTTTACTTTATTATTGTTTTTACTTGTCTACCTTCTGGGTCGTAAATTTTTTGGATAACGCCCGTTTTTTTATCGTCTTTATATATAATATGCTTTCTTGGCATACTAAAAAGCGATGGGTTACCGTATATATAATGAGTTTCCACTGAATGGCTACCGGCATATACGCGATTTATGCCGCGTTTATCCATATAAACATGCTTGTATTCCCCCCATGGGAATTTGCGCACAACTGTTTTTTTGCCGTTCGGTTCCGACTGGCTTGAATAGCTGCTAATCCAATCTTTTTCTATCTTTCCAGTTTGTGTATTCCACTCGATATACCTGTTTTTTGCCCAGGCAAGTTTTGATTTTTCCGAATCAAAACTATATTCGTATACATGTCTTTTGCCGTTTGCGGAAACTAGCGTAGGCAATTCAATAGTTAGCAGTTTTCCGTTAAAATAACATTTTAATTTTTCAACCTTAACTAATACAGTAAGCGCGCTTGCTTTATTTGCCGAGTTTTCGGCATCGTTAAATTTTTTGTCGTCGTATATTTTGCGCAGTGTAAAAACTTCGGCCGCCATTTCGTCTCTTATAGATAGCCCCATAGAAGTCCTATACACTTGAAACCTTCGCAATTTACCGTCTTCGCGCGTAAAAATCTTATTTAAAAAACCGTCTTTAAAAACCAGCGAAACACCTTCTGCCCTTGTGTCGGTTGCGACTATTGTAACAAGGCCATCTTTGCCTTCTTTAAGGCATACAGAGCCATCGCTAGCCCAATAACAGCCCGTTGAAATGTCTTTTTTAAAGTTAACTATATTCAAGTCTAAAGAAACCCAACGGTAATTATAGGAATTCACTTTTTGAAGGTACGAATCGTACAGCGATATACCCCAAAACGATTCCACAAAAAAACTTTTTCTATCCTCAAAGTTTGTGGCAAAAACCATTCTTATTGGAATGCTAATCTGCGATTTTTTAGGGTCGTAGTTTTTCCTTAGGCACAACTCTTCTAGCAACTTTGTATATAACACATAACCGTCTAAATCGGCATAACCTACGGCGTGGGTCGGAACTCCATAGTCTAAAGTGTTGTATATGGCAGCTTGCAATAAAGTTGAGGCAAACAACATCTTTATACCAAAAACCAACTTTATTACTGACGCAATACATTTCATATTGTGAGACTTGTTATATTGTATAATTTTAATTTCTAAAACTTTTTATTAGCCAAATCATTAAAACTTTAGCAAATAAAAATAGAAATATTTTGTTTATCCATTCTATATGTATATCATCTATTTCTTTAATATACAAATTAACTTATTTTAGAATGTCAACAATATTTTTATATTATATCATTAAAACAATAATATAATAATTTAGGCATCAAAACACTACTATTATAAATATATTAGCGCACATTACATATGCGCATTTTAATCAGAAAAAGCACGACTTTTAGATTTATACAAATAAAGTCTCCAGCAGAATCTAGTTTAAGACTTCGTTTAAGTGCATAGTTTTGCCGGTATTGTCGTTGTGTATCACGCTGTCTTTTGGGATTTCTATAATTCTGTCGATTTTTTTGCCAACTTTTACATTGTTTACGCGAACGCTGTCTTTGCGCTGCAGCCTTTTGCCGAGCTGGTATTGCTTGTCGCCGTCCAACAATGTTCCCGCAATGGTGTAATATTCAACATCTATGCTAAAGGGCAAAACGGCATTGCAATTTTCAATTTGTCTATAATCTTTAAAACAAACTTTTACCGTTAAATTTTTATCGTCGGCTTTGTTGTCTTCAAATATTTTTATTTCCTTAACAAAAAAATTGTTATTGTTTTTTGCTATGTCTATTTGGCAAAAATTTTTGCCTGCAACAAACGAAAGCGTTATTGTATTTCCTTGCATTTTAAGCGAAGCACTTTTGTCTGTTAAGAAATCTTTGTAAAATCCCCAAAACTTTGGGATATTTATCTCCTGCGGGATTTTTGCGATATAGTCTGTATAGCTAGGAACAGTGTAATTAGGCATTTCGCTTGATATGCGCCCAATTTTGTCTGCTATGCTATATGTAAAATATTCTTTGCCATTATAGGCGGTTAAACGCCAATCGTTTTTATTGTCTGGGGTTGCTTCGCGCAAAGAATAGCCGCCGCGTTTATTTAAAAGCAAATTGCACGCCAATTTTTCTTTTATGTAATATATGTCTTTTTTGGGTGCTTTTGTTAACGAACTCAAATATCTTGCATATTCCTCGGAATCTACATCTATAACATAATCTATTTCAAAATCTGCAAAGCGCAACGCCTCTTGCGAGAGCATGGAATTTGCATGGGATACAAGCGTTTCTTTGTCGTTGATATTTGCAGAAAATGCCTTGCAACAAAAAACTGTTGCACACAAAAACAATAATATGACTTTTGCTATTTTCATAACTTTATATTCCCTAACCCCTTGTTATTTTTGTAAAGTTTTTAAGGTTTTTTCAGTTTGTTTAGATTTCATTTTTGCAACATATATTGCAAAGGTTTCGCGGCTGGATAATTTTTTAAATGTGTGGGTTTTGCCGCCTGCAAACACAACTTCCAAAAAGTCGCTTTTTTCAAGTATCTGCGAAATATCCGAAGCCACAAGCTGCCTTATGTCTTTTTTGTTAAGCTGCAATATTGGCAAATCTAAAGTGTCTTTTAATTGGCTATATAAATATTTCGCATAATATTCGGTTAAACTAATCTTATAAACGCCGCCCGATTCTAGCACTTTAAAGCCATAAGACTTGGGAGTATCCAAACCGTTGTTAAACTTTTCTTTTTCGCGCAACAAGTTTTGGTTGTCGCTAAAAAATTTGTTTTCTACTTCAATAAAATCTGAATTTACGCGAAACTTTACGCTTTTTATAACCGCGCATTTTGCCCTTACGCTTAAGGATATTGCACCCGCATTAAGTTTAAATGTATTTTCGTCTTTTGAATTTTTTAGCTTTTCCAAAAATTCCGTTTTTTTGCCGTTAAAAATTGCAGCATCTAATGTAGGTTGCACTCCAACTAGCCTAAATTCTCTAAACAACGGATCGCTGTCGAGCACCGTAATTTCGGAAAATAAATGCTTTGGCAAAAAAGCAGCGTTGCCCGAAAATGTCTGAAAAGGCATACCGTTGCAATAATTGGAATTTTTGCAAACTATGCCGTTTTTGCTATATAGGGTTTCTTTTCTAAACTGCGGGGTGTCTTTTTCGGTTACAACTTCGTAGATTAGCCTGTTTTTTATATCGATTTTTGTTTCGTAAACTTCAGTTATATTAGCGGTGCAAATAACGGTTTTAGATGTAATAAAGGTAATGTTTTGCTTTTGCATTTCGGCAAAAAACGCATTGTTTTGCGCGGTAAACTGCGGTTGAATCAGTTTTAGCAATTCGCCCATATCTTGCGCCTTTAAAACGAAGGCAAAAAATAAGAACAAGAATATAAATAGATGTTTCTTTGTATTCATTTACACTCCTTTTTTATTTTATTGCCAAAAAACTTTTGCGTTTGCGCGCCCCTTAATTGCCTCAATAAGCGACCTTGTTATCAAAATCTAATTTCGAAAACTTTACTTTTTTTTCCGTTTGCCGAAAATTCTATTTCAACGCTTTGCTCTTTTGACAAAATCTTGTCTATATCGCTTTGTTTTTTAATTTTAAAGCCTCATTTAAAAGCTTTGCCTTTATCGTTGTCATAATCGTAGTTTTCTACATAAGTTGGCTCGGCATAGTCGGGAGAATTTTTGTCGAACACAAATTTAGTGCTAACGGTTATGGTAGAGCTTTTGTAGGCATAATTTAATTTTTCGATTAGCACGCCCAGTTTTTTTATCTGCAAAACGCCGTTCGACAAATTAAAGCTTTTTTCGCCATTTGTGTTATCTGCAACATATTTGGCAGCATCTAAAACTTTCGACTTTAAAATTTCGTAGTCTAAAGCCGGCATTGCATTTGGCAAATTAGCAGTCTTTTGCCTCCTACCTATTTCGAATAAATTTGTGGGCAATGGTTGCAAAAGAGTATCGACATTCAAATACGCCCCAAGCAAAAAGCATAAATACACATCTGGATATGCCGTGCCTGTGTTTGGGCGCAACCTTATAAAGGCGTTTTTATCTTTCGTAATCCCAAAAAGCATGCTTTCGCCCTTCGCCAATATGCCGTATTTTTGCGAATATATGTATGTAACCAAATTCGGCTCCGGTTCGTTTCTTTTAATTCTAAGTTCTACGGTATTGTCTTTGCTCCAAACTAAAACTTCAACCTCGGTTTTTTGATTGTTAACATTTTGCGTTATTTGTGTTTTAGACATAACAATGCCCTTTGCCTTATAGGAGGCAAAAAGCGCAGACGAAGCTTCGCCGTAGTCGACCAAGTTTAAGTTTTCCTGCAACTTAATGTTTTGCGCATTCAAGCAAAATGCGGCACACAAAGCCGCCCATATAACAATTTTAGCCAAGCGTTTCATTTTTATCTATTATTAGAGTTATAAATATCTTGTATCTATAAGTATAAAATAGGCGTATTTATTTCATATGTCAATAAAATACCGCTTGCGTAAACATAGGCATTGTTTTGCCAAAACAAAATTTATTTTTTACAATCGAATGAAAAAAATAAGGCAACCATTACCGCTTGCTACTTGCAAAACTACTATGCAGAATTTGGGGGCGGCGTCGGGAGAGCTGAACTTCTCGCCAAAAATGTACGAGGCTTGTGTTTGTACATTTTTCGTTGCCCAACACCGCCCTTAGCTAAATACTTACATATAATTATTATAATTCAAGAACATTTTTATATATTTTATATATTGTTAACACACTTTTATTGAATCTATTAACACAATTTGCATTTGCAATATTTTCAAAACATTAAGCATATATTAATATTTGATTTTAAACTATTTAAGCCACACCATCTAGTTTGGTACAAAAACAAATATTTTAAATTTAACCGTTTTATTGCATAAAAATATAAAATTATCCAAACAACTTAAGCATAGCAAAGTAAAATATGCGCATAAAAAACCTTCAACAACCTTATTTACAAAAGGTTGCAAAAACCCTTTTAGCACAATCGTTTTACCTTAGCAAAAAAGTTTTATTAAACTTTTTGCGCAAACATCGCGAACAACGTTTTTATGTCAGATAAATTTATACTGTGCTATCTGCGGGGGAAAAGCTTTAGGCGTATGCCGTCTTGGATAAGCAGGGAATCGTATAGCCCCGCTCTGTTAAAGTGCATTGCTATGCAATATGCAATAAAGTTGCCAACCATTAGGGGCAATATTAGCGAGTAGTTTAGCGTTAGCTCGAAAATTATTACAACCGACGTTATCGGACAGCGGATTATCGCCGCAAAGCACGCCCCCATGCCCAGCAATACGCCCGCCGACACAAGGTTTGCGCTATCGCCTAAAATGGGTGTAAACAAAACTCCCAAAACGCCGCCAAGCATACCGCCTATAACAAGCGTAGGCGAAAACAAACCGCCGCTACCGCCCATTGCGTAGTTTACTATTGTTGCCAAAAACTTAAAAAGGCATATAACCGCCATGCCCGACAGCAAAATTTCGCCGTTAAATGCGGGTATTAACGCCGAATAGCCAACGCTAAAAACGGCGTTATAACCCGTTTTATAGTAGGCGTAGGTTGCAACAATGCCAACCGCCAAGCCGCCCAAAGTTGTAGTTGCCCAATACGGCAGCTTTTTTTGTCCGTTTGCAAAACCGCGCAATTTAAGCAAAAGTCTTAAAAACAAAACTCCCGCAAACCCCGAACAAACGGCAACTGCAACCGAAAACAGCATCCATATTCCCGTATGGAAATCGGCCTCGGGCACGCCTATAACGGGGTGTTCGCCCACAATAAGACGCGAAACTGCCGCCGCCAAAACAACCGCCAACACCATTCCTCCAAAGTGCCTGATTTTTGCGTTGCCCGTGTTAAGGAGTTCTTCGAACACAAAGCTTATAGACGAAAGCGGGGCGTTGAAACTTGCCGAAATGCCGCTTGCCATACCCACGGGCACGGCGTCTTTTACCCCGAATTTAGAAAAGCCCAGCTTTTGCGCCAAAACCGAGGCGAAGGCCGAACACAAGTGCACTGTTGGCCCTTCCCTGCCCGCGCTGTTGCCAAAGCCGCAAAAAATTGTGCCCATTAAAAACCTGCAAACAATTTCCTTAAACCTAAATACACCCCAGTTGTTGTAGAACCTTGCCTTTGTTTGCGGAATGCCGCTGCCTTCGGCATTGCCCTTTGCGAAGGTAGAAAGCGAAACGCCCACAACAAACGCGCCAAAGGCAGGCAACAAAGGCATTAGCCACCAGCGGTTTTGCTCGCCCAAAATTGCGCCAAAACCCCAAACCAAATTAAACAGCCCGAAAATTGAAAGCTGAAATGCAACCGCCAATGCGCCGCCAAATATGCCAATTAGCGCGCACAAAAAAAGAAATCGGTTTTTATGCCAGCCAAAATATTTTAAAAATCTTAAAAAACTTTCGTGGTGCATACGCTATTTTTTTGCGCCAACCGTACGCTGAAACTGCGCCGCCTGCTGGCGGTTGTAGCGTTTCGAAAGCAGCAATTCGCCCGAAGTGCCAAACTGCCTAAAAAGCCCCACTTTGGTATAGGAGGCCATAAGCCCCAAAAAGTCGCCGCCTTTGGTAAACACCAAGTCGCCGCTAGAGGGAGTAAAATTGCCCAATATTGCCGAAAAAAGCCCAACATCGGCAGCCGCCAAATTTTGGTCTTTAACGTCTACATTATAGGGAAATTCGCCG
This sequence comes from uncultured Opitutales bacterium, assembly GCA_934613415.1. Taxonomy (GTDB): domain Bacteria; phylum Verrucomicrobiota; class Verrucomicrobiia; order Opitutales; family Intestinicryptomonadaceae; genus CAKUIA01. Next base: position 172,274 of record CAKTSY010000004.1, read on the forward strand.
TAGTAGAACTTTTTTGCGTCTATTACAACCGCCTGCGAAAATTTAAATGGCTGCTTCGAAATATCGTAAACTTTTATTTTAGTTTTTTCTATAAAGCTTTTGGGTAGAGCCACAGCCATAACGCCCGAATGCGTCTTTACCCTAAAAATAGACGCTGCGCTAAATTTAAAACCGTTTGCCGAAACCGTAAGCGACATTGTTTCGGGGGGTATAAAGTCGTGCGAATTTGCGTCGAAAAGCGTGTTGGCAACCCCAATTAAAACCCAATTGTTGCCGTTTGCCGAAATTGCAACCGCCTTTGTGGTATCCGAATATTTTATTTCGCCAAACAGCCCTTTGCGCGTGTAGTCTAAAGTTAAAGAAACCGCATTTTTGCGCGCCTCTTCAAAAATTTCGCTTGCGGTAAATGGGCGAATGTCTTTTACGTCTTGCGCCAATTTTTCGTTTTGGGCGGCAAGCTCGCCCACGCCTTCGGCGAGTTTTTCGGCGTGCTGCTGAATGCGCTGTTTTTCCGACTTTTCGACCTGCACCATAGCCTCGGCCTTTTTAAGGTTTTGCTCGTATATTTGCGACTTTACCGAGGCAACCTCTAGCCTTGCCGACAGCGCGCGCTTTTCAAGCTCTATTGCCCTGTTTTCGTTCTTAAGGCGTTCGCTTTCGTCCTTTAATTTTTCCAGATGCGCCTTGTTGCTTTCAAGCTCGCCCTGCACAGATTCAAGCCTTGCCTTAAGGGTGCTGTCGCTTTTATGCAAATCGCTAAGCTGTGCCTGAAGCTGCTCTCTGTCTTGCGAAGTTTTTTTAAGCTTTTCCATAGCTCCCGAAATTTCGCTTTGCAAAGCCATATTTTTTTCGTCGCCAAGCTTAACTTTGGCTTCCAAGTCTTTGCTTTTTTTTACAATTTGCTCCATTTCGGTTTGCAACTCGCGCTTGCTTTTTTCCAAAGCCGCCAGCTCGGCCTCGCGCTGGGCAATAAGCTTTTTTTGGCGTTCGCTAAGCTCGGCGTTTTTTTCGGCCTTTTCCGAAAAGCTGCTAACTTGTTTAGAAAGCTCGCCCCTTTGCTCGCGCTCTTTATCCAAGCTCATTTTAAGCAGGTCTACCAGTTGCGAATCCACAAAATTTTGCTCGAGCGACTGCGCTGTTTGCTGCACATCGTCGGTTTTTGTTTCGGCGCCTTCAAAGCTTACCATGCTAAGCATACTAAGCAAAAGAAAGTCGCAAATTACAACCAATAAAGACCTGCTCATAACCTAAAACCTACTGAAAATCGCCTATTTCGGCAACGGGTTTTACCTTGTATTCGCGGTTTATGCGCTTTGCCATACCAGTTAGCACTCCGCCGGGGCCGCATTCAAAGAACTGTTCTACGCCCATTTTTGCGGCGTTGTTCATACAGTCGTTCCAGCGAACCGTCATTACAACCTGTTTTACCAAAGCCTGTTTTATTGCAACGGGGTCTGAAATTCTTTCGCCCGTAGTGTTTGTAAACACTGCAATTTTGGGAGTTTTAAACTCTATGTTTTCAAGATACTTTTCGAAGCGCGCGCGCGCAGGCTCCATAAGCTTGCTATGGTAGGCCCCCGCAACTTTTAGGGGAACAGCCATTTTAAATGTCTTTTCGGCGGCAACTTTTGCCAAAAGCTCTTTAATTTTGTCGGCCGCCCCCGAAACTACAATTTGCCCGGGACAGTTTAGGTTTGAAATTTCAACGTCGAATTCTTGGCAGTATTGTTGGGCAAGCTCCAACGAGCCGCCTATTAACGCCGCCATTGCGCCTTTCGAAGCCTCGCAGGCCTCCTGCATAAGGCGACCGCGTTCGGCAACAATCTTTAAGCCCGTTTCAAAATCGTAGGTTTCGGCTAGGGCGTGGGCAGTAAGTTCGCCAAGCGACTGTCCCAAAGCGCAAAGCAATTCGCCAAGCATTCCCTTTTGTTTTAAAACTTCGGCGGCTGCAATGCCGTGCAAATACAGCGCCGGCTGGCATATGCTTGTTTTTGTAAGCTCTTCCATTGGGCCTTCAAAGCACAATTTAGAAATCTTAAATCCCAAGGCGTTGTCGGCCCTTTCAAAAAGCTCTTTTACGGCCGCGTTGTTTTCGTACAAGCTTTTTGCCATACCAACGCACTGCGCGCCCTGACCCGAAAATAATATACCTGTTTTCATTTACATTCCTTTTATTTTAGAAATTTTCAAAATTACGTCTTTTGCCATATCGTTTACCAAAGAAGACAATGCCGAAACGTAGCTTTCGTACGAATCGTTGCAGTTTGCCGAAGCGTCGAAAACGCCCGAAGACAAAACCGCGCCTTTTGCATCAAGCAAAGACCAGTTCGACTTTATTGCAACCTTGCCGCCCAATTTGCCGCCAAGCTCGAATATGGATATTTTTATGCTGTTTTGCGAATTTGGGAAGCTTTCGTACGAATATGCCGAAATTTTGCCGTTTTTAGAAAACGCCGCGCGCAAGTCGGAATATACCGTTCTTAGCACGCCGTCGCAAAGCGGCTCGCCCCAGCGGTTTTCGTCGGAAATAATAAGCTCGCCGTTGTCGGCAAAACTTACAATTTGCGAGCGCATTGCATACGATGGCAGCGATATACCCAGCAAATGCGCCTTAAACGAAGCGTTTTGCTGTGCTATGTTTGCCGAGGGGGTAAGAACATAGAACTTTGTAGGGTCTTCCTTGGGTTCTAAAAGACCCGAAATGCAGCCGCTTAAAAACAAGGCTGCAACCGTTAAAAATGCCGTTGTAAATTTTTTCATACCAATCTCCTCTATTTATTTTTCTTAGAGCCCTTGCCCGTTATAATCGAGTTGGGGTTGCGCTCTATATAGTCTAAAAGCTCGGCCGCCGAACTAGACGCCCTGCCCATATTTATAAGCAAATTCGACAACTCGAACCTAAACGGCGAATTTGGAGCTAAAAAGCCGTTTAGCGTTGCCATTAAAGTGTTTGCGCTTTCAAAAGCCTGTTTGCCGTCTTTGGTAAATTCGGTAAGGCTTGCGTTTGCCTGAACTATAAACGCATTTATGTTCTTTATAGTTTCCGACAAATCCTGCAAAGATTTTCTTATATTCTTGTCGCCCAAAAGCGAGTTTGCGTTTAAGACCATTTTGTCGGCATCGCTTAAAAGCGTGTTGGCGTTGGCGTTAAGGGCTTTGGCGTCTATTTCGTCTAGCTTGGTGTTAAGCTTAATAAGCATAGAATTTAAATTCGCGCCAATTTGGTCTAGATTCATATTCACGATATCATCGGCTATAAGCGAAAATTTTTGGCTAAATTCTGCTATGCCACTAGACTGCACCGAAGGCATTTCCTTATACTCGCTGCCGTCGTAATAGTAGTTTATGTTGTCGCCGCGCTTGGCAAAATAGTCTAGCTCTACATAAAGCATACCCGTTACAACGCTTTGGTAGGCAAGCTTTGCCCTAAGGCCGTCCTGTATTGCGCTAGAAAGGCTTTCGCTTACGTTCAAAATTTTGCCGTGCTTAATCTCGGCCATTTTGGCGACCTCTTCCGACGACAGCACCGAAAACGTGACAATAATTCGCGCCTTTTTTGCGTCGCTTGCCGAGCTTATCAAAATGTTGTCGACTTTGCCTATGCGCACGCCCTTGTATTTTACGGGAGCGCCTATGTCCAATCCGTTTACTGTTTCGGAGAAATAGCAAATATATTTGTCGGTTTTTACAAAATATCTTCCGGCACCGAACACGATTATTGCAAAAAGCGCAAGCATTGCAGCGCCCACAACAAATATGCCTATCGCCAAAGGATTAGCTTTTTTCATTTTTTACCTTCTGTGTTATTTAATGGGTCTATGCCCCTATTCAAGAATATTCTTACGTCTTCAAAATCCGACTTTAGCAAGTCTTTGGGCGCGCCAAGCGCACCCTGCGTCTTGGTTTTTGCGTCTAAAAACACGGAATTGTCGGCAATGGCAAAAATGCTTGCCAATTCGTGGGTTACAACAACTATCGTAGAACCTACCGTGTCGCGCAACTCCAAAATAAGCTCGTCTAGCCTGCGCGAGCTTATTGGGTCTAGCCCCGCGCTTGGCTCGTCGAAAAAGAGAACGTCGGGGTCTAGCGCCATTGCCCTAGCCAAGCCCGCGCGCTTTGCCATACCGCCGCTTATTTGCGAGGGATAAAAAGCCCCGAAGCCCGAAAGCCCCACAAGCGAAAGCTTTAGTTTTACAACTTCATCGATGTCGGCTTGGCTCAGTTTTGTAAAGCGTTTTAAAGGCAGCGCAATATTTTCGGAAAGCGTCATAGACGACCATAACGCCCCGCCCTGATACAAAACGCCGAAGTGCCTTAACATTTCCTTTCTTTTGTCGGGACTTGCCGCGGTAAAGTTTTCGCCGTTGTACGAAATAGAGCCTTTTGCGGGATTGTACAAACCTATCATATTCCTTAAAAGCGTGCTTTTGCCGCAACCGCTGCCGCCCATTATTACAAATATTTCGCCGCGCTTTACGTTGAAGTTAAGGTTTTGCATAACAACGTAGTCGCCATAGGCAAGGGTTAGGTTTTCGACTTTAATTTCGGCACTCATATATCGAAAATGTTAAATAGCACCGCAAAAATTGCGTCGGCTACAATTATAAATGTTATGCTTGTTACAACGCTTGCCGTGGTACACAAACCAACAGCCGACGAGCTGTTGCCGCATTTCATACCGCGCATACAGCCTACAACTGCAACTATTATGCCAAAAATAAAACTTTTGCCAACGCCCGTTAGGCACTGCGTTAAATCTAAAGCCGTGGCGGTTCGGTTTAAATATTGCACAGCGTTTAAATCGAAAAGCCCAAAACCTATCAACGCCCCGCCCAATATGCCTATAAAGTCGGCAAAAATCGTAAGCAGCGGGAACATTAAAACAAGGGCAATCATTCTTGGCATAACAAGGTATTCCATTGGCGAAATGCCGAACGTTTGGAATGCCGAAATTTCCTCGTTAACCTTCATAGTTCCCAATTCTGCCGCAAACGCCGCCCCAGTGCGCCCGGCCATTACAATGCCAACCATTATAACGCCCATTTCGCGCACCATTGCCAGCCCTACCAAGTCGGCCACAAAAATTTCGGAACCGTATTTAGACAGCTGCACACCGCCTACAAACGCCAAAATAAGCCCAACTAAAAAGCTTATTAAAGCCACAATGGGCAAAGCTTCGGCACCCGCCCTTTGTATTATAAGCATAAAGTCGTCTTTGCTAAAGCCAATGCGCCCTTTAAGCATTTTCGCCAAACAAATGGCAACTTCGCCCAAAAATTCCACCTGCTCTTTTATATTAAGAATGGTGTCGGTTGTGTGGTTGCCTATGTGCCTTAAAATGTTTTTGTCTTTGCGAAGCTTTTTTTCTTCGCTTGCCTTGGGCGACGAAACCGCCAAGCCCACAAGCTTTTTAAGCGAATTTGGCAAAGCAGAGATGTCGAAATCTATCTGCTTTTTAGCGCAAATTTCGGCACAAGCTAAAAGGAATGCCGAAAGCGACGTATCGTAATCCAAAATTTTGCCGCAGTCTACCGACAAATGCGTTATGCCGTTTAACATTTCGCCTATTTCGGCCGAAGATGTTCGTTTTTCGGCAAAGACCCAACTACCGGATATGCGCAAAACGCCCCCGTTGCCCGATTTTTCGACAACGGCATACGCTGTGGTGTTTGTATGGGTATCTTCGCCGATTTTTTGCATACGATGCCTATGATTGCACAATTGCACAATCAAATAAAGCTTTTTTTAGCGCAACTAATCCGCCTAAAAAAGCAAAAAAGCCGATTTTTAAAAAATCGGCTTTTTCAGACTGTATGCAAATTAAAATTAGTATCTGTCGGAATCGTTGTCGTAGTGCATTCCCATATCGCGGCCGTAGTCGTCGCGTTCGGAATCGTCGTCTTCGTCGTCCCAGTGCATGGTATCGTCCTGCTCAATGTATTCGTCGTCGGGCAGGTCTTCAATTTCGTCGTATTCGTCTTCGTCGGAATCGTCGTCTTCTTCGTCGGAGTCGTCGTCTTCCAAAGAATAGCCGTCGGGAACATATTCCAATATGTCCATAATTTCGTAGAAGGCGTGTATTGCCTTGCCTTCCATATAGTCGGAATTGTAGTGCTCTCTTATATCGTCTTCAAGGTCTTCAATTGTAAGGTCTTCCTCGAAATGGAAGGTATCGTTTAACATTTTAACCTGAAGCGATGTTATGTGGTTTAAAAATTCCGCATAGTGGCTTCTTTCGTCGTCCAAAGTGTTGGGGAACAAAAATACCTGCTCGGTTGGGTCCATAACCGATTCATTTGTAAGAACCAATTTCACGCCCTTGTCGCCGTCTTTCGAGTCTATCGAAAATGTATAAAATGCGTTTTCGACAATGTTTTCGTCTAGCCCGTAGTCTTTAATAGACTGCAAAGCCTCTACCATATGGGCAGCCTGCCTTGGGTCTAAAACGCTAATACCGTCGTAGTCCCAATTTACTTTGTCGCTGGTTTCGTAAACCCACCAGTTATTGTCTTTGCCTACGCGGGCTTTGCACCACTTTAACTTGTTTGTCTGATTTGCCATAAACGAGCCTATTTTAACACTTGTACAAACTCTTCAAGCTTTTTTTATCGGAAATAAAATTTTTCTTTCAATTTTTTTATAAATCGAATAAGGTTGCCGTAAAAATATGCTGCGTATTTTGCAAAGCAAAGCATTGTTAAGGAATGCTCTTTAATAAGACCGCAAAAACAAGGCATATTTAACCTTTCAACAAATAAACAAAACACATACCGACAATGACTATAAAAAACAGACTGTATACGATGGGCATTGCGCTTTTGTCGCTTTTGGCGTTCGGCTGCACAAGCAGCCCCGAAAGCGGTTCGCAATGCAATGCAAAAGAAGAAAGCCTTAGCCTAAACGGCAAGTGGTCGCTCTCGTATTGGAAGCAAAGCCAAGACGCAGAAACCCAGTGCCCCAAAGCCGCAAAGCCCGAAAACACCATAAAGGCAACGGTTCCCGGCAACACTGCGCTGGATATGCAAAACGCGGGCATTGTAGACAAGCTTGAATTTGGCATGAACGCCCACCAATTAAGGAAGTTTGAAGGCTACGAATTTATGTACGAAAGGTCTTTTAAGGCCCCAAAACTTAAAGACGGGCAAAAGGCTATTTTAAATTTCGAAGGAGTAGACTGCCTGGCAAAATACTTCCTTAACGGCGAAAAAATCGGCGAAAGCGACAACGCCTTTATAGCGCATTCTTTCGACGTAACAAAACTTATAAAGCAAAACGGATATAACCACATTCAGGTTATATTAAGCTCGCCAATGGTAAAAACCGGCAAGCATTTTACAACCGCGGCAAGCTCGGGCAACGATGTTTGGAAGGAACTAAACAACAGCATACGCCGTCCCGCCCACTCGTACGGCTGGGATATTCTGCCCAGAATAATCTGCACGGGGCTTTGGAAAGACGTATCGCTTCAGATACAAAATCCCGTAAGGATAAAAGACGTGTTTGTTATGGTTAAAAACGTAAATTTGGGCAACAAAACCGCCCAAGTTATGGTCGACACCCAAATAAGCGCGCCATTCGACGAAATCGACAACCTTACAAGGCGCGTAAGCGTTTCGGTAGACGGCAAATGCGTGCACCAGCTTTCGATGGCGCAGGAAACCTACTCTATGCGCGACGAATTTACCATAGGCAACGCAAAATTCTGGTGGCCGCGCGGCTACGGCGACCAAACCTTATACAACTTTAAAGTAGAGCTTCTCGACAAAGACGGAAAAGTTGTAGCCCAAAAAGAAGTCAACACGGGCTTAAGGACAATAGATTTAATTTGCCAGCCTGTAGAAAAGGCGAAGAAAAACGGCGAATTCCGCTTTAAGGTAAACGGCCGCGATATTTACATTAAGGGCACAAATTGGGTTCCGGTAGACTCCCTTCACAGCCGCGACAGCCAACTTATAAAGCCCGTGCTTGATATGCTGGTAGACACAAACTGCAATATGGTTCGCTGCTGGGGCGGCAATGTTTACGAATGCGACGAGTTTTTCGACTTTTGCGACAAAAACGGCATCTTGATTTGGCAGGACTTTGCAATGGGCTGCTCTATGACTCCCCAAAACGACGAATTTGCAAAGGCAATAGAAAAAGAGGCAAAGGCAGTTGTTATAAGGTTGCGCAACCACCCGAGCTTGGCTCTTTGGTCGGGCAACAACGAAAACGATATGTTCATAAATTGGTCGCGCTTTAACGACCCGAATTCCGACAGGATAAGCCGCACGGTTTTGCCCCGCGTGATATTCGACTTCGACCCCTTTAGGCCCTATCTGCCCAGCTCGCCCTACTATAGCCCCGAAGTATTTAAAGACCGCAAAAACTTTGCGCCTTCCGAAACCCACCTTTGGGGCGGTGCTCAATATATGGAAGCACCCTTCTATACAAACAGTTTGGCGCACTTTGTAAGCGAAATCGGCTACCACGGCTGCCCTAATATGGAAACGCTTAAAAAGATGTTCGGCGACAAAACGTATCCCTGGGGCAAAAACGATTTTGAATGGAACGATTTTTGGCAGTTTAAGGTTGTGCAGCCTTTGCCCACTTCCAAGGCGTTTTCGCACCGCAATAAAATGATGCACAAAGAATTCAACATTTTCTTTGGCGACAAAACTCCAAGAGATTTGCAAACCTTTGTAGACGGCTCGCAAATTGTGCAGGCCGAAAGCCTAAAGCGTTTTGTTGAACTTTGGCGCAGCGAAAGACCGTACCGCACGGGTATTCTTTGGTGGAATATGCGCGACGGCTGGCCGGTAATTTCCGACGCGGTTGTAGACTACTACAATTCCAAAAAATTGGCGTACTACTACCTTAAGCGTTCGCAGCAAGACCAGTTGGTGCTTATAAACCGCTTTAACGAACTGCTTGCCGTAAACGATTCTTTTGCCGACAAAAAGGGCAAGGCAAAGGTGTTCGACGTTGAAAGCGGCAAAGTTTTGTACGAAGGCGAATTTACAATACCCGCCAACGGCAGAGCCGTTTTAATGGCAAACCTGCCCAAGCCCGACGCCAAAGAAGGCATTATTCTTATAGAATATACCATTGAAGGACAATCTAAAAAGCTAAACCACTTTTTATACGGCAAGCCTCCATTTAGCCTCGAAAAATATATGGCGAATATGAAGGCTCTTAAAATTGACAGGCAATAAAAAAAAGTCCATAAAGTACCCCGTTTAAACAAAATGAACGGGGTATTTTTTATATTGGGCGCGGGGCTTGGAACAAGGCTAAGTCCGCTTACGGCAAAACTTCCAAAGCCGCTTTTATATTTGCGCGGCAAACGCGCAATAGAGCACATATTCGATACAGCAAAAAGTCTTGGTTTTAGCAGCGTTGTTGTAAATACCCACCACCTACCCGAAGAATACATTAAAGCGTATCCAAGCCATTCCCACAACGGTTTAAAATTGGAGTTTGTAAACGAGCCCGTTTTGCTAGACACGGGAGGCGCAATAAAAAACATCTTAAAAAAACACCCAAGCTGCGAGCGCATTTTAGTCCATAACGGCGATATTTTTTTTGACGGCAACCTAAAAGACTTTTGCGAAAAAAACAGCGACAAAAACGCCGCAAGCCTTTTGCTTTTAAACTCTGGCAAAAACAAAAACGTTTCGGTAAACGAAAACGAAGTTTCGGATATGCGCTTTGCGCTAAAAGCCCCACACAAAAGCACCGCGCAGTTTTCGGGCATATTTATTGCAAACAAAAAGTTTTTAGACTGCGCAAAGAATTTTAATGGCGAAATATTTTCCAGCGTAGACGTGTTTTTGCAGCTGCTAAAAAACGGCGAAAAGCTTGCCGCGTATTTTCCCGAACAACCCTATCAATGGGGCGACATAGGCACATTTGCAGACTATATTTGCGCACAAACCCCAAATATTTACGCCGACAAAGAATTTTTCGACAATCTAAAAATTAAAAGCGTTTTTGTTGTACAAAAGGGAGCTTCCGACCGCAAATTCTTTATTTTAAAAACCGAAAATAAAGATGTTATAGCCTGCGTATACTCGCCGCTTAAGCGCGAAAATTTATTGTACGAAAACATTGCAAAATACCTTTTAAAACACTCGGTTGCTGTGCCCGAAATTTTGTATTCCAACAAAAAAAACAACCTGCTTGTTATGGAAAGTGCGGGCAGCACCGACTTGTTGGACTTGTGCCGCAACAAGCACGAAAACTTTGTTCTTGAATGCTACAAATCGGTCGCCGACGAAATTGCGAAACTGCACAAAATAGACTTTACAAAAAGCGAGCCGCCAGAATTGGCGGAAAGATTTTCGCAAAAGCTGTATAAGTGGGAACAAAACTATTTTACTGAAAACCTTGTAGAAAAATATTTCGGGCTTAACCCCATAGTTTCGGAAAGCGAGTTGCAAGATTTAATAAACACCCTTTTGGCGGAAAAACCTGCACTTATACACCGCGACTTACAATCGCAAAATATTATGCAGCAAAACTGCTCGTTTAAATTTATAGACTTTCAGGGAATGCGCATTGGCTGCAAATACTACGACATTGCCTCTCTTGTTTTCGACCCCTACCCTAATTTCGACACAAGTTTGAGGGAAAAAATTGCAAATTTGTTCGAAATCGAAAACAAAAACGTATTTTATATGGCTGCCTGCCAAAGACTAATGCAGGCGTTGGGAGCGTATGCATTTTTGTCGAAAAGCAAGGGCAAAACCGAGTACGAAAAATTTATACCCAAATCATTGCCAATGCTTTTATATTGCGCAGAAAAAGCGGGTTTGCCCTCCTTAAAAGAACAGTGCAAAAGCTGCATTAATTTGCTTAAATAAACTTCTGTAATTTTTGCATTTGCCACGCACTAAAACGCGCTTTTTGCTACACTTTTGTGCTTCGATTTAAAAAATTTTATACAAAATTGTAATTTTTGTCGAAAATGCGGCAGTTTAAAAAAAATGCCTTTGACACAGCTATTTAGCGGTAAAAATATCTTGACCATATTTCAAACCAAATAAACGGAAGGTAATAAACAAATGAATAAATATGTAGAAAGCGTCCTTAACGACCTCACTGCAAAACAGCCTTGGGAAAAAGAATTCCTTCAGGCGGTAAAAGAAGTATTCTCTTCTCTTAGCAGCGTATTGGACAAGGAAAAGAAATATCAAAAGAACAAGATTCTCGAAAGAATGGTTGTTCCCGAAAGAGTAATTCTCTTCCAAGTTCCCTGGGTAGACGACAAAGGCGTTATCCAAGTAAACCAAGGCTATAGAATTCAATTCAACAGCGCAATAGGTCCCTACAAGGGCGGTTTAAGGTTTCACCCTTCCGTAAATTTGAGCATACTCAAATTCTTGGGTTTTGAACAGACTTTCAAAAACTCGCTTACAACCCTCCCCATGGGCGGCGGCAAAGGCGGCGCAAACTTCGACCCCAAAGGCAAGTCCGACGTTGAAATTATGCGTTTCTGCCAAAGCTTTATGCGCGAATTGTACCGCCACATCGGCCCCGACACCGACGTTCCCGCAGGCGATATCGGCGTAGGCGGCAGGGAAATCGGCTATTTATTCGGACAATACAAAAAGATTGTAAACGCACACCAAAGCGTTCTTACTGGCAAGGCTCTAAACTGGGGCGGCAGCCTTATTCGTCCCGAAGCGACGGGCTACGGCAATGTATACTTCTGCCAAGAAATGCTTGCAACCAAGGGCGACTCGCTCGAAGGCAAGAACGTATTGGTATCGGGCTCGGGCAACGTTGCTCAATACACTGTAGAAAAAGCATTGCAGTGCGGAGCCAAGGTTCTAACAATGTCCGACTCGAACGGCACTATCTTCGAAAAAGACGGTATTACCCAGGAAAAGTTGGAATGGGTAAAGAACCTAAAGAACGTAAAGCGCGGCAGAATTGCAGAATACGCAAAGAAATTCAAGAGCGCAAAATACTTCGAAGGAAAAAGGCCTTGGGGCATTGCAAAAGCCCAAGTTGCGCTTCCCTCGGCAACTCAAAACGAAATCGACGGCAAAAACGCAAAAGACCTTATCAAGAACGGTTGTATCTGCGTTTCGGAAGGTGCTAATATGCCCTCTACCCCCGAAGCTATCGACGTTTATATGTCGGCAAAAATCCTCTACGCTCCCGGCAAGGCTTCGAATGCAGGCGGTGTTGCAACTTCCGGTTTGGAAATGTCGCAAAATGCTATGCGCTTGAACTGGACTTCCGAAGAAGTAGACCAAAAGTTGCACGGCATTATGAAGTCGATTCACAAAGCCGCTATGGAAGCTGCCGAAGAATACGGCACACCCGGCAACTATATGAACGGCGCAAACATTGCAGGCTTTAAGAAGGTTGCAGACTCGATGATAGACCAAGGCATATAATTGCCTTAAGCTATCGTTAAAAGCATTTTTACAAACCCCCGAAAATTCGGGGGTTTTTTGCGTTTTGGGCAAAGGCATACATTTTAAGCACGCAAAAAACACCTTAAAAAAGCGGCTTTGCCCTCTTTTATTTTGAAACTTTTATTTTAAATCGGCGTTTATATTATATGTTTTTTTAGGGGAGCGAAAAAACTTGAAGACGGCAAAAACGCCATTAGTATTTTTTGCGACCTTTAATATTTACATACTTACACAATGAAAAAGCGTTCAAAAAAAATACTAGCAGCCGCAGTCGTGCTTATTGCATCAGCGGGACTATTCTTTGCCTTTTACAATTCCGACAAGGAAGACTATGCGTTTAAAACCGCTTCGGTTGAAACGGGCAATATGACGGTTTATGTAGACGCCACAGGCACTATAGAGCCCGAAGACTTAGTAGACGTTGGCGCGCGCGTTTCGGGCGAAATTGTCTCGTTCGGGAAAGATAAAAACGGAAAAGAGATAGACTATAGCTCTACCGTTCGCGAAGGCGACGTTTTGGCGTTGATAGACAACACCATTCCGCAGTCGAATATGCTTTCGGTTAAAGCGCAGCTTCAGGCTGCAAAGGCAAAGCTGGCCCAGGCAAAAGCCTCGCTAAAGCTAAACCAAACAAAGCTTGCCCAAGCCGAGCGCAACTGGAACCGAGCAAAAAAACTGGGAGTAAGCGAAGCCCTTTCGCAGTCGGCATACGACAACTACCTTTCGCAATGGGAGCAGGCAACCGCCCAAATAGATGTAACAAAAGCCGAAATACTGTCGGCCGAAGCCGACATTGCCAAAGCCCAGGCAAGCGTAAGCGAAGCCCAACGCAATTTAGACTACTGCACAATTAAAGCCCCCGTAAACGGCGTGGTTATAGACCGCAAGGTTAACGTGGGCCAAACTGTAGTTTCGAGCATGAGCGCAAGCAGCCTGTTTTTGATTGCAAAAGACCTTTCTAAAATGGAGGTTTGGGCATCGGTAAACGAAGCCGACATTGCCTCGATTTTTGTGGGGCAAAACGTGGTCTTTACGGTAGACGGCCTGCCAAACCAAACATTTTCGGGAACGGTAAATAAAATAAGGCTTAACGCCACAATGAGCCAAAACGTTGTCACCTACATTGTAGAAGTTACAACCTCGAACAAAGACGGCAAGCTTTTGCCCTATATGACGGCAAATTTAAAGTTTGAAGTAAACTCGCTTAAAAATGCAAAAATTGTTCCGAACTCCGTATTTTTGTGGAACCCCGAAGGCAAAGCGCAACAAGCCGACAAAGACGGCAAAAAGGAATTGTGGGTATTGTCAGACGACGGCTCAATATATGCCGTAAAGGTAAAATGCCTGCTAGACAACAGCGCGCAAACGGCAATAGAAAGCCCCGAACTTAATGCGGGCGACAAGATTATTTACGGAGTAGAAACCCTTGCCGAACAAAAGAAGATGGCGGCCACCCCCTTTGTGCCGAAAATGCCAAAACGCATAAAAAATTCCGCAAAAAGGTAATTGCTAAACGGCAAAAAAATGGAACTTATAAAGCTTACAGATTTGAAAAAAACCTATTTTATGGGCGACATTTCGCTGCCCGTATTAAAGGGCATAAACCTTGATGTAGACCGCGGCGAAATGGTTGCCCTTACGGGCGTTTCGGGCTCGGGCAAAAGCACGCTTATGAATATTTTGGGCTGTTTGGACAGGCCTACAAGCGGCTCGTATATGCTCGACGGCGCCGAAATTTCGAACCTAGACAACGACGGGCGCGCCGACATTCGCAACCGCAAAATAGGCTTTGTTTTTCAGAACTTTAATTTGCTTGCCAGAACAACCGCTTTGGAAAACGTGCTTATGCCGCTCGAATATTCGCACCTGCGCCTAAGCGAAAGCGAGGCGATAGAAAAAGGCAAAGAGCTTTTAAAAATGGTGGGGCTTCAAGACCGAATGAACCACGAGCCCTCGCGCCTTTCGGGCGGCCAACAGCAAAGGGTTGCCATTGCCCGCGCCCTTATAAACGACCCTAAAATTTTGTTTGCCGACGAACCCACCGGCAATCTCGACTCGAAAATGAGCGAGGAAATTTTGGATATGTTCCGCCGCATAAACGAGCGCGACAAAGTAACCATTATTTTGGTAACTCACGAACCCGACATTGCTCAAATGGCAAAGCGTGTTGTTAAACTAAAAGACGGCGCAATTTGCGACGACTACCTTACAAACAAGCAAAGCGCGCTATGAAAAATCTTAAAACAGTTAAATCGGCAATAAAGTCGATTTGCAGAAACCCAACAAGGACATTTCTTACCACTCTTGGCATAATAATAGGCATAGGCGCAGTTATTGCCCTTATGGAAATAGGCAACGGCGCGCAGGTTTCGCTAAGCCAGAATATGGAGACAATGGGCGTAAACAACATAAACATTATGCCAGGCCGCAGCACAAAAGGCGGCGTAAATTCGGGCGCGGGCGCACGCGTAAACCTAACCTACAAGAACGTCGAAACCATACGCCAAAAGGCGAAATACGTCTCGAAAGTTTCGCCCAACGTTTCGGTTAGGGGGCAGATTATCTACAAAAACAAAAACTGGAATCCCGCCTCGGCAATAAACGGCGTAAATACCGACTTTTTTGAAATCGCAAACTGGAAGATAGACCGCGGAGTATTCTTTACAAACGAAATGGTGCAAAGGGGCGCAAAGGTGTGCCTTATAGGGCAAACGGTTGTAAACGAGCTTTTCGGCAGCGAAGACCCAATAGGCAAAGACATTCGCGTACAAAACGTAAACTTTAAGGTTATAGGCACGTTAAAGGCCAAGGGGGCAAATATGATGGGTTTCGACCAAGACGATACCGTTATTATGCCGTGGACAACCGTAAAGGCGCGCCTTAAGGGCGCGGGGCAAAGCTCTATAAGCGCGGCAAGCGTAGCCTCTACAACAAGCACAACCAGCACCAGCAGCACGTCCGACATCTATACCGGCGGCACTACAATATACGCGCCAAAAACGGGGGCATCGCTGCCGCCCGTGCGCTTCCAAAATGTAGACAGAATTTCGGCGTCGGCAATTTCAACTAAGCATATAAACGACGCAGTAAAGGAAATAGGCCTTATTTTGCGCGAAGAGCACGGCCTTTCGATAAACGAAGACGACGACTTTTTTATCCGCACCCTCGCAGAATTTTACGAAATACTAAATTCGTCTACAAAGACAATGACAAACCTGCTTATTTGCGTTGCGTTTATTTCGCTTATTGTAGGAGGGGTAGGCATAATGAACATAATGCTTGTTTCGGTTACCGAAAGAACCAGGGAAATAGGCCTTAGAATGGCGGTTGGCGCAAAGAAAAGCGACATACTGCGCCAGTTTTTGATAGAGTCGGTTGTAATCTGCATGGTAGGCGGCGCAATAGGAATTTTGGCTGGGCACACAACAAGCTTAATAATTTCCAAAGTAATGAATTGGCCTTCGGCAATTTCGTATAGCGCAATATTTTTGGCGGTGGGCGTTTCGGTTTTGGTAGGCGTTTTGTTCGGCTACTACCCCGCGTGGAAAGCCGCCCGTTTAGATCCAATAGAAGCTTTAAGATATGAATAATTCAACAAAAACATTTTTATTATGCACACTGTGCGCCGCGTTGTGCGGCTGCATGGTTGGCCCCGACTTCGAAAAGCCCGAAGCCGACAAGCTGCTAGGAGAAAGCTATTCCAAAAAGTCCGACAAAGCCGACAGCCTGGCACTTGCCGCATGGTGGAAAACATTTGACGACGACGAACTAAATTCGCTTATAGAGCGCGCATTAAGCCAAAATCTTGATTTGGAAGTTGCAAGATACAGGGTTTTGCAGGCAAGGGCAAACTTGGGTATTGCGCAAAGCTCGCTTTTGCCCGTTGTAGACATTAACGCCGCAATGGCCGAAAAAACCAAAAACACGATGCTAGACAAGTCAAGCCCGACGTATTCTGCAGGGCTAAAAAGCTCGTGGGAAATAGACGTTTTTGGGGCTACAAGGCGCGAAATAGAATCTAAAATTGCGCTGTACGAGGCGGCATTTGCAAGTCAGGCCGCAACAAGAATAGCCATTGCCGCCGAAGTTGCCGACTGCTACTTTAAATATAGGGCAACCCAAATATGCCTTATAATTACAAAGAAAAACCTGCAAACGCAAAAAAACACCTGCCAAATAACGCAGCAAAGGCGCAACAACGGTTTTGTTTCCGAGCTGGACGTTGTAAGGGCGCAAGCGCAGGTAGAAAGCACAATGTCGGAAATTCCCACACTAGAAAGCACGCTTAAAACCGCGCAAAACGCGCTGGAACTTTTGCTTGCGGTAAAAAGCGGCTCTCTTAAAGACGAGCTTGAAGGAACGCCCGCAAAGCTTCCCGATTTGGAAAACTACATACCCTACGGCGTTCCCGCCGAGCTTTTGGAACGCCGCCCCGACATTATAGCCGCCGAATACGACTTTAGGCAGGCAATGGCGCAAATAGGGGTTGCCCAAGCCGACTTGCTCCCAAAATTTTCGATAACGGGCAGCATTTCCTATCAGGCTCCCGACATAGGCAATATGTTCCAAAACCAATACGGAACGTGGTCGGTTGGCCCAAATATTTCGTGGAATATATTTAATGCGGGCAAAACCCTGTTTAACATAGAACGCCAAAAAACTGCGGCAAAAGAATACGAAGCAAAATGGAAACAAACCGTTTTAACCGCGGCAAAAGAGGTTGAAGACGGCATTGTTTCGTCGCAAAAAAGCAGGCAAAAAATAGACATCTTAATAGAATTGGTAAGGAAAAACCAAAAGGCTTTCGACATATCAAAAAAGCTCTATAGCGAGGGCGAGCTAGAGTTTTTAGATTTGCTTGAAACGCAAAGGTCGCTTTTAACCTCGGAGCAAAATTTGGTTAACAACCGCAAAAACCTTATAAGCGACTTTATTTCGCTATACAAAGCACTGGGCGGCGGCTGGAGCATAGACTACATAAACAACCAAAAAAAGGATTTGCAAAAATACATAATCTTTACCGACGGCGACTCGCTTAGCCTGTTTTAACAAAACATAAGATAAAACCAAAAACCGACTGTCTTTTTGCACAGCCGGTTTTTTGCTTGAAGGGCAATGAAAAAGCGTTGATAATCGCCAAATCAGTAATAATGAAAGCATTTCATATTTTTGCCTTTTTTACACTTACAATGTGCGCTTTAACTGCGCAAGTTTTGCCCACCGATTTGCAATTTAGCCGGTTGGCTGTACGCAGATTCGTTTTCGACAACAATATAAACTTGTGCGAATTTTTGCCCTCCAAAATAGTTGCGTTCAACGGCATGTATCCCGTTTTGGGCGTGTCGGAAAACGGCAAACCAAACTATGTGAAAAGGGACTTTAAAGACCCAAGCGGCCGCGATTTTGTTTTTGAAAACTACGGCGACAAACTTTGCGCAATAGGCATAGGCGGCGTTTTTCCATTCGCCTGCTACGAAACGCAAATAAACGGCATAAAAAGCGAAAACGGCAACCGCTTTTCGACCGGAATCGTTATAGGCGATAATACCCTGAGAAATTCGGTAAGGTTTTTTTGCGAAAAGTCGGGGCAAAACACAAGCATTGTTTTCGACGAATTTTCGGACGGCAAAAAAACGCAGTCGCGCCAAATTCTTAAAAACGCCCCCCTGCCGCCCTTTAAGCTTATTGTGCAACTCTACGGAAACTGTGCCGCAGTCTTTACCGAAAAAGACGGCAAAACAAGCTATGTTTGGCACATGCAAAAAGGCGACTTTTTCGGCAAAAACTGCGATTTTAGAATAAGGAAAACCGCGGCAAAAGGCATTTTCGGGATTTTCTCGGAAGGCTTTGGTTCGGCAAAAATCGGCGCGGCAAAACAGTATATTTCGGCCGGCATAGGCCAGGCCGATTTAAGGGCTGTAAAATATTCAGACTTAAGCCCCTATATGGAAAACGGCAGGCTTTACTTTACGTTTTCGGCGCGCGGGCTATACACGGCGCAATCGGTACAGGGCGTTTTAAGTTTTAACCCGTCGGTTTTCGATATAAAATTCGAGGGTCTTATTCTGTTCGACCACGGCGACGGCCTGCTTAGAAACGACTATGCAAGCCATCTGTTTTTCGACAAAAATTCGAATAAATGGAGGGCAATTTCGTGCGACTTTGGCGGAACAAAAAATAGGGACGACAGAACTTATACGGGGCTTTTGTTTGCCGAAAGCGATAAAAATCCCCTTAGGGGAATTTCGGTTATGAGGGCATACCGCGCCGAACCCGAAAACATACCGGGCCACAACGAAGACCCTTCGCTTTACTACGACAACAACGCAAAAAAATACCGCCTGCTTACAAGCAAATTTGTAGAAAACAATATCGTTTGCGCCCTGTACGAATCCGACAAATGGGACGGCGATTTTACCGAAATTGCGAGGCTTAAAGATACGAATTCTACGGGAACTTCGATTTGCGAAATAGGCGGCAAGCCCTACTGCCTTATGGGCGGCAATGGGCTAAGCAACAATTCCGAACAAAAATATTCGCAAAACCTGCGCGTGCACAGCTACCCCGATTTAAAATATCTGGGCGACTTAAATTTAAACTTTCCGCCCCACGCGCCGAAGCCGCCAAAAAGAATTTGGGCCGATATTGTAACCCTGCCCGAAGGCTACCCTTATAAATACGTTCTCTTAACTATGGACAGAGCCAATTTTCCGAATGTAAAAGGCGCAAATTGGAGCTACGGGGCCTTGTATCTTTTCGGAGCCTTGCTGCCCTAGCATAGGCAGAGCAAAACAACCATAAGCAAAAACAGCAGCCAAGTGCCAAGAGGTATTTCTTTTGCCTTGCCCGTAAATATGCGTATTGCCACATACGAAATTACGCCAAGGGCAAGCCCTTCGCTTATCTTGAACGAAAACGCTATCATCAGCATACAAAACACAGCGGGTATAAGCTCCGACATATCGTCGAACTTAAGGGTTTTTATGCCCTGCATCATAAGCACGCCCACAATAATCAAAGCGGGAGCAGCCGCCTGAATTGGAATTGCGCAAATAAGCTGCCCGAAAAACAGCGAAAGCAAAAAGAACACGCCCACAAAAAGCGCGCACAACCCCGTTTTTGCGCCCGACTGTATGCCCGTAGCCGATTCCACAAACGAGCTTGTTGTAGAAGTTCCCAAAAGCGCGCCGGCTATTGTCGAAAACGCGTCGGCTGTAAGCGCGTTGCCCAAATTTTCCATATGGCCGTTTTCGTCCATAAGCCCCGAGCGTTTGCCCATTGCAATTATCGTTCCAAGCGAATCGAAAATATCCATCATAAACAATACCACTATTACGGGGAAAGCCGTTTTAAAATCCCTAAACAAAAAGCCCAAATCCATCTTAAAAAATGTTTGGTCTATATTGTGCGGCATGGCAAAAATTTTAGACGGCACTTCGGCTATTTTAACACCGTGCGAATTTGTTATAAACATTGCAAGCACCGTCATTATAAAGATAGAAAGCATTACCGCCGTTTTATAGCCCTTTGCAACAAGAACGGCAACCAGCAACATTCCGCCCAAGGCATACTGCGTTTCGGGTTTCGAAATATCGGCCAACGAAACAAGTGTGTTGGTGTTGCCAACAATAATGCCCGCGCTTTGCAGCCCGAAAAACGCAATAAACACCCCTATCCCGCACTGAAGCCCAATCTGCAACGCCTTTGGAACAGCATATACAAGTTTTTCTCGCAAGCCCGTAATTGATATAATCAAAAATATTATGCCGTTGTAGAAAACAAGCCCCAAAGCCTCGCGCCAGCCAACACCCATGCCCAAACACACCACAAGCGAAAAGTACGCGTTAGAGCCCATTGCAGGAGCAGCGGCTATGGGCAAATTGCCCATAAACGCCATAAAAAAGCAGCCTACGGCCGCGGCAAGAGCCGTTACCGTAACCAAAGTGGGCTTGTCCATACCCGCCTGCGAGAGAACCGCGGGGTTAACCGCCAGTATGTACGACATTGCGACAAAGGTAGCCATAGCTCCGCATAACTCGGTTTTCACCGAAGTTTTACGCTCCGACAATTTGAAAAACTTGTCGGCTTTTTTCGACAAAAAATTATCCATTTAAAATATCGTCGGTATACAACGCCATTATGTTTAAAACATCGCCGTTTTTAAGCAGTAGGCTACAATAGGCCTCGTAGTGCATAAGGCGGCCGTTTAAGTTTACAACGCACTTTTCGGGTCTAAAACCGAAGGCCTGGATAAACTGCGCAACGCTCATTGGCGGCTGTATTTGGTAGGCATTGCTGTTTGCGGTTATACTTATTTCTTCCATAAAAATTTTAAAGGCTTTTTACACATTCAAGCATAAGTTCAGGCTGCGAAAAGTCTGCAAAAATATTTTTGGTATATTTTAAAATGGCAGCTTCGCCCAAAGTGGTGCTAAGTCCAATAAGGTGCATTTTTGCGTTTAAGGCCGCCTGCATTCCGCTTTCGGAGTCTTCAAAAACCACACAGTTTTCGGGAAGTACCCCAAGTTTTTCGGCGGCAATTAAATAGCATTGCGGGTTGGGTTTGCCTTCGCTTACAAAGTCGCTTGTAATTTCGGCGTCGAACACGCCCGTTAAGCCGAGCTTTGCCAGGGCGTTTTTCATTTTGTTTGCCGAAGAGCTTGTAACCAACGCCTTTTTGTAGCCTTTTAAACTTTTTAAAAATTCAACCGACCCTTTAATCGGCGCAAAATCCATATTTGCCTCCAATCGGCGCAGGTCTTTTATAACGCGCTCTTCTATTACGGCTTCGTCGAATTTGCCGAAATACTGCGCCAAAATATTCTTTAGCGTGCGCCCCTTTAACAGGGCCGCAAAGTTTCCGAACCCAAGCGAAAATTCGCGGCCCTTTGCATTCCAAAAATCGTCGTAAATTTTTTCGGTATCGGCTATTACGCCGTCGAAATCAAATAGCAGAGAATCGACCATAATCGCCCAATATTGTATATGCTTTTTTTGCGGTCAAACGTTTTTGCTTAAAAAAATGCGGGCTACAGTCCCAACAGTTTAAACCCAAAAACAATCCATAAAGGCAAAACAAGCAAAGCCAAAAGCGAAGTTGCAACCGTTATTTGCACCGACATTTGCGGATTGCCGCCGAAGTGTTTTGCCAAAACCGCCGCCGTTACGCCGCAAGGGGCAACCGCCTCGAACACAAGCACGGTTTTCAACGCATGGTCTATAGGCAATATGTAGGCAGCCGCAATAAAAACGGCGGGCATTATAAACATTCTTATTAAAACGGCAACCGACAGCACCTTGTAGTTTATATTGCTAAAGCCCCAAAAGTCGGCAAGCAAACAGCCGAACATAATCAGGTTTAAAGGAATAGAGGCATTGCCTATCATTGAAAGGCTGTTTAGCGCAAATTTCGGGATATATACATTTAAGCCGCTCCAAATTATACCCAACGCCAAAAACACCGCAAAAACCGGGCCTTTCAGCAAAAGTCTAATCGAAAAGGGAACGCCCCTTGCCAAAAGCAAAAAGCACAGCGACCAAAAAACCAAGTCGCACCCAACGTTGTGCGTTAACGCAATTCCCAAATATGGGCTGTCTTTAGGGTACAGCAAAAACAGCATAGAAACCACAAAAAAGCCGTAGTTTTGTGTTGCTGTAGTAACAGCAAATGTTCTAAGCCCGTCGCCTACCTTTAGCTTAAGCAAATATTTGGCAAAAAAATACGATACCGCCAAGGCAACCACAAGCCCTATGGCCCCAGCCGAAATACAACTTAGCGAAAGACCCACGCTTTTAAGTTTGTCGTTGCCCAGCATATTGTAGAAAATAAAGCAGGGTATGCAAACGTCTATGCTAAGGCGCACAAAAGACGAGTCGCTTTCCTTTTTCAGAAAACCGAATCGGCGCAGCGCAAAGCCCGCCAATATTATTATGTATATGGGAATTGTTGCCGACAACGCCTCGGCGGCAAAAGTCCAATTCATATAACTACTCGGCCTTGATTACAAGGTCGTTTAACATTTCCTTGGTAACCGAGCGAGCTTCGTCTACACTGTTGCGGCGAGCAAGCAAAACGGCCATGCGGCGGTGCCCCCTAACCTCGGGCTTGCCGAAAATTCGCATATCCGTAAGCGGGCGGTCTAAAACCTTGTCGATGTTCGAAAACTCGACATTGTTGTAATTGCCCTCTAAAACAACCGCCCTGCTTGCGCTCGGGCCAAGTTGCTCTATGTAGTTTACGGGAATGCCCAAAATTGCGCGGGCATGTATTGCAAATTGCGAAAGGTTTTGCGAAATCATTGTAACCATACCCGTGTCGTGCGGGCGGGGCGAAACTTCGCTAAAAATAACATCGTTGCCGCAAACAAAAAGCTCTACGCCGAAAATCCCGTAGCCGCCCAAAGCGTCGGTAATCTGCTTTGCGTATTTTTGCGCGGTCTGCAAGGCCTCGGGCGACATTGCCGCGGGCTGCCAGCTTTCGCGGTAGTCGCCGTCTACCTGAATGTGGCCTACGGGCCGGCAAAACGAAGTGCCCTTGCTGTGGCGCACGGTAAGCATTGTAATTTCGTAGTCGAATTTTATAAAGCCCTCCACAATAACCTCGCCTTCGCCCGATCGGCCGCCGTGCTGCGAATAGTCCCAAGCTTTGTCTATGTCATCTTGGCTTTTTACAACGCTTTGCCCGTGTCCCGACGAGCTCATTATGGGTTTTACAACACACGGCATTCCTATTTTGTTAACTGCCGCAACAAACTCGTCTTTGTTCTTTGCAAACATATAAGGCGAGGTTTTCATACCCAATTTTTCGGCTGCCAATGTGCGGATATTTTTCCTGTTCATTGTAAAGTTTACGGCCTTTGCGGTGGGAACTACGTTAAAGCCCTTTTCTTCCAGCTTTAAAAGTCTTTCGGTTGCAATCGCCTCTACTTCGGGGATTATGTAGTCGGGCTTTTCGCTTTCTATGATTTTTTCTATAGCGTCGCCGTCTAGCATAGAAACAACGTATTTGCGGTCGGCAACCTGCATTGCAGGGGCGTTGTCGTATTTGTCTACGGCAATAACCTCTACGCCCAGTCTTTTCATTTCTATAACAACTTCTTTGCCCAGCTCGCCGCTGCCCAAAAGAAGGGCTTTTGTTGCGCTGTCTTTAAATACGGTGCCTATTTTTGTCATTTTAATTGCCTTTAAACTGTTTTTTAGAAAAAATTACCTTTGTATTTTAGGAAAAACCAAAACCCGACTTTGTCAAAGAAAATTATGAACATATTTAGATACGGTAAAACCCAAACCGACTATCTTTCAAAAAAAGACCCCATTTTGGGCGAAAAGATAAAGCTTCTTGGCAAAATTAAAAGAGAGTGCACAAACAACGCTTTCGACTTTTTAGTGCGTAGCGTTATAGCCCAGCAAATATCTTCGAAGTCGCTTGAAACAATTCTGAAAAAAGCCGAGGCAAACATAGGAGAGCTTACACCCGAAAATATTTTAAACGCAAGTACTTGCAAATTTAAAAATTGCGGCATACCCCTATATAAAACGCAAAGAATAAAACAAATTGCGCAAAATGCAGCATCCGGCGTAATAGATTTTAAAAATCTTAACAAGCTAAGCGACAACGAAGTTATAGAAAAGCTTACCTCTTTGGAAGGCGTAGGCAAATGGACGGCGCAAATGGTGCTGATTTTTGCATTAAAACGCCCCAACATATTAAGCTACGGCGACTTCGGCATAAGAAAGGGTTTGCAAAACCTGCACAATATACAAAAGCTTACAAAAAAAGACTTCGACAAATTTAGCGAACTATACTCCCCCTACGGCACTGTTGCCGCATTCTATTTGTGGGAGATTGCAAGAATGTAGCAGCCGATACAAAACTTGTGCTTGCTTTAACACATAAAAAAATGATAACCTAGCATTATGACAAACACTGTAATATGCGCCAAGTGGGGCGACAAATACGGCCCCGAATATGTGAATAGGCTTTACAATATGGTAAAGCGAAACACCACAAAGCCGTTTAAATTTATTTGTTTTACCGACAACAACAAAGGCATTTGCAGCGAAGTTGAAACCCGCCAGCTTCCGCCTATGAACCTGCCAAACGGCAAAGAGCGCGGCTGGCGCAAACTTTCGTTTTTCGGCAAAGACGCCAATTTAAGCGGCAACGTTTTGTTTATAGATTTAGACGTAGTTATTGTGTCGAATATAGACGACTACTTTACAATGGAAGGCGACTTTATCCTTACCGAGCACTGGAAACCCAGCAAAAAACAGGGGATAGGTCAAACTTCGGTATACCGCTTTAACGCCGCAAACCACGCCGATTTATATGAATATTTTATGGCGAACATAGACGCCGTAAAGGCAGAATATAGGCACGAGCAAGCCTATGTATGCGGAATGCTTGCCAAGCAAAACAACATAAAGTTTTGGCCCATACAATGGATGCCCAGCTTTAAATATAAGTGTATGCGCACATTTCCCCTAAACCTTTTTATGAAACCCGTTTTGCCAAAAGAGGCAAAAATTGTGGTATTTCACGGCAACCCTACCCCCGACCAGGCTATGGCTGGCAAAACAAGGGGCTTTTTTAAGGGAATATTCAGGCACGTTATAACCCCGCAATGGCTGAAGGACAATTGGCGTTGAAGATTTTACCCGCAGTTTTTCTGATTCTATCGGTTGGCTGCCCCGCGCTTTTTAGCCGAACTTGGCAGACGACCGACGGCAGAAAGTTCGACGGCGAAATTGTTAAATGCACAAGAACAACGCTTTCGATTTTAGACGCAAAGCGCAACCGCATAAACATAGAGCTAGACCGCCTTGCGCCCAAAGATTTGGAGTTTTTAAAGAAAAACTACCCAGAATTTTTTAAAGACACAAACAGCCATTTGCGCGACACGTCCGCCGCAATTTCGAAGTGGCCAATTATTAAGGTAGATAAAACCGCCATAGCCTTTAGGTGGGATATTTCGGCGTCTAAATTCCACACAAAACACTATTCGTTTGATATGAAAAAGCGTCTTGAAAAAGACGTTGCCCACGACTTGGCGGTCCGTTGCGAAACCGCGTACGAATCGGTTATGCAAATTCCGTTTATCGACGAAAAATTCAAGCGAAAGTGCTCCAACTTAAACAAAAAAAGCGAAAAGTTTTTAATAGAAATTGCCAACATAAAGGAAAAGAACATTGCCGGAATTTATATGTATAACGCCTCTTCCACTTCGGGAGTGTTGTATTCTGAATTTGTAAGGGTAGAGCCCAAGTTTTTGGCAAAAAACGACAAGAGCAAAAATATTACCGAAAATATGTATTTGCCTGCAGGCACTTTGGCGCACGAGCTTGCCCACCAAATTTTGGCGTTTGCAGGCGGCACCATTGCAATAAAAGAGGGGCTTTCCGATTTTATTTTTTACGGAATGTGCAACAATTTCGGCGTGTGCCGCTTTGACATGTACGAAAACATTCTGCGCCATAAGGGCTATTTTGAAAGGGGCAAAGGCAAATCTAAAATATCGGTTTTGCCTCTAAAGGAATTCCTTACTATGCGAAAAGCCGAATTCTATTCGCCAAAAAACGTTGCAAACAACTATGCTGCAGCATCTTTGTTTTTTATATATTTTTACAAGAACAACCCAAAAACGCTTAAAAAGTTTTTAGACAAAGCCCTTAACGATAAAGACTGCGTGCCATCCGAAATTTCCTCTGTAACGCGGTGTATGGACGCCTTCGAAATTCTTTTAAACGGCAAAAGCCAAACCGAGCTTGAAAACAAGATTTGCGCATACTATGCAAGTTTCGGCATTGCAATAGAGTTTAAAGCCAAAAAAAGGCGTTAGCAAAATTTTTGAGTGTTTTGGACGATAAAAAAGGCGGCATTTTGTTTGCCGCCAATTTTGCGTTTTATAAAAAGGTTTTTCCAACTTTTACTTTTCGGGCGCTTCCAACTCGAACTCGAACATATCGTAGGGGGCGGTTCGCCAAGCAAGATTTTTTGTCATAGGCGAAAATCCGAACAGCGGAGAATATGTTGAAGCCTTTATGGTTTTGCCGTCTTTTTGGAATTCCAAAATCCTTAGCCAGCCGTCGCCGCCGTTGCCGCCAAAACCCCCTCCTATGGTTTGGCAATTAAACATCATTGCCGAAAACTTTGTGCCGTCGTCTTCCCTTTCAAAAGTTTTAAATACCGAAGTGTTTTCGAAATCGGTTACGTTTTCGCAAAAGTGCCCGCAGACAACCAACTTAATTGCGGGGCATTTTTCGACAAGCATTTTGTAGGTATTTTTAAAATAGCCGTTTATTTGCCCTTTTGTATCCATAAAGCCGTGGGTTAAAAGAATTGCCCTTCTGTCCTTTGCCGTTTTGCTTTTCTGCAAAAAGTTGCAAGCCCATTCAAGGGTTTCTTTGCGCGGGGCGTATTCTAGCGTAATAACAACAACCTGCCCCCATTTGCCGCCAATATCCAGCAAATACGCCGCGTTTTCCAAAGTTTCTATGCCTTCTCTTGTGTAGAAAACCTCTACAAGGCTTTCCTTGTTTTTAAGGTTTCTGGATGGATGAAAATAATCCTTAAAGTTCGACACCCTGCTGGCATAGTCTTTGTCGCCCAAATACCACTTGCGGCCATAGTCGTGGTTGCCGGTGCAAAGCATATAGGGAACTTTGTTGTCGAGCCTGCCAAAGCAGTGCGAAACCCAATTCCACATTTCCCTGTCGGTTTCCAACTCGCCAAAGTTCGAGAATAAAGTTCCGTTGTGCTCTACAATGTCGCCCGTGCACAAAACGCCCTTTACGTTAAGCCTTTTTGCGTTATAGGCTATCCACGAAGTCATTAAATCCAAAACGGGCTGGTTTTTAATTCTGGGAGTATAAGTTTGTGTGTCGGGCAAAACAATAAATGTTGCCTGGGCATTTTTGCCAAGCTTAGGCTCGCCCAAATTTTTAAGGGTGGCCATATCCTTTTTCATATATTCTTTTGCAAGTTCCGCCGCGCTCTTTTTGGAAGCGTCTGCACCGAAAAGCGAAATTGCAAACACCGCCGACAATGTATAAACAACAAATTTTGTAATATTCATATGCAAAGCACCCTAATTAAAGTCAAAAAAAAGCGCAACATTTTTTTGGGAACACTGGCAAAATTGGCGTGTCGATTAGGCTTGAAAATTAAACTCTCATTTTAGTAAGCTAGTGACAGTTTAATTTGATAATAAAATGTTTTGGGACTTTTTAGACAGCTCCGTTGTTTTGGGAATTATCGCGGCGATACTTTTTGCCGAGTGCATAATTTTGTTTGTAAACGGCCTGTCGTATAAAAGCAAGATGGAAGCCAAGCTTGCCTCGGTTAAAGAGGAAAGCGCAATAAAAACCCAAAAACGGCTAGACGAAATAGAAATAACTTTAAGAGAGCGCAGCCTTGCGCTTAAAAGCGAGTACGACGAACTTTTAAACTCGGCGCGCAAGCTTAACGAAGACGCCGAAGAGCGCGCCAACAAAGCCGAGCTTTTAAGGAAAGACTACGAAAGCGCAAAAAGCCGCTGCATTGAAGAGCGCGACAGGTTCTCGGCAAAATCAAAAGAGCTTTCCGAAAAGACAAAAGAGCTTTCCGAAAAAATGCTTTCGCTTGCCTCTTTGGACAAAGCCGAGATTGAGGAAGAGGCAAAAAAAATACTTTTGGCAGACGCCGAAAAAAACCTTTCGTTCTACGCCGAAAACTTTTTTGCAAAAAGGGCAAAAGAAATAGAAAAGCGCGCAATAGACGTTTTGCTTTCTACAATGCAAAGCATTGCAACAAAAGAGTGCGCGCAGTCTACAACCTGCATTGTGCAAATACCAAACGAGGCAATGAAGGGCCGCCTTATAGGCAAAGACGGCCGCAACATACGCTCGTTTGAATATTCTACGGCAACAACCCTTGTAATAGACGAAACGCCAGACTCGGTTATGATTTCGTCTTTCGACCCCGTAAAGAGGGAAACCGCAAAAATAGCACTGGAAAACCTTATTGCCGACGGCAGAATAAACCCCGCTACAATAGAAGAACAGGTTAAAAAGGCAAAAGACGCCGTAAGCGAGCTTGCATTAAAAAAGGGCAAAAGCGCCGTTGCCGACCTTGGGCTTTCGAATGTAGACACGTCTTTGTGCGAACTTGTAGGCAGGTTGTATTTCCACCTTTCGCTAAACCAAAATTCGCTGCAGCATTCTATGGAATGCGCTGTTTTAGCCGGAGCAATAGCCCACGAACTTAACCTTAACAGCGAACTGGCAATGCGCTGCGCGCTGTTTCACGACATAGGCAAAGTTATGCCACAAGAAAGTCTTGAAAACGCAGCAAACCACGCCTTGGCTGGGGCAAACTTTTTAAGAGCCTGCGGCGAGTGCAAGGAAGTTGTTTCGGCTGCGGCTTCGCACCACGGCGATGTCGATTGCAGCGACGAATATTCCGCAATAGTCCGCATTGCCGACACAATTTCGGCATCTCGCCCTGGGGCGAGAATGGAGGCTTCGCAGGCGTATTTTAAAAGGGTAAAACTTCTCGAGCAAATAGCCTACTCTTTCGACGGCGTGCAAGACGCCTATGTAATTCAGGCAGGCAGAGAAATAAGGGTTATTTTAAAGCCCGAATCGGTAAGCGAAAACCGCGCGGTAGACCTTGCCGCAAAAATAAGAGATAAAATAAGCGAATCGTACGATAGCCTTGGACCCGTCAAGATAACAATAATAAGGGAAACCCGCTGGACGGAAACCTCTAAACAGCTAAATGCTTAATTTTTAGGCTTTTTTTACGATAGCGCTTGCGCTAATAGTTATAATTTAAAAGATAGATATATGCCATATTTCACACCCAGAGCATTGCAGATTTTCTCGTTGGCAAAGCGTCAGGCACTGTCGCTTGGGCACAACTACATAGGCACAGAACATATCCTTTTGGGTATGATAGAGCTTAACCAGGGCGTAGCCGTTACAGTTTTGCGCAAAATGGGGCTTAATTTAGAAAATGTACGCCAGCAGGTTATAGAACAGCTGGGAACTGGCCCTGCAAACGCAGTTAGCGCCGACGACATACCGCAAACCCCAAAAGTTAAACGCGTTTTGGCGTTTGCGGGCATGGAGGCTGCAAGCTTAAAACATAACTACATAGGCACCGAACATATCCTTTTGGGCATTTTGCGCGACGGCGACAATGTTGCAGCCAAAATACTCACAAGCTTGGGAGTAGACATTAAAGACTGCCAAAGGGCAATTTTAGCAGAGCTAGACCCCAATTTTATAGGAGACGCCCCACAGCAAAACCCCGCCGACCCCGAAAAATCCGACCAAAAATTCAGCGCAATAAAATCTTTTGGGCGCGACCTTACCGAGATGGCGAAAAACAACGCCCTAGACCCCGTTATAGGCCGAAGCAAAGAGATAATGAGGGTTATACAAATCCTGTGCAGAAGGACAAAAAACAACCCCGTTTTGATAGGCGAAGCGGGCGTTGGCAAAACCGCCATTGTAGAGGGTTTGGCGCAGGAAATAGCAAACGGCGTCGTTCCCGAAATTTTGACGAACAAAAAGGTAATTGCCCTTGATATGTCGGCAATGCTTGCGGGCACAAAATACCGCGGGCAATTCGAAGAAAGAGTTAAGGCTCTTATGGAGGAAGTGGAAAAGTCTAAAAACATAATTTTGTTTATAGACGAGCTTCACACAATTGTAGGCTCGGGCTCTGCCGAAGGCGGGGCTATGGACGCCTCGAATATGTTTAAGCCCGCCCTTTCGCGCGGAACTTTGCAGTGCATTGGCGCGACAACCCTAAACGAATACCGCAAGTATATCGAAAAAGACAGCGCGCTAGACAGGCGTTTTCAAAGCGTAACTGTAGACGCCCCTTCGGTTGAAGACACAATAAAGATTTTAGACGGCTTAAAGCTAAACTACGAAAAGCACCACCACTGCAAATATACGCAGGAGGCTTTGGAAAGCGCGGTAAAAATGTCGGACCGCTACATAACAAGCCGCCAACTGCCCGACAAGGCAATAGACATTATAGACGAAGCGGGCTCGCGCGCCAGAATTAGAGGTATGAAACGCCCCGAAGCCGTAGAAAAACTTACCGAGCAAATTGCGCAGGTAGAAGCCCAAAAGGAAGACTGCATTAAAAACCAAAAGTTTGAAGAGGCGGCAAAATTCAGGGATACCGAAAAAACTCTTACTGCCCAAAAAGAGGATATGCTTAAAGTTTGGCGCAAAAAACTCGACGAAACTACCGTTGTTGTAGATAAAGACGACATTTTAGAGGTTCTTTCGTCGTGGACGGGCATTCCGCTAAGGAGAATGGCCGAAAGCGAGACAAAAAAGATTTTGAACCTCGAAAAAGAGCTGCAAAGCAAAGTTATTGGGCAAGACGAGGCAACCGCGACAATTGCAAGAGCCTTGCGCAGATCGTGCGCGTTTTTAAAAGACCCGAAAAAGCCCATAGGTTCCTTCCTATTTATGGGACCTACGGGCGTTGGCAAAACCTATTTGGCAAAGATTTTGGCCGAGGAAATGTTCGGCAACCAAGACAGTCTAATTCAAATAGATATGTCTGAATATATGGAAAAGTTCTCGGTTTCGAGGCTTATAGGTTCGCCCCCAGGATACGTCGGCCACGAAGACGGCGGCCAGCTTACCGAAGCCGTGCGCAGAAAGCCCTATAGCGTTATCCTTTTCGACGAAATAGAAAAGGCGCACCCCGATGTGGCCCAACTGCTGCTGCAGGTGCTAGAAGACGGGCGTCTTACCGACAGCCTCGGCAGAACTGTAGATTTTAGAAACACGATAATCATTTTAACAAGCAATGTGGGCGCGCATATAATGCAAAAAAATACGTCTATGGGCTTTGACGTTGGCATGGACACCGAGCGCGACTACGAGCGCGTAAAGGCAAAAGTGCTAGACGAAATGAAGCGCGTTTTCCGCCCCGAGTTTATAAACCGCATAGGCGACATTGTGCTGTTTAAGTCGTTAGACAAAGCCGCAATTTCGAAAATAGTTTTGCTTGAAACCGAAAACGTTAAAAAGCGTTTGGCAGAACGCGGCATAGAGCTAGTTTTAGACGAAAGCGCCGTAAACTTTTTAATAGAAAAAGGCTGGGACGAAAAGTTCGGGGCAAGACCCTTGAAACGCGCCATAGAACGCGAGCTAGAAGACAAGCTTGCCGAAGACATACTTTCGGGCAAAATCGCCGAGGGCTGCGGCAAACTGTCGGTATTTTGCGAAGACGGCGCACTGCATTTCAGGCAAAAAACACACCGAACAAAGCGCAAGGCAAAAGCTTAGATGGAAGAGATAACACTAATTTCGTCCGACAGGATTTATTCTAGAATTGTAGAGCTTGCCAGAGACATTTCGAACTACTGCAAGGCAAACTGCATTTCAGAGCTTAACGTAATTTGGGCGGCTGAAGGCGCAATAATGTTTGCGGCCGACTTGTGCCGCAGGCTGAACGTGCCCTATGTGCGCATTTCGTCGGTAAAAATTTCAACATACCAGGATTCCACAAAGCCCACGGGCGACGTAAAGGTAGAAAGGCTAAGCGGCGTATTTGCAGGCAAAGACATTCTGCTTATCGACGACATTCTTGAAACGGGCAATACGATGAAAATTATGGAAAACCTGCTTATGAACGCGGGGGCAAAAAGCATAAAAAAATGCGTATTGCTAAAGAAGAAAAATGTTGCAACCCCCGTATGCCAAGCCGATTACGTAGGCTTTGAGATAGACGACTACTTCGTGTACGGCTATGGGCTAGACTATCAAAATATGTACAGGAATTTTCCCGACATAAAGGCGAGAATATTAAATCCATAACATATTGTTTTGCAAAATATTAAAAATTTAAAAAATCACAAAAAAAATGCGAACCCGATTAGGCTCGCATTTTTGTTTTATATAAAAATCCGAAAGTTAAAGCTCTGTAAGGATTTTCTTTAGGGCTTCCTTGGTTGTCATTCCCGCCCTGCCCACTTCTTTGGCATTCTTAAAGAACACTATTGTAGGAATTTGCGTTATCGAAAACCTTTCGGCCAACTCGGGGCATTCGTCTACATCTACTTTTGCAACAACCGCCTTTTGTGGGTCTATTTCTGCAGCCAAAGCGTCTATTGTAGGCGCCAACATTCTGCACGGGCCGCACCATGTTGCC
Source organism: uncultured Opitutales bacterium (assembly GCA_934613415.1). Classification (GTDB taxonomy): domain Bacteria; phylum Verrucomicrobiota; class Verrucomicrobiia; order Opitutales; family Intestinicryptomonadaceae; genus CAKUIA01. The sequence goes on from CAKTSY010000004.1 coordinate 204,851, forward strand.
CAAAAATCTACCAACACGGGCTTGCCCGACGCTATTGTATTATCAAAACTTTCGTTATTTAAGTGAAGTACACTTGCCATAGTTCAATTTCCTGTTATTGCTGGATAACGGTTAAAACCGAAAAGGCAACAACGGCGGCAAACGCCAAAAAGTCTACCACAACCAGCAATGGGTTAACGGTTTTCTTATCGGCCAAATTTGCGTCGAATGAAGGGCGAATTTTGTCGGCACTAGTGGAAAATTTTACGGGAGCTGCCGCCGCAGATGTTTTGGGTAGCGAAAACGAGGGAGCCTCTACCTTGGGAGCCGCCGACAAGTCGAGGTTTACCTTGGGCGCGCTTTGCGCAACTTCGGGCTTGGCAGCGGGGTTTTCGCCAAGAACGGGAGCCTTTTCTGCAGCCGCATTGGGGTTTTCGGGCAATTCAAATTTTGTTTCTTCCGACATAGTAGTAGTTATATTATGAATTTTTGTTGTTGGTAAAGTAATATGCGCCCCATAAATGAGACTGGCAACAATTCAATATTCAACGCACGCTTTTGCAAGCTTTATTTTAATTTTAAGAACTTTTGGCAAACGCAAAAAACATTTTGCAAAAAAGCAAAGGTGCGCTTGACAAACCGTATAATTGCTGCAAGATTTTCGGGATAATGCGTAAGGAGTTTTCGGGTTCCGCTCGGCAGCTCCCGCGGTTTTCGGGCAACGCCCGTTTTAACGATGTTTTCTGCGAGTGGCAGATTACATGGCCGTATGAATTGTACGACCCAAAAAACCGTGCACAAAAAAGGACAAGCAAATGGCAGATAACGCTCAAGATAAAAGCAGCATAATTAAAGAATACGCCGTAACCGATAAGGATACGGGTTCGTGCGAAGTACAAGTCGCATTGTTGTCGGCAAGGATAGCCCACTTAACGGACCACCTCGCCTCGCACAAAAAAGACTTCCACTCGCGCAAGGGTTTGTTGGCTATGGCCAGCAGGCGCCGCAAGTTGTTGGCTTATCTTAAACGCACCAATCTAACACGATACAACAATCTCATCACGAGATTGGGTCTTCGCAAGTAGAGATTTGCACAAAACGCTCTCTTTACTCTTTCGGGTAAAGAGAGTTTTCATTTTCAAAAAATAATTACCAAGAACACGCAAACGTCCAATCCGTTCGGTTCAAAACAATAAAGAAGAAATAATAATGAAACAAAAATACTCAGTACAAGTGCCCGATTTGGGCATAACAATATCTACGGGCACAATAGCCAAGCAGGCAAACGGCTCGGTAACAATACAATTGGGCGACACTACCGTATTTGTAAGCGCCGTTGCCGCTTCGCAGTTGCGCCCAGAGCAGGACTTTTTCCCCCTTACGGTAGACTATAGGGAAAATTTCTCGGCGGCAGGCAGGTTCCCCGGCGGATACTTTAAAAGAGAGGGCAAACCCTCCGAAAAGGAAATCTTAACGGCGCGTCTTTGCGACAGGCCTTTGCGCCCCTTGTTCCCCAAGGGCTTTATGAACGAAGTTCAGGTTATCGGCCAGCTTCTTACAGCCGACGGCGTAAACGAACCCGACATTTTGATGGTAAACGGCGCAAGTGCCGCAATGTATATTTCCGACATTCCCTGGCAGGGGCCCGTTGGCTGCGTAAGAATTGCCGACATAGACGGCAACTTTGTGGTTAACCCCACCCACGAACAGATGTTGGATTCTACACTCGATTTGATTTATGTAGGCAACAAAACCGAAATGATGATGATTGAAGGTAGCGCAGAACAATACCCCGAAGACAAGTTTATTGAAGCTTTGGCATTTGCGCAAACTCAGATTCAAAAAATCATTGCCGCAATTGAAGACTTGGCAAAACAGGTTGCAAAACCCAAAAAGGAATTCCCCCTTGTTGTTGTTAAGCCCGAAATTTTGCAGATGTGCACCGACTTTGTCGGCGACAGGCTTTTGGCCGCGGTTTTCCAAGACAACAAACTAAAAAGACAAGCCGACGTAGACGCCCTTATGGAAGAAGCGGCTGCCTTTGTTCAGGAAAAGGTTGGCGAAGAAGAATTCGACAAAAACCAAATTAGGTTGGCGTTCGAAGAATTGCAGGAAAAAGTATACCGCGAAAATATTTTGGACGCAGGCAAGCGTTGCGACGGCCGCGGCGTTAAAGACTTGCGCCCCATTGCGTGCGACACAAACCTCTTCCCCGTTGTACACGGTTCGGCACTATTCCAAAGAGGCGAAACGCAGGCAATTGTATTCACCACATTGGGCACAACAAAAGACTGCCAGGAATTAGACGGCCTTACAGGCGGCAGCAAGCAAAAGTCGTTTATATTGCACTACAACTTCCCGCCCTACTCGGTTGGCGAAACCGGCAGGTTCGGCAGCCCGGGCCGCAGAGAAATCGGCCACGGCAACTTGGCTGAACGCTCGCTTTTGCCCGTATTGCCCTCCGAAGACAAATTCCCCTATGCAATCCGCTTGGTTTCCGAAATTATGGAATCGAACGGTTCTACGTCTATGGCGTCGGTTTGCGGCGGCTGCCTAAGCCTTATGGACGCAGGCGTGCCGATAGAAACACCCGTAGCGGGCATTTCGTGCGGCTTGGTAACGCGCTTCGACGAAAACCGCAAGCTTTTAAAGCATGTTGTTCTTACCGACATTCTCGGCGCGGAAGACCACTTCGGCGATATGGACTTTAAAATTTGCGGTACGCGCAAAGGCATAACGGGCTTCCAGCTAGACTTGAAAATTACAGGGCTTTCGTTCGAAATCACAAAAGAGGCAATCTACCAAAACAGAGAAGCCCGCTTTAAGATTTTGGATATAATGGCGGCGGTAAAACCCGAACCCAGTGCCGAAACAAAGGAATGTGCACCCAAGATTAAGCAAATGCGCATTTCGCCCGACAAAATCGGTATGCTTATCGGCCCCGGAGGCAAAAACATTCGCCGTATATGCGAAATTTCGGGCGCGCAAATCGACATCGACGACGAAGATCCCGGCAGAGTTCTTATTTTTGCAAAGGGCAAAGCCGCTATGGAAAGAGCCGTTGCAGAAATCGAATTTACAATCGGCGAAATCGAAGTCGGCAAAACCTACAAGGGCATTGTTCGCTCTATTAAGGAATTCGGCGCGTTTGTAGAATGCCTACCCGGCAAGGAAGGGCTAGTACACATCTCCGAATTGGCAGACTTTAGGGTAAACAAAACCGAAGACGTTTGCAAATTGGGCGACGAAATTATGGTTAAGTGCATAGGCATAGACGACAAAGGCCGCGTACGCTTGTCGAGGCGCGCAGCATTGTGCGAAGCCCAGGGCATTCCCTACGAACCCAAGCCCAGAGGTTCTAGAGAATAATTAACCGGCAATAAACAAAACAAAAATCCCCGAAAAACTTCGGGGATTTTTTGTGCGCAAATTTCCGCAAAAAATTTTCACAAAATAAAAAACAAAAAAACCGAACGGCAAAACCGCTCGGTTTAAATTAAAAAAACGTAAAACTATTCGCCGTCGTTGCCGATAGCGTTTACGGGGCAAGATTCCATTGCCTCTGTGCACGAAGCCACTTCTGCGTCGGAAGCGGGCTGCTGCTTAACATACGACATACCCTCGTCGTTTCTGTCGAAAAATTCGGGAGCCATTTGTCTGCAAAGATCGCAATCGATGCACTGTTTGTCTACATAGAATTTGCCTTCTACGTTTAATTGTGTTTTGTCGTTTTTATCTGCCATAATGCCGATAAACATTGGCTAAATTCGCTCTTTCGTCAAGTTTTTTCGGCTAAAAAATTATCTTGTATAATGCGCGGGCATACTAGTAGATTATCAGCCTAAAATAGGTATATGCAAAACGCAAAAACAATAGGTGCGCTAAGCAGCATTCTTGCCGTAAATGCAAACAATGCCAACGATGTTTGCTACGGCGTAAACTATGCCGTACACGGGCACAATGCACTGCGAAGCTCGCCAGAAATTGCAAAACGCCTGCTTAAAATTTACGACGAAGACGCCGCCGTTGAATATTTGGCGTTCGACGGCGACTATTTCGACCCGCTTTTTGCCATTGTACGCCTAAAAGAGGCCTTAATGCGCTTGACAGGCTACAAACGCTCGATTTTGATAATCGAGTCGCTTTCGAAAAGCTCGCTAAACGGCAAAAAGCGAAAGTCGCCAAAAAGCGAACTTCGCCTGCGCGAAAATGCGGCGTTTATAGAAAGCTACGCCGAAAAGTTCGAAAAATACATTCAAAACCTCGAAATAATATTTATATGAAAACACTGTTCGAAAAGATTATAGACGGCGAACTTCCGTCGAACAAAGTATACGAAGACGAATCGTTTTTCGCCTTTAGAGACATTGCCCCGCAGGCTCCCACGCACGTTATATTGGTGCCAAAGCGCGTTATACCGCGCATTGCCGAAGCCAAAGAAAGCGACGCCGACCTTTTGGGGCGTTTAATGCTTACTGCAGCTAAAATAGCCAAGCAGGAAAAACTGGACGAAGGCTTTAGAATTGTAATCAACAACGGGCCTTTCGGCGGCGAAACCGTGCCACACTTGCATGTGCATATTTTGGGCGGCCGCCAATTAAAATGGCCCCCCTGCTGATTGCGCAGCACATAGCCTTTCCGCAAAATCTAAAAACATGCAAAAAAACCGCACCTAAAAAAGTGCGGTTTTCGCGTTTGCACAAATCCGTTTGCCGAAATAAAAAAGGCCTACAACATCTCCCTTATTTGCGCCCAATTTGCCCTAACTACGCCTTCGGCTTTAACGCCATAATTTTGCGGCTGGGCAAATAGTATTTTGGTGTTTCCCCTAAACGAAGTCAGGTTCGAAAGTTTGTCGTCTATCATAATATCGGCCAAAACAAAATCCTTTGTGCCGCAAAAAACAAACTGCTTCCAGTGCAGATACGGGAAATATCTGTTTAGCCAAACAATTTTCTCCTTCATACTGTCGGGGTATTCCGTAGCCGCCGAAACAATTAAAACCCTGTATTTTTCGTTAAGGTACTTTAGGGTTTCTATGGCTCCTTCCATAACGGGGGCATTTTCGTATATGCCCTTTTGGGCTAGGCACTCTCTGCAATGCGGGAACGCCTGCGGAATTAAAATTCCCCTAACCGAATTTAGGTCTGTTTTTTTGTTTGCAACTTTTTCCTCGTAGGCGGCAATTATGTTGTATAAGTCCGCCATTACGCAGTCCATATCTACGGCAATGCATTTTCTGTTGTCCATAGCTTTTATAATGTTACACCGTTTTTAAAAATTGCAATTTCTTTATAGCCGTTCTGCTCCGACTTTGTCTTTTTGCCGTTGGCTACTTCTACAACAAAATCAAAAAACTCTTTTGCAAGCTCGCAAATGGGCTTGCCGTTGGCTATCTCGCCCGCGTTAAAGTCTATCCAGTTGCGCTTGTTTTCGCTTAGGGGCGTGTTTGTGGCAATTTTTATTGTGGGAACTGCCGCCCCCCATGGAGTGCCCCTGCCCGTGCTAAACAATATAATTTGGCAGCCCGCGGCGGCAAGGGTTGTAGTTGCAACAGGGTCGTTGCCGGGCGAAGTTAAAAGGCTTAGCCCCGCACTTTTTACAAAGTCGCCGTACATAAGAACGTCTCTTACCAAAGCATGCCCGCCCTTTTGCACGCAGCCCAACGATTTTTCCTCTAAAGTGGAAATTCCGCCGTCTCTGTTGCCCGGCGATGGATTTTCGTAGACGGGCATTTTGTACGACATAAAATACTCTTTAAACGAGTTTATCATTTCCACAATTTTTTCGAATACCTCTTTGTTGCAGGCTCTTTGCATAAGCAGGGTTTCCGCTCCGAACATTTCGGGAACTTCGGTTAGCACGCACGAAGCCCCCCTGGTTATCGCCATATCCGAAAACGCGCCTATAAGCGGGTTTGCAGTAATGCCCGAAAACCCGTCGGACCCCCCGCACTTAAGTCCAATAGAAAGCTTTGAAAGCGGCAACTGCGTGCGCGAATCTTCCTTCATCTTCAACGCCAAGCCCTTTAAAATTTCAAGGCCTTGGGCAACTTCGTCGGAAAAGTCTTGAGCTTGCATAAAGCAGATTCTGTCGGAATCGTAATCGCCCAAAAATTCTTTGAATTTAGAAAGCCTGTTGTTTTCGCAGCCAAGCCCCAAAACGAGAACGCCGCCCGCATTGGGGTGCAACGCCAAACCCCTTAAAATTTTGCGTGTGTTTTCGTGGTCGCAACCAAGCTGCGAGCAGCCGTAGGTGTGCGGAATTGCAAAAACCCCGTCGGTATATTTTGCGTATTCGGTTTTAGAAAATTCGGCGGCCATTTTTTGGGCAACCGCATTTACGCACGAAACCGTAGGGATAATCCACAACTCGTTTCTTACGCCCGCCTTGCCGTTTTTGCGCAAATAGCCGTTAAAGGTTGCATGTTCGGTTGCGTCTTTTATGCTGCAACTTTTTACGGGGTTATATGTATAGCTTAAAAGCTCGCCTAGCGCCGTTTTTATGTTGCGGTCGCTAACCCAGTCGCCGCAGGCAATGTCGCACTGGGCTACGCCTATTGTGTGCCCGTATTTTACAATTTCTTCGCCCTTTTTTAGGTTTTTTAGCGCAACCTTGTGCCCGAATGGAACATCGCACAATACCGTAATGGCAATTCCGCCAACTTCAAAGCTTTCGCCCTTTTTAAGCGGCTTTAGGGCTACTGCAACATTGTCGGCACTGTTTATCTGAAGCAATTTAGACATATCCGTTAAAAAAACTTTTTTAAAGATTCCAAAACGCCGATTTCCTTTACCGATTCCGCATACTTTTGCGAAAGCTCTTTAAAGCCGTCTATGGCAAACAGGCTTTCGGTATAGATTTCTTTTGAATCGAAAAGAATTGCCGCAAATTTAAGAAAATCGCTTTCGGTTTTCAGGGCTTCGGGCGCATTAAGCGGCAGCAAAGACCTGTCGGCAAAGGCGAGAGAGGCGTTTGCAACCAATCCGAATACGCATCTTTCGGGCAAAACGCCCTTTCTTTTTGCAAACTCTCTAAGCGGGGGAACAACCCTTACCGCGGTTTTCGAAATGGCGTTTGAACTAATCGCCTTTAGCTGGTGTTTCAAATACGGGTTTTTAAATCTTTCCAAAACGGAATTTGCGTAGGCTGTTTTGCCTTTAATGTCTAAATCTAAAGTTTCCAAAAGCTCGCCAAAAATGCAGTCTTGTATAAACTTGCCCAAAACGGGATGCAACAAGGCGTCCATTACTGTTTTTACATTCATCTGCAAACCCGTTGCAGCCATTATTGTGTGGGGAGCATTAAGCAAGGTTACCTTTTGCGCCCTGTATAGGGAAATGTCGTTTGTAAACACAACGTTTAGGCCGCATTTTTCGAATGGAATTTCGTTACGGACAAACTCGGGGGCTTGAATTGCCCACAAATAATAGGGCTCGGCAACAACCGCCAAATTGTCGGAATATTCCCAAATTTGCTCTAAAGCCGCGGCAATGTGGGCGGGATAACCGCTTACAATGCGGTCTACCAAAGTGTTGCAAAATGCGCACGAATTTTCAAGCCAAGCGGCAAAGCCTTCGTGCAAGTTCCACAACTTTGCATACTTTAAAACGCACGCCTTCAACGCGTCGCCGTTTTTTTCGATAAGTTCGCAAGGCAAAACAATTATGCCCTTTTTTGTGTCGCCCTTAAAAAAGCTGTAGCGTTCAAACAAAAGCTTTGCAAGTTTTGCGGGGAATGTGCTGGGCGGCTCGTCGCTTAGCTTATCGCTTTCGCAAAAGGCAATGCCCGCCTCGGTGCTGTTCGAAATAACTATGCGCCAATCTTCTGACTTTGCAAAGGCGGCAAATTCGGCGTAGTTTTCGTAGGGGTTAAGGGCTTTTGTTATGCTGTTTATCGGCAAACATTCGGTTGTTATTGCGCCGTTTTTTAGTCCCTGAACTACAAGCGTGTAAAGGCAGTTTTGCATCGCCAATTTTGCAACCGAGCCGCTCTTTCGCAAATTGCACGCGCACACCGCCGAATTAAAACCGCAACTGCGGTTCATTTCAAAAACCATATAGTCGGCAAAAGCTCTTAAAAAATTGCCTTCGCCAAATTGCAAAATCCTTACGGGGCGTTGTTGCACACTAACTGCGTCTTTAATGTTTAGCATAGTAAAAATCCAATATTTTAGTTAAAAATTTAAAAATAAAATATATAAGTTTGGCTAAGTTCGTCAATTTCATTTGCCAAAAATTTTTGTGCAGATTCTCAACATAAAAACGGCGCAAAAAAAAGCCGCCCCATTTGCAAAGGAGCGGCAATTTTTTTTAGACAAAACTCCGAAACTTATCTGCCGATTTTCTCGCGCATAAAGTCTACCAACTCGTCTTCCGACATACGAACCTGTTTTGTGGTATCGCGGTCTCTAACGGTTACGGTGCCGTCTTTTTCTATTGTGTCGAAGTCTATCGTAATGCCGAAAGGCGTGCCGATTTCGTCCTGACGGCGGTAGCGTTTGCCTATTGCGCCGCTTGCGTCGAAAAATACGTTCCAGTAGCGCTGAAGCTTTTTGTATAGCTTGTAGGCTCTGTCGTAGATTTCGGGCTTGTTCTTAAGCAGCGGGAATATTGCGGCCTTATACGGCGCAATTCTCGGGTGAAGCTTTAAAACAATTCTCTTTTCGGGAACGCCCTTTTCGTTCGGAACTTCGTCTTCGCAGTAGGCCGCGGTCATAACGGCAAGGAAAGTTCTGTCTACACCAAGCGAAGGCTCTATAACGTGCGGCAAATACTTTTCCTTTCTTTCCTCGTCGAAATATTCAAGGTTTTTGCCCGAGGCGTTTTGGTGCTGGGTTAGGTCGAAATTGCCGCGTACGGCAATGCCCTGCAATTCCTGCAAGCCGTGCGGGAAGTGGAATGTAATGTCGGTGCAGGCCTTTGCGTAGTGAGCCAACTTTTCCTTCGGGTGCACGTCTTCTGCCAAAGATTCGGCGGGAATGCCAATCGAAACAAACCAGTTTTTGCAGTAGTCTATCCACGACCTGTGCAGCTTTTGCCAATCTTCGTAGGGAGAAATGAAATATTCAATTTCCATTTGCTCGAATTCGCGGCTTCTGAAAATGAAGTTGCGTGGCGTAATTTCGTTTCTGAAAGCCTTGCCTATTTGCGCAATACCGAAGGGCAGCTTTACGCGGCTTGTGTCTACAATATTCTTAAATTCCGCAAAAATGCCCTGCGCGGTTTCGGGGCGCAAATATGCAACGGCAGTTTCGTCCCTTAAAGCGCCTATGTATGTTTGGAACATCAGGTTAAAATCGCGCGGGGGGGTAAGCGAGCCCGCCTTGCCTGTTGCTGGGCTGGGAATCAATACATATTCTTCGGGCTTTGCGTCCATATAGTTCTTTAAAACCACGGGCTCTAAAGTGCCCTGCTTTGCCAAGTGGCGTTTTAAAGATTCGGCCTTTTTGTCGGCCTCTTTTTGCATATTTTCGTCTTCCAAAACGCTTACATAGCCTATAACTTCGCCGTCTACCTTAACTTGGGCAAAGAAAATCTGGTCGGCGCGAAAGCGCATTTTAGATTCCTTGCAGTCTACCATAGGGTCGGAAAAGCCTGCAACGTGCCCCGAAGCCCTCCAAATGTCGGGGTGCATAATAATAGACGAATCCAAGCCAACCATATCGTCTCTTAAATGCACAAAATCTTGCCACCAAGCGGCCTTTATGTTGTTTTTAAGCTCTACACCCAAGGGGCCGTAGTCGAAAAAACCGTTGCAGCCGCCGTAAATTTCCGACGATCTAAATATAAAACCCCTTCTCTTGCAAAGGGCTTCGATAGTACCCATATCTACCATAATATTGCCTTCTTATAAAATTTATAAAGTGCAGAATTTAACCGCTTGTTGTGCTAATTGTCAAGAACGCAAAAAAGCGGGCAGCTTGCATTTTTTAAGCTTTTGCAATACTTAGCCAAACTTGTTTGCTCTTGACACTTCTTCGGGCAAATTTTTTAATTTTCGGATATGATGAAACTATTTAATATAACTATTATGGTTTTTTTGGCATTGTTTGCTGCCCAAAGCACATTTGCCGAAAAAGGGAATCGAAAAATTGCCGTGCAAAGCTATTCTTTTAGGCTTTTCACCTACGAAGAACTTGCCCCTATGATGAAATCTATAGGCGTTCAGGGCTTGGGCTGCTCGGGCGGAATGGAAATCAGCAAAAAGTGGCCAAAGGTAAAATTCGGCCCGGATATGACCGACGAACAAAAGGCCTTTGTGCGCGAAATTGCAAAAAAGTACGACTTAAAATTTGTTTCGTACGGCGTTGTAAGCCCACAAAAGGAAGAGCAAGTTGAAAGAATAGCCAAATTTGCAAAAGAAATGGGCATAAACACCGTAATTACCGAGTCGCCCGAAAAGCTATTGCCCTGCTGGGAAAAGAATTGCGAAAAATACGGAATAAGAATGGCGATTCACAACCACGCAAAGGAAGTGAAAAACGGATATTGGAACCCCGAAAAGGTCGCGAAAATGATTGCGCCTTTCAAGCACATATATGCCTGCGCCGACAACGGCCACTGGTCGCGCGCACAGGTAAAAAGTTTAGACGGATATAACACTTTAAAGGGGCGTTTGGCCGTTATACACTTTAAAGACCAAAAAGAATTCGGCAACCCTCGCAACCAGCCCGTTGTGTTCGGCACGGGGCAGCTTAACTGCAAAGAGCTTTTAAAGGCTCTCGACGCCCAGGGCTACGACGACTATTTTGTTATAGAATACGAAGCCAACTGGGAAAACAATTTGGCGTTGGTACAACGCTGCGCCGAATTTTTAAGGAACAATTAAGCAACTTTTTAACATAACGTTTTGACAAGCCCCGCAGTTTTAAAGACTATGGGGCTTGCTCTTTTTTGGGAAGCGCACAACAAAAATCAAATTTACACACTACTATGAATACGGCAAAAAAGCTTTTAGTTTCGGGAATTTTTTTAATTTCGGCAATAATGTCGGGGTGGGCAACAACGCCGCTTAATTTAGAAACCCCTATTTTTGGCGGGCAGGTTATTATTGAGCCGGGGCAAAGCGACGAATATATAGAAACGCTTTTTAAACGCCTAAGCGAAAATAATATGAATGTCTGCCGCATAAGAATGTTCGAATCGTATATGACAAACGACGACGGCACGCGCGACTATTCGCTCTTCGACAAAGCATTTAAATATGCCGAAAAATACAATGTAAAAATAATAGGTACGTTCTTCCCAAAAACCGATAAAACCGACATAGGCGGCTGGAAATTCCCCTACGACAACGCCCAGCTAAACTCGTTTGCAAAATTCATAAAAGACGCAAGTTTGCATTTTAAACAATATAAAAGTTTGGCGGCCTGGGTGCTTATAAACGAACCCGGCGGCAGTTTAAGAAACTGCCCCTTTGTAAACGAAAAATACGCCGAATTTTTAAAGCAAAACCCCGAACCCTACAAGCTACCAAACGGCAGGCTACAACTAATAAGCTTTTCGCGCGAAAAGTTTGCAAGGCACGCCACAAGCCAAATGCTGCAATGGATTGCAAACGAGGTGAGAAAATACGACAAATCGGTACACTTGCATGTAAACACCCACGCAATATTTTTCAATGCAACCGAATACGATTTTCCCTTCTGGCGCAGCTTTCTTTCAAGCTTTGGCGGCTCGGCGCACCCGGGGTTTCACTATGTAGACTTTAGCCAGCAAGACTACACTTTTGCTATTGCAGCCAACAGCGAAATTATAGATTCTGGGGCAGCCAACGCCCCGTGGTTTATGACCGAAATTCAGGGCGGCAACAATACCTACAGCGCGCAAAAGCCCTATTGCCCCACAAAAGAGGATATAGCAAAATGGCTTTGGAGCGTTTTGGGCGCAAACGGCAAAGGCGCAATATTTTGGTCTCTTAACCCCCGCGCCTCGGGCTTCGAAGCCGGCGAATGGGCGTTGCTAGACTTCCAAAACAACCCGTCCGACAGAATGTTTATGGCGGCAAAAGTCGCAAAGTGCGTAAACGAAAATCCGCAAATTTTTAAGTCGCTTAAAAAGGCAAAACAAAACACAACCCTTGTGTATGTAAAAGAAAGCCTTTGGGCAGAAAACCGCCAAGCCCAAAGCTACGGCAAAAAATTTATATGGCAAAGCATTAACGGCTATTTTAAAGCTCTTGCCCAAGGCGGCAATGTTCCGGCAATTTCGGCATTCGAAGAGTTCGATTTTTCGAAAAGCAACTATACAAACCAAACCATAATTTTAACCCACCAAATTGCGCTTTCCGCCGAGCAGGTTAAAAAGCTTGAAAACTTTGTAGGCAAAGGCGGCAACCTTTTTGTAGATGGCCTTACGGGCTTTTACGACCACAATTCGGTATGCACAATGATGACGGGCTTTTTATTGAGGAATTTGTTGGGCGGCCAAATTAGCGAATTTAAAAAGCTAAACAAGCGCGACTATAATATAGACTATAACTTTTTTGAAGACGATGGCGAAAATCCCATAACTTTAAGGGGCAACGCTTGGCGCGGAATAATAAAGCCCGATTCTGCAAAAGTTGTCTGCAAAAAAAATGGCGAAGTTTACGCCACAAAAAACAAGTTTGGGAATGGAACCGCCCTTTGGGTGCCCACAATGCCAAGAAAAGTATACTTTAAATACGAAGAAGGCATTTTTAACCTGCTTAAACGCACATTCGATATGCCCGAAAACAAAATAACCTTTAAAAACTACGAACAAAACGCAATGCTAAGGCTTATGGAGTGCAATACGGGGTATCTGGCAATTGTAATAAACAACCAAACAAGCCAAAGTCAGTTCGTCAAAAAAACAAGAACTTCTTTGCTTGGCGGCATTTTTGGCGGCGAAAACGGCAAAAATGTTTTGCAAAGAAAAATCGAGCTAAAAACCGAGTTAAAGAACCCGAAAATCTTGTTTTCGACAAGCGGCGGCGACTCTATAGACGGCAACACGCTAGCGATTTCAGACAACAGCGTTTGCGTTTTATTTTACCCAAAAAACTAGCGCAAAATTGGGTTTTTACACAAAAGCTTGGCTGTTTTTTTAGCCGAGTTTTTTTGCAAAACAAAGCAAAACGAAACGCCAAAACCACGCATTTTACTAAAAAAATTTTGCCCGAGGCGCAAATTTTCAAAAAAATGCTTGCAATATTTTTGCGGAAAACTTTTATAAATAGCTTTTACAAATATTTACTATGAGCGAACAACCTAAAAGAAAATCAGCTTCCGAATTAAACTTTACGGACACAGAGGCTCTCAGCCGCTATGTTACCGAAACAGGCAAAATCCTCCCCCGTAAATTTACAGGCCTTACAGCCAAAGAGCAGCGCCACATTAAGAAGAGCGTAAAGCACGCGCGCAATATGCTCTTAATGAAATAGGGCTTTTTACGCAATATAGCAATGGGTTTAAAAGGCGACAACGCTTTTGCAAATCCGTCTAACATCGAGCTGTCTGAAGATATACTTAAGGCGGCTCGTATTATTTTAGACGGCGACTGCGTTGCCGTGCCAACCGAAACGGTGTATGGGCTTGCGGCAAACGCCTATAACGAAAACGCCTGCCGCAAAATTTTTGAAATAAAAAACCGCCCTTTTATAGACCCTTTAATTGTTCACGTTTCGGATATGGCAATGGCCGAAAGCATTGCCTACTTTAACGACAAAGCCCGCAAGCTAGCCGAAAGGTTTTGGCCTGGGCCAATGACAATTGTCTTAAAGAAAAAAAACGTAATCCCCGATTTGGTTTCGGCAAATCTCGACACGGTTGCAATAAGAATGCCGTCGCACAAAATAGCGCACGCTTTAATTGTGGCATCTAAAGTGCCCTTTGCAGCCCCAAGTGCAAACCCGTTCGGCTATGTAAGCCCCACAAAGGCAGAACACGTACGCGCCCAGCTGGGCGACAAAATAAAGCTTATTTTAGAGGGCGGGCAATGCGACAGGGGGTTGGAATCTACCATAATTTCGTTGGCAGACCCTAATAAACCCCTGCTTTTGCGCTTTGGGCCTTTGTCAAGAGAAGAGCTTGAAGCATTTTTGGGCGAAAAGGTTGTTGTGCCCGAAAAGAACCCTGCCCAGCCGATAGCCCCGGGAATGATGAAATCGCACTACAGCCCCAAGGCAAACTTTAAGCTGTTCGAAAACGAAAGCGAAATTCCCGAAAATTTTGACGGAGCAATTATATTTTTAAAACGTCCGCAAAATCCAAAAAACAACCATTTTTGGCTTTCCGAAGACGGCAATTTGGCGGAAGTTGCAAAAAATCTTTACGACCTTATGCGAAATTGCGACAAAAAATATTCTAAAATACTCTGCCAAAAACCCGAAAATTCGGGTGTGGGAGCCGCAATTAACGACAGACTTATTCGGGCGAGCAAAAAATAAAAAAATTATGGGGCTTTTTTGCAAAAAAAGCTTGCACTTGCAATATAACTGTATTTATTGGAACTTTTTAAATTTACGATAATGAAAGCGACTATTAAAATTCAAGGAAAACAACTGACGGTATCGGAAGGCGAAATCTTTTTCGTAAACCGCTTCTGCGACTCCAAAGCTGGCGACACAGTTACCATTAACGAAGTTCTTATGCTCGGCGACGGCGCCGAAGCGAAGTTTGGCACGCCCTATGTCGACGGAGCGAGCGTAACCGCCAAAATTCTCGAAAACAAGCGCGGCAAGAAGGTAGACATCTTCAAAAAGAAACGCCGTAAGGGTTATCAGCGCAGAAGAGGCCACAGGCAGGAATTGTCTGTTATAAAGGTAGAATCTATCAAAGCATAAGGAGGCTAATCAGTTATGGCACATAAAAAAGGTCAGTCGTCGGCAGGCAACGGTAAAGATTCTAACGCACAACGTCGCGGCGTAAAGAAATACGGCGGCGAAGCTATTTTGGCAGGCGGCATTATCGTCCGTCAGTGCGGTACAAAGGTACACCCCGGCTTGAATGTCGGAATGGGTAAAGACTACACCCTCTTTGCATTGAAAGACGGCACCGTTAAGTGGGACGGCGCACACCGCAAAGTTTCGGTTTTGTAATTTAATAAAACCTTTATTTGATTTTGTTTATGGCGGGTTTACCCCGCCATTTTTTTTGAGCCAAATTTAGGCAAAAGCATATATTGCATAGCTAAAACCTTTGGGAATTTGCCACGCGTTTTTTATAAAAACTTTATATATAAAAAAACGGCAAAGCACCGCATTTTAGCAGAACATACAGCTATGCCCCCTGCCCTAATTTTACGGCACAATTTTACGCGCACAAAAAAAACTCTCAAAGCAATTTTGCATTGAGAGTTTTTTGTTTTAAAAGAAAGCTACTAGGTTATTTAAGAACAGCTTCGATAAATACGGGAAAGTGGTCGGACGGGAACTTTATTTTGTTGCTGTCGCTTATTACCCTGTAAGAGTTTACCTGCGTGTTGTTCTTGTTCACAAAAATGTAGTCTATGCGCGTTTTTTGCGAAGGCTCAAACCCCTTAAAGGCGTGGAATGTTGCTTCGGGCCCGTATGGTGTTTTTTTCGACAACCCGCGCGAATCTTTAAATGTATCCGACGAAAACATAATTTTCATAGGTTCGCTGTCGGAAAATGCGTTAAAGTCGCCCATGCAAAATACGGCGGTGTTTTTGTCCAGCTCGCCCATTTTCTTTAGCAGCAGCTTTGCAGATTCGGCTCTGGCATAGGGGGCTATATGGTCGAAATGGCTGTTGAATACAACAACGGTTTTGCCGCTTATTTTGTCGCGCAATTTGGCAAATGTGCAAATTCTTTTGTGCTCTTTAACGTCCCAGCCCAAACTTGGCACTTCGGGAGTTTCCGAATACCAAAAAGTTCCCTTGTCGAGCAATTCAAAGCGGTCTTTCTTGTAGTATATCGCGCAAGTTTCGCCCGCCTGCTTGCCGTCGTCGCGGCCGGCTGCAACAATGTCGTATTGGGGAAGCTCTTTGCCTATGTATTCAAGCTGCTGCCAAAACGCCTCTTGCGAGCCCCACAAATCAAAATCGTAGTAGTTTACAAGTGCTTTAACCTGCTCTTTGCGCAAATCCCAAATGTTTTCCTTATCCCAGTTGTTTAGCAGTCTTAAGTTCCAGCTGGCAACCTTTACGGGCACGCCGCCTGCACAGGCACTTTCGCCCTTGCAGGGAAATTTAGAAAACACAAAACCCGCGGCAAATGCCGCAACCGCCAAGCATATAACCAATATTGTTTTTTTCATTTTTTATAATCCTCCTATATTTAAGCCTGCTGCGCCAATAGGCCGCTGCGCCCCGCAAATTCAAGCATTTTAACTTCGCATACTTGTATTTTTTGCGGATCTGCCAACAGCTGTTTTGCCCAGTCTTGCAGCGAAAAGAATTCTATATTGCGGGCTTTTGCCTCTTTTATAAAGCCTTCAAAATAGTCGAAATAATTTAACGCCTCCAATTCCGAATGTATTGTCATAACCGACATTTCGGCACCCAAAATCTTTTCCAAATACATCTGCTTTATTGTGTCTAATGTATTTGCGCCCACGCCCAAAACTTCGTCTAAAGTAGGCAGTGTAGACGGTATCTGAAGCGTTTTAAAAGTTTTGCCGCCCATTTTTGGGAAAAACGGGCTTTTGCCGCGCGTATCCGATGCATATAGCAAATTGTTTGCGTCTTCTACCGCAATGGCGTCGGGCGAAATTTGCCAACCGGGGGCACCGCAACAAAGGGGGGCTTGCCCGTAAACTTCAATAAAAGCCGCTTTTGCCTTTTCAAATTCGGCAGCTACTGCAGTTTTAGACATTTTAAAAATATTGTCTTGCCAGTTGTAGTGGTTCCACGAATGTATGCCGCATTCAAAGCCGCTGTTTTTTGCCTGCAACATAATGTCGGCGCACTTTTTGTAGATTATAGGTGCAGGCAAAAGCGTTCCGTACATAAGGGTTTTAAGCCCGTAGTTGCCAGCCACATTGCTGCGCAGGCACTTTTTTATAAAGCCCTTTCTAAACACCCTTGTTATTGCCCTGCCAGTATTGTCGGGCCCAAAGCTAAAAAGGAATGTTGCGGGCACTGCGTACTTTTCAAACAAACGAAGAAGGGGTATTATCCCCTTCTTTGTTCCCTGATAAGTATCTACATCTATCTTTATTGCAAGCTTGGGCATTACTTTCTCTTTTGCTCAAGTTCGTAGTCTTTGCTCAACAAGTGGTAGTCTAGCGTAAGGCGTATTGCGGTTTTTAAGTCGGTTGTGGGCTTCCAGCCGAGTTTTTCCTCGGCCTCTTTTATAGAGGGAATTCTGTATTTTACGTCTTGGTAGCCTTCGCCGTAATACTCTTTTGCCGAAACCGTTTCTATCTTGGCATTTTTGGCGCAGTCTTCGTAGCCCTTATATTCGCCAATCATTTCAACAAGCATATCGGCCAATTCCTTAATGGAAAAGTCCATATATGGATTGCCTATGTTGAAGATTCTGCGCGAGGCAACGCCGTCTTTGTTTTCTATGATTTTCAGCATGCAGTCCATAGCGTCGTCTATAAAGGTAAAGCTTCTGCGCTGCGCGCCACCGTCTACAAGCTTGATTGGCTTGTTGTTTATTATGTTGTGTATAAACTGCGTCAATACGCGCGAAGAGCCCTCTTTTGGGGCTTTAACGTCGTCCAACTTGGGGCCTATAAAATTGAAAGGTCTAAACAATGTAAAATCTAAGCCTTCGTGCATACCGTACGCCCAAATTACGCGGTCTAACATCTGCTTAATGCACGAGTATATCCAGCGTTCTTTTGGAACGGGGCCAAGAGTTAAGTTGGAATTGTATTCGTCGAAAGAATCGTCTTGGCACATACCGTATACTTCGGAAGTAGACGGGAACAATATGCGCGTTTTATATTTTGCGCAAAGTTTTACAACCTCCATATTCGATTCGTAGTCGAGCCTGTAAACCCTAAGAGGGTCTGTTACATACATTCTGGGGGTTGCAATGGCAACTAGCGGAATTACTACATCGCAGGCTTTTACCTGTTCTTCTATCCAATCGGTGTCTACGGTAACGTCGCCCTTTTTAAAGTGGAATTTTTCGTAGCCCAAACAGTTTTCAAGCTTGTTCGACGCCATGTCGAACGCGAAAATTTCCCAGTCGGTTTTGTTGAGAATTGCCCACGACAGCGACGAGCCTATAAAGCCGTTCGCGCCCAATATAAGAATTTTTTTAGACATATATTTTTGCTTTCGATTAAAGTGCAAGCGAGCCAGTTTCGCCCGTGCGTATTCTGATAACTTCGTCGACATTGCTTACAAAAAGCTTGCCGTCGCCGATTTTGCCGGTGCGCGCCGATTTAAGTATTGCGTCTATCGCCTTGTCGGCAACTTCGTCGGGCACGCACAAATCTATAATAACCTTAGGCAACAATTCCGACGTATATTCGCTGCCGCGGTATATTTCGGAATGGCCGCGCTGCCTGCCAAAACCTTTGGCTTCGGTTACGGTCATACCCTCTATGCCTATTTCGGCCAAAGATTCCTTTACTTCGTCCAATTTAAATGGCTTAATGATTGCCTTAATAAGTTTCATAAAAACCATAATTTAACAAAGCCGCAGCAAACGCAAGTTTT
Organism: uncultured Opitutales bacterium; assembly: GCA_934613415.1. Classification (GTDB taxonomy): domain Bacteria; phylum Verrucomicrobiota; class Verrucomicrobiia; order Opitutales; family Intestinicryptomonadaceae; genus CAKUIA01. The sequence goes on from CAKTSY010000004.1 coordinate 223,435, forward strand.
TTTAGGCAATGGGCAAGATTTCGACACAAATTTTGGAGGATTTCGCAAAGCGCGAACTGTTCGACGCAGTGGGCGTATGCGAAGCTTTGCCCGTAGAAAAAAAATATGCCGACAAGTTCCTTGAATGGGTAAATTCGCAAAATTCGGGGGCTTTGGACTATATGAAACGCAACATAGAAGTTAGGCTAAACCCGCAGCTGTTGCTGGAAGGCGCAAAAAGCGTTATAGGCTTTAGGGCAAACTTTTGGCGCACGGTTAGCGAAAACCGCATTGCAACCTACGCGCAGGGCAAAGACTACCACATTGTTTTAAAGGAAAAACTTTTGCGGCTAAACGCCCTTTTAAGCGAGCTTGGCGGCACGCAAAAATTGTGCGTAGACAGCACCCCCTTAATGGAGAAATATTTCGCGCAAAAATGCGGTTTGGGCTTTATAGGCAAAAACTCGCTTTTAATAAGCAGACCCAACGGGGCTTTCAACTTTTTATGCTTTGCTATAACTACGCTGGAATTCGACAGGCTGTCGCTCCCCGTTGCCGACTCGTGCCGAGACTGCGACATTTGCATTAAGGCGTGCCCGGTAAAGGCAATTAACGGCAACTACACCGTAAACGCCGCAAAGTGCATAAACGCCCTTACAATAGAAGAGGCAAAACCCGTAAAAATAGGCAACCGCAACTTTATTTTCGGGTGCGACATTTGCCTTAGGGTGTGCCCTAAAAACGAGAAAAGCCAAACGCCCAAAATGCCCGAATTTTGCAATAGGTTTGACAATTTAAGCGAAACTGCAACTCTGGAAAGTTTAATGCCCATTGCGAAAAATACGCCGATGGAAAGAACCATAAAAAAACTGCTAAGGCAAAAAAAATGAAAAGAACATTCATATTCGATTTCGACGGAACGCTGGCCGATACATTCCCGCTAATTTTATACGCTTTCGGCAAGGGCTTTGAGGCGGTGGATGTGCCCGTTCCCAGCAACGAAGATATGGTTTCGCATTTCGGCCCGTCTGAAGAGGGATTTTTTAAGGCATATAACGCCGACAAGGCAAACGCCATGTTTGCAGCCTATATACAGGCCTACGAGCGCGAGCACGAAAAGTTTTCGCCCAAGCCATTCTGCAATATGGTTGAAATTTTCAATTACATAAAAGCCAAGGGCGACAACCTTGGGCTTATAACGGGCAAATGCCTGCAAAGCGCAAAAATAAGCCTTAAGCACTACGGCATAGATTTTGGCATATTCGACTTTGTAAGAACCGGCAGCCCCGACGGCAACACAAAGCCGCAGGCAATGAAAGACGCAAGGGAGTATTTTAAGGAAAATTCTTCGGAATATTATTATATAGGAGATGCCTTAAGCGACATAAAAGACGCGCAAGAATCGGGCTTTGCGCCCATTGCGGCGGCCTGGGCAAGCCACGCCGACAAAGCCGGCCAACTTAAGCTAGACCCCTACAAACAATTCACCACCACCGAAGCTTTCTTTAACTGGCTAAAGGCTTTAAAATAAGCTGCAAAAATTTTTATCTATAAAAAACGGAAAACGCCTTTTTCGAGAATCTCCCCGAAAAAGGCGTTTGTTTTTTTACAGGTTTTAAAGAAATTTTATTTGCGGCGGTGATAAATTGCCAAACCCAACGCCAGCGCGCCCAAAACAGCGGCAACGGTTGAAGGTTCCGGAACTTGCGTTGCCAAAATTGTAAACTTGTTTTCGTTTATAACGCAGCTCCAATAGCCGTTAAATGTTTTGCCCTTAATTGTTAGATATAAGCTTTCGTCGGGCTTTAGGTCTTTTAGGCTTGCTATGTTCGAATCGTCTTCAAAGGCAATTAAGTCGAATTGATATTCAACATTGTCTAAAAGGCTTTCGGTTATGTTCACATTTACTTTGCCGTTAATAACAAGCTTAGACAACGCTTCAACATAAATTTGCGTCGGGTCGCTGGCAGCAGTGTCAATAATAAGCACGCCATTTTCGGCTATAGTAAGCGTCTTTTTGTTTACAATGTCTAACCTTGCCCCTGTGTCTAACTTAAGCTCTGCCCCGCCCGAAACGGTTGCGTTGCTTTCCGAAATCTTCGCGCTAATCATCTCTCCGTCGCTAGTAGCTGGCGTGTATCTGCGAATTGTAAGGTTGTCTGCACCAGACGCCATACCAAAGTTTTTAATTACACCATCTGCCATTATGGTGTTTTTGTATACGGGAGACGAATCATAGCCACTTTCGGTTACAAAATTAATTGTAGCTCCTCTAAAATCTGCCCTCGTGAAGTCTGCTTTTTTTGCGGAAACTCTTTCGAATGTTGTGTTGTGCAATATTGCGTCAGTAAAATCCACTCCAAATATGGACATATTTTTAAAAACAGAGTTTGTTAAATCTTGCGCAACAAAATTCCCCGTGCTAAATGGCGAATTATTAGTATTCGAGGCTTCAAAAGTTATACCGCGCAAATTCTTCTCTTTATAGCTTTTTGTAGATGCAATTTGACTCCAAGAGACTCCTTGCCTAGAACCACTTGTCGGCTCATATATCTTAAAATAGCAACCTTCAATTATAGCATCTTTAAAGCTTGCGCTTCTAAGGTAACAAATCGAAAACTTTGAACCTGTTAAATCTTGAGAGCTAAAATCCCAACCTATAAGATCATAAACATAATTGCCGCTTCCTATAAACGAAACACCCATTAAATTCTTTTCCTTATAACTTTTTGTAGAATACAACTGCTCTTTGCTAAATTTAATTTGAGCACCGCTAATGTCTGCGTCTGTAAAGTTTGCAGTAGAATCTACCGTGGTATATCCTAAAGACATAACCGCATTTGTTAAGTTTGCATTGCTAAAGTTTGTATTCTTTAGCGTAGCCGAAACAAAATTTGAATTGCTTAAATTTGCTCCGCCAAAATCGGTATTTTCCAAAACAGCAGAAGCAAATATGGAATTGCTTAAATTTTTATCTTTAAAATTAGCACCCGAAAAATCGTTTTTTGTAAAATCTATTCCAGTTAAATCGCCTGTTTTATACGATTTTGTCGAGTATATGTGTTCTTTTAGCAACCCTGTTACATTCGAAAAATTAACATTATTTATTATGGCATTTTTCATAAATACATTCGAAAATTTAGTCCACGAAAAATTTGAGCCTGTTAAATCTGCACCTGTAAAATTTACCATTGTAAGCGTTTTACTGGCAAAATATGAGGATATTTTTGCATGGGAAAAATCTGTACCAGTTAACGAGCCATACCCACCTCCGATAATGGTACAATAAGAAAAGTCTGCATCGTCTACATTGGTGCTACCAAAGCTTACATTGTTTAATTTCAAAGACGAAAAGTCCCATCCGCTCATATCAAGTTTGGAGAATTTGCTCCAGCTTAACTCTCCATTCTTGTAGGATTGAGTGCTATTAAATTGCTCTTCCGTAAATCCAGTAGCCGAACCAAAATCTACATGATCGATATATGTATTCGTAAAATCTGTACCCGTTAAATTTGTAGATGCAAAGCTTGCATACGTCAAATCGGCGTTAGACAAATTCCAACCACTTAAATCGTTATTTGAGAAGTTTATAGATTTTAAAATGCCGTCTTTATAAGACGCCGTAGATTTTAATTGCGCTTCTGTAAAGCCTTTTGCCACCGTTCCCGACAAATCTACACCTTTAATTATTGCGTTGGTAAAATTTGTTTTTGCTAGCGTAGCAGACGAAAAGTTTACCGAAGTTAAATTTGCTTGCGAAAGATCAGCAAAAGATAAATCTGACGAATAAAATTTTGCACTAGATAAATTTTGCCCAGCAAAATTCCAACCACTTAGATCGTTGCTAGATAGATCTATGCCAGATAGATCCTTATCCTTATAACTTTTTGTGGAATATAATTGTACTATAGAAAATCCGTTTTTTCGAGCACCCGAAAAACTTGCACCTTTAATTATTGCATTTTCAAAATTTGTGTTGTCGAATTTCGCGCCATTGAAATTAGCATTGCTTAAATCGCTATCAGTAAAATCTGCCTTTGTTAATGTAGTATTGGAAAAATCCACTTTAGCCAAATTGCTTTCTGTAAAAATGGCATTTGTTAAATTAATCCCTTTAAAGGCAAAATCGCTTAATTCGTTATTCGAGAAGTTAACGCCTGTTAAATCTTTATCATTATAGCTTTTTGTTGAACACAGCTGTTCTTTTGTAAATCCTTTATCGACTGTACTTGTAAAATTTGCACCTAATATTGTAGCATTTGTAAAGGTTGCATCTTTTAATACCGCATTGCTAAAATTTGCACCTAATATTGTAGCATTTGTAAAGGTTGCATCTTTTAATACCGCATTGCTAAAATTTGCATTTGTCAAATCGCTATTCTTAAGATTTGTATTGCTTAAATCATAAGAACTAAAATCGCCACCAGCATATTTAGCACCCGTAAAATCGATACCTGTTAAGGTTTTATCTTTATAACTTTTTGTAGTTTTTAAATGTTCAAGGCTAAGCCCCGACATAAAAGTAGCACCCAAAATATCTGCATTTTCAAAGTTGGCAGTCGATACCTTTGTAGCACTACTAAAGTCTACCCCTTGCAAGTTTGTATTCGAAAAATTTACATTGTTTAGCCCTGCAGCATAAAATATTGCCCCTGCCAAATTTGCGCCTTCAAAAGTGGCGCCTGCATAATCCGTATTATATTTACCACCTTTGGAAAAAAGTGTTCCTTTTGCGGCTATAAGATTTTTCCAACTTGAATTTCTGCGCTCAGTTTTTGTTTTATCCGAGGAATAAGCATATGTCGTTGAAAAATCCCTCCCGCTTACGTCTTGGTTGTCGTAGTTTTCGTTGTCGGCGTATGAGAGGGTCGGCAGGGTTAACAATGCACTAATGATATATATATATATATATATATATATACGATTTCTTGGGTTGGAGCGTGTTTTTGATGTCCATTTTTTTAAAATTCCTTTAATTGTTTTTCGCGGGTTTGAAAAATTTCTTACAAAATTTGAGAAGAAAGTATTATTTTTTTGCGGAATTGGCTTTTTTGAATGTTTACTGCAAAAGGCAAATTTTTGAAAATTGGCGCACTATTTTTTGAAAAGAAAAAAGGCTTTGGAGACTCCAAAGCCTTTTGAGTTTTATTCTGAACAATTAACAAATTATTTGCGGCGGCGATATGTTGTAAATTGCAATATAAAACTGCACCTGAATAACTATTCCATATATTCTAATTTTTCGCGAAAATCTTACACAAAATAATTAAATTTTTTACAAAAAGTTTATACAAAAAAGTGTCGACAAAATACGCCGCGCGCGGCAAGACGCCATATATTTACAAAACAACTTAATCTACAATAAGTTGCGCTTATACATTTCCAACTCGGCGGCAAACTGGGTTTTTGCAAATTCGGCGGCAAAAGCCACGTTTGGGCACTCTAGTTTATGCCCGCCGTTTGGCATTTGCATAAAGCTTATTTTTGCCGAAAGTTTTGCGGCTTTTTGGTAGTAGCGCGCGGCGCAGTCTATAGGCACTGTTGTGTCTGCTAAGCCGTGCACAAGCAAAACTTCGGGCATATTTTTGTTTATATATTCGCTGGGGCTAAGCTTTTTTACAATATCGCTTTCCATTGTGGCGTTTTTGCCGAACAGGCTTTCTACCAAAATCGGGCTTGCATTTTTAAACGAAAGAAAATCGCACACCGCGCTAACTGCACATACGCATTGTGGGGTAAAGCTATAACTTTGCAGCTCGGGGCTTCCCAAAAAATCGCTTGGGTTTGCCGTGGCGCACAAAAGAGCCAATAGCCCCCCTGCCGACCTACCGTAAAACGCCATTTTGCCAGAATTTAGCCCAAAAGCTTTGGCGTTTTTGGCTAAAAAGCGCGCGGCGTCGAAACAGTCTACAGCGCAGTCGCATACGGTATTTGCCCCGCTGCCTACAAGCGAATACGAAATGCTTGCGCACGCTATGTTTGCCGACAAAATCTGCCCCAGCCTTTCGGGGAAAATTTTAAAGCGTTTGCCTGATGTAAAGCCGCCGCCGTGTATAAACACAACAAGAGGCGCGCCGTCTTTTGGGGCGCATTCTGGCAAGTGCAAAGTTAGCCCAAGCCCTAAATTGCCCCTTTTTTTATATATAATATTTTCGAACATGCGCGACATATCAACCCACTCGGCAGATTCTGCAAAAATTGTAAATTTGTCAAAAAAATTTTACGCATAAAACTATTTGACAAAATTGCCCCAAACGCAAAATCTTTTTATATCTATAACGCTATGGACAACTTAAAATCGAAGAAGCTTACCTACCGGCTGGCGGCCGCGCTTTTCTTTTTTATGATAGGCTCGACATTTGCGGCGTGGGCAAGCCGTATACCCGATATAAAAGAGCACCTTAACATTACCGACGGGCAGCTTGGCACAGCTTTGCTGGGGTTGCCTATAGGGCAAATGTTGGCAATGGCGGTTTCGGGCCACCTTGTGGGCAAGTTCGGCAGCAAAAAAATGCTCTCTATTGGAATGCTGTTATATCCGCTCGGCTTTATATTTATCGCCTTTTGCAACAGCTACTACCAGTTTATTGCGGCTTTGCTTGCAACGGGCATTTTTGCAAACTTAAGCAACATTTCGGTAAACACGCAGGCCGTAGGCGTAGAAAGGCTATACGGCAAAAGCATAATGGCGGCGTTTCACGGCGTATGGAGCTTGGCGGGTTTTTTGGGCGGGCTTTTAAGCTATTTGGTTGTAAAGCTAAACATTTCGGTTTTAACGCACTTTTCGGTTGTATATGCAATAGTGGCAATTCTTGCAATTTTTGCGCAAAAATACCTTTTGCCGCAAGATATTGCAGAAAATACCCAGCACCCCCACCCCCCCAAGCACGGCGTAAATTTGCCCGATATGTTCCTTGTTTTGCTGGGCTTTACGGCGTTTTCGTCGATGGCGTGCGAGGGCACAATGTTCAACTGGAGCGGCGTATATTTTAAAAGCGTTGTAAACGCCCCAAAAGAATATGTTTCGCTAGGCTATACCGCCTTTATGTGCCTAATGGCAACGGGCAGGTTTTGCGGAGACTTTTTTATAAACCGCTTCGGGCATACAAATGTAATGAAGTTTAGCGGCGTTTTAATATTTTTTGGGCTAACGCTTTCGGTTGCAATGCCAACTATGCTTTTTGCCGCTATAGGCTTTGCCTTTGTGGGCATGGGGGTGTCTTCAATAGTACCGCTTTCGTACAGCTTGGCGGGGCGTTCAAAAACAATGGATACGGGCAACGCCATTGCAACCGTTGCAACCATAGGGTTTTTCGGCTTTTTAATGGGCCCGCCAATAATAGGCTTTTTGTCGGACAAATACAGCCTTAGGGTTTCGTTTTTAACCATTGCGCTTGTTGGGCTTTTAATGACTGCAATTTCGCCCCTAGTCAAGCGCAAGCTTGCCGAAAACGAAGAATAAACGTCAGCTTGCGCAGTTTTTTGCCCTGCCTTACTAAAAGCTTATAAAATGAAGGCGGCCAATCTTCCCCAAGATTGGCCGCCAATTTATTTTCTACTTTACTTTTATTACCCCATCTCCCTTTCGGGAGAAATAGTTTTATTTTCGATAGTAAAATATTTATAAGAATTGCAAAAAGTCAAGCGGTTTTTGTAAAAATTTTAACTTTTTTGCCGTTTTTATACGTTTTATATGGTGTTGCCGCGAATTAAATAGGTTTCTACCGTTTTGTTCAAGTCGGGGTTCCAGTCTAAAATCTGTTTGCCAACCTGCCTTCCCATATCGTAAAAATCTATGCTTATGGTAGAAACACCACCCTCTATTATGTGCTTCATAGCCATATCGTTGTAGGTAATTATGCCGTAGTCGCGCTTAAGCTTTAGCCCTTCGCTTTGCGACATTTTTATTAGGTGAACTAAGTCGGAATCTTGCACTAAAAACCATAGTGTGTTGCGGTGTATGTTGGCGGGCAAAACTTCGTCGTCTACATAGCAGTTAAAACCGTTTCTTTTGCAAAATTCGCGGAACATTGCAACGGTTTCCTGCGGGTGGGCGTGGTGCGGGTTGTTTACAAACCTAAAGTCGAAGCCCTTATATTTTTCCAAATCGGGGGCAAGCTTTTCCATAGCCTTTAAAAAGTTTGTATCAAAATTCTGTATTATTCTAGAACACGCCTTGTTGGGAAAATCTACGTCTAAATCTATAAGCAAAAGCTTTTTTTGGTCTATAGACGAAAGCAGTTTCGACGTCTGCTCCGACCTCATGGGGATAACCGCGTAATATTCGTACTTACCTATTGCGTTTTCAAGCAAAGTTGTAAAGTTCCTTTCGCTGCGGTTGTGCGAGGCAAAATTTAGCGTGGCCTTGTCGCCTACAACGTCTATTATGCCCCTTGCAATGGCGGCCTTATAGGGCGTGCTTAAGAAATTGAAAAGCAAAAACACATTGCGCTTTTTGTCGTAGGTAGACTTAAGCACAAAAAACGACTTGCCTTGATGCGCGCCTATAAGCCCCTTTTCTTTTAGCGTGCCGTATGCCTTTCTTACAGTTTCGCAGGCTATTTTGCAAAAGCGCGCCGTTTTGTTTATTGAGGGCAGAACATCGCCCTTTTTAAGCATACCCGAAATAACCGAGTCTATAACCACATCGGCTATAACCTGCGGCTTGGGTTTTTCGGATTTGTCTAGCGAATCTTTTAGCAGTGTAAGGAAGTTGTCTTTCATACGAGGCCTTTTAAATTATATTTATACTTAACAAACTGGCAAACTTTACTACTTAACTTTTTTTATTTTGGCAATGTTATTTTTGCATACGCATAAATAAACTTGTAAAAACGGCGTTTGCGTCGAAAATTTTTAGGCGAATTTAACATATAAAAAAGATGAAAGCACAAGAAATTATAGACAGCGTAAAAAGCAAAAAGCTTATCGCGGTAATTACAATTAACGACGCAAAAAATGCGGTTCCTCTGGCAAAGGCTCTATATAACGGCGGCATTAGCGCAATAGAGCTTACGCTTAGAACGGACGCTGCCCTTGAATCTATAAAAAGAATTCGCGCCGAAGTTCCCGAAATGGTTGTAGCAGCAGGCACGGTGCTAACCCCCAAACAGATAGACGAAGTTGTTAAAGCCGGCGCGCATTGGGCTGTTGCCCCCGGAACAAACCCGAGAGTTTTGCAGGCGGCTAAAGATGCAGGGCTTTTCTTTGCCCCCGGTATTATGACGCCCTCCGACATAGAGGCGGCGTTGGAATTCGGCTGCAGGCTTTTAAAATTCTTCCCCGCAGGCACAACGGGCGGAATGAAGCACCTAAAGGCAATGAGCGCGCCCTACAACCACTTGGGACTTTCGTACATTCCCCTTGGCGGAGTAAATACCACAAACTTGGCAGACTTTGTAAGCGATCCTTTAATTGCCGCAGTTGGCGGTTCTTGGTTGGCAAAGCCCGACCAAATTAAAAACGGAGAATTCGACAAGATTCAAGCCCAAGCCGAAGAAGCTGCAAAGATTATAGCTTCGGTAAACAAATAGTTTTTTAATTTAAAACTTTGCAGTAAATAAGAGAGCCGCTCCATCATTCGGGGCGGCTCTTTTTGCGTGTTATAATATTTTATTTTGAAATGTTTATGCGTTTATTTCTTTGCGGGTTTTACATTCCACTTTACCACATATAGCCCAACTCCAGCCGAAGTTTTTGTATAGAACATTGTAAGCAAAGAGCCGTCTTTTAAAACTACAGAGCTAGGATACCCCGCATCGCCCTTAGAGCCTTCTAAAGCCCCCGCCAAGCGTATTTCGCCGCCCCAGGTTTTGCCGAAGTCGCCGCTAATTTTTGCGTAAATGCCCTCTTTGCCCTTAACGCGCTTTGCGTAGGTGCACAAAATGCCCCTGTCGCCCAAGTTAAGCAAATGCGGCGGGTAGCCTTCAATGTCAACTTCGTGGGCAAGTGTCCAAGTTCTGCCAAAATCGAAGCTTTCCGACTGCAAGAGTTTTGCGTTGGGCTTGTCGGGGTCGGTCTTGTCTTGCCTGCGCATTTGCACCAAAAGCATTCCGTTAGAGCATTCTACAACGCATGGTTCCGAAACCGTTTTTTTGTCGGTATCCACAAATTTTCTCGCTACGGGAATTTCGCCTATAACATTCCATGTGCGCCCCAAATCTTTAGATTCCTCGGCAAAAATTTTCCCCGTGCTGCGGTCTTTCCACCATTGTTCTGGGTTTTCGTGCGGGTCTATTGTGCGATCGCGATGCTTGCCGACATATAGCAACGACTTGTTACTTAACGCAACCGCGCCGTGTGGAGCCGAAGTATAGGTTTGCACCGGCCTTGCCCATTTGCGCCCTACAGTGTCTACCGAGCGAATTTGCCAATTGCCAAGAGCGGCAGTCCTCTCCTTTTCGGTTGTATTTTTAAAAACTACCTTAGATTCTTCAAAGCCCTTCCAGCTTGTTACCCTTCTAGAATCCAACCCCGAATAAAACGACACTAGCAAATTGCCGTCGGGCATTTCGCAAACGCCGGCATCGCGGTCGTCTACAATCGAAGAATATACCGTTTCGGGAGCACTCCAAGTTTTGCCCGAGTCGACAGAGCGTATAAGCTGGATTTTCCCCGAAAAGCACATTTTTGCGTTTCTGTCGCCCGAAAATACGGCAATCAACTCGCCGTTTTGGCGTGCAATAAGGGTACTCCAAGCCAAATACCTATCTTTTACAAAGCAGGCGGGCTTTATCCATTCAATCTTGGCTGCGCCCTGCTCGGTTGGAATGTCGGTTATAACAAAATCGTTGTCGGCGGCAAAAGCTGCAAACGTTGCAAACATTGCCAAAGCTGAAAATATCTTTTTAATGTTCATAATGTCTACCTATTATAAAAATTAAATTATTTGGTTTTGCGCCTAAAAAAGCTGCGTCGGGGCTTTTCTGTATTTATGCTGCCCATACCGTGAACCTTTTTGTATTTGTCGGCAAGCATAACTTTTACTATGCAAAATGCAAAAAACAAAACTACGCACGATGTAGAAATTAAAAATGTAAGCCAGCCGCCGAATGTCATTTTCTTAGCCTCCTAGACTTGTATGTTTTAGAGAATTTTGCAATTCCCGCAAAAAATAGATATATAAAGAGCATAATGCAAACGCTCATAACCGCAATCTTGTCGGGGTTTTTGCCTATTATATCGCTAAAATACGAGCTTTTGCCCTCGAAAAGTATCTTTACTTCTTTCGAAATCCAAAGTATGAAAATCGCAAAAAGCGCAAACGGGGCAAAATACTGCAGAATATAGGCGGTTATTATGGGAGCTTTCATTAAAGAGCCCCTGTTTGCCATTCTTATGCCTCGCTTTGTGCCTATTACATAAACAAAAACTGCAGCCATAATCATCGTCAAAATATATATGCAAACCTGACCGCACCAAAAGTCGAAAGTGTCTAACGCCTTTAGGTTTTTAGAAAAGTACGCCACAAAGAACGATGGAAACACAGTAAGGGCAATCATTACCCAAACAGCGTGCTTGCGCTCGAACTTAACGGCTTCGCCGAAAAACGCTATTGCAGGCTGCAGCATAGAAAGCGAGCTTGTAACCGCGCCCAAAAACAAAAGCGAAAAGAACATAAAGCCGAACAAAGCCCCGCACCATAGCGACGAAAAGAAAACGGGCAAAATCTTAAATCCCAAGTCGAACAAACTTAGGCAAGACCCCAGCGTTGCGCTTACGCCGAAAAACGCAACTGCGGCAGGCACGGTAATCAAACCGCCTATGCAGACTTCGCAAAACTCGTTTGTGCTTGCCGCGCTAACTGCGCCCAAAACAATGTCGTCGTTCTTTTTTATGTAGCTGGCATAGGTCATTATCGCGCAAAAGCCAACCGTAAGGCTAAAGAACACCTGGCCTGCGGCGGCAATCCATATCTGCGGGTTAAGCAGCTGTTTTAAAAGCGAAATTTTTACAATCCTAAATTCGCCGGGCGTTTTTGCGGCAATATTTTCGCCCCTGGCTATGGCGGGGGTGCCTACAAGCCTTTCTGCTTGCACCCATTCGTTTTTGCCCGAATCGAATTTTTCAAGAAAAACCTGTTCGGGATTCCACATAAAGCCCAGGCCCGTGTTTAGGCTTTGCTCGGGCTTGTTTATGTCGGGCGTGCCCAGGCACATAACCCTTACAACCAAAATAAGCCCCAGCAAAAAAAGCATCGGCATTGCGTATTTGCAAAAGAACTCTATGCCCTTCGAAACTCCCCTGTATATTATGTAAAAATTCAATACAAAAACTATCAAAAAATACGGCAGCAGCTTTTTAAAGCTGAACGAAAACGCGCCGCCGTCGGCGCTTATGCCCGTAAATTCGTTAAAAAACCCGGCCGATTCCGCCAAAGTTTTAAAATGCAAATTGTCGAACGCAAAATTTACCGCATAGCCCAAGCACCAAGCCTCTATATATATGTAGTACGAAAATACTATTGTTGTAAGCATTACAGCCAAAACGCCCATGTATTTTGCGCACTTGTTTTTCCATAGCGAATGAAATATGCCCACGGGCGAGTTAAAGCCCAAAAGGCCGCCCTCGCGCCCCATTGTCCATTCTACAATAGAAAGCGGCAAGGCTATAAAGAAAAAGGAAATTACATACGCAATCATAAACGATGCGCCGCCGTAGGTTGCCACCTGCCCCGGGAACTTAAGAAAATTGCCCAAGCCTACCGCGCTGCCTGCAACCGCAAGAATTACGCCTATGTGCGAGCTCCAGTTTTCCCTTTTCACTTTTTTACGAAATTTTTTGGTTCATTGTCTTTGAAGGCTCGGCTTCGGCGGCAACGCCTACGGGCTTTGCGGGAACGCCCGCAACGGTGGTATGCGGTGCAACTTCGTCGAGCACAACCGAGCCCGCGCCAATTTTTGCGCATTTACCAACCTTAATGTTACCTATAATTTTGGCACCTGCGCCTATCAAAACGCCTCTGCCAATTTTTGGGTGTCTATCGCCGACCTCGTTGCCCGTACCGCCCAAAGTTACTTCGTGCAAAATCGAAACGTCGTCTTCTACAACTGATGTTTCACCCGCAACAAAAGACGTTGCGTGGTCTAGCATAATGCCCCTGCCAAAGCGCGCCGCAGGGTGAATGTCTACCGCAAAAACCTCGCTATTTAAGCTTTGCAGGTAATAAGCTAAATCTATTCTACCGCACTGCCACAGATAGTGCGAAACCCTGTAGGTTGTAATTGCCATAAAGCCCTTGTAATACAAAAGGGGCATTATGTAGCTTTTGCAGGCAGGGTCGCGAGTTCTAACGGCGGCCAAGTCGTCTAAAACCGATTCTTTAATTTCGGGCGACTTTTCGAACGCCTCGCAAAAAATCGAATATAAGTGGTCGTAATCCATTGCAAGCGAAACCAGCCTGCGCGAAATTCTAGAAGCCACCGCCTCGAATATGTTCGATTTTTCCAAAATGGCTGAATTTACCAAAACGCGCAATGCGGGTTCCTTTTCGGCTATGTTTTTCGCCTCGGTTAAAACATCGTTCCAAACCGCGTTTTCAATTTCCTTATAATTCTTACCCATAGTTAAACCAAGTTTTGCGGTTTATTTTTTAAAAACATTCTTAAATTTTCTTCGGCAATTTTTAAAAGCCTGCACTTTGCCTGCTTGGTTGCCCAAGCCGTATGCGCCGTTATGTGGCAGTTTTTAACACCAAGCAAAACGTTGCCGCTTTTTGGGGGCTCTATCGACAAAACATCTATTCCGGCAAACGCAACCTTGCCAGAATTTAGGGCGTCTGCCAAAGCCTGTTCGTCTACAAGGCCGCCACGGGCGGTGTTTATAAGCCAAACACCGTCTTTGCACTTTGCCAAATTTTGGGCGTTTATAATCTTTTTATTGCTTTCGCACAAAGGGCAATGCAGCGATATTATATCGGCATTTTTAAAGAGAAAATCCAAGTCTGTAAATGCGGCAACACCGTCGCTAGTATTGGGAGTTTTAGATGGGGCATAGGCCAAAACTTTCATATCGAAAGCCCTTGCAATTTTTGCCACTTTTTTGCCTATTGCGCCATAACCTATCAATGCAATGGTTTTGCCTGCAAGCTCCTCTAAGGGAGTGTTTATGCAACAAAAATCGGGGCTGTTTTGCCATGCGCCGTTTTTTATCGCAACCGAATTTGTTTCGGTAAAAGTTGCAAAATTTAGCAGATGCGCAAAGGTGGCCTCGGCTACGCTGTTTGTGCTGTATTGCGGAATGTTGCATACAGTAATGTTCCTTTCCTTGCAATACGGCAAATCTACATTATTGCAGCCCGTTGCCATAACGCCTATATACTTTAATTTGGGCAAACTATCTATTTGCGATTTACCCATTACAACTTTGTTTACAAGCACGCCTTCGCAGTCTTTGGCGCGCGGCACAATATCTTCGGGCAAAGTTCTGTCGTAAAACGAGCATTCCGCCATTTGTTTTATGCCCGACCAATCCAAATATGCGTCCGAAAGCGGAGCGTTGTCTAACACGGCAATTTTCATAACGCGCAACTAAAAGGGGAACATTTCCTTCCAAAACGAGTTGCCCGACTCTTTTTGTTTTTGTTTTTCGCTTTCGCTAAGGGGCAGTTCGTGCACCGCCTGCGCTTTGTCCTGCAAGGCTTTCATTTGCTCTTGCGAAGAATTTTTTGCCGCCTGCTTTTTTTCGGGAACAGCCTCTTTTTCGATTTCAATTTTTGCCGAATCAACCGCGTCAACATCGGTTTTGTCGATAAGAACAAGCAAGTCTAAATCTGCCTTTTTGCCGGAATTGTCTATAGCCCTCTTTAAATTCCTGTTTTCGCGCATTAGCGCAAATGTTTGCGAGCGCGCGGCCTTTTCGGAGGCGTCTATTTTCGACTGCGCCAAAGCCACCTCTTTTTCGGCCTTAGCAAGCTTTGCTTTAAGGTCTTGGCAGCTTTTTGTTAAAGATTCAACCTTTTCGGCAAGTGCCTGATTTTGTTTAAGCAGCAAATTGTAGTCGCCCTGCGCAATGTCGCTGTAAGTGCAAATGGCAAGCATGGCAAAAAGCGCGGTTATTGCATAAATTTTCATAGCAGCCCATACAATAGTAAAAACGGCCACATTGCAAGCCACTATTTAGCCGAAAAGCTCCCCTTAAAGAACTAAAATGGGCAATACATTTTATGGAAATCTTCGGGGCTGTTTATGTTGCATATTTCGGGATTGTCGGAGGCTATAACCGCCTTCGAGTAGTCGGGAATGTATTTTGCCCGCTTTTCGTTATAATTTGGGCTTATTGCAACGCCGTTTGCGGGCACAAAAACGAAAATGTTTTCATAGCTAAAACGCACAGATAAGCATAACTTTTCCATAAGGCACCCCACTTTGTCTTGCGCCGTTTTGTCGAAAAACTTAAACATTGCATAGTTTGCAGCCAAATAAACGGCATAGTTGCCCCTGTTTTCCCTTTTGTTTAAAATTTTCCTTAAATCCAAAAGTTTTGATGGCTTTTTAGACTTGCAACAGCTTACATATACGCAAGTTGCAGAATTTTTACCGCAGTCTTTGCCGAAAGATATACAAAAATCGCCGTTTTTTTGCAAAAAGCCCGACATAGCCTTGTACGAAAAATTTTTAAGCTCGCAATAGGGAATGTTTTTAAGGCTAAAGTCTGCACCCAGCTTCAGCTTTTTTGCGTAGTATTTCGCAAAAATACCCCTTACAAACGCCGTATTAAACAGGCATTTGCGGTGCAAAGTTGCCCCGAACAAATATTTTAAATACGCCAATTTTTTAAATGGCGAATTTACATCGTCGAAGCGAAAAGGCTCGAATATTCCGTTTTGGGCAAAGCCGCCGCCGTTAAAAAAGGCGTCTAAAAACGAAAATTCCGATATGGCAAAAACGTCTATAGTTTTTTCGTATTTGCACTTGGGCGCATTTTGCGCGTTAAAAACCCAATTTGTCATCTTGCTACCGTTTTATGTTTTGATTTTTAAAATATTCAGGCAAATCATCGGGCGATACTCCCCTTTTGTAATTCGGCTCGCTCGACATTTCAAAATCTATTTGCCGAGCCGACATAAGGTCTTTATGGTAAATCCACGTTTTGTTGTACGGCTTGCCGTCTATTTTCATTGATTTTACATATTTGTTTTCCGCCGACGCATTCTTTGCCGTTATTGTAAGCGTTTTATTGTCGGACAAATGTATTATCGCCTTGTCGAAATACGGCGAGCCGAAGTCGTATATCGGATAGCCTATGTTCGTAGGGAAAAACCCCAACTGGCTAAATACCACAAACGCGCTCATTGCCCCGCCGTCTTCGTCGCCGGGAATACCCATATAGTCGTTCCTAAACCACAGGTCTATCAGGTGTCTTAGCATTTTTTGTGTTTTCCATGGCGTTAGCGCGCTGTTGTACAAATACGGTATTCGCATACAAGGCTCGTTGCCCATCGAAAAATTGCCGACCGTTGCAGAGTGATTGCCGCCGCATAGGCGATAAAAATAGGATTTATCGAGATGTATTATTTTCGAAAACATTTCGTCGAGCGCGCTTTCGAATGCCTTGTAACCTCCTATTTGCGAGATTAAGTCGGGCATATTCTGCTCTACGTCCCAGCGGCATATATAGGCGTTGTTTTCGGTGTAGTAGTCTCTAAAGCCCAACCCGCCGCCGAACGAATAGTCTACATTCTTTATAAACTCGCCCCTGTCGTCTTTCGGGTGCATAAATTTTGTTTTCGGGTGCAGCAAATTGCGGTAGTTGTACGACTGTTTTAAAAGCTTTTCCGCCGACTCTTTTTCGCCTATTATTTCGGCTATCTGCGAAAGGCACCAATCGTCGTAGGCGGTTGCCGTTGTAACGCTTACGGGCTGGCGCTTCATGCGCAGGTTAACCTCTTTAAAAGTTTCCTCCTGCCCCTCTCTTAGGGCTGGAATGTAGCCCTTTTCATAGTAGAATTTTGAAAGCTCGCCCGAATCGCAAATCGTATCGGGCAAAAGCGATTTTGTCCGAACGGTGTTCATAGCCAAGCGATACGCCGTTTTTAAATCCAAATCGCGAATCCCCTTGTTGTAGGCGTCTATAAACGAAGCTACAATGTGGTTGCCATTCATATACTGGTTGTCGCCGTCTATTGTCGGGAATTTAGGCAACCATTTTTTGGGGCTTGATTCGCCGAAAAACAGAATGCTTTTCAGGCACTTTTTTTCGTAATCGGGGTTTAAAATCAGATAAAGCGGGTGGCTTGTTCTGTAGGTATCCCACGACCAGTCGTCGCAGTATATGTAGGAATTGTCGAAGCTTTGGCAAACCTTGTCGGAATAGGCGTTGTAAAATTGGCCGTATTCGTCGTAATTAACCATACGCTCTTTTGTGCGCCAAAAAGACGTGTAAAACACCGTTTTTTCGTTTTCGTTTTTGCCGAAAACCTCTATTTGGGAAAGCGCGTCGTTCCATATCTGCCTTCCTTTTTCGGCAACAGCATTCAGATTAAAGTCTTTAATTTCGCGAGCTAGGTTGTCTTTTGCCTTTTCGTAACTTATAAACGACACTCCGTATTTTGCGCCGAGCTTTGAGACATTTTCGGCAAATATTGCCGTTTGCGAATTTTTTGTTTTATTATAGCTTTCGGGCTTGGCATCAAAAGCTACATATATGTATACCTTTGTATTCCCCCTTAGGCGGTACGAAACTCCGAAGGCGTTTTCGTCGGTAAAGCTGTCTAAAAAGTCTTTTGCATATATGCAAAACTTGCGCTTTTGGCTTGGGCTGCTTTGCGAAAAATCGAAAGAATAAATCGCCGACCTTTTCGATACCGCATAGTCTACCGAAATTTTGTCGTCTTCCAAAAACACCGAATAGGAATAGGGGGTAATCCTTTCCCTGTCGAAAAGATACAGGGCTTTGGGCGTTTCGCCGTTTGTAAACACGTTCAGTTTTGTGTTCGGCAAAAAGCGGTGGGTATGAACAAAAAGCGGAAGCGAATGCAGCGCTACAGCGGCGGAATCGAATTTAAAAGCAAAAGCCCTCATCATAGAGTTGGGAAGCTGCACAGTTTCGCGGGCGGGAACTAAAACGTGGCTTACGCCGCCCATCTTGCAATTCACATAGTCTACATAATCTTTTGCAAAAATACTTGCTGCAAAAAGCGCGAACAATGACGTAAAATAGTTAATCTTCATAGCATTGGAGTTGTAGAATATATCCAAAGCCTATTCAAATGTTTTTTTCGAAAATTTTAAGTATGTTTAGCAAAGTTAAAAACCAAAACTATACCCAAAAATTTCTTGTTAAGTTTGCCGAAAGTGCTTAGCTTCGGCTTTATATGGTAAAAATATTCAAATTCGCCCAAATAAAAGATTCGCCCTTTGCAGCAAAAAAGGGCTTCGACAAACTTGTAGAATACGTTTTAAAGAACGATATTTTTAAAATGCCGCTGGGCAAATACGAAATAGACGGCAAAAACCTGTATTTTGAAATTTCGAACTGCAATTTGCGCGCAAAGCAAAGCGCCCCGCTGGAAGCCCACAAAAAATATGCCGACTTGCAGCTTATTTTAGAGGGCAGCGAAACTTTCGGTCTTGCCGACACAAACGTTTGCAAGAGCGTAAAAACGCCATATAACCCCGAAAAAGACATAGAGTTTTTTGAAGACGCCCCCGAACAATACAAAACCTTAAGTGCGGGCGAATTTATGGTGTTTTTCCCCGAAAACGCGCACGCCCCGCTTATAGGCGAAGGCTCGGTTAAAAAAGTTGTTTTTAAAATACTTCTTTAGCTGCAGGTAAAATTTGTATTTGACCGAACGCGCGTTTATGTAGATTATAGACGCGCATTTAAAGAAATTGGCAAATTCAAAAAGAACACTTTTGCAGCTTTTTTAATGCAAAACATACGTCTCCGTAAAGGGAGGCGCTTTTTTTCTTTTTACATCACGCATCAAAAATATGTTCTTATTTTTAACAGGTATGGTTCTTTTGGCGGCAGGCTATTTTTTCTACGGCCGCCTAGTCGAAAAAATATTGTCGCCCGACGACAGAAAAACGCCGGCAATAGAAATGGCCGACGGCGTAGACTACGTTGTTCTTCCTCACTGGAAGAATATGCTTATACAGCTTTTGAACATTGCGGGGGTCGGCCCGGTAATAGGGGTTATTTTGGGCATAAAGTTCGGCGAAATAGTTTTTTTGGTAATCCCCTTCGGCAATATGATTGCGGGGGCTACCCACGACTTCCTGTCGGGAATGATGTCGCTTAGAAACGGCGGCGCAAACTTGCCCGCAATAATTAAAGACAATTTGGGCAAGGGCTACTACCGCTTCTTTTCGGTATTTAGCGTGTTTTTGCTTTTGCTGGTTGTGGCGGTTTTTATAAACATTCCGGCAAATCTGCTAAGCAGCCTTGTTTGCGAAAATTCTTCGCTATTCTGGTATATGGTAATTGCAATTTTTGCCTACTACATTGCGGCAACGCTGTTTTCGGTAGACAAAATTATAGGCAAGATATACCCTCTTTTCGGCGCAATGCTTATTTTGGGAACAGCCGCAATTTTTGCGACCCTTATGTGGAATGCAATAGAAAACCCTTCGCTACTAAGCGAAAGCGCGGCGTTTAAGGAAAGAATGTTCACCGCCGAAAACGGCAACCCCGTTTTGCCCGTGTTGTTTGTAACAATAGCCTGCGGCATAATTTCGGGCTTTCACGCAACGCAGTCGCCCATAGTTGCCAGAACTATGAAAAGCGAAAGGCAGGCACGCCAGTCGTTCTACGGAATGATGATTGTAGAAGGCTACATTGCAATGATTTGGGCGGGGGCTGCAATGGCAATCTACAACATTTGCCCCGACTATATGCTTATTAAAGCCGACACCGTTTTAGGCAAAATTACCGAATACTTTCTGGGTGCAAACGTGGGAACTGTAACAATTCTTTCGGTTGTAATTTTGTCGATAACATCGGGCGATACCGCCATGCGCAGCGTAAGGCTTTCGCTTGCAGAAATGCTAAAGCTTAACCAAAAGCCGCTTTTTAACCGCGTTTTGCTGTGCATACCCGCCGTTGTAGTTGTTGCGCTTTTGTTGCTTTGGTCTAACCAAAACGCACAAACATTCAAGCATTTGTGGAACTATTTTGCGTGGGGCAATCAGGTTTTGGCGGCCTCTACCTTAATGGCGGCAACCGCCTGGCTTATAAGAAGCCGCAAGAATTTCTACATAGCAATAGTGCCCGCGATGTTTATGACTTTTATAGTTTCGTGCTACATAATTTGGGTTTCGCCCGAGCATAAGGGGCCCTACGGGCTTGGGCTTGATTTGAATTTGTCGTACATAATTGCCGCTATATTTACCCTTGCAGTTTCCTATGCCGTAATGCGCAGAGCAAAGAAAGCCCCGAAAATTTTGGACAAATAACAAACTAACCATTTTCAAAGTCAAAAACGCCGCAATTTTTCGCGGCGTTTTTGGTTTTTTTAGCCCACGCAAAATCTTTTATGGCAAAAAACGCCTTTAGTTGCCAAGGCTTTTTACGATTTATTCAAGACAAACAAATATATAAAAATGAAAAGTTCGTCTTTAAGAATTACAGGTGTGTTTTTGCTGCTGCTTGGCATATTGTGCCTGGTGTATCCCGTTTTTTCGGCATTTTGGGCAGAGAGTTTTACCGCAATAGTTTTGGCTATTGCCGCAGTTTTTACATTTGCACTGGCAGGCAAAGAAAGCTCGTATGCCGATAAGGCAATATATGCCTTTATGGGCATAATATATCTTGCAGGGTGCCTGTTTTTGGTGTTTAACCCCGTTGTGGGGCTTACCGTTATGATGGCGGCTTTTGCCGTTATATTCTTTTGCGAGGGCGTTTTTGCGCTGGCATTGTTTGCGCGCAAAAGCAAAAGCCGCAACTGGCTTATGCTTATAAACGCGCTTGCAAGTTTTATCTTGGCATTCTTGGTTTTTGCAAACGTAAACGAGGGCGTTTTGTTTATAGGCCTGCTTGTTGGCATAGACCTTATTTTTACGGGAATTGGGCTTTTGTTTTGGTCGCCCGCGCAAAATTTAAACGAAGCTTAAAGGCAATTTCTTGTAAACACTCCGTCAAAAAAAACGGCATATGCCCCATAGCATATGCCGTTTTCCGTTTTATGTGGCAGCCTTATTTTGCAGGCGCATTTTCGGGCTTTGCAGTGGCCGCCTTTGCTAAAGTCTCTTTTGCCTTGGCTTTGTCGGCATTTTCCTTTTCGGCTTTCGCCTTCATATAGGAGCTTTGCGGCAAAAACTTTGCATCTTTAAAGCAGCCAAAATACCATGCGCCGTAAAATATAGCCGTTATCAACGCCAAAATAACAACAAAATTTCTTACGCCGTGGTGCGGCGAATATGGGTCTAGCAAATCGCGCTTAGAGCCTTTGGGCAAAGAGGCTGTTTTTGTTAGCATACCGCCAAAAGCTATGTTTATTTTTGCCCTTGTGTTTACCGCCCAACCGTTGGCGTCTAGCAAAGGTCCAAGATTTCGCGTTCTAAGCTTTAGGGCCGCCAATACCATGGAAGGCAGCGATATTGCAAGAATTATGCCCGCAATGCCAAGCGGAATATACCAGCCCAAACCGAAGAAGGAATCCAGCAAAATGCCGAATGTTGCAGTTAACCCGCTAACGGCAACACCCAAGGCGGCAACCGTGCCTACGTCTATTTTCTTTTGCGGGGTTGCAACCGAAGTTTGCAGGTTTGCCTGAGCCTTTTCGTCGGCCTGACTTGCAAATTTTGCGATTTGTTCGGAAATCCATTTCGAGCATTTTTTGTAGGGCGACCAAAACGCCTGAGCGATGCTTATCGGGTTTTCTACCACCTTTACAACAACGGCGTCCCAATCGCGGCCGAGGTTGTCGTAAAATACGCCGTTGCGCCCCGCCATTAGGTTGTCGTTGTCGCCCGAAGTTACGGCGGCTACAATTGTCATAGGCGGCATACCCGCCCTTTTGCAGTCGCAGTAAAGCAGGTAGGTGTAGCTTAGCGCGCTCATTGCCGAATGGTTGCCTACGTTTTCGACCGCAATGCACAAGTCGCAAACTCTTTGATCTATATAAAGCCTGCCAACCTGAAATGCCGACTTGTTTTTGCCCTCGTAAAACGACTTAAAGCTTACAAAATTTGTAAGCACATTAAGCAGATCGGCGTTAAGGCGAACAAGCTTTTCTACCGAAAATATCGCGTCGTATTCCGCGCGCAACGTTTCGTCTTTTTCCACAATTTTTGCAAGCTTTTCGCGGTAATCCGATTTTGCAAATTTTGCGATAAATTCTTGCCCCAATTTGTCGGGCAAGTCGTTCGGCTTTGCCGAAATCCATTTTGCAAATGGCGCAAATTTTGCCGCTATTTTTGCAAAGTCGGCAGCACTAATTTCAGAAACTTCGCCGCCCAAGATTTTTGAAGCTACGTTTTTAAAATTGTCTACCTGAGGCTGCCATACGGGGTTTATCCCCTTTTCGAAATCGAAAAATTCGCTGTCGCCAATCAACGCAAGCGGCAGCTTTTTAAGTTGCGCATCGCGCGAATCTGCGTCTGCAAAAATTGCGGCAATTGTATCGTTTGTAGGGTTAAGGCTGTTTGCCGCAGAATTGTCGTAGCTAAGAACAGCCCTGCGGGTAAAATAGTCGTTCAGCTTTTCGGCAATAGCATTGTAGGCGGCATAGGCGGCTGCGGTATCGTTGCCTAAAAACAGAATGGCGTTGTCGCTCTTTTCGTTTTCAAGCCAAGTTTGCGAAGCGTTCAAATCGTCAAAAAACGCGTTTATTTGGCCTAAGTCTATGCCGTCTTTGCCCGAACGGTCTTTCTTTGCGCCATATAAATCGGCTATTTTTTTGATTAAGTCGGCACAAACGGCGTCGTCTTCGGCAGATTCCGGAATGATTATGCCGTCGGCATTAAAAACAGTATTTTCGTATACCGAGTCTTTGTCGAAATCTTCGGGCAAAAGAGTGTTGTTCTTGCCGAAGTTTTTTGCCAAGTGCAAGGCGGCCGACTTAACAATTTTAGAATTTTCGTTGTCGTCGCAAATATTCGAGATTTCAAGTTCGCGGCTGCCGCTTAAAAGGCTGTCGGAATTTTTCAGCATTTTGCAAGTCCACTCGCAGGCTTCTATCAATTCCTGCGCGCGTATTTTGCCGTCTTTGTCCAAATCTATAAAGGCAAGGGTTTTTTCGTCTAAATTCGTTCCCTTAACGGGGCAGCTTAACGCCGTCCACAATTTTAAATCTAGGTTGCGCAAATTTGCTATGTCGCTACCCGACTCGAATTTTACCTGATAAACGCCGCCTGCCTTAAAAAAGCTCCAAATATGTTTTGTTTCCATAAGCCGTTAAAATATGTAAACAGCCTATAAAACGAGCGCGCAATTTGTCAAATAAGCTTTATTTAAAAGCACAAAAAAAGCTTATGGCACCCCCTATCGGATTCGAACCGATGTTTTCTGAATGAGATTCAGAAGTCCTAACCACTAGACGATGGGGGCACTATAAGCTAAAAATTTATCCGAAAAATATCGCAACAGTGCGCAAAATTGTCAAGCAATTTGCGGCATTTTTTTGACGCTTAAAACGCGGCAAAGGTTACGCTTATATGTCTATTGTATTGTTGTTTTTTGTGTCGGCATTCTCGGCGTCTGTCCAAGTATTTTGCGACTCTGGCGAATTATTGCATTCGTCTTTAAACAGGCTTTTGCCGTATTTATTGTCGGAATTTTGCCCCTTGCAAAAGAGCAGAATAATAAGAACAACCAAGCTTGCAACAGGAACAAGCGACAACACCGAAAACCAACCGCTTAGCCCCAAGTCGTGAAAGCGTTTTGCAGAAAGAGCCAAAGTTGTATAGCTAATAACAATCTGAATCGGCAAAAATATAATGCTGGCAAGGCATGATGTTGCAATCTCTTCGATGCTGGCTCCGTTCATTGCAAGCCCGATTCCAAACGGAATCATTATAAACACAGCCAATAGTCCGAAAAACAAGCTAGACAATACCGAGTAAATAAAATAGTCCAAACGCCCTATTCTTCCCTTAAAAGAAAAGAACATTCTTACACACTTTTTTATAAAACTTTCTTTTTGCATATTTAGATTATAATCGCAAAAAACGCACACTATTCAAGCAAATTGAAGCAAAGAATTTTGCACAAAAAATCTCCGAAGAAATTTTCGGAGATTTTCGTTTTTGCCTTTTATAGCTATGCGGATTGTTTTTTACAAAACGCTGTCGAGAGCCTCTTTTAGGTCGTCGATATGTTCCAGGCCAATCGAAAGACGTATAAGCTCGGGCGTCAGGCCGCTTGCCGCCTGCTGGGCTTCGTCTAGCTGCGAGTGCGAAGTGGAAGACGGGTGCAAAATAAGGCTTTTCGAGTCGCCCACATTTGCAAGGTTGCTAAATAGCGGAATATTGTCTACCAACTTTACCGCCGCATTGTAGCCGCCTTTTACGCCGAATACAACCATTCCGCCAAAGCCGTTTTTAAGATATTTGCTGGCAAGCGGGTAGCTTGGGTCGTCGGGCAAGCCGGGGTAGCGAACCCACGAAACCGACTTGTGCGCCTTAAGGAATTTTGCGATTTCAAGCGCGTTTTCGCTGTGGCGTTTTATGCGCAAGGGCAAACTTTGCAAGCCCTGCAAGAATATCCATGCGGCATCGGGGGCAAGGGTCGGCCCTATGTTGCGCAAACCGACCGTTCTTAGCCTTAAGATGAAGGCAAGCTTGTTGTTTTCGCCCAAGTCGTGCGCAAAGCGCAGGCCGTGATAGCCGCCGTCGGGCTCGTTATACAAAGCAAACTTTTTGTCGCTCCAGTCGAAATTGCCGGCGTCTATAACTGCGCCGCCAATGCCCGTGCCGTGCCCGCCAATCCATTTCGAAAGCGAGTGTATTACAATGTTGGCTCCATAGTCTATCGAGCGTATCAATGTAGGAGGCGTAAAGGTGGCGTCTACAATCAAAGGCAGGTGGTATTCTTTTGCGATTTTTGCATAGCCTTCAATGTCGGCTGCGTCCAAAACGGGGTTGCCCAAAGTTTCTATATAGATTGCGCGCGTGCGTTCGTTTATGGCGGCTTTAACTTCGGCGAAATCGTTTACCTTTGTAAAGTGCGCCTTAATGCCAAACTGCGGCAAAATGGAGTTGAACTGAACATAGGTGCCGCCGTAAAGATTGTTGGCAGCAACAAGCTCGTCGCCCGCTTTTAAGATGTTGGTTATGGCAAACGCTATTGCCGCCGTGCCCGACGAAAGTGTAAGAGCTGCAGCCCCGCCCTCTAAAGCGGCGAGCCTCTTTTCGAGAACGTCGTTAGTCGGGTTCATTAGGCGGGCGTATATGTTGCCCGGTTCTTTCAGGGCAAAAAGGTCGGCTCCGTGCTTTGCGCTTTTAAAATTAAAAGCTGTTGTTCTGTATACGGGAACGGCTCTTGCCAATGTAGTTGGGTCGGGAACCTGCCCTGCGTGAAGTGCCAATGTTTCGGGTCTGTAGTTGCTCATTTTATTTTTCCTTTCAAATAGTTTGTTGGTGTTAAAATTCGTATTTTATAGAGGCCGCCCATGCGGTATTTTCGCGTGTATTTAAAACCGTGCCCAAGTGCCCGTAGCCTGCGGTAACTGTAAGGTGTTCGTTTACAACGGCCGCAAGCCCAACGGTCCACCAGTCGCCCTCTTCGCCTACAAGCTGTTTAGAGCCTGCGCTTATGGGCGAATATTGGTTTATCTTTTGGCGGTATTCAAAGGCCGCAAAAAGCCAGTCGGTTATGCTGAATACCGCATTGCCTTCGGCGGAAAATTCGTATTTGCCCGAGTAGCCCGTATAGCCCAAATTCGAAGCGTCGGTAGCCCTACCTGTAATCGACAAAATTAGAGGGTGTCCGTAAATCAAAAAGGTTTTAGAGGCCGTTACGGTAAATTCAACGCCGTATTCCCTGTCGTAGCCTTTTTGCGAAAGAAGGCCGCCGAGGTTGTCGTTTATTTCGCTTATGCCATCGTTATACTTGCCGTGAACGCCAACCGTTATTGCTGGCACAAAGCCTTCGTAAAACTCGTTTTCTTTTATTACATTATAACGGGCGTTTACGGTGTGCAGCCAAACGTCGTTGCGGTCTATATTAGCCCCTGCATATTGCAAAACGTCGCTTTGCAAAGAACCCGTGCCAAAACGGCTTGCATTGTACGAAAGTTCAAGCCTGCCGAACAGCGTTTCGCTTACAACAAAGCTTTCAACATTCTTTTGGCGCGCGTTAACGTAGGTTGCCCCAAAACTTGGCAAGGCAAAGTCGGTACCTTCGGGCCTCGGGTTTACCAAGTAGGCTATGGGGGTTAAAACCACGCCGCCTACGCCGTCTATTGTAAACAAGGGCAAGGGAGCTGCCTTTTGGGGTTTTGCGCTTTGCTGCGTTTTGTTTGCAGCCTCTTTGGGCTGGGCAGCTTCGGCGTTAACAGCAGCTTCGTTCGAAGCCGCATATGTTATGGGAGAAACGGCAAGAATTGCCGCCAGTTTATATATTGTGGAAATTTGTTTCATTTTTATTGTCCTTATGCTTTTAAATTTTTTTGTTTGTTAATTTTTGCCTTTAACGGCGTGTTTGTTTTTTTGTCGATTTCCGTTTAAGAGCAACGGCGGCCAATTCCTTTTTTTTGGAACAACGGTTAAACCGCCGCCGCAAACATTCGCATAGAACAACAACAGCTTTGTTTTTCGCTTATAAGATTGTAAAAATCTTTGTTGTGTGAAAATTGCCTGTAAGTTTCAAATTTCATTATGTCTACCGTTATGGTAATGTATTTTTAAAAGTCAACACATTTTTTGAAAATTTTTTATTTTTCTAGCAAAATAGCTATATAAAGCGCATATTTGCCATATATTTTTGTATACATTCACTCCGTTTGCCCCAAATATTTTTCATAAAAATTGCAATTTAAAATCTATTCACTACTTTTTTAATAGCAAAATATGCGCATACCCATAAAAGAACGAAAAAGCCCGATGCAAATACATTGCAAAGGGCTTTTTTATTAGTTTTGCCGCCTCTACCCGCTACTTTATAACGGGTGTTTTAGACATTTTAAATACAAGTTTTTTGCCTGTTTTCAATGCGCTTATGGGCATTTTAAAATTTTCAAGCTTGCGGCCGTCTAGCCATACCGATTCAACATAGATATTCTCGGGGGCGTAATTTTCGCATTCTATCGTAAATGTATTGCCGCCGTATATATATTCGGGAAGCTTAAGCGTTATCTTTTTAAACAAGGGCGAACCCAAAATAAATTCGTCGCCTGCTGCAAAATTTATGGGCGGGTACAAGCCCATTGCGCTCATTACATACCAACCCGAAATATTGCCGTAGTCGTCGTTATTGGGCAATGCTCCCGGCTCGTTGCGGTACATTGTATCCATAATAAAACGTACCATTTCTTGGGTTTTGTGCGGAACGCCAACTTCGGCATACAAATATGGAATAAACCTGTCGTTGCCGTTGCCGTGGGTATAGCAGCCTATCATACCGGAAACATCGCCTATGGCAGCCGTATACGGAGCTTTGAAGAATTCGTCCAGTCTTTTAACAAAGGCGTCTTTGCCGCCCATCATTTTCACCAATTCGGGGATATCGTGCAGCACCATATACGAATACTGCCACGAATTGCCCTCGTTGTACGGGCTGCGCAATGTTGCCGTTGTGGGGTTAAAAGGTTCAACCCATTTGCCGTCGGCCGTTTTCGCGCGCAAAAAGCCTGTTTTCGGGTCGAACAGATTTTTGTAGTTTTTTGAATGTTTTAAGAGAAAATCCGTTTCGCTTTGCGGCCTGTCGCCAAGCTCCTTTGCCAATTCGGCAAGGCAGTAAAATTCGTACGAATAACCGAGCGTTCTGTTCGAGCAGTCTTCGTTCATTTCGTACCTGCCGTTTTCGCGGTGTATATAGGGCAGATAACCGTACTTAATAAATTCGGCATAGCGTTCGTAATTCGGATCGCTTACAAGGCCGTAATATTTGTTGTATATTGATTTTATATCTATTGTAGTTGCCCCCCTGCGGTAAAAGTTTAGGACTGCAGGAATGAACCCGTTTCCGAAAAACCCCCTGCGAACATAGCCGCTTTTTACAATGTCGTCTATTTTATCGACAACCATTTTCGGCTCCATAAGGAACAGCACCTGATAGTTCATAGTATACAGCATTGCTATATCCTCTACCGATGCAAAATTTGAACAGCGCAAAACGGAAGTGTAGAACATTGTCCTTTGCGCCTGGGTGCCGCCCTCTACCTGAATTTTAGAGAAATATTTATTCCATTCGTTTTCGCAGGTAACTTTTATGTCGTCAAAATTTTTGCCTTTTGTTTCGTCTTCCAATTTTTTGCGCGCGTCTTCTATACTTTTGTTCGATACGGCAATTTTTACTTCGATTTGCTCGTTTTCATCTGTTGCGTAGTCTACAAACGCGCCCAATCCCTGTTTTTTTACATTGCCCTTGCTTTGAACTCGCCCAATGTAGGGATTAATTTTCATAATCCTTCGGTGATTTTGGTTGTTGTCTTTCCAAATTCCCCAATAGCGAAAGGGACGGCTGAATTTTGCGACAAAGTATATGTCGTTGCCGTAAAAATTGAATGAGGTTTTTAGTTTTTGGTAGCCTTCGATTTTATCGTTGCCCACTATTTCAAGCCAGGCTTCGGGAATGCTTGTAAACTTGTGGGCAGCCCCCAAATCTATCAATATTTTAGACGAATGTGCTTTCGGGAAAGTATAGCGGTGAACGCCCACATGGTCGGTTGCGGTAATTTCAGCGCGAACGCCGTTCTTTAATTTTACCTTATAGTAATACGGTTTGGCAACTTCGCTTGCCGAATCTTTTTCGACACGATAGCCGCTTGCGCTGTTGGTGTCGTCTCCCGAAAAGGTATCAAGCTGGCCTACTACGGGCATAACTATGGGATTTGCATAGGCATTGTATTCAATGTTTAGCTGCGAAAACCCTATTATGTATTTGTCTCCATGCCTATAGCCCGAACCCCTTGAATGCGAAGCTACTCCCCTAAAGCTTGTAACCGGCGATGGCGAAACCATACCGCTAGGCATTCTTGGCCCGACAATTTCGTTTGCATACAACCCGTAGTCGGGGTCTAGCGAGTTGTTGCCGCTATATTCGGGACACGGGAAAATATCCGTTCCCAAAAGCAAGTTGGCTTCGTCTGCAAGCGGGGTTTGTTTTTGCTTTTTTTCGGCCGAAACGCAGCCGAGCATTGCCGAAAAAGCAATAGTTAATATTATATAAAAAACTCTTATCATATATCCAATAATCTTTCTGTTTAAGGTTAGGTTTAACGATATATGAAAAAGAAAAAAAATACTCAAGCCCTTATTAAAAATTTGGCAAAAAACGCAATTATTCAAAAAATAATTTCCGATAGAAATAAAGACCGCCAAAGGATAAAGATAAAACTTATATTGCATTTTGGCGGCCAGAAAAAAGTTTTCTGGCAATATATTTACACCGCAAAAAATTTGCGCAGTGCACATTTAACCCGTGTTATTTACCATAAAATGAGAATCTTTACCGCTATTTTGCTTATAATTTTATGCATATTCCTGTTCGATTGCACAACGCAGCCCCATGCGCCGCAACAAACCGTGCAGAACATAGATATAAAAAAATATATGGGGCTTTGGCACGAAGTTGCGCGCACAAAAAACCCGTTCGAAAGCGGCGTTGTAAATGCCCAAGCCAAATATTCGCTAAATACCGACAACACTGTAAGCGTGCTAAACACGGGCATACGCCAAAACGGCACAACAAAAAGCGCAAAAGGCAAAGCCTATGCGCCAAACCCGAAAGACTTTTCAAAGTTAAAAGTTACATTTTTTTGGCCCTTTTACGGCGACTATAATATTTTGGCGGTAGGTAAAAACTATAGCTGGGCACTCGTAGCCAGCGATAAATATTTGTGGATACTTTCGAGAACCATTCCCATACCCCAAGGCGAACTAGCCAAAATTCTTCAAAAAGCCGCCTCGTTCGGCTACGCAACCGACAACCTAATCTACAACCTAAACACGGTAGAATAAACTTTGTATTTTTTGATGTAAATTATAACAAAAACAAAAAATACAAAGCGGCAAACTCACGGCAAACTTACGGTTTTTTTTGTCAATCCAGAGAGTTTTTCTGCAATTATTTTTCCGTAATCTAAATCGGGCATATCCGCCTTAAAGTACGGCTTTTTCAAAGCGATAGCCTTTTCTATACCGAAGGGAACATATGGTTCTATATGAATCTCCGACACCGACGAAAGCGAATTTGCCAAGTCTGCAATTTTTTGCAAACAAAACCCGCTGTCGTTTAAAGAAGGAATCATAGGGCACCGCAAGAAAATGCGAGTACCTGCATATTCGGCATTTTCCGCAATAGCCTTGTCTATAAAATTAAGATTATCAACAACTACATTTAACGGCTTGCCCGTATATTCAAAATGCTTTTTTTCGTCTAAAATTTTTATGTCAAAAAGCCATAAATCTACCAACGGCAAAAAGCGCGCAAGCACCGACTTTGCAGCATAACCGCTAGTTTCCACCGCCGTATGCACCCCGTGCGATTTTGCGCCTTCCAACAACTCAACAGCAAAATCGGGTGCAGCCAAAACCTCTCCACCCGAAAGCGTAAGCCCGCCAGCCGACTCATCGTAAAAATCTTTGTCTTTTAAGACTTCGTTTAAAACCGCCTTAGTAGACATTACTTTGCCTATAGGCGTTCCGTCGGGATACTGCCCTATTCCGAAATCCTGACTTTCTGGAGAATGGCACCAAATGCAGCGCAATGGGCACCCCCTAAGGAACACAACAGTGCGTATTCCGGGGCCGTCGTGGGTTGAAAATTTGTCTATTTTTAAGACAACCGCTTTTTGCATGGACTCTACACAAGCCTGTGTCGTTCTATAACCTCGTTTTGCCAACGTTCCGACAAAGCGACAAAACGCGCAGAAAAACCGCATACTTTCACCATTAAATCCATGTGGCGTTCGGGGTGCTTTTGCGCGTCTATAAGGTCTTCTACAGAATTGCAGTTGGGCTGCAAAAGGTGCCCGCATTTCTTTGCAAAAACCCTAAATATGGCGGCAAAAGTCTCGGCACTCATAGCGTGCTTGTCGAAAGTAAGATTGGCGTTCGATGCAATCAGACATTCGTGAGGAAGCGTTGCGATAGAGTTCAAAACCGTTGTAATGCCCTCTTTGCAGCGGTATTCGCTGGGCGAAAATCCCTGCGCAAAGCGGTCGCCGTTGTACCTGCCGTCGGGAGTCGCCTTTGCACCGTTTCCCCAATACATAAACTCTCTATATATCAAAATCGCCAAGTGGTACGAATCGTTTTGGTCGGTCGTAAAACCCTCTATGTCGTCGTGAATTTTCCGCATCCACCACGCCATTTGCTCGCACGACTTTTTCGAACCGTCGCCCCAATACGGAGCCTTTAACACCTCTGCGCGCAAACGTTGTCCGTAGTCGCCCTCCCAGTTGTTGCGAACGGCATTCAGCAGCTCTTTTATAGTGCAAATTTTTTTGTCGAAACAAACGTATTCTATTGCCAACAGCGAATCCACAACATTGCCCAAAAACGCCAAAGTGATTACGCGCGGGCGAGATGCTACACCGCCGTCGGTAGTATCGCGTCGGCTTTCTATTGCACCTTTTAGACACATAGAATATACGGGATAAGGCGAAATCTTCGCAATTTGCCTTCCGTACCTAGTATATTGCCCCATCACACTCCTGAAAAACTTTATAAAATTCCTGTATGCAATGCGCTGCGCATCGCCCGCGCTCTTTGCGTTTTGCAGGGGCTCAATTTCTATTTGCGCCTCTTTTTCTAAATTTTTATCCTGGTATATTGAAAGCTCCAAAGTTCTTACAACGGAAACATAGTTTGCGTCGTCTACGTCCATTACCGAATCTATGTAGCCATTCCAACAACCGCACGCAACATATTCCCTCGCGTCCTCGTCAGAAAAACCGCAATTTTTGTAATATGGAATATGGCGGTCGTCGTTAAACAGAGCAAACACGCAATGCCCCTTCATAAGCATATCTCCGATTTGCAGGAAATATTCTTGCGGCGAATTAGACGATATCCTGCAATGCAATTTTGGGAATACGCAATCTGCGGCATAGTGCATTTCTATAAACATTTTTGTTAGGTCGTTATACACTACGTTCCCGTATTTGTCGCACCCGCCCAATGTTATGGGAATTTCCATTTCGTGGTCGTCGTATCCGTCTACCTTGCGCATACCGTCGTGATGGCAATCGGCGGTAATCATAAATTTTGCAATCAATTCCTTTGCCTGGGCTGCAGTTAAACGCCCTTCGGCTATGTCGGCCTTGTACAGGCCATACAGCCAAGCATCGCAACGCCCCATTGCATACACAGAAACCCCGTCTATATAGCCGAGTATTTCGCGCATAAACCAAAGAGTGTTTAGCCCTTCGTAAAATGTTTTCGGCGGTTCCCACGGGCAACGCTTTGCGGATTGCGCAATCATCTTAAAGTTATTGCGCTGCCTTTCGGTTAAAGACAGGTCTTTTAAACGCCTTTCTGCTTCGTCTGCAAACGAAAGCTGTATCTTATGCAGAGTTTTCAATCCTTCAAGAGCCGTCTGCAACTCCTTTTTGCCCAATATATCGTCGCTTGGGCAGCTCTTTAACGCTGCTTGAACATCGGCATAAACACCGCCAAAACCCTTGCTTAAAATTGTTCTCGCAGGTGGAATGTGGTGAATTGAATCGACAAAAGGCCCGCAACAAAGCGTGAGGCGTTCTTTATTGCGCCTATTGAACACCTTAAAGGCCTCGTCGGGAATCAAGTTTTTTTCGCGGTAAAAACGCGAACAAAGATGCCAAGCCATTCTGGCTGGGCGCGCTCCCGCCCAGCCACCGTTTACGCCGGCTTCAAAATAAAACGGCGATTCGGTAAAAATAAACGGGACAAAGTGCGTACGCATAGACTCGTACAATTTTTTGCGTATATCCAATGCATCATAATTGGGGTTGAGTTTTGTATACGCGATTATTTCGCTCTGAATTTTCTTTACGCTGTCTATTTGCCTAATGTCTTTTGCTTTACCGTGGCATTCGTCAGGATAAAAAGCGCGAAGCTGCTTGCGTAAAGCCGCATAGTCTTCGGAGCAATTTAAAGTTGAAGCCCCAAGCACGCCATTGCCGGCAAAAACCGTTGCAGTTGCTGCCATAGCCGTATTTTTTATAAAATTTCTCCTCGATATCATATAGTATAACCTTTAATTTAATTCATCGAGCAGAAATGTATTGTCGATTGGGTGAAATTGCAACAAAAAAAGGGCTCGTTTACACGAGTCCTTTTTTGACCGAGCCAGGTGTCGGGCTTGAACCGACGACCTGATGATTACAAATCAACTGCTCTACCAACTGAGCTAACCTGGCCAAGTATTAAAGCTTTTCATGAAAGCATTACTGATTTTGTTTTGCAAGCTTTTTTTGACTTAAAATTACATCTTTGCCGAAAATTCTGCGAATTATGTAATAAAACACGGGAGTCATTAGGCAGCCGCATATTGTTACACCCAACATGCCGAACAAAACCGATGTTCCCAACGCCTGTCTTAGCTCAAAACCCGAGCCCGTGCCGTATGCCAAGGGAACAACGCCCAAGATAAAGGCGAAAGATGTCATCAAAATGGGGCGCAAACGGTTTTTGGAAGCATTGCTTACGGCGCTTACAATCTCCTCGCCCCTTGCCTCTCTTTGCTTTGCAAATTCGACAATCAAAATCGCGTTTTTGCAGGCAAGGCCTATAAGCACAACAAAGCCTATTTGCGACATTATATTGTTGTCCATCTTGCGATAGTCTATACCGAGCACCGCAAACAACAGCACCAGCGGCACAATAAGTATAACCGAAAGCGGAATTGTCCAGCTCTCGTACAGTGCCGAAAGCAAAAGGAAAATAAACACAACGCACACGCCGAAAATATACAGCGCGGTATTGCCCGCCTTGCGTTCCTGATAAACAAGGTCTGTCCATTCTATGCCCATGCCCACGGGTAAAATTTGGCGGGCAAGCTCCTCTATTTGGTTGGCAACATAACCCGTGCTATAACCCTTTTTAAGGTTGCCCTGAATGGGCGCGCTTGAATACAAGTTAAACCTTTCCACACGATCGGGCCCAATGCCGCGCCTTATTTTTACAAGCGAGCCAAACGGAACGCTTTTGCCGTTTTTGCTGGGCACTTTCAAGTTGTATATGTCGTTTATACTGCCCCTGTTTTCGGGCTGGCCTTGGGCTACAACCCTGTAAACGCGCCCTAAAATATTAAAGTCGTTAACGTATGCCGAGCCAAAATTATACTGCATTGCGGCGAAAATTTCTGATATGGGAACGTTTAGCTTTTGCGCCCTTTCGCGGTCTACCTCCATAAACAGCTGCGGATCGCTTACCCTATACGAAGTAAACACGCTGTCTACGGAATCGAGCTTTTCTATTTCCCCTACCAAAAGGGTTGCGTAGTGGTTTAGCTGCATAACGCCAAGGCCTGCCCTGTCTTGCAACATAAATTTAAAGTCGCTGCCCGACCCTATGCCGGGAACGGGCGAAGGCGTTAAAATATTGCTCTTTGCCTCCGAAATATTTTCGTCGAGAACCTTTCTTGCCTCCTGCATAATGTGCGCCATTGTGTAGCCGTGGGCGTCTCTATACGAGCGTTCCCTGAAATTTACAACCAATCTGCCGCACGAAGACGAAACCATACCCGTTGCCGCATTTTGCCCGGCGTTAGACTGTGCATACCTTATGCCCGCAATACGCATAACAAGGTCTCCCGCGCGTTTGGTAACCTCTTCGGTTGTGCTAAACGCCGTTCCGTTGGGCATATCAAGTCCTATGTTTATAAAGCCTCTGTCCTGCTTGGGTATAAAGCCCTTGGGTGTTGTTTCGAAAACGTGAACTGTTAGATACAACAAACCTATGTACAAAAGGAAAATTATAATCGAAATTCTTATTAAACCTGCAACCAAGCGGCCGTAGAACTTTGCGCAAAGTTCGAATACCTTGTTGAAAAGCCAGAATATTTTGCCGAATGTATTGTTGTATAACTTAAACAAAAATCCCTTTTTTGCATTGGGCTTTTCTTTAAGGAAAAGCGCGCAAAGCGCGGGAGTAAGCGTAAGCGAAACTATGCCCGAAAATATTGTAGAAGCTGCAATTGTTATTGCAAACTGCCTGTAAAACTGCCCGGAAATGCCGCCCAAAAACGCGGTGGGTAAAAACACGCAGCTTAGCACCAAAACAATTGCTATAAGCGCGCCCTGCACTTGCGTCATTGCCTTTTCGGTTGCGGCTTTTGCGTCCAGGCCGTCGGCCATATTGCGCTCTACGTTTTCTACAACAACAATCGCGTCGTCTACAACAATGCCTATGGCAAGCACCAAACCGAATAGCGTAAGGTTGTTTATTGAATAGCCCAAAGCATACATAACCGCAAATGTGCCAACCAGCGAAACGGGAATTGCAAAAAGCGGAATAACGGCCGCCCTGAATTTTTGCAGGAACAACAGCACCACAAAAACAACCAAAATTACGGCGTCGAAAATTGTGCTGTAAACGGCGTTGATTGATTCTGAAATATATTCGGTTGTATCGAAGCCTATTATATAGTCGACATCGTTTGGGAAATCTTTTTTAAGCTCTTCCAGCTCTTTGCGAATGTTTTTAACGGTTTGCACCGCGTTAGACCCTGGCAACTGGTACGCCCCCATACCCACCGTACTTTTGTTGTTGATATACGAGTCGGTATTGTAGTTGTAGGAAGCCAGCTCTATTTTAGCTACGTCTTTTAGGCGAATAACCCTGCCGTCGGGCAGGTCTTTTACTATAATCGAGCCAAATTCCGATTCGGTAGAAAGCCTGCCCTTCATATTTATCAGCAGCTCAAGCGTTGCGTCCTCCTTGTGGGGCGACTGGTTTATTTTGCCCGCGGCAACCTGTTTGTTTTGCTCTTCTATTGCCGAAATAATTTCCTTTGCGCCCATATTCAGGCTGGCAAGCCTGTCGGGGTCTATCCAAATACGCATACAATATTCCTTTGCGCCCCAAACGTCGAACTCGCTAACGCCGTATACGCGCGAAAGCCTGTCTTGCATATTTGTAATTGCATAGTTTGTTAAATACAGTTTGTCGCGCGTGCCCTTAGGCGAAATAAGGTTCACAGTCATCAACATATCGGGCGAGCGCTTTGCCACGGTTACGCCCTTGTCGCGCACCTCTTTCGGCAATCTGGAAAGCGACTGCGAAACTTTGTTTTGCACCAAAACCTGCGCCATGTCTATGTTGGTGCCCGTTTCGAAAGTAACGGTAATTCTAACCGAGCCGTTCGAAGCGCACTGGCTTTGCATGTAAATCATATTTTCTACGCCGTTTATTTCCTGCTCGAGAGGGGCGGCAACGGTGTTCATCAAAACTTCGGGCGACGCCCCAGCATAGTTTGCCGAAACCGAAATTGTGGGCGGCACAATGTTCGGATACTGCGTAATTGGCAAGTTTTGGAACGCAACGGCACCTACAAGCATTATGAAGATTGAAATAACGCTTGCAAAAATTGGCCTGTTTATAAAGAAGTGCGAAAAATTCATTATTTAAGCTCCACCTTTACGGGTTTTACAACCGAATTTAACTTTGCGCGGTGAAGTGCTTTTACAACAACCCAATCGCTGTCTTTTAAGCCGTCTAAAATTATTATGTTTTTGCCTATGTTTTCGCCAACAGTTACCGCTCGGTATTCAACAACGTTCTTGTCGTTCACAACCAAAACATAGCGACCAACTAAGTCGGTGCCTACAATTTGTTCGGGTAGCATAAGGCGGTCTACACCCTCGCTGCGGCGCAAACTTGCCTTTGCATACATACCGGGGAAAAGCTTGCCCTTAGAATTGTCCACATCGGCCCTAAGCTCCATACTTGCCGAATTTAGCTTGTTGTCGATATACGTTAACACACCGGTGTGCGACGCGGTTTTTTCGTCCATAAGCTTTATCTTTACGGGCGGGCCGCTGCGGGTGTCGCCGTTGATTTTATCTATAAGGTTTTCGTTTGAATAGTTTATTATATCGCGTTCGCTAACTTCGAAATACGCATATATTGTAGCTCTCGAAACCACGTTTGCCATAAGGGTACTCGAAGCTTCAATAAGGTTGCCTGCGTCTACCATACGGCGGCTTACATAGCCCGAAATTGGAGAGGTGATTTTAGTAAATTCAAGATTAAGGTTTGCCTCTTTTAACTGGGCTTTTGCGCTCATTAACAATGCGTTTGTAGTAAGGTATTCGCTGCGGCGGGTTTCCAAAGTTTCTTTCGAAATTGCCTTGGCGGCAAACAGTTCTTCGGCGCGGCTTAGGTTGCTTTTTGCCAAGCTTACCTTCGATTCTGCCTCTATAACCGATGCCTTGCAGTTTTCTACTACAACCTCGAAAGGCCTTGGATCTATAAGGAAAAGCGGCTGGCCCTCCTTTACATATTGGCCGTCGAAAAACAAAATCTTTTCGAGATAGCCGCTAACGCGCGAGCGTATTTCAACCGACTTTTCGCCCTCTAGTCTTGCAACGTAGTCGTCCCAAATTTCTACCTTGCGCTTTATGGGGTTTGCAACCTCTACCGAATTGTTCTGTGCAGTCGTTTTGGCTGCGGGTTGTTCGTCTTTGCAGGATACCGCAAAAAATGCGCACAATGCAAATAATGCAAATGTATATAAATTTGTTTTAGCCATATATAGAAGATAAAGTTTTTTAAGGCTTAAAAAAGAGAACTGCACCGCAATTTGCCGCAAAACCCGACAACACAGCGTTTAACAAAGCCCTCCCCCGCAAGCCGTTAAAGTTTTAAAGATTTACAATTATATAAAAGGGGCTGCTTTTCAAGAATTTTTACATAAAAATTTGCATATTTTTGGGCAAAAAAAACGCCCCGCCGAATGTCGGCGAAGCGCGGTAAACCTTGTGTAAGTTTAAATTAGTTTTCCCTTAAAAACTTTACGCACTTTTCCAAATCTTTTAGGTTGTCTTTGTAGTTGGCTTCGTACTCGATAACAAAAAAGCCGTTGTAGCCTTGTTTGTCGAGCTCGGCAAGCATTGCCTTGTCGTTAAGCGCGCCCTCGCCCAGTGGAACGGGCTGGTTTTTTGCGTTGCCAAATTCGGCCTGGTCTTTAAAGTGAATAGAGCCTATGTTGCCTTTTAAAAGCCTAAGGGCATCTACGGGATTTATGCCGCAGCGCGACCAGTGCCCGACATCTGGGTTTGCCATAACGTTGTCGAAAGGCCTTGTGTATTTATTCATAACTTCGGGGTCGAAATACTGGTTTAGGCTGTCTTTTGCATGGTGGTGCAAGCACATTTTTATGCCGTATTTTTTGCCGAATTTATCCCATACGGGGAATCTCGAAACGGGGTCTTCGGTAATTATGCGTTCCATACCGAATTCGTTTGCAAAGCGACAATATTTTTCAACATCGGCGTCTTTCGACGTTCTTTTTACACCAAAGCTTACCATCTTTAACTTTGCGTCGGCAAAAAGCTTCTTCACAAATGCCTTTTGTTCGTCCGTCATATTAACGTCGAATTTTGCATTGCCGAATTTGTCGGAAATTCTCTGGTTCGGATAGCATTCAACGCCGTCTATATCAAGACCTTTTATTCTATTTACGGTTTCTTCTAGCGTATAGCAATTCATAGAAAACGCCTGAATTGCAATTTTGCGGTGTTTTTTTGCGGGCGATTGGGTCTGCGCAAACGCCGACGAAAGCGAAACGGCAAACAACAGTATTAACGATATAATTTTCTTTGTCATAATGCCGATTATCTAACTTCGGTAAAATTTTTATTCAAGAGTTTTTTTAATTTTCTTGATAAAGCGCAAAACTATACATATTCGTAAATCAATTTATAGATATGTATATGAAAAACAAAGCAAGATTCATTTTTTCTTTAGCCTGCATTATGGGCTGCCTAAACGCGTTTGCAGCGGCAAATATTTCGATAGACTCGGTTAAATTAAACTACGCTCAGGCAAAAAAATTGTATGCAAAAACAATTAAGGTTTCGGATTTTGGCGCAATTGCAAACGACGGCAAAGACGATACCAAAGCCATTAACGCCGCGCTTGAAAAAGCAAAAGAAATTGCCCAAAGCGAACCCGTTTGCCTGCTTTTCGAAAACGGTAGCTACGACATTACTCCCGAAAACAACGAGTTTTACGCGCTAAAAATAAAGGGGGCAAAAAATATTTTAATAGACGGCAACAACGCTACATTAATAAGGCACAAAGGGGCAGTGTTTTTTATAAAAAACAGCACCAACATTGCGGTTGCAAATTTTAAAATAAAAAATTCGGAATTGGCTATAACGGGAGGCGTGGTTGTAAACGCAGGCGAAGGATTTTTCGACTGCAAAATTGCAGAGCAATTTCCCGTCTACGAAAAGCCCGTTTTGGCAATTATTGGCTACAACCAAGAGCACGATTGCTACAACGTAAAAGTTACCGACATTTACCAGCTAGATAGCACTGTTAACGCAAAAAAAATTGCCGACAAAACTTTGCGCGTGTTTTTAAACAAAGACAAAAAAACCCCGCCTTTAAATTCTACCGTATTGCTGCGCTACACGGTTTACGGCCCGCAGGCGGTAATGTCGGAAAACTGCAAAAACGCAAGGTTCTACAACCTAACGGTGCTTGAACACTCGGGAATGGGCATTTTGGCGTTGAACACCGAAAATATTTATGTGGATAATTTCAACGTAAAAACAAGCGACAAAAAGTATTGGATGGCAGCCACCGCCGACGGTCTTCACTTTAAAAATTGCAGAGGAAAAGTGTTCATATATAATTCATACTTTGAAAAGCTTGGCGACGATGCATTGAACATACACCAAATGTACCTTACCGTTAACAAAAGAATTTCGCCGAAAAAAATAGAGGTTTTCCATGCAAGGAATTTAAACGAAAGCCAAAAGCACCCCTCTAAAGAAAGGCCATTCCCCTACTACCTTGTTCCCGCCAAGGGCGACACAATTGTTTTCGGCGAAAAGGAAAACTACCTAAGGCTGGCATCTCCCAACAAAATTGTTAACGCGCAAATTTTGCACGACAAAGGCTCTGCAATTTTCGAGTTCGAAAACGACCTGCCAGAACACGTCGACTACGGGCTTACCGTTGCCAACATTTCGCAAGACCCATACACCGAAATTAAAAACTGCACGGTAAGAGGCAACAGAGCAAGAGGCTTTCTTATAAAAGTTTCAGACGCTGTAATAGAAAACTGCACTTTCATACGCCCTACAATTTCCGCCATACTTTTAGAAAACGACGCCAGCTACTGGTACGAAGGCATAAGGGTTAAAAATCTTTTGATAAAAAACTGCAAGTTCGACAACTGCGGAACAATGTGGAACAGAAACAAACTGCCCCCCGCAATTTGGGACGATGCCTCTTTTTGCAAAGGAGTTCCCAAAAACGGCTATGTTAACGAAAACGTTACAATAGAAAATTGTGAATTTTTAAACTGCAATGTTTTGCTGCAGCAAACAAAGAATCTTGTAGAAAAAAACAACAACTACGAAGAAGACTAATCTTTGTTTTACGCCTTTTTTAGATAAAAGAAAATCCCGCTCCTGTTTGGGGCGGGATTGTTTTTGTGTCTCTTTATAATAGCAGTTTTTTTAGTAGACAAAAAGCATTTCGCAATACTTGGGCAAGGGCCACAATTCGTTGTCGACTTCGCCTTCAAGCGTATCGGCAATTTTGCGGACTTCGGCCATTGCATCGAGCAGCTTTACGGGAGCTTCGCCCTTCTTTATAAGGGCTTCAAGCTTGTCGGCAGCCAAAACCAAAGCGTTAAGCCTTGTATCGATTTTTGCAGCCAGTGCCTTTACAGCCGAATTCTTTGTGCCCAAAATCTTTTCGGCTTCAAGCGACTTGCCAAGCTTTTCTATGTAGGCAACCACTGCGGGGATTATGTGCGTGCGCGAAATCTTCAAGGTCAACCCGGCTTCTATTCCTACTTTGCGGGTATATTCTTCCAAGAATACTTCGTAGCGCGACTTTAATTCTACCGCATTGAAAACTCCGTACTTTTCGAAAAGCGCAACGTTCTTGGGGTCTACCAAGGGCTTGATTGCCTCGGGGGTTGTGCGCAAATTTGGCAACTTGCGCTTTGCGGCCTCCTTCTTCCAAGCGTCGCCGTAACCGTCGCCGTTGAAGATAATCTTCTTGTGCTTTTTGATTATGGCCGAAAGAATCTTTTGCAATTCATCGTGGAAGTTTGCGCTTTTTGGCAGATTCTCGAGCATTGTTGCAATTTCGTCGAAAGCTTCGGCAACCGCGGTATTCAAAACAATGTTCGGGCTTGCGCAGCTTTGCGAAGAGCCAGCGGCTCTAAACTCGAACTTGTTGCCCGTAAATGCAAATGGGCTTGTTCTGTTTCTGTCGGTTGCATCGCATGGCAATACGGGCAAAATGTCGGCACCGATTTTCAAAATCTTACCGTGCTTGCTCGACTTTGCGCCGCCATTTTCTATCTGCTCTACAATGTCGGCGAGCTGTTCGCCCAAGTACATCGAAATGATTGCCGGCGGAGCTTCGTTTGCGCCCAAACGGTGGTCGTTGCCCGCCCCCGCAATTGCCGAGCGCAACAAGTCGGCGTGTCTGTCTACAGCTTCTATTACCGCGCAAAGGCTTGTAAGGAATATTGCGTTTTGGTGGGGGTCGTCGCCGGGGTTAAGCAAATTGATGTCGCCAACCGAAATAGACCAGTTGTTGTGCTTGCCCGAACCGTTTACGCCATCGAAGGGCTTTTCGTGAAGCAGGCATGCAAAACCGTGTTTGTCGCCTATTCTCTTTAGCGCGTCCATAATAAGCATATTGTGGTCTACCGCCAAGTTAAGCTCTTCAAACATCGGGGCAATTTCGAACTGCGCGGGGGCAACTTCGTTGTGCCTTGTTTTTGCGGGTATGCCAAGCCTCCACAATTCGTGGTCAAGCTCGCTCATAAACGACAAAATTCTGGGTTTAATTGCGCCGAAGTAGTGGTCTTCCAATTGTTGGTGCCTTTGCGGAGGCGCGCCAAACAATGTTCTGCCGGTTTGCATTAGGTCGGGGCGTTGAACATAAAAACGCTTGT
Organism: uncultured Opitutales bacterium; assembly: GCA_934613415.1. Taxonomy (GTDB): domain Bacteria; phylum Verrucomicrobiota; class Verrucomicrobiia; order Opitutales; family Intestinicryptomonadaceae; genus CAKUIA01. The sequence goes on from CAKTSY010000004.1 coordinate 265,600, forward strand.
CGATTAAAAAGTATTCTTGCTCCGCACCCAAGGTTACCTTTGCGTTGGCTTCAAAATTCTTGCCAAAGCACTTTAGCAGGCGCTTTGCCTGTGCGCCCAAAACCTGCATAGAGCGCAACAAAGGAGTTTTCTTGTCGAGAACTTCGCCCGTGTACGAGCAGAAAGCCGTGGGAATGTACAAGGTTGCAACACCGTATTCGCGCTTAATAAAGGCGGGGCTTGTCGGGTCCCAAGCGGTGTAGCCGCGGGCTTCCGCCGTAGAGCGCAAACCGCCCGAGGGGAAACTGGAAGCGTCGGGTTCGCCCATTATAAGGTTTTTGCCCGAAAATCTTGCAATGACTTCGCCGCCGCCGACAGGTTCAAGGAAAGAGTCGTGCTTTTCGGCACTGGAGCCAGTAAGGGGCATAAACCAGTGAGTGTAATGGGTAGCCCCCCTCTTAATCGCCCAGCTTTTCATTGCGTGGGCAACATCGTCGGCAATCGAAGAATCTATTGCCTTGCCAGTGTTCATAGTTTCCAACAGCTTCTTGAAAACGGGCTTGGGGAGATATTCCGACATTGCCTTAATGTTGAATACGTCGCAGCCGTAGTCTTCTATGAAGTTGTCTGCCGCCGCCGTTTCGGGAACGGCGGTGTCGGCAATATTTGCCAGTGCTATTTTTCTGCTATTCATATTTTTGTCCTTTCAAAATTCGTCTTTTAAAAACTATTCGTTAGAGAAGATTTGGAATCCGTTATAGGCCTCCATCGCGTGTTCCGAAATATCCAAGCCCTTCAATTCGTCGCTCCTGCTTACCCTTATGCCCATTGTCTTCTTTATTGTGTAGAAGATTGCAAAGCTTATCGAAATGCTTGCCGCAGCCACTGCAACTATGCCTATTATTTGCGGGAGAAGTTCGTGGTCGGGCGAGAATAGTCCAACCGCCAAGGTTCCCCAGATGCCGCATACCAAGTGTACCGAAAGCGCGCCAACAGGGTCGTCGATTTGCAGCTTGTCGAAGGCGTATACCGCAATTACAACTATCACACCCGAGATTGCACCTATTAGGCACGAAGCTTGAATCGATACGCAGTCTGCAGCAGCCGTTATACCCACCAAGCCTGCCAAGCAACCGTTAAGAACCATAGACAAGTCGGGCTTGCCTTGCGCTACCCACGAAGTGAACATTGCAGCCATTAAACCAGCCGCGGCCGATAAAGCCGTTGTTGTGAATACGTAAGCTACCATTACGGGGTCGGCACTGAATACCGAAGCACCATTAAAGCCGAACCAACCGAACCACAGTAGGAATACACCCAATGTTGCAAAGCCCAAGTTGCTGCCGGGAATTGCGTGGGCAGTCTTGCCAACGTACTTGCCGATTCTTGGCCCTACCAATATTGCGCCTACTAAGGCTGCCCAACCGCCAACGCTGTGTACGAATGTAGAACCCGCCAAGTCGTAGAAGCCGAGCTTTGCCAACCAGCCGCCGCCCCAGCCCCACGAGCCGATAAGCGTGTAACCGAACGCCGCATAGAGTATTGCAAATATTATATATGCGCTAAACTTTATTCTTTCGGCAACCGCACCCGAAACAATAGTTACGGAAGTCGCCGCAAACATACCTTGGAATATAAAGTCCGTCCAGTAGCCATAGTTGCCGCCATTATAGGCAATCCCGCCCAGCGCGCCTTCGGGCGAAGAAACGCCAAAGCCCATAAAGCCCAACACACCGTTTATAAGCCAAGAATCTTTCGGATACATAATGCTAAAACCGATTACCACATAGGTAAGCAAACCGATTGCCACCGTGATAACGTTTTTAGAAAGAATGTTCACGCTGTTCTTTGCGCGGCACAAACCAGTTTCTACCAGTGCAAACCCGGGGTGCATTGCAAAAACCAAAATTGCACCCAAAAGTATCCACAAGTTGTTAATTGTAAACATTTCGTTCGAAACTGCGGGCGTTGCAGCCTCGGCGTTTGCCGCCACCTCTTGCCCAAATGCCGAACACGCGCCCATCAGCGCGCCTATATATAACAATGTCTTTAGTCTCATAACTGTAAATGCGTTAAAGTTTTTAGCCTATTGCCTCGCGACCTGTTTCGCGCGTTCTCACGCGAATACATTCCTCGACGTTCAATACAAAAATTTTGCCGTCGCCGATGTGGTCGGTTTGGGCACCTTTTATAATAGACTCTATTGTCTGGTCGAGATACTCGTCGTTAACAGCGATTTCCAAGCGTACTTTTTTAAGGAGGTTTACCTCTCTAACATTTCCGCGATAGTTTTCGCTATAACCCTTCTGCCTTCCGCAGCCGAGTGCGTTAGTAACCGATAGCCTGTATATTTCGTTCTTGAAGAGTTCCTTTTTTACCTCTCCAAGTTGTTCGGGCTTAATGTATGCTATTATTAGTTTCATTTTTTTGGAATGATGAGATACTTTTTTGACAAGCATAAAGCGTGCCAGTTTTTTTACACATTTTTGCAAAAATGCGGCAAAAACCACAAACACCGCATAAACACTAAGTTCTACAAGAATGTAGGCACCTGCAAAATTGGCGCATACAAAAAAGTAGCCCTTTATACCCCATTTTTTAGCCCTTCTGCGCTACAAATTTGTTGCAACTACATTTTTGTGCTACTACAAATTTGTAGTTCAGCAAAATATACAACAAAAAAGGCGGTGCATTTAAGCACCGCCCGACAACAATCCAATTTACACAAATTACATATTAGGAATGTCTTGCGTTAAAACGCTATCGAACATTTCGTATACTCCCACTTTTGTAGCGGGCCCGCTCATAGTTATAGAATAGTCGGGTTTTATTGAAATTTTCAAAATTCCGCCGGGCATATGAACAGTTATGTCGCCTTCGCATAAGCCAAGTTTGTAGGCAACGCTTGCCGCCGCGCTAGAACTTGAGCCCGAAGCCAACGTATAGCCTGCGCCCCTCTCCCAAATTTGGATGTTAATGTTGTTTTTGTCTACAACCTCTAAAAACTGCACATTTGTTCTATTGGGAAATTTCTCCGTCATATTCTCCAAAACGGGGCCAATTTTGTGCGCAATTTCCGACGAAACCTTTTTCATAGGCACAACGCAGTGGGGGTTGCCAACGGTTGCGCAGCAATATTTATAGGCTACGCCGTCTATTACAACCTCTTGGTTTATAACTTCGTCCTTTACGCCGTTTACGGGAATTTTGTCGGCGTCGAAGCTTACGCGCCCCATTTCAACAGTAATATAATTTCCGTTTTGTGAAACCGTGCACGAAACTACGCCACCTAAAGTATCTACCGTAAAGGGCTTGTTTTCTTCAACGCGCCCAGTGTCGAACAAATAGCGCGAAAATATCCTAAGGCCGTTGCCGCTTTTTTCGGCTTCGCTGGCATCGGGGTTTAATATGCGCAGTTTAAAGTCGGCTTTGTCGCTCTTTTCGGGGCCGAACAAAATTCCGTCGCTTCCCAAGCCGAAATTTCTGTGGCAAATTTTAACAACGTCCAAGCCCTGCGGGCAAACGGGGCAATCTTTGGGGTCTAAAACCAGATAGTCGTTGCCCAATGCGTGGTATTTATAAAACTTCATTTTTGTATCCTTATTAAAATTCGAATTTCGACTGCGACATTCTCTTTTTGATTTCGGCAACAACCGCCTTTTCGGCATCTATGCCGTGCGCTTCAAAAGTTACCGAAAACCTTACATACGGGCCTTCGTCGTCCCACGGAACCGTGCTTATTAGATGTTGCGAAATCATCCACTGCGAAAAATCTTCGCCCGACTTAAACTCGGTTTTGCTTCCGTCTTCGTTCAAAGCGGCTTTTGGAGCTTTCATATAAAGGAAGAACCCTGCTTTCGGCTTTTTGGGGCTAAAGCCCAAGTCTTTTAACACGCCCACAAGCAAATCCATACGTCTGGAATATTTTGCGGCAATTTGCCTTGTAATAAGCGGGTTTTCTAGCCCCTTTGCCCCAGCAAGCTGTATGCCCAAAAATTGTCCGGAATCGCAGTTGTCTTTAACGTCGCCGTAGGCTTTTACAAGCAGGGGATTTCCGCAAACCCAGCCAATTCGCCAGCCGGTCATATTGTGGCTTTTCGACATCGAGTGCAGTTCAAGAGCCACGTCTTTGGCACCTTGAACCTGAAATATAGAAAGCGAAGGTCCTTCAAATGTCAAAGACGCGTACGCTGCATCGGAGATTATTATTATGGAGTTTTCCTTTGCAAACTTTACAAGCTTTTCGAAAAACTCAAGCGTTGCACTTGCACCCGTTGGGTTGTTAGGATAGTTTACAACCATAACTTTTGCCCTTTTCCTTATGTCTTGGGGAATGGAATCTAAATCGGGCAAAAAGTTGTTTTCTTCGGAAAGCTTTACGTTGTATACTTCGCCGCCCAAATATTTTGCGTGCGTACCAAAAACGGGGTAGCCTGGTATTGTCATTATAACAACGTCTTTGGGGTTTATAAAGCAATAGGGCAAAATGCTCAGGGCCGCTTTAGAGCCTATAGAGTGTATAATTTCGGTGTCGGGATCTAGCTGTACGCCGAAAACCGCCTTCATATATGAAGCGGCCGCCACTTTAAAATCTCTGCCGCCGTTGTCGGCATAGCCGCGGTTTGCGGGGTTTTTTGCCGCAGCATACAAAGCCTCTACAACTTCGGGGAAAGCCATTTCGTCGGGCTCGCCAACGCCCATATCTATAAGCTCAACATCGGGCTTGGCGGCTTTTGCCGCGCGCTTTGCCCTCTTGATTTTTTCGAACTTGTAAATTTCGTTCGTTTTGCCGTAGTTTACTCCGCCAATTCTTTCGGCGAACATATTCTGAAGGAATGTCATTTTTGTACGAGTGTTAGGTTGTTTATTTGTATAAAAGCGGGTCTATATTAAGCTTTTTAATTTTATATAGTATAATGCGCGGCGTAGTTTTTAGATATTTTGCCGCAGCGCTTGCATTGCCGTTATTTTTCTTTAGCGCGTTTATTATTATCTCGCGCTCGAAATTGCCTACAAGCGTTTCGTAGTCGGTATTTTCGGGCTCTGCTCCGTCGCCTGCAAAGGCGGGAACCGACGCCGTCGACAAATCGGTTTGCAAAGTCGGCGGCAGGTTGTAGCCACTTATAACGTTGTCGGAAGTATTTAAAACCGCATATTCCATACAGTTTTCAAGCTCTCTTACGTTGCCCGGCCAATAATACGAAGTCAGCATATTTATTGCCGTTGTTGAAATTCGCGAAACGCTTTTGTTGTGTATTAAATTGTATTTTTCCAAAAAGTGCTCCGCCAAAGATGTAATGTCGCACTTGCGGTTTCTTAGCGCAGGCAAATATATGGGAAATACGTTTAGGCGGTAGTACAAGTCTTCCCTGAAAGTTCCAGCCTTAATCATTTCCTCTAAATTGCGGCTTGTTGCCGCCAATATGCGAACGTCTACCCTACGCTCTTGGCTAGAACCTACCCTAAAGAAAGTGTGCTCTTGAATGAAGCGCAAAAGTTTTAACTGCATAAACAAGGTCAAATCGCCCACTTCGTCCAAAAACAAAGTTCCCGTATCTGCAACTTCAACCAAGCCCGCCTTGCGGTTTACAGCCCCCGTAAACGAGCCCTTTTCGTGCCCGAACAATTCGCTTTCTATAAGGCCCTCGGGCAAAGCCGCACAGTTTATAGAAACAAAGGGTTTGTCTTTCCTAAGCGAATTTTTTTGGATTGCTCGGGCTACAAGCTCTTTGCCCGTTCCCGATTCGCCCCTAATTAAAACCGTTGCATTCGAAGACGCCACTTTGAAAATCATCGAATACACCTTTTTCATATTCGCGCAATTTCCCACAATTTCGGTTGGGCGCAATTTGTTTTCCAACTCCAAATGCAAACGCTTGTTTTCGCTTATCAACTTTTCGCGCTCTTCAACCTCGGCGTAGGCTGCATATACGGCGTCGGCCATAATATTGGCTATAATTTCAAGCAAGCGCAAATCGGCGTCTAAATCGGTATTTTCGTCGGTTTTGCGGTCTATGCTTATGGTGCCAATTACGTCGTCCATATAAATAATGGGAACGCAAATAAAGGCTACGTTCGTTTCGCCCGAGCGCGCGCCCGTGCGGTTTAAAAAGCCCTTTTCTTTAGAAACATCGGCAATAACGCGGGATTTGCCCTCTAGAGCAACCATACCCGTAATGCCCTCGCCTATGCGGTAGGTACCGCGCTCGGCCTCGCGCTTGCTAAGCCCTTGCGAAGCTTCTATTACAAGCATATCGCCCTCGCGAAGGGCCACGGTGCCCCTAAGCAAACCCATTTCGGTATGCAATGTATCCAAAATCTGCGAAATCATCTCCTGCACCGACGACCTCTTTGCCACAAGGTGGCTGATTTTCTTTAATACTTCAATGCTAACGTGTTGGTGGTTGTCCATAAGCTTATGTTTGTTTTGCGGCACAATGCAGGCCGAACCCGAAAACTTTATTATGTGTTTTTTAGCTCTTTTTACATTGTGCCCGTTTGATTTTTCGCTCTAAGAATTTGCGTGCTTTGCCAAGGCCGCCCTGTAGTCTATCGGGAACACCTTTACAAACTTCGGCAAAAATTCGCTCCAGTTGTTTAAAATGTTTTCGGCAACATAGCTGTTTGTGGCTTTGCAATAGTCTTGAATAATGCCCCTTAGCTCGGCGTCCGATTCCGAATTTTCAGCAATGCTTTCTAAGTCTACGCTTTCAAGGTTGCACCTTCTGTCGAACTGGCCGTCGGCGTCGAGCACATAGGCAAAGCCGCCCGTCATACCAGCCGCAAAGTTAAAGCCTGTAGAGCCTAAAACAACAACGCGCCCACCCGTCATATATTCGCAACAGTGGTCGCCCGCGCCTTCGGTTACAATAACGGCTCCGCTGTTTCTAATTGCAAGCCTTTCGCCCGCAAGGCCGTTTATGTAAATCTTGCCGTTTGTAGCACCATAGCCTATTACGTTGCCGGCAATAACGTTTTTCGAAGCGTTTTCCCTTTCGGCATCATACGCCTTAATAAAGATATTGCCGCCCGAAAGGCTCTTGCCTATATAGTCGTTGGCTTCGCCGGTAAGGCTAAAGTTTATGCCGTGGCAGAGGAACGCGCCAAAGCTTTGCCCTGCGCAACCGGTAAAGTTTGCGTTTATGGCGTTTTCGGGCAAGTTGGCGTCGCCCCACTTTTTAGCTACAACGCCTGCAAGCATTGCGCCAACACTTCTGTCGAAGTTGTGTATTTCAAAGCTTTCGGTATGCGAAATACCCTTTTCTACGCTTTCGGCAAAGGCCTTAAGCAGCTTTTTGTCGTAGGCGTCTTTTAGCTCTCTTTCGGCAAGCCCCAAAGACCTTCTTGGCGAATTTTCGTCGGCAATTTGCGCAAACATCTTCGAAAAGTCCAAATTCTTCGACTTCCAAAAATCCAATGCGCCATCTTTGTCGAGCAGGTCGCTGCGGCCTACGGCCTCGTCTATGGACCTTAGCCCCAACGACGCCAAAATTTCCCTTGTTTCTTCGGCTACAAAGCGTAGATAATTTTCGATATGCTCGGGCTTGCCGGCAAACTTTTTGCGCAATTGCTCGTCTTGCGTTGCAACGCCAACCGGGCAGCAGTTTTTGTGGCAAACACGCCTCATTACGCAGCCTATGGCAACCAAAATTGAGGTTGCAAAACCGAATTCTTCGGCGCCTAACAACGCGCCTATTACAACGTCGCGACCAGTCTTTATCTGACCGTCTACCTGAACGCGAATCTTGTCGCGCAGACCGTTTAGGCGCAAAGTTTGCTGAGTTTCGGCCAAGCCTATTTCCCACGGGGCTCCAGCATACTTAATGCTTGTTAACGGCGACGCCCCCGTGCCGCCGTCGTGGCCGCTAATTAGAACCATATCGGCCTTTGCCTTTGCAACGCCCGCTGCAACCGTGCCTACGCCCGCCTCGGAAACCAGCTTTACCGAAACTCTCGCATTTTCGTTCGAATTGCGCAGGTCGTATATAAGCTGGGCAAGGTCTTCTATAGAATAAATGTCGTGATGCGGCGGCGGCGATATCAAGGTTACCCCCGGAATTGAGTGCCTGATTTTTGCTATTATGGAATTTACCTTATAGCCCGGCAACTGGCCGCCTTCGCCCGGCTTTGCGCCCTGGGCAACCTTAATTTGCAGCTCTTTTGCGTTTGCCAAATAGGCTGCCGTTACGCCAAACCTGCCGCTTGCAATCTGCTTTATTGCGCTAGAGCTTTCGGTGTTAAAACGGCTTTCGTCTTCGCCGCCTTCGCCACAGTTGCTCATTGCGCCAAGCCTGTTCATTGCAACGGCTATTGTCTGGTGCGCTTCGGGCGAAAGTGCGCCAAAGCTCATTGCGCCGCTTACAAAACGCTTTACAATGCCTTCGGTGCTTTCAACTTCGCTTAGCGGCAATGGATTTGCCACGGCCTTAAACTTGAACAAGCCCCTTAAAGTGCAAAGCCTGCGCGCTTGATTATTTACAAAATCGGCAAACTGGCGGTAAAGCTTTTCGTCGTTATTCCTTACCGACCTTTGCAAAAGCGATATGCTTGCTGGTGTCCACAAATGGTTTTCGCCGTCTTTTGCGTACTTATATTTGCCTGCGTTTTCCAGCACGTTTTCTTCGCCGAACTTCGGGTAGTGCGTGTTGCGGTATCTTTCCAAAATTTCGGCAGCAACTTCATTTATGCCAATGCCGCCTATTCTAGACGATGTGCCCGAAAAATACGCGTCCACAAATTCCTGCGAAAGGCCTATTGCTTCAAAAATCTGGGCTTGGCGGTAGCTTCGCAATGTGGAAATGCCCATTTTCGACATTATCTTTAAAAGCCCCTTCTTTATGGCGGTTATATAGTTTTCGGCAGCTCTTGCAGCGTCGATATTGTCTATCTGTCCGTCCTTTACCATTTCGGCAACAGTTTCTATTGCCAAGTATGGGTTTATTGCCGTAGCACCATAGCCAAGCAAAAGCGCAAAGTGCATAATTTCGCGCGATTCGCCAGTTTCGGCCACAATGCCCGCGGCATAGCGCAAGCTGCACTTTACAAGCCTTGTGTTTACGGCCGCCACAGCCAAAAGCATTGGTATGGGCGCATATCCGTAATCCAAATTCTTGTCGCTTAAAATTATAACCGTTTTAGAATCTCTTACGGCATTTTCGGCATCGTCGCAAATTTTTTCCATCGCGCGCTTTAGGGCTTCTACGCCGCCTTGGGCCGAGAACTGCGCCTTAATTGTTGCCGACTGGAACGTTGGCAACTTGGAAGAGCGCATGCAGGAAATGTCGTGGTTGGTTAAAATCGGGCACGGCAGCTTTAACAAGTGCGCCAATGAAGGCGACTCTATAAGCGAGTTTCCACAGTTGCCTATGTAGGTTGTCAAACTCATTACCAGCGATTCCCTAATCGGGTCTATCGGTGGGTTTGTTACCTGGGCAAACAGCTGCTTAAAATAGTCGTACAAAAGCTGCGGCTTTTCGGAAAGCACAGGCAAAGCGGCATCGTTGCCCATCGAGCCTATAGGCTCTTTTGCGTCTACGGCCATGGGCTTTAAAATCAATTCCAAATCTTCTTTTGTGTAGCCAAAAAGCTTTTGCCTTTGAATAAGGTTTTCGCCTATAGACGGAGCTTCGGAATTTTCGAATATGCCGGGCAGCTCTATTCTATTTTCCTGAACCCAGCGGCGATAGGGCTTTGCTCGGGCAAGCACCGTTTTAATTTCGGTATCGTGCATTACCCTGCCTTTTTCGGCGTCTATATAAACCATTTCGCCGGGGCGCAAACGTCCCTTTAAGGCAATGTCGGTTTCGGATAAATCCAAAACGCCAGTTTCGCTTGCCAAAACAAACAAGCCGCTCTTGGTTATCGTATAGCGAGCAGGTCTTAAGCCGTTTCGGTCTAACAGCGCACCCGACTGCGTACCGTTTGTAAATACCAAGGCAGCCGGGCCGTCCCACGGTTCGCTTACGCCCGAGTGATATTCAAAAAAGCCCTGAATATCTTTGCTGATATGGAAAGACTTGCCCCACGCCTGTGGAACTAGCATAAGCATTGTATGCGGCAGCTTGCGCCCCGCCTGACAATAAAATTCAACCGCGTTGTCCAAGCAGGCCGAGTCGCTCTGGTTGGGGCTAATTACGGGCAAAAGCTTCTTTATATTGTCGCCAAAAAGCGGTGTAGAAAAATGCTCTTGGCGCATATTCATTTGGTTGATATTGCCGCGTAAAGTGTTTATTTCGCCGTTGTGCGCCAAATATCTAAAAGGCTGTGCCAAAGGCCACGTCGGGAAAGTGTTTGTAGAATACCTTTGGTGTATTAGCGAAATTGCGCTTACATAAGTTTCGTCGCTTAAGTCGGGGTAAAACTGCTTTAGCTGGGGAGCGTTTAAAAGCCCCTTGTAAACAACAGTTTTTGCCGAAAGCGAGCAAATGTAAAAACCGTCTATATTTTCGGCGGCAATCTTGTTTTCGATTACCCTGCGCAAAATATATAGGCTGCGTTCCATATCTTCGGCGTTTAAGCCGCTCTTTGCTATAAACAACTGCTCAATATTCGGACAGCTGTTAAGGGCTATGCCGCTTATTGCGGATTTGTCTACCGGAACCGTTCTTTCGGCTACAAACGAAAATCCCTCGCCAGCCAGACAACTTTTAAAAATTTCCACACACTTTTTTGCCAAAGATTCGTCTTGCGGCAAAAATAGCATTGCAACCGCATATTCGCCAAGCTTTGGCAACTTTTCGCCAAGCTCTTTTCTAAAAAACGCATCGGGAATTTGGGTAAGAATGCCCGCGCCGTCGCCCGTGTGCGAGTCGCCGCCAACTGCACCCCTGTGGAGCAGTCTTTCCAAAACTTTAATGCCGTCCAAAACAATTTGGTGACTTGCGCGTCCCTTAATATCGCTAATAAGGCCAACACCACAAGCGTCGTGTTCGTTTTGCGGGCTATACATTCCCTGTTCTTTTGGATAATACATCTGCATAATTGTAATTGTTGTTTGCTTTTTATGTAGCAAATTGCGTGCCAGTTTCAAAAAACATTTCTGCAATTTCACATAACTAGCTAATTATCATACTAATATCTTAGAACATATATGGAACAACTTTTTTGTAGGCATTCCCGACAAATTTGCAAACTACAAATTTGTCGCAAACAAATTTGTTTAAACTACATTTTTGTTGCAAGAAAATTCTTAATTTTGCTACAAAAAAGTTTTTGAGGGCTGTTTTTTTCGATTTTTATGCAACTTGCCCAGGCTTTGCACACAAAAAAGTAGTTTTATTCGTCAAAAAAGCCGCGTGCACTTACGGGTATTTTGCGGTCGGTTAAAAACGCCGTGCTTGTTAGCTTCGGCCCAAGGGGATATTGGCTACGCTTGCCCTGTGTTTTTGCAAGCTTGTTTAAAACGTCTAAAACAACTTCTTTTTTATAGCCCTTTTCCATTATTTCGTTTGCCGACATAAAGTTTTCTATTCTAAGGCGCAAAATTGCGTCTAAAACTTCATATTCTGGCAGGCTATCGCTGTCTTTTTGGTCGGGTCTAAGCTCGGCAGATGGCGGCTTTGTTATTGTATTTTGCGGAATTATCTCTTTGCCGTGCAGTATATTTATATATCTTGCAAGGGCGTATACATCGCATTTATATACATCGCAAATGGGAGCATACGCGCCGCAGGTATCGCCATATAATGTGCAATAGCCTACAGCGCATTCACTTTTATTACCCGTTGTAAGCAAAAGACTTGAAAATTTATTAGATAATGCCATAAGCAGCAAAGCCCTTGTTCTAGACTGCAGGTTTTCTTCGGTTGTATCGCGCGGCAAACCCTTAAATAAATTAGCCAATGCGTTTTCGGCAGAACTTACAACTTCTTTTATTGCAACAATATCAAACTTTATCCCCAAATTTTTGGCCAAAGCCTGCGCATCTTCAACGCTGCCCGTGCTAGAAAATTTAGATGGCAAAGCCACCCCCCTTACATTTTCGCTACCCAAGGCGTCTGCCGCCAATGCTGCAACTACGGCCGAATCTATGCCGCCGCTAAGCCCCAACAACACGCTTTTTGCCCCGCACTTTTTTACAAAATCGCCTATTGCCATAACTATTGCAGAATATATATCCGCTACGCCAGAAAAGTCGCTATTATTTGAATTAAAACCTGTTATGGCGTTTGTGTCTACAACAAGCTCGTCTTCGCCAAATTTTTTAAGGCATACCGAGGCATTTTTATTAGCATCTATGTAGGTAGAAGCCCCCGCAAAAATAATTTCGTCGGTAGCCCCAACTAAATTGCACCACAAAACGGGCGCGTTTATCTTTTTTGAAATATTATAAAGCATTCCGTTGCAATGCCTTACATTGTCGTTTGTCTGCGAAAACACGCTTGCCGAAATATTTATAAGCAAGTCGCAATCTTCTATTTCGTCTAAGGGGTGCTTGCTGTATCTATAGGCGGTTTTTACTTCGTCTAAAGTCCAAATATCTTCGCAAATTGTTATTGCAATTTTTTTACCGTTAAAATCAATATAGGCGCATTCGTTGCCAGACTCAAAAACGCGAGGGTCGTTCAGCGCGCCGTAATTCGGCAAAAGTCGCTTATCGTAAACAAGTTCCACCTTATTATTGCGTATAAAAAATGCCGAGTTGTAAACGTGTCCGTCTTTGCCAAGGCGCGGGCACCCAACCAAAACTGGCAATTCAAAATCTTTAACGGCGGCCATTAACGCATTTTCCGCCGCCAAAACAAAGCTTTTATATTTTGCAAAGTCTCTTATTGGGTAGCCCGACACCGCGCATTCTGCAAACACGGCAATGTCGGCCCCCCGTTTTTTTAAATTGCGCGCTGCCTGCACAATTTTGGCAATGTTCAAATCGAACGCGCCAACCTGCGCGTTTATCTGGCCTACTCCAATTTTCATAATCAACATATTTGTAGCAAAAGGCGTGCCACTTTTGTGCAAATATTTTAATATTTTGCCTTATTTATTTGCAAATAATTAAGTTATAAAAAATACAAATTTTGCAAACCCAAAAGCCAACTTGCACATAACAAAAACAAAAAATGGGTAAACTACAAAATTGTCGTTTACCCGTTTCTCATAGAAGCTGCTTTGGCTATTTCTCTATGCAGTTCTTAATAATTTCAAAATATTTTTTTGTCTGCAAAACTTTGTCTACGTTAATTTCGCTAAACTTTCGGGCATTTTGCCCCATTTGCTTTAAAGTGTCGCGCTCGGCATAGGCTTTTAAGAAAACTTCGGCAAGCTCTTTTGCACTGCCATGGGCAACAGTGTAGCCCAAATTGTTCTTCTTTATAATTTCGGCAATTTCGCTATTTTGGTCTACAATGGAAAGCACGGGCGACCCCGCCGACATTATCACCCAAGTTTTAGACGGCAGCGACATTCTTGAAACGCCCGATTCTATCGAAACCATTTCGATATCGCCAATGCCGTAGATTTCAGACACGCGCGAAATTGGCTGCAATGGAAAAACCGAAACGTTTTTCATTTTATTTTTTGCGACATATTCAAGCAACTGCTTTTTGTACGAGCCGTCGCCTATAAGCACAAAATGTATGGGTATATTTTCTACCATCTTTATTGCCTGCAATATAAGCGGCCAACCCTGAAAATAGCCAATGTCGCCCGCATACGAAATTATAAATGGGCTTTTGTCTATGTTAAGCTCGTCCATTAGGCGGTTTTGGCTGCGCGGCACGGGGCAAACCGTTTTGGTATCTGTCCAATTATATACCGAAAAGACTTTGTCGGGGCTGCCGCCGTTTTCCACTATGGTTTTTTTCATATCGGCCGAAATTGTTATTACGGCACTTGCCGCTTTGTATACGCGCTTTTCCATATATCTAAAAAAGCGTATAGCCGGGTTTTTCTCGCCCAATTTTTTTATGCGAATTAATGTATCGGGGAAAAGGTCTTGCGCATTGTATATTACGGGCGCGATTTTAGAAAGCAAAATGCCAACCCACCCCAAAAATGGCGGCGAAGAATATATTAAATAGGCATCGGTTTTTATCTTTTTTGCCTGCCTATATAAGATGTAGCTTAATTGTAGATATTTTAGCATGCGCACAAAAAGCCCGCCGCCTTCGCCGCTTTTCGAGCCGAAACGCTTTACAGTAAGGTTTTCGGAAATCTTTTCTATACTATGCGAAATGTAGTATTCGCGCTTTTCCGGCGAAATTTTCCTTGATGGAAACCCTGTTACAACTGTAACTTTTGCGCCGTTTTCGGCAAGCTGCGTTATAAGCTCGTTCTGCAAGGGGTGGTTTTCCTTGCACAAATAACCTGTTATATAAACTATATTCATACCTACGCTGTTTAGCATAAAAAATTCGTAGAAATTCTTTCAAACAAGCCGTGGCGTGTCGAGTTTTTTCACTTAGGGCAATATGGCGCAAAAAATGGTTGAATTTTTTTGCATTAGCCTAAATTTTGCAGAATAGGGCAAAAACACGCTATGTATTTCGGCAAATTGTTGACACAAAAAAAGCCCGCAAACCTTGTCGGAATGCGGGCTAATTTTTGGTGCTCGAGGGGGGACTTGAACCCCCACGCACGAGGTGCATATGAACCTGAATCATACGTGTCTGCCAATTTCACCACTCGAGCAAAATTTGCGTACTACGCAATTTTTAAAAGTAAAGATTTTTTATATGGGCGGTTTTTAGTCAAGGCTTAAAACTTAAAAAATAAGCGCACAAGTTTTTTGTGCGCCGTTAAAAACTTTTACTTTGCAGCAAGTTGCTTGCCAATTGCCGCTTTTACATTGTTTATGTACCTTATCGGCACAATTGCCTTGCCGGATATATTCGAGCCTTTCGAATTTACGTTTATCTGGTTTTCGGCAAACGTTATGTAAAGCCTTGCCGACATTCCCCTGTGGTCTAGGCTTGCGCTAACGACGTCGCCCAAATCTTTAACCTGCCACTTTTTCATTACAAGGGCGTTAATAGTTGCCTTGCGCAATTCGGCTTTGCTGCCTACATAGTAAAAACTTGTGTCGTATTGTTGCGCCTTTGCCATTTCGTAGCCCTTATCTGTTGTAGGCGTTGTGCACGAAACGCAAGTTAGCGAAATAATTGCAAATAAAACTAATAATAACTTTTTCATATATTTTTGTTAAATTTCAAAAAACGCTACAAATTTCTTGCCGAAAATTCAACGTTAAAAATCGGCACCAATCAAAATAGAATATAAAGAATTCACCCTAAGAGCTTTTTATTAAAAAATTGGCAATTTTTAAAACTTTATGCACTTTGCCTACAACCTTTCAAATGCCATAAAATATGGCAGCTTGCCCATAAAACTAAAATTTGCTTTAACCCCTTTCCCCTACCTATAAATAGCAAAAATAAAAGCCCTTCGTTACTACGAAAGGCTCTTGTTGTGTTTAATTGTTATGAGATTCTATCTTCTTTTGCGGTATACTGCCAACCCCAACGCCAATGCGCCAAAGATTGCCGCAACGGTTGCAGGTTCGGGAACCTGCGTTGCCAAAATTGTGAACTTGTTTTCGTTTATCTCGCAACTCCAATAACCGTTAAAGGTTTTGCCCTTAATTGTTAGATATAGGCTTTCGTCGGGCTTTAGGTCTTTTAGACTTGCTATGTTCGAATCGCTTTCAAACGAAATTAAATCGAACCTATATTCAACATTATCTAAAAGGTCTTCGGTTATGTTCACGGTAAGTTTGCCGTCTATAACCAAGCCTGCCAAAGACTCTATGTAAATTTGTGTAGGGTCGCTTAAGGAAGTATCTATTACAAGAACACCATTTTCGGCTATAGTAAGCGTCTTTTTGTTTACTACGTCTAACCTTGCCCCTGTGTCTAACTTAAGGGTTGCCCCACCAGAAACAGTTGCGTCGCTTTCCGAAACTTTAGCACTAATCATTTCCCCACCGCTTGTAGCAGGTATATATTTGCGAATGGTAAAATTGTCACTAGCAGATTCCATCGAAAAGTTTTTTATAATGCCGTCGGTCCAGATCACATTTTGCATTTTGGAAACTAGCGGAATATCACTGACATGCCCTGAAGTACCAGAAGACTTGATTGTTGCACCACGCAACTCAATACTAATCAATGTTGAGTTAGACCAGCATGCATCAGTAAGATTAGAATTAGAAAAATTAACCCTTGTCAAAACCGATGAGGCAATGTAGAAATTCGCCCCCGTAAGATCCAGACCAGATAAGTCGAAATCTGCCAAATCACCGAACCTAATATTGGTAATATCTGATGCGGAACGTAATTGTATGTCAGTTAAATTTTTTATACGATAGAGATCCGCACCAGATAAATTAGCATTGGCAAAGTTTGTATTTTTCACATTTGCAGCAAGAAATTTTGAATTCGAAAGATTCGCGCTTGTAAAATTGGCTCCCTGCAGATTTGCATTTGTAAAATAAATCTGTGAAACATCTGCATTTGTAAAATTGGCATTCAAAAGGCTTGTGTTATAAAACAAGGATGACCTAAGATTAGCATTGCTAAAATCAGTTTTTATTAGTCTGCCACTACTAAATATAGACATACAAAGGTTTAATCCAGATAAATCAAAACCATTAAGATTCAAATTTCCAAAATCCATCTTAGAAATATTAGAAGCCGAACGTAATTGCCTGTCAGTTAAATTCACAATTCCATTAAGGTTTATGCCCGAAAGATTGGTATTTGTAAAATCGACATTTTGAACATTGGTAAAGCTTAAATCAGAATCCGAAAGGTTTAATCCAGATAGATTGAAATTACTTATATTTACGGCATTTAGATTAATTTTAGTTATATCAACAGCGGAACGTAGTTGTGTGTCAGTTAAATTTTTTACATATTTAAAATTTACACCCGAAAGATTCGCATTGGTAAAATTTGCATTTTCTAGGTTTGCTCCAGAAAAACTTGCATCGGAAAGATCCGCATTTGAAAAGTTGGAATCAGTGTAAATCGATGACGCTCCAGATACCCAACCATTTGAAAATATAGTCCCAATAGCCGAAACACCTACCCAACTTGAATTTTTATAGGAACTCCCAGAAAAATCTTCGCCGCTTACATCTTGTCCGTCAAAAACTTCGTTATCGGCAAAAGCGATAGTTGCTCCAAAAAGGAATATCGTAAATAGTTTTATATTGTTTTTCATAGCTGTTATTTTGTTAAAAATGATACAATCAAGTCGCAGATATTTGACTCCATTACGGTTCTTTCGTCGTTGTTTTTGCAGGGGAAAGTACTTAAATTGAATTTTACCTTGAACCCATGTTGCGGTAGTGAATTGAAAATATATTCTCTTACAGAGCCTGCTGTGTCTACTGAGCGCGAAACGCACACCAGAACGTCTATCCTGTCTTTTATTATTCCAAATACGCGTTCAAACTCCTCTTTGAAATCTCCGTTGCTGGCTAATCCGACACGCTTGCCACCGATGGACAAAAAGACAGCAAAAAAGTCATGCCCATACGATAAATCGGGGATTTGGCAACTTGATACCTCATTCCCGTTAAATGTATGTTCTGATTGAAGCGAACATAACTGCATATAAATCATTCGCAAAGTCGAAGATTTTCCCGAATTTGCGCATCCAGAAACTAAAATAACATCTTTCATAAAAATACAAAGATGATTATCGTATTATAAATACGACAAGCATTTGCTTTGTTGCAAGCTTTTGAAAAACATAAAATTATATGTTTTGCGTTGTAAAAAAATGTCTTTTAAATCTGTTCCAACCGCTCAGCCGATTTTGCATAAGTTATTTTATGCAAATAATTCAAACTATCTTTTGAATTTATATTTGACATTCGTATTTATAATACGATGAACACTATATTAAATTCGGCTAAGAAAGTTTTAGGAGAAACGAAAGTTTCGGTTTTAGACGCGGCAAGGTTTACCAGAAATGTCCTAGACGCAAAACCAAACAACAGCAAATTTACCGATGCGCAATTTGTTTTAAAAGTTATTGAAGTTGGTTTGCGAAATATTCGCACTAAAGAAATGAACTTTGCCGACGGATTTGCTATGTATTTAAAAAGCAAGCAACATTTGCGCCCAGATTCGCTAAGAGACATTCGCTGTATTGGAAATCGTCTATTGAAAACAAAACCCGAACTTGGCAGGCGCAATTTTTCGGAACTTAGTGTGTCGGAATGTGAAGAGTGGATAAATGCGGCGTTTCACACTCCAGCTCAATTCAAACGCACTGCGAATGAGATTTTGCCGAAGGCAAAAGACCCGAAGGGCGAATACAAGCCAAAGGCGCGTATAGACGCGTTTACAAAACGCACCGAAAGGCACGCAGCGGCGTGTCAAACGGCTTACGGAGTAAGCGCGAGTCAATTCAACAAGGCTAGAACTATGTTGCACGGGTTGTTTGAATTTGCAATTCGTCGCGAGTGGTGCGACAAAAACCCTGTTAAGCGAATTTTAAGAAAAAAGGTAATAGAAAAAGAAATTTTACCCCTTAAGCTATCTGAAATTAAAAGAATTATAGCCAATGCTAAAAAAGAGCATAACGGCATATATTTGCCTGCCGTTGCCCTTTTGATTTTTGCTGGCATTCGCCCGCGCGAAGTTAGGCGGCTAACTTGGCAAGATATTGATTTGCAAGAAAACACAATAACAATACGCTCGCAATGTTCAAAAACAGGAGGGGTACGCCAAGTAGAAATTATGCCGCAATTAAAGCGCATTTTGCTAAGCTATAAACCGCAACCCCAACAAAAAATTTGTCCTAGCAACTGGCAGTGGCGATGGCGTAAGATTCGGGATAATTCTGGCTTTCGCGGCCGCTGGGTGCAAGACGTTTTGCGGCACACCTACGCTAGTTTTTTTGCGAAGTGTTTTAAAGATTTGGCGAGGTTGCAGGTAAACATGGGGCACAGCAACCAAATGCTTTTGCAGCACCGCTACATAAACATGCGCAACATTTCCCGCGGCGAAGCAAAATGCTTTTTTAATTGACGAGCGCCATAGTCAAGCAAATTCAAAAAGAGGGGCAAAAGCCCTAAGCAAATTCAGCTCAGTGGCATCAACATCAGCTCTAGCCCCTCCATAACGCAGAGAGGCGCAAACCCCATTCGGGA
>CAKTSY010000005.1 GCA_934613415.1 uncultured Opitutales bacterium
TTCAGCCCTAAAAACGTATCTCTTTGAAACAAAGCCCATATCTTAAATAAAACGGATATTAAAAAATTTTCAATTTTACATTATACAATATCAATTAGCATTCTTTTAGCTATCCATACAATCACTTTTTTGGGATTTTTTTGCAGATTTTTTAAAAACACCCTCTCCTTTTGCATTAAAAAACTATCTAAAAATTCTGTTTTTTTGCAAAAATTCTGAAATCTTTTTAGCAACTTATTAATTTTATTTTATTTTTTTGCAAATTTTGCGGCGAAAAATTTGAATAAATAAGCCGCAATTCCACTAAATATGCGGCTTTCAACGCATTCTAAAAATTTTTGACAAAAAACTGCTTACATTAACACAACAACCATTACCTGCTAAACTCATAAAAAAAAGAATATATTTTAAACTTACAAAATCAGCGCAACACAAGTATTTATGCTAAGTTTTGAATATTCATTGAATACAAAAGCTCTTCTTTAAAACTATAAATTAAAAACTTTATATACAGCAAAACAACCTTGCAAAAAGCTGTTCAACGAAAAACACAATACAGCGCAAACACCCATAAACACTAACAAAAACGACGTTAAAAAATTTTTGCGCAAAAATTTTTATCAATTTTAGCAAACAAATTTTTACAACTGCATTTGAATATCTACCCAATCGAACATTGGTTTTATGCCTTTAATTTCGCTAAAGCCTAGCTTGCGATATAGAGAAATTGCGGGCTTTAGCTTAGTGTTGCTTTCCAAATATATTTTTTTAGGCGAAAGTACTTTTGCCTTTTTTATTGCGGCAATACAAAGCCTTTTACCCAGCCCAAAGCCCTGATATTTTTCGTCTACGGCAAGCTTTGCAAGCTCGTAGGCATATTCCGTTGCATTTATCTTAAGCAGAGAAACAGTGCCCGCAACAATGCCGTTTACCAACGCAAAGAATATGAAGCCTCCCTTTTCTACAATTTCGGCTTTCGGGTTTGCGAAAACTTTTTCGTCTACGCTTTCTATTTTAAAATAACGGGTAATCCATGCGCGGTTTAGCGACACAAAAAACTCTTTGTATTCGTCTTTATACTCTATAATCTCTACAGTATCGCTATTCATAAGGCGTTGCGGTTAATCTTTATTAAATTGGTAGTATATAAAATTGCGGCTACAAAATATTCAAGAAAATTTTCTACACAATAAAAATTGCATTTAATTTACGCGTAAAAAAAGGCTTAAAGCAAAAAGCCCTAAGCCCGAAAAAGATTTTATGCTGTATATTGCCTAGGCTTTGGCAAAGGCAACAACTTTGTCTACCGTAAAGCCAAAATGATCGAACAATTCCGAACCGTTTGCCGAAAAACCGAAGCTGTCTGTTGCAATGCAGCGATTGGCATATTTGTACCACGGCATACTAGAACCAGCTTCGATGGAAATAACGTCTGCACATTCGGGCAATACCGAGTCTTTATATTCCTGCGTTTGCGCTTCGAATAGCGACATGCAAGGCATAGAAACAACTCTTGTGCCTGCGCCCAACTTTTCGGCTGCCGCCAATGCCAACGAAACTTCAGAACCCGTTGCAATTAAAATGCGTTCCAAATCTGCCGTTTCTTCCTTAATTACATAGGCACCCTTTAGCAAACCTTCGCGCTTGTATTGTGCCGAAACGCTTTTAATTAAGGGCAAGTTTTGGCGCGACAAAATCAAGGCTGTGGGCTTTTTAGAAGCATATGCCTGTGCGAAAGCCGCGGCTGTTTCTTCGCTGTCGGCTGGGCGAATTACCTGCAAGTTGGGAATTGCGCGCAGCATTGCAACTGTTTCTACAGGTTGGTGTGTTGGCCCGTCGAAACCTACGCCGATTGAGTCGTGAGTAAATATGTATTGAACGGGAAGCTTTGCCAAGGCCGCTATGCGGATAGAACCCATCATATAGCCTGCAAATGTAAGGAATGTTGCACCCGAAGGCATAAAGAAACCGTCGTAGGCTATACCGTTCATAATGCCGCCCATTGCGTGTTCTCTAATACCGAACCAAATGTTGCGGCCGGCGTAGTTTTCGCTAGAAAAGTCGCCGCCGTCTTTAATGTAGTTCTTTGTAGAGCCAAACAAGTCTGCAGAACCCGTAACAATAGTCTGCGAAACCGCCGCAATTTTGTTTAAAACAACGCCGCCGCTTACGCGCGAAGCACTCTTGTCGTCTGCCGCAAATTCCGGAACAGCCTTCATTATTTCCTCGGCACTCTGCAAAGATTTCTTTGTAAGGCAATCGTCTATTTGCGCAGCTTTTTCGGGGTTAGCCAACGCCCAGTCTTCGTACTTTTTGTTCCATGCGTCGTATTTTTCTACGCGCTTTTCGTTAAGCTTTTCGAAATATTCTTTAACTTCGTTTGAAAGGTAAAATGCCTGTTCGGGAAGCCCCAAAGCTTTTTTAGATTCTGCCGCAAACTTCGCGCCGCCTTCGCCGTGGCCTTTAGAAGTGCCTTCTACTTCGGCAATGCCCTTTGCTATTTTTGTGTGGGCAATAACAATCTTGGGTTTGCCGTTGCGTTCGGCTTTTGCCGCCGCCAAAACTTCGCTTAAAGCGTCCAAATTGTGGCCGTCTACTTCGTACACCGAAAATCCGTACGATTCAAAACGCATTTTTGCGTTGTCGCTAATTGTCTTGCTTGCAGGGGCGTCTAGCGTAATTGCGTTCGAGTCGTAGATAAGAACGAGATTGTCGAGCTTTAAGTGCCCGGCCAAAGAGCAAGCTTCGGCACTAATGCCTTCCTGGAAACAGCCGTCGCCTGCCAAGCAGAAAATTGTGTGGTTGAAAAGTTCTTTGCTCCATTTTGCCGCCGCCATTTTTGCCGACATTGCAAAGCCAACGGCATTCGCAACGCCCTGCCCCAATGGACCCGTTGTGGTTTCTACGCCGTCGGTTTCGCCAAATTCGGGGTGCCCTGGGGTTTTAGAACCCATATGGCGGAATTTGCTTAAGTCTTCAACCGAAATGTCGTATCCGCAAATGCAAAGCCATTCGTACAGGAACATACTGCCGTGGCCTGCGCTTAATATAAATCTGTCGCGCCCCAACCACCTAGAGTCTTTCGGGTTAAAATCCATTATTTGAGAAAACAAAACGGCACCTATTTCGGCGCAGCCCAAAGGCAAGCCCAAGTGTCCGGAATTTACCGCTGCGACGGCGTCTATAGCCAAACCGCGAGCTTCGTTTGCAGCCTGTTGTAAAATTTTATTCGCTTGATTATTCATAATATCGATTTACCATAATAAAAAATTTACGCATATTGCAAGTATTTTTAAAAAGAAAAAGCTTGATATAAAAGCGGCGTTTTTACAGACTAAAAGCTTTAACATTACAAATTTTAACAGATATAAGATGAGCGATTTGAATAAATTTAGAGGTCCGCACCAATCGAAATATAAACCCATTTCTCCCGATTCCGACGTATTCGGATTGGAAGGCGTAAGAGTTCCCGACCCGAACAATGTAAAGAGTGCCGACGAACGCAAAACGGTTATTGCCGATGCAGACTTTGAAAACTTGGATTTCGACGACAGAGTTTGGCTTTGGTGGCGCGAAAATAAAAAATCGGTCATTTTGGCGATTGCAGTTTCGTTTGTGCTTATAATTGGCGTAAACGCCTACAAGCTTATTTCGCATCAGGCTTTGATTGCCGAACAAACAGCATACAACGCCTGCGGCGACGCAAAAGCGTTGGAAAATTTTGCCTCGAATAACGGCGGCACGCTTGGAGCGGTTGCAGCGTTGCAAAGCGGCGACGACCTTTTTAAAAACGCAAAGTATGCCGAAGCCAAAAGCTTTTATGCCAAAGCCGAAAAAGGCTTAAGCGACAACCCTCTTTTGGGTAGAGCCGCATTGGGCGTAGCCTTTAGCGAAATTGCTTTGGGCAACAAGGCGGAGGGCAAAAAAGCCCTTGAAGGCATTATTCAAAACGCAAAAATAAACGAGGCCTTTAAAGTTCAGGCACAATACGAATTGGGCGTTATGGAATTTGCAGACGGCAATAAAGACGCCGCCAAGAAAACTTTGCAGGCGGTTGCCGATAACCCCGCTTCGGGCATGTACGGCCAACAGGCAAACAGCTTTATTTTGATAAACATAAAATAGCCCATAACACAGTTTTAAACACAAGAATGCGGCTAAAGTTTTTTACGCCGCATTTTTTGTAAACGCCAAAAAATTTATGAATAAAGACGAAATTATATCAACGCTAAAGACCGTAAAATATTCCAATTTCGACCGCGACGTAATCTCGCTTGGAATGCTGAAATATTTAAAGTGCGAAAATAACGAGATAGAAGCCAGAATTTTTGTCGGCAAAAACACCGCCGAGGGCGAAAAAACGGTAGAAAAAATGAAGGCCGTTTTGTCGCAAAAATACCCGAATGCAAACATAACCGTTTCGCTTTTGGCCGAAAACCCCGACGCGCAGGCAATGCCGCAAAACAAAGACGATGTTTTAAAAGATATTAAAATTAAAATTGCAGTGGCTTCGGGCAAAGGCGGCGTAGGCAAAAGCACGGTTGCCATAAATTTGGCCAGAGCTTTTGCAAGAATTTTCGGCAGCGGCAATGTTGCCTTGATGGACTGCGATTTATACGGACCTAGCGCATCGCTTTTGGCGGGCGAAAAAAGCAAGCTTATGTGTTCGGATTCCGGCAAGATTTTGCCCAAGCTTACAAACGGCATAAAAATGGTGTCTATGGGGCTTTTGGTAGACGACAACCAAGCGTTAATCTGGCGCGGCCCTATGGTTATGAGCGCGCTTAAGCAGTTTGTAAACGATGTCGATTGGGGCAAGGCAGACGCAATGATTTTAGACCTGCCTCCGGGAACGGGCGACGCCGTATTAAGCGCGGTTCAGCTTATGAAAATAGACGGGGCTTTAGTAGTAACAACGCCGAACGAACTTGCCTCTATTACCGCACTGCGCGGTAGCGAAATCTTTACAAAAACCGACATTCCGATTTTGGGAGTTGTAGAAAATATGGCGTATCTAGAAATGCCCGACGGCTCTAAAAACTACATTTTCGGACAATCGTCTACCGCGCAAAAAGTGGCTAGCGAACTTAATAGCGAAGTTTTGGCGGAAATACCCATCGACAAATCTCTGCAAAATTTCGGCGAAAATGCGCAAAGCCAAAGCAGTCAAACGCTTTTCGACAACATTGCAAAAGCAATTATAGCAAAAGTTAAAAAATAGGCCTAAAACAACAAAACCAAAAAGCCCGACAACTAAAAAAATTGTCGGGCTTTTTTGCGCCATTAAGAAATGTATTTTTTTCAAAAAATCTTTGCTATTTAAAAATTCTGAAACGCCTGAACCTGCCTATTTTTAAATTGCGCAAATTTATGCTGATTTTCCTGTTTTGCATAAACGACGAAATCAGCGAAGAAACAATAAACAAAACGCTTATAATTGCCGCCAAATCGTCCGAAACTTCGGCGAAAGCCGAATATAGCATTATAAAAGAAAGCGCGCCCACTGCCCAATATGCGCCGTTTTGCAAATACGGAAATTTGTCTAGCGTTTTGTGCTCTACAAGAACAACCGTTAGCGACCTTACAAACATAGCTCCAACAGCCAAGCCTATTGTTATAATTATAACGTCTTTAGAAAGCGCAAAAGCCCCCAACACGCCGTCTAGCGAAAACGACGCATCTATAAGCTCTAAATACAAGAACGACACCAAGCCGGCATATGCAGCGTTTTTTGCCATATTTGCCCTTTTGTCGAAAAACGCGGCAACCGCCTCTATTGCAAAGTGCAGCAAAATGCCAACCGTGCCCGCCAAAATCGAAACAAGTCTTTGCTCGGGCTGCAAAAATATCTGCAAAAGCCCCAAAAGCAAAAAGCCGCAAATCTCTTTCGAAAACGGTATTTTGCCGATTTTTTCAAGCGCAAGCTCGGGCATTTTAAGCCAATGCGCCTTGCCCTTCTCGAACATAAAGCCCAAGAACAGCATAAGCAAAAACATAGAGCCGAAAGACGCAATTGCATAGTGGCACGCCGACAAGTGCGCTGAATATTCGTCGGGGTTATGCAATGCCAAATCTATAACTGCCCCCATAGAAATCTCGGCAAAAATTGCAACCAACAATACGGGGAACAAAAAGCGCATTCCAAATACCGCAATTAAAATCCCCCAGGTAAGGAAACGCCTGCGCCAAACTTTAGACATTTTAGAAAGCTTTACGGCGTTTACAACGGCGTTGTCGAAAGATATGCTAATTTCGAGCATAACAATTGCCAAAACGCTTACGGCAACCGCAATGCCGCCGTGGCAATAGGCGTAAATTAAGCCGCCAACTAAACAGATTATATCGTATATAAAAAATCGTATCATAAAAAAACGCTACATTACGCGTAAAAGTTTGCAATATTTATCGGGAAAATTTTAGCACAAAAAAAACTCCGAAAGCCGAAGCCTTCGAAGTTTTTAAAAAAGGATTTTATATTATTTAGATTTCTTCGAATAGAACTCTGTAATTACCTTTAACTGGTAGTCGTATTCTTCTTTCGAAATCTTGCCGGCCTTGCGGAGGGCGTCTAACTTCATAAAGTTATAGGCAAAGTCGCCAAAAGAATCTTTGCCTGGGTATGCGGGCAAATATTCGGGCTTAAGCTGCGCATTTACATCGGCAGGGAGCAACTTCTTGTAAAAGCCTGTGTCTACCAAAGGACCAAACTTTACATAGGGATTTTCTGCTGTGGGCGAAAGAGTGAATGTTTCAGCCAAATAGCCTTCTTTTTGAATTTTTACCGTGTAGGTCGAGTCGCTTATAAGCCTTGTTGTGCAGGGAGTTGTTCCCACTTTTTCGCCGTTAACAAAAACTTCGGCACCTTGGGGATTCGAGTTTACGGCAACATCTTCGCCGTAGTATGTAGAGCACGCCGAAAACAGTAGCGCAGCAAAAGATAGAGGGATAAGTAAGAATTTTTTCATTTTAGCTTGTGTAAAAGTTATGTCTTAAAACTGTTTGTAGTAAAGCATTGTAAATAGAGCGCGTCAAGCATATTTTCGCACATATGGGGCACAAAGTTCAACTTGCTTGTAAAAAACCTGCCTGCATGCGCAAAAATACGCCATTTTGCGCCGATTATTATAGCTTTGAAAGCTCGGTAGAACGGTCTCTGGCAGCTACTAGGCATTTTTCTATGGCTTCGCGAATATTGTAGTCGCTTAAAACCTTAAGCCCTGCCAATGTTGTGCCCCCTGGGCTGGAAACCGCATTTCTAAGCTCTGCTGCCGACAATTCGCTTTTTTGCAACAATGCCGCCGACCCTATCAAGGTTTGATATGTCAACTCCTTTGCGTCTTTTTCGCTAAAGCCTATTTTTATGCCGCCTTGTATCATTGCGTCGGCAATTTCAAAAATATAGCCCGGCCCGCTGCCCGAAAGCGCGGTTACGGCGTCTAGCTGGGTTTCCTCTACGGGTATATAACGCCCCATTGCGGCAAAAATGCCTTCAACTTTTTGCCTTTGAGCGTCGCTTAGGGGATTTTTGCTTGCATAGCAGGTTATGCCCAAGCCTATTTGCGCCGCCATATTTGGCATTGCCCTAACAATATTGCCGGCTTTCGGGAATTTTGCCGAAAGTTTTTCTATGCAAGTTCCAGCCAAAATCGAAACCAAAATTTCGGGGGAGGCCGTTTCGGCAAGTTTAGAAATGCTTGCAAGCTGCTGGGGTTTGCACGCCAACGCCAATACATCGAATTTATTTGCAAAAAATTCGCTTTCGCTTAGCAATGCAATGCCCGTTGCCTGCGAAAGTATTTTGCCGGTATCGTCTGAACCGCAAATGCAGCAGATTTCAGACGCGCTAACGCCTTTTGCTATAAGCCCTTTAACTATTGCAGACGCCATTTTGCCCGCACCTATAAAAGAATATTTGTAATTCATATGGTAAAAACTCTAATGCCTTTTAGGCTGACACAATTTAAAAAATTGTCAATATAACCCCGCAAATTTAGTTAAAAGCGTAAAAATTTTGTTGAAAGAGCCTTTTTTTAAAGTAGGCTAGCTAGTATATGAATAAATGTTTTACTGTTATTTTACAGGCTTTGTGCCTGTTGTTTGTATGCGGCTGCCACAGCTCTTTGGTTGTTAAAGAGGGAGCCACATTTAAAGACAAAAAAAGCTTTTATGTGCAGTCGCCAAAAAATCAAGACTACGCATTTATGCGCAACACCGCCGACAGAGGCAAGGCCCTAAACGGCAAAATGGTTGAATATATAATAGAGGTATTGTCGGAACGCGGTATGGTTTGCGTAAACGACATTTCGGCAGCGCAGGTAATATTTACTCCCGTTTGGGGCGAATCGCTAGAATTTGAGGAAAACGCGCATTCTACAATACCGCAAGCGTCGTCTACGCTCGAAATTCAGGCGGCATTTAAGCCCAATCAGGAATGGCAATGGCGAGGGTTATCTACAAAGAACATAACCGCACACAACCTAAGCGAGGCAAAAATTAAGGAAGCTGTAGATATGTGCCTAGAGGGCTTCCCGCCCGAAGACCACCCGTCGGCAAGCGATGTATACAAGGCAAAACAGGCCGAAGCAAAAGCGAAGGAAGAAAATCCCTTCGAACACATTGTTGTTGAAGCCCCCAAAAAGGCGCAAGAAAAAGGAATTGCCCCAAAAGCCGAATGCAAAAAGGCTGAATCTGCAAAACCCCAAGCGGTTAAAAAGCCCACAAAGGTAGAAAAGGTCGACAAAGACAACCCCTTTGCCGACATTGTTGTTGAAAACCCCGACGCTTGGAAAAAGTTTTCGATTTACGACGACGCCCCCGAAAGCGCGGCAAATGTTGAAAAGCGCGAAAAGGCTGCGGCCCAAAAGGCAAAGCAAGCCGCCCAAAAAAGCGAAAAATAGCAAAGCGCATCTAACACACATACAAAAAAAGAGAGGTTTTTAGCCTCTCTTTTTTGTTTTTTTGCAAGGTTGTTTTATTTCGACATTTCCAACATCTTTTCGATGGGCTTGCGCGCCTTTTCGATAACCTCGGGCGACAATTCAATTTTAGGCTCTAGGTTTTTAAGGCATTCCAACAATTTTTCGGGGGTGTTGCGCACCATATTGCGGCACTGCTGGCAAAGCTTGCCCGACGATGGAGCCGCAATGAAGGTTTTGTCGGGAACTTCCTTTTGCAGACGGTGTATCATTTCTACAACCGTTGCAATTATGAATTTGTCGGACTTGCTTTCCCTGCAGTAGGCAATCATCTTTTCGGTGCTGCAAACACAGTCGGCAACGTCTCTTACCGCCTTTGGGCATTCGGGGTGGCAAATAATGGGAGCATTGTCGAACGCCCTTTTCGTCTCCAAAAGCTCTTCGGGCTTATACTGAACGTGCGCCCAGCAATAGCCGTTCCACAAAATCATATCCCTGCCCGTCTGCTCTATAATCCACGAACCCAAATGCTGGTCGGGGCAAAAAATAATCTTTTGGTTTTTGTCTATCTTTTTTACCAAATCAAGCGCGTTGCCGCTTGTGCAAATTATGTCGCTTAGGCATTTTACTTCGGCCGAACAGTTTATATACGACATTACAATGGCATCGGGGTGCTCTTTTTTAAGCATTGCCAGCTCTATCGGGTCGCACAACTCTTCAAGCGAACAGCCCGCAGCTTTGTCGGGCAACACAACGGTTTTTTCGGGGTTTAAAATTTTGGCGGTTTCCGCCATAAAGTCTACGCCTGCAAAAGCGATAACATCGGCGTCTACCTTTTTTGCCGCTCGCGACAAGCCCAAAGAATCGCCGACAAAGTCGGCCACGTCTTGAATTTCGCCCGAAACGTAGTTGTGCGCCAAAATTACGGCGTTGCGTTCTTTTTTAAGGCGCAAAATTTCCTTTTGCGTTTCGGTAAGCTCTTTTTTTGCCTGATTTTTGTAGGGCGGATATACTATGGCTTTCATTGTGTTAAATAAGGCAAATAATCTTAACAAGACACCCCACAAGTCAAATAAATAATTTGTTTATTAAGGCTTGAAAAAATCGCAGTCTAAGCTAATGTTATCGGAAAATTATTTGTTAATTTTAACATCAACAACAATAAAAGCACTATCGTATAATGAAACTAAAAACATTCCCTATATTTTTGGCGTTCCTGTGTATGGGCTTCGGCGATGCCGTTGCAACCTTTGTAGGAAAGGCAAAAGACACCTTTAACCTTACCAATTTCGAAGCCCAGCTGGTCTCTTTTATGGGCTTTATTATGTTCGGTTTGCTTTCGGTGCCAATGGGCACTTTGCAAAACAAAATCAGCAAAAAGAACACTTTGCTTATAGGTCTTTTGCTTGCGTTTGTAGGCGTTGTTTTAGTTCTTATAATGGGCGTTCATAGCTATGCCGTGTTCCTTACGGCGGTTCTGCTTTTGGGCGCGGGTGCCGCAATTTTGCAGGTTGCAGGCAACCCCATTATGCGCGACGTTTCCGAAGAAGGCAGCTATTCTAGCAATCTTTCGTTGGGGCAGTTTATAAAGGCAATAGGTTCTAACACAGCCCCCATAGTGTTCTTTGTTTTGGCATTGCTTGCAGGAGCAAAGGCAACGGGCTCGGCAGAAGCCGAAGCCGCAAAAAGCACCTTTGAGTGGGACTTGGTATTCGCCATTTTTGCTGTTGGCTTTGCGGCTACTATGCTTGCCGTATTTAAGCTAAAAATTAAGGAAACTAAAAGCGAAAGCACGGTTACTGTAGGGTCATGCATCTCTCTTTTGGCAAACCCCTATGTTTTGGCAATGGTTGCAGGCATATTCGTATATGTAGGTGCCGAAAACTGCATATCAAACGGTATGCCCATCTACTTTACCTCGAAATTCGGCGTAGCAAGCGACTTGGCCACCCAATATGTAACATACTTTTTCTTGGCGATTATGGCCGCCCGCTTGGCTGGAGCTGCAATTTTGCGCGCAATAAAACCCAAAACATTTTTGATAATAAGCGCGGCGGTTTCGTTGGCAGGCTTTGCAATGCTTTTGCCCGAAAACAAAATCCTTACAACGGTTGCATTGTTTGTTATAGCTTTGGGCTATGCAAATATGTTCCCCCTTATATTTTCGATGGCAATCGACAAAATGCCCAGCAAGGCTAACGAGCTTTCGGGCCTTATGGTAACGGCAATTGTAGGCGCGGCAATTTTGCCCCCCGCAATGGGCTATGTTGCAGACGCTACAAAAAGCAACCTTATAGGCTTTGTTGTTCCCTTTGCCGCAATGGTATACATTTTGCTTTTGTCGCTTTTTGTAAGCGACAAGAAAGCCGAATAGTTTTTTAAAATTTAACTTTTTAAATATGAATTACGAAAACGACAAAAGAGTTGTTCTTACCCTCGACGCAGGCGGCACAAACTTTGTGTTTGTTGCAATGCAAGGCGGCAAGAAAATAGGCGAATCGGTAAGGCTGCCCGCCGAACCAAAAAACCTCGACAAGAGCATTGCCGCAATGAAACAGGGCTTTAGAACCCTTATCGACAAATTGGGCGTTCAGCCCTCGGCAATAAGCTTTGCGTTCCCCGGCCCTGCCGACTACCCGCGCGGCATAATTTACAACGTTGGCAATTTGCCCGCCTTTGCAGGCGGCGTAGCCCTAGCCGACGTTCTTAAAGACGAATTTAAAGTTCCCGTATTTATAAATAACGACGGCGACTTGTTTGTATACGGCGAAGCCATTGCAGGCCTGTTGCCGCAGGTAAACAAGGCGTTGGAACAGGCAAAAAGCAGCAAACGCTACACAAAGCTTTTTGGCGTTACTTTGGGCACGGGCTTTGGCGGCGGCCTAGTTGCCAACGGCGAGCTTTACATTGGCGACAATTCAAACGCGGGCGAAGTTTGGCTTTTAAGAAACCGCGTTCGTAGCGACTGCTTTGCCGAAGAAGGCGCATGCATTAGAGCCGTGCAAAAGGCGTATACAAAGCGCGCAAATTTAAGCGACTACAAAGCGCTTAGCCCCAAGCAAATCGAAGACATTGCCCTCGGCAAAATGGAAGGCAACAAGCAAGCTGCCATAGACGCCTACAACGAAATGGGCGTTGTTATTGGCGATGCGCTTTCTACGGTGGCAACTTTGTTAGACCCGCTTATCGTTATAGGCGGCGGGCTTTCGTACGGGCACAAATTGTTTATGCCCGCAGTTATAAAGGAAATGAACGGCACAATTAAAAATTACGACGGCAAAGACTTTGCAAGACTAGCCCAAGTTGCCTTCAACCTTGAAGACCCTGCCCAATTTGCCCAATTCCTTAAGGGCGAAGAAAAGGAAATATCGGTATACGGAAGCGACAGAAAAATTTCGTACGACCCCTTAAAGCGCATAGGCATTGGCGTTTCAAGACTCGGCACAAGCGAGGCCGTTGGCATTGGCGCCTACGCCTTTGCATTGAACAAAATCGACAAGGGCTTGTAATATATAGCAACCTAAAAATAAAAAGGTCTTTGGCAAATTGCCAAAGGCCTTTTTTTTGCGGTTTATTTGCCGCAAATTTTACAGTTTAAAAAGCAAAAAAATGCGCCGCATTAAAAACGCGGCGCACAAAAAGAAAGTTGCATATATATACTTATTCGTCGGGGAACAAATATTTGCGGTCTACCGCCTGCGCTGCAACAATAACGGCCGTGCCGTAGATATCGTTTACGGTTGCGCTTCTGGAAATTTCGGCGGCGGGCTTTTGCAAACCCGTAAGTATTTGCCCGTAATAGCTCATTTGCGGGTTGGTAAGAATACTCATTCTAACGGCCAAATTGCCCGCGTTTAGGTCGGGGAAAATCAGCACGTTTGCAGAACCCGCAACCGAAGAATTTACCCCCTTAAACTGCGCGTAGTTTTTGCTTAGGGCAACGTCTATCTGCAATTCGCCGTCTACTTCAAAGTCGAGGTTTTCGCGCACTACCCTTTCGTGCAACAAGCTGGCTGCCGCCTTCATCTTTATAACGTTCGGGTTTCTGGATGTGGCAGACTTGGAAGAATAGCTTAAAAACGCAACCTTCGGCGTTTTGTTTGTTATGTGCTTTGCCAAATTTGCGGTTGTATAGGCAATGTCGCAAAGTTGGTCTTGGGTAGGTTCGGGTATAACGCCGCAGTCTGACATAAACAGGCAGCCTTCGGTGCCGAACTCGGGGTTTTTTGTGTCTAAAATTATTATCGAAGAAACGCTTTTAACGTTTTGCTGCATTGGTATTAGCTGCAACATTGGCCTTAGCGCGCTAGACGACGCCAAAGTAGCCCCCGAAACCATTGCATCGGCCCTCGAGGTTAAAAGCATCATTGTGGCATAGTAGTTGTGGTTTGCCAGTATTTCGGCAGAATCGGTATCGCCCAGTTTCTTAAAGCGGCGTATGCCGTCGAATGCCTTTAAAATTTCGGGATAATCGTCCGATTTTAGGGGGTCTATAACGCCAATGCCGTCCATTCTTACATCGTTGGCGGCGGCCAATGCCGATATTTCGGCTTTGTCGCCCAACAGAATGGGAACGCCCAATTTGCGCGTTGCAAACTGGCGCGCCGCTTTTATTATACGAATGTCGTTGCCTTCGGGGAACACCACTCTTTTTGGGTGGTTTTGCAACCTTACCGATAATGTGCTTAAAACTGGCATATTTGCTTTCTTGTCTTGTAAATTAAGGTTAATTTGCGCCTATGAAAACAAAAATTTTTGCTTTTGTAAAGCACCAAAGACCGCGCAAATGCAAAGCTGCAAAAAAATCAGTAGTTTGTTGTGTACAAATCCTTGTCTACACACTCAATAAAACGGCTTGGCTCGCACATATCGAATGCGCCGTTTTTCATTACCGTGCGCGGATACGCAATGTATAGCAAGTCCATTGCCCTTGTGCAGGCAACATAAAAAAGCCTGCGCTCTTCGTCTACGTCGCCGTCTTCTATGCAACGCTCTAGAGGGAAAAGCCCGTCGCTAGCTCCTATTATAAATACCGCCTTAAATTCAAGCCCCTTTGCCTGGTGAATGGTCATCATTCTAACGCAGTCGGGCTTTTGCTGCGAACCGTTTTCAGCCTCAGATATTTCAAGCGATGCGCTTTCCAAAAAGCCCGAAACGCTGTTAAAGCGGCTGGCGTATTCGGCAAGGGTATCGAAATCGTCTACCCTTTCGTCCCAATTTTCGTACTCGCTTTTCATTGCCGCTATATACCATTCGGGGCACGCCATTTTTATTATCTGCGCCATTTTTATGTCGGAATAGTCGTCGCCTTTTTGGGGATCCGGTTGGCTTTCAAAAAGGTCGCCTTGTACGGCTTTTTGGGGCACACTTTCTTTTTTGCCGTCGAAAGCGCGTATTGCAGAATATATTTTAAATACGCTTTCTGCTATCTGAACAAAGCCTTCTTTTGCCTTTTTCGGCACGCTTGCCAGCACGCTGTCGGCAAGCATTGCCTCGGCAAACGGCATAGAATTTTTTTCGGCATAATCTGCTGCTTTATCGAAAATCTTTTGCGCGCTTTTTTGCCCTATTCCGCTAAGGAACCTTATAAAGCGCGAAAACGAGATAAAATCTTTCGGGTTGCTTGCAAATCTTAAAAGAGATACGGCGTCTTTAATGTGCGCATATTCAAAAAATTTAAGACCGCTTGTAATTACAAAGGGTATTGCATCGCGCTGCATAACAAGCTGCATTTCCAGCGCGTGCCTGTGCGCCCTATACAAAATTGCAATGTCCGAAAATTTGCACGGGGCGTTTGCCCCATACGTTAAATCTCTAATTTTGTCAGCAACAGCAATGGCCTGACCGCGGGCGTCCATTGCCCTTATTATGTGGGGCTTGCCCAAACGATCTCTTATCGGGCTAAGCTGCTTTTCGTATATGCCAAACTGCGGCATTGCCCTTAAAACATCGTTTGCAAAGGCCAAAATTTCGGGCGTGCTTCGGTAGTTGTCTTCTATCTTAAACACCTTTGCGTTTTCGTAGCGTTCCTTAAACGACAATATGTTTTCTATATTCGCACCGCGCCATGTGTATATGCACTGGGCGTCGTCGCCAACCGCGCTTATGCGCTTTTGCTCCGAAAGCTTGTCTAAAATTTCCGACTGCAAAAGGTTTGTGTCTTGATATTCGTCTACCAAAACATTGCCGAATTTGTGCGAATATTTTTCGGCAAGCTCGGCATTTGTGTTCAGCGCGCGCAAAAAGAAAACAAGCAGATCGTCGAAATCCAAAATATTGTTTTTAAGCTTTGCGCTTTCGTAGGCGGCGGCAATTTTGGCGATGTCGTCGGGCGAGCACTCTAGCCAGCTAAACTTGTCGTACATAGATTGCTGATAGCTTTTAAGCGTGTTTGCGCTATAGCTTATTATTTCCTTTAAAAGCTTTGTTTTGGGGTTTCGCTTATCCGAAAAAAATCTCGGAAACTCGCTTTCTACCGTAGCTTTTAAAAGCTTTTCGGAATCTTCTGCATCGGCAATCGAAAACGACGAATCCAAGCCCAAATTTTGCCCCTCTATCCTTAAAAAACGCGCCGCAACCGAGTGGAAAGTTCCGCCCCAAAAAGCGTTGGCTGGCACCCCCGTAATCAATTCCGTGCGCTGCAACATTTCGCGAGCCGCCTTGTTTGTAAAAGTAAGCAGCAAAAGCGAGCTTGGCATTAGCGAATATTGCGCCATTAAATAGGCAATGCGGTATGTAAGTGTGCGCGTTTTGCCGGAACCCGCGCCTGCAAGCACCAAAGCGGGGGCGTCGGGCGGGCACGAAACCGCCTGAAGCTGGCTATCGTTCAGCTCTTTTTCGAAGTCCGGAACTTTCCGCAACACGGCCACTTTTGCCTATTCAATGCTGGCTATAAAATCCAGGGCAGCCGTATATCCGTACGAACCCATACCGCTGATAACGGCAACGCATTTTGCCGCGGTTAAAGATTCGTGCCTAAAATCTTCGCGCTTGTAGATGTTCGAAATATGCACTTCAACAAACTTCATTGTAGAGCCTGCAATGGCGTCTCGCAACGCAACGCTTGTGTGGGTAAACGCCCCAGGGTTTATTATGCAATATTCAACGCCCATATCGGTATAGTCTTCGATATGGTCTATAATGTCGCCTTCGTGGTTGCTTTGGAAATCCAAAATCTCGCAGCCTATCGAGGCGGCATATTTTTTCAGCGACTCTATAATGTCGTCTAGGGTTTCGCTTCCGTAAATTTCGGGCTCTCTTTTGCCGAGCCTGTCGAGATTTACACCGTTGATTACCGCTATCTTTTTCATAATTGTTAAATGGTATTATTTGTCTTTATAAATTTATGTTCAAGCCCGAATTTTTCGGCACAAATTTTCGCCAGATTTTGCACGCCAAAAACTTCGCTACAATAGTGCCCGCAAGAATACAGGTTAATTTTGTTGTCTCTGGCGTATATATAATGGTGCTCTTTTAGCTCGCCCGTAATAAAGGTGTCGCAATTTAGGGCTTTTAAGTCGCCTATAAAATCGCCCGCGCCTCCCGAGCAAATTGCAACGCTTTTCGGATTTTTAGAGCCGAATTCGAAAGCCTTTAAGGTGTTAGGGAATATCTTTTTTAGCGAAGCCGAAAGCTGTGCCCTGCTTTTTTTGCCGCAACCGCACAAATAGCCGATTTCAATACCCATACACTCGAAACACGCCTGCTTTACCTGCAAACCCAGCAACTTTGCAATAGAGGCGTTGTTGCCGAATTCCGCGTTTGCGTCTAGCGGCAAGTGGCACGAATACACCGCCAAATTGCCGTCTATTAAAGTTTTCACAATCTCGTAGTTTAGGTTTGTAAACGGGGTTTTCTTGTCCCAAAAAAGACCGTGGTGCACAAAAAGCAAATCCGCCTTCATTTTTACCGCCTGCTTTATCTCGAAAAGCCCAGCGTCTACCGCGCACGCAATTTTCGATACTTTGCCCGAATTTTCGCACTCAAGCCCGTTCAGCGCGTTGGGGTAGTCTACGGTGCAGCGTATGTTTAAGATTTTGTCGGCGTATGTCGTTATTTCCTTTAGATTTGCCATACCTAAATTTCAAAAAACACGCTCTTTTTTGCAAGAAAATTTTGGGCAAAATAAGCGCATTTAAAACTTTACAAGCAAAATCGCCCTGCTTTATTTTCGAACAAAACCCACAAATAATAGAATATTATGAAGAATATAAAACCCGAAGAGATTTCGAAGAACCCCGTAAATTTAATAGGCAAAGGCTGGATGCTAATATCGGCGGGCGACAGAAAGTCGTTCAACGCAATGACGGCAAGCTGGGGCGGCCTAGGCTTTATGTGGAACAAGCCCGTTGCAATTGCAATGGTAAGAACAAACAGGCATACCTTTAAATTTTTAGAGGAAAAGGAATTTGCGACATTGTCGTTCTACGACGAAAAATACCGTCCGCAACTGAAGATGTTCGGGTCTACTTCGGGAAGAGATATAGACAAAACCGCGGCAAGCGGCTTTACCGCGCAGTTTACCGAAAACGACGCTCCCTACTACAAAGAGGCAAACCTTGTTTTGGAATGCAAAAAGCTGTATTCGCAAATGCTCGAAAAGCAAAATTTTGCAGACGCCCACATTCCCGAATTGTGGTATGCAAAAGACGATTTTCACAAAATGTACTACTTTGAAATTGTAAACGCATTCGAGTTGTAAGATGTCAAAGCGCACGCTGTGTTTTTTGGGGATTTTCCTATTTTCGGCAATTTTAATATTTGCCCAAATAGACCAAAACAAAGTTTTTATACTCTGCAATTCCACAGAGCCCGATTCTGTTTGGCTTGCCGAAAACTACGCCGAACTTAGGAATATCCCGAAAACGAATATCGTTTCGGTTGAAATGCCAAAAAGCGAGGAAATTTCTTGGGAGCAATATAACCAGATATATCCGAAACTTGTAAATAGCTTGGAAAAAGCCGGAGCTTTACGCGCGCAAATGGTTGGCGGCAAACCCGTTTTAGTTTCGCACGACATAGACTTTCTGGTAAGCTGTATGGGCGTGCCTTTAAAGGTAAAGGAAAGCGCGCCCGCAAAACAACTCGAAACCGACAAGGCTGCCTTCGACTCGCTTTTATCGGCAATGTTTTTGCCTCCCTACAAAAAAATCGTAAAAAATCCTCTTTTTGGCAAACAAGACAAAGCCCTGTATAAAACCGCCCAAATTGTAAGAACCGCCCGCCTTTGCGGCGGCGACTACCAAAAGGCTCTGCAAAGCGTAAAAAATGCAATCTATGCCGAAGAACACGGGCTTATGGGGCGCGCCTATGTAGACGATTCAAAATTCATAATAAAAAAAGGCGGCTATCTAAAAAAGGTTCAAGACATTCTAACCGACTTGGGCTTCGACGTATCGCTTAGCCCCGAAACGCCGCTTTTCGGGTTTGCCGACAGATTCGATGCCGTTGCCCTATATTTTGGCTGGTATAGCGAAGGCCCTTGCGGATATTTTGTGCTGAACGAATTTAATATGCCCAAAGGCGCGGTTGCAATGCACTTGTTTTCGTTTTCGGCAAAAACGCAAAAAAGCGGTTGGGCTGCAACTTTAATAAACAAAAATGCGGCTTGTACCGTAGGCAATGTATACGAACCCTATTTGGGGCTAACGCACCGTTTTGATATGTATTTGGCCGCCCTTTGCTCGGGCTTTAGCGCGGGAGAGGCCGCATATTTTTCGTCGCCTTCGTTGCGCTGGCAAAACATATTTATAGGCGACCCTTTATATATGCCCTTTAAGCGCAAGTTAAGCGAGCAGCTAAAAGACATAGAAAATGGGAACGCCGCCTTTTATAGCCAATATGCGGTAATTAGGGCAATGAATTTGGTCGTTAAAAAGTCGGGCAACACGTTAAACGCCGCAAAGCTTGGCATAGCCTATGCAAAAAAGCTTAAAGACAACACCGCTTTGCTCTTTAAAATAGCGCAGCTGCTGCAAACGCTTGGCGACAACAAAAACGCCCTGCTTTTTGCAGAAAATACCGCAAAAACGCTGACAGACCCAAACAACCCCTATTTTGGGCTTAATTTTGAAGTTGCAAAATTCGCCTCTGGCTTGGGCAACAACAAGCTTGCGTTAGAGCTTTGCAAACAACACATTTCAGCACACAAAAACGGCAAAACATATCTAAAAAACGCGCTGCCTATTGCCATAGAATATGCAAAAAATATAGATAATGCTTTATTGCAGGAATACACACAAACACTTAAGAACCTTAACACCCCAAAAAACTAGCTTTTTTTACGCAAAACTGGCTTAAAAATATTCTTGTCTATAAACTTTGTTTTGTATTGAATTTTATAACATAAATTTATGATAGACTTACGAATTTTAAGAGAACAACCCGATAAACTGCGCCAGAAAATTGCGCTTAAAAAATTCGACTGCGATTTAGATTCCATTATCGCGTTCGACGAGGTTAGACGCAATATTCTATCCGAATTTGAAAATGCGCGCGCCCAGCAAAACGCCGAAAGCAAGGCTTTGGCGCACTTGCCAAAAGGCTCGCCCGAATTTAAGGAGGCCGTTTTAAAGCTAAAAGAGGTTTCCGCAAACGTTAAGGCTTTAGAGCAAAAGGCCGATGAAGCCGAAAAGAAGTGGAAATCTATGCTTCTTACAATCCCCAATATGCCCGACGACAGCGTTCCCGTAGGCAAAAGCGACAAAGACAACGTTACCGTCTACACTTGGGGCGACATAGACTCCATCAAGAACGCCGTTCCCCATTGGGACTTAAAATTCTTCAACAAGTTGCTAGACTTCCCCCGCGGCGTAAAGGTTACAGGGGCGGGCTTTCCCTTCTATGTTGGCGATATGGCAAGGCTTGTTCGCTCGCTTTTGGCTCTCTTTTTAGAAGAAGCAAAAAACAACGGCTACGAAGAAGTTATGTGCCCGATTATGGTAAACACTGCAAGCGCAACGGCAACGGGTCAGCTGCCCGACAAAGAGGGCCAAATGTACCACGACAATCAGGACGATTTTTATATGGTACCTACCGCCGAAGTTCCGCTTACAAATTTCTTTAGAGACGAAACTTTTGAAGAATCGCAGCTGCCCGTATATAGATGCTCGTATACCCCTTGCTTTAGGCGCGAAGCGGGCTCGTGGGGCAAAGACGTAAGGGGCCTAAACAGGCTTCACCAGTTCGACAAAGTAGAACTGGTAAAATGGGTAAAACCCGAAACCAGCTTCGACGAACTAGACAAACTAAGAAGAGACGCCGAAGGCATTTTGCAAAAGCTTAACTTGCCCTACCGCGTTTTGGCAATTTGCACGGGCGATATAGGTTTCCCCCACGCAAAGCAGTTCGACTTGGAAGTTTGGGCGGCAGGTCAAAAAAAGTGGCTTGAAGTTTCTAGCTGCTCGTGCTTTACCGACTTTCAGGCAAGAAGAGCCGGCATTAGATTCCGCCCCGCCAACGGCGGCAAGTCCGAATTTGTACACACTCTTAACGGTTCGGGCTTGGCTATTCCCCGCGTTTTGGCGGCTTTGCTTGAAAACAACGTACAAGACGACGGCACCGTAAAAGTTCCCGAAGTCCTTAAAAAGTGGTACGGCAAAGACTTTATTGGCGACTAAACTAAACCCAAACAATTAACGATATATTTACTATTATGGCAGAAAAAGAATTTAAGTACCAAAAAATGTTCCCCTTGGGGCCCGACAACACTAAATATAGGCTGCTTACAAAAGACTATGTAAGCACTTTAAGGATTGGACCCCTTCAGATTTTGAAGGTAGACCCAAAGGGCTTAACCTTCTTGGCAAGAAACGCGTTTAAAGACGTTTCGTTTAAATTGAGGCCGGCCCACTTAAAAATGGTTGCCGCCATTTTAGACGACCCCGAAGCTTCCGACAACGACAAGAGCGTAGCTCTTACAATGCTAAGAAACGCCGAAATTGCGGCCCAGGGCGTTTTGCCCTTCTGCCAAGACACGGGAACTGCAACCGTAATCGGTAAAAAAGGCCAATATGTGTTCACTGGCGTAGAAGACGAAGAATTCATCTCGAAGGGCGTTTTCGACTGCTATACTCAGGAAAATTTGCGCTATTCGCAAAACGCCCCCCTAAATATGTGGGACGAAGTTAACACGCGCTGCAACCTGCCAGCCCAAATAGATTTGTACGCCACAAATTCCGACAAATACGAATTTTTGTTTGTTGCAAAAGGCGGCGGCTCGGCAAACAAAACATATTTGTATCAGGAAACAAAGGCGATAATCACCCCCGAAAAGCTACTGCCCTTTTTGGTAGAAAAGCTAAAGAGCTTGGGAACTGCCGCCTGCCCTCCCTACCACGTTGCATTTGTAATAGGTGGAACTAGTGCCGAAGCGTGCTTGAAAACCGTAAAGCTCGCCTCTACAAAGTATCTAGACAACTTGCCCACCCAGGGCAACGAGCTTGGACACGCCTTTAGAGACGTTGAAATGGAAAAGCAGTTGCTAGACGCTGCCCACAAATTGGGCATTGGCGCACAGTTTGGAGGCAAATATTTCGCCTTAGACGTACGCATTATAAGAATGCCGCGCCACGGCGCAAGCTGCCCAATAGGTTTGGGCGTTTCGTGCTCGGCCGACAGAAACGTAAAGGCAAAGATAGACAAAGACGGCATTTGGCTAGAAGAGCTTGAATCTAACCCCGCCCAGTACATTCCCGAAAGATACCGCAATGTAGACACAGCCCAAGGTGCGGTTTCCATAGACCTTAACAGACCCATGAGCGAAGTTTTGGCGGAGTTGTCGAAATACCCCGTAAAAACAAGGCTTAGCCTTAACGGCACAATTATTGTTGCGCGCGATATTGCCCATGCAAAGATACGCGAACGCCTGCTTAAGGGCGAAGGAATGCCCGAATATCTAAAGCAGCACCCCGTTTACTATGCAGGCCCTGCAAAAACTCCGCAAGGCAAACCCTCGGGCTCTTTCGGGCCTACAACCGCAGGCAGAATGGATCCTTATGTAGACTTGTTCCAGTCTAACGGCGGCAGTATGATTATGATTGCAAAGGGCAACCGCTCGCAACAGGTAACCGACGCCTGCAAAAAGCACGGCGGCTTTTACTTGGGTTCTATAGGCGGCCCGGCTGCCCTACTTGCCGAAAAAAACATAAAGAAAGTCGAGCTTGTAGAATATCCCGAATTGGGCATGGAAGCGGTTTGGAAGATAGACGTTGTAGACTTCCCCGCCTTTATTCTTGTAGACGACAAGGGCAACGACTTCTTTAAACAGCTTTAATTAGCAAGCGATAAAAACAAAATGCCTTCCGCTAAAAATGCGGAGGGCTTTTTTGTATTCAAAAACTACCCGCATATAAGGAATCTAAAAAAGCATAAATTTACTTTGCTTTATGCCGCTAAAAAATCTTTGAAAAACTTGACAGATATTGCGCATTTTTATTCAATATACACCATATGAAACGCATTACTATTTTTACCGCATTACTCTTGTCGGCGTTGTCGGCATTTTCGCAGGAAATGACCGCCGAACAAAAGGCAGCCCTACAAGCAAAGGCAACCGCACTTTTCCCCAAAGATTCGGCGGCAGCGCAAGATTGGATGAAAAAACAATCTATGTCGTTCGAATCAATCAGCTATATGAATATAGACGGCATTGGCGAAAAAGAGCTAAATTCAATTAAAGCACAAGCCGCAAAAAAATTCCCCAACGAATATACAAAGCAGGAAGAATACATTACAAACAATGCCACTGCGATGGCTTCGGTTGCAGCCCTCGGCGAAGGCATAGACCCTAAAATATTTTCTGAAATTAAGGCTGTTGCCCTTACCGAATGCGCCGACGACATTACAATGTTTTCGACCTACGTTGCAAAACAGCTTGAAGCAAAAAAGTATATAGAAACCCTAAAACCCTCCGAAAAGGAAGACCCTGTTACTTTTGCTGTAACAAAGCAAGTGTTGGAAAAAACTTTCCCCTACAACTACACAAAACAGCTTGCCGAACTGCAAAAAAGAACGGGCATGCAAGAGTCTGCCCAAAAGCAGATAGACAATAAACCCTCTACAATAGACGGCGTAGACCCGAATTCCCCCGGGGCATACAACGTTTTGGGAAGAAAGATATTTACAAAGTGCTCGCTAAAAACCGCCGAGCAAAAGCCCAGCGTTGCAGTTGCCGTTGTATTTAAAGGCAAAAAAGGCATACTTTGCCCCTTTAGTTGCTACAAGCCAAACAATTTCGACCTTATAACCGCGGGCGGCGACCGTCCTAAAATTAAGGGCATATACGCTTGCAAGGAAGAACCCGTGCTTTTTATTGAAGTTGAATCTTTCCCCGAAGGAATGCAGCCCATAGAAATTGAAGACGAACACGAAGTAAAGAAAATCATAACCCAGCCCCTAACTCTGGCCGGTATGTATTCGGCTTCGCAAATTACCTGCTACCAAATTTCCATAGCGTCTATACGCGACAACGACTATCTTTTAAGCGCAAAAACGCCCTACTCTTTCACCCCCGGCGTTCTGCTAATAGATTTTGCAAAAAATAAGCTGATAAGCTTTATGCTTGTTAAGGAAAAGAAAGTTACGCTTACCGACTTAGACAACCGTTCGGAAGCCCTTAGCATTTTAAGAAGGCAGGAAGCCCGCACCGAAGAGATAAGGTATTACCCGAGGCTCGACACCCTTAACTCTTTCGAGCCCCTTGTTCCGCAAAAGCTAAAGGAACAGTTCGAATATTTGGAAAATCTTAAAAAGTCTAACGACAATCTATATAAGGCGTATACGCTAAACTCTTTCGACAAGCTAAGAGGCGTTAGCATATTTACCAGGGCAATTTCAAAATACGAACCCAAGTTCTTTTCGAGAAGCGACAGCGCAACATTCAACAGAGAAATGCGCTCGTACCTTAACGACATTATAACCGTAATGAAGAAGGACATTAAGGAAAAGAATCCCGAATCTTTCTACTCGGCGTTAAAAGACGAAGTGCGCCTGCAAACACAAAAAAGGCATTTAATTATAAGCTATTTCGAAAACAATATGCGCAAGGGCAATGTAGAACCCCTTATTCCTTCCGACGTAAAAACATACAGGGAAAGAATGGTGCGCGACGGCAAACGCCGCTAGTGCTCGAAACCGTGTTCGGTTAACAAACGCTTTTTGTTGTTTTCAACCAAAACAAGCCCTTCCGAAAATTCCTTTCGGGGGGCTTTTTTTATGCGGCCAATTTCGTAGATATTTGAGCCGAATTTTTTTTGAAAATCGGTCTTTAGTTTTGCAAGGCTGTTTTTGCC
Source organism: uncultured Opitutales bacterium (assembly GCA_934613415.1). Classification (GTDB taxonomy): domain Bacteria; phylum Verrucomicrobiota; class Verrucomicrobiia; order Opitutales; family Intestinicryptomonadaceae; genus CAKUIA01. The sequence continues at coordinate 24,206 of CAKTSY010000005.1, forward strand.
CCTTACGCAAAACAAAAGCTCGTAGTCTTCGCCGTCGCACAGGGCTTTTTTTAGGGTGTTGCCCTTAAATTTATAAACGGGTATTTGCTCGGCTACAAGCTCGGCACAAAGCCCTTTGCAAAGCAAATGTTTTAAGTCCGAAGCAATGCCGTCGCTAATATCCATACACGAAACCACGCATTTGTTTGCCGCCAAAAAGCGGCCTTCGGGCACTTTGGGACGAAACGTTAAATGCCTTTTGCTTTCGTAAGACGCCCCCAATGCCCCGCTAACGCAAACATAGTCGCCGTCTTTTGCGCCGCTTCGCAACATTGCGCGCGTTTCGGTGCGCCCAATCAAAGTAAGATGCATCGAAAAAAAGTCGCTTTTAACCGACGCTAAATCGCCTCCTATAATTTTTACGTTATACTCTTTTGCGGCAGACGCCATTCCTCGCAAAAACGCGCGTAAATATTTCATCGACATATTGTCGCACACAACCGCGCTGCTTTGCGCGTAAAGGGGAATTCCTCCCATTGCCGCAATGTCTGAAATATTGCGCTTTATAATTTTTTCGCCCGCCAAAAAGGGGTTGGAATCTATATCAAAATGCCTGCCTGCAATAACGCAGTCGCTTGTAATAAGAGCTTTGTCTTTAAGGGTTTTATAGTCTACAACCGCGCAATCGTCGCCGGGGCCAAACGGAGACTTAGGTGCAACTTGCCCGAAAATCTTTACCGCCTGCTCTATTGCGGCCTTTTCTTTTACAGACCCGAACGAATCTTTTAAACTTACTGCTGCAAACCGCATAGCCCAATCATTAAAATGTTTACAATGTTAAAGAGCGAATGAACCAAAATGTTAAGCCTTATATCGCGGTATTTTTCGTATACCGCGCAAAATAAAAACGACAGTGCCGCCAGCGAAACAAAAGCCTCTACGCTAAAGTGAATTCCCGCAAATAAAAGCGAAACAACCATCGCCGAAAACAGCGGCTTAAACGCGCCCTTTAAAATTCTGTATAAATAGCCCCTAAACAAAAGCTCTTCCGAAATGGGGGCTAAAACTGCAATCGACAAAAACGCCATTGCATTTTCTGCAACTCCCGAAGCAGAAAGCCAAAGGTCTATGCTGTTTTGCATTTCGTATTTTACACCCAGCAAAAACAAAACGCCCTTCCACAACGCCATTGTTGCAAACACAAGTAACAACGCCAAAAGCGTATATTTTATGGCTTTTGCAAAAAGGCTTTTTGGCTGCAGTGTAAATTTAAAGCTAAGCTTGCGGTGTTTTGCATACAAAACCAACCATACCGATAAAGCAGCCTGCAACACGAAAGAAGACGCTATAACGCCGAATGTTTCGCCGCCGAAAATTTTCGAAGATACGGCAAGCGAAACATAGTACACGAAAAACAAGCCGAAGAAAAACCCAAAAAAGTCGCTTGCGCTTTTAAACGCAATGCAACTTAAATTGTCTGGAATTATCTTCCGCATTATTCCCTATAGGCGGGCTTGCCGTTTACAAAAGTAGCCTCTACTTTGCCTATAAGCTCTTTGCCAAACCACGGCGAATTTTTAGAGCGCGAAAGGCTTTTGTTGTAAACGTATTTGCGCGACAAATCGGCAATGCAAAAATCGGCGGGCATTCCACACTGCAAAGACCCCGCATTTATGCCCAAAAGCTTTGCGGGCGAAATCGTCATTAGCTTTATCAATTTTGCCAACTTCATTTTGCCGCTTAAAACAAGTGCTTTGTAGCAAACCGAAAACGCGGTTTCAAAGCCTATCATTCCGCAGGGGGCATAGTCGAACTCAACGTTTTTGTCTGCCGGCGAATGGGGAGCGTGGTCGGTTGCAATAACGTCTATAGTACCGTCGCACAAGCCCTTTATTACCGCCTTTACGTCGTCTTTGGTTCTAAGGGGCGGGTTAACCTTGTAGTTTGTGTCGTAGTCTATAAGGCTTTCGTCGGTAAGGGCAATATGGTGGGGGGTAGCTTCCGCGCTTACATTTATGCCCGCCTTTTTTGCGTTTCTTACTAAGTCTACCGAATATGCGCTAGACAAATGCTGCATATGAACGTGCGCACCCGTATACTTTGAAAGAATTATATTGCGCGAAACGATAATGTCTTCGGCGGCGTTCGGCCAGCCTCCAAGCCCCAATTTTAGGCTTACCAAGCCGTCGTTCATCTGCCCTTTTGCAGTCATATCGGCGTCTTGGCAGTGATCCATAACAACAAGGTTGAACATTTTAGCATATTCTAGCGCCTTTAGCATAAGCTCGTTGTTTTGAACGCACGAGCCGTCGTCTGTAAGGGCAATGGCGCCTGCGTTTTTAAGAGTGCCAATGGGAGCAAGTTTTTTGCCCTCTCTATTTTCGGTAATGCACGCGCTTAAATATACCTTAACGGCTGCCGATGCCTTTACAATTTCGCTTACAAGCCTAAATGTCGAGGCCGAGTCTACGCAAGGCTTTGTGTTTGGCATTGCCAAAATGCTTGTAAAACCGCCTGCGGCTGCCGCGGCAGTTCCGCTTTCTATAGTCTCTTTTGCGGTCTGGCCGGGTTCCCTTAAATGGCAGTGAACATCTACAAAACCGGGGAACACAAATTTATTTTTTGCATCTATAACCTTTTGTTTACCCGATGCTTTTTCGACAAAAACGCCGTTTTTAACAAATAAATCCCTTTTTTCTTCAACAGAATTTGCGGGGTCTACAACGGTTGCATTTTTAATTATAAGGCAATCCATAAAATTATTTTCCCTTCTTTGTAGAGGCTAACATACACAAATACAACACTGCCATTCTTACGGCAACGCCGTTTGTAACCTGCTCTAAAATAACCGAACGCGACGAGTCGGCAAGCTCGCTGTCTAGCTCTACACCTCTGTTTATCGGCCCGGGGTGCATAATAATTGCATTTTTCTTAAGGTAGCCTTCTCTAAGCTTATTAAGCCCGAAAATAGACGCATATTCGCCTATAGACGGGAAGTGTATAAACGACTGTCTTTCGTGCTGTATTCTTAAAAGCATAACAACGTCGGCGTCGGAAATGGCTTCTTTTAGGTTGTGTACAACTTTTACCCCCATTTGCTCGAACATTTTGGGAACAAGAGTTGAAGGCCCTGCCAGCGTAAGATTTACACCCTGCTTTTTAAGCGCGTAAATGTTCGAGCGCGCAACGCGGCTAAACAGAATGTCGCCTAAAATTGTAACGTTTTTGCCCTTTAAATTTTTGCCCAAATGCTGGCGCATTGTAAAAGAGTCTAGCAAAGCCTGCGTCGGGTGTGCGTGCGCACCGTCGCCCGCGTTTATTACGGGAACTTTCACCCTTTTCGAAAGATACTCGGCAGCTCCCGCCGCGCTGTGGCGCATAATAATCATATCGGTGCTCAGAGCCTCTATATTGCGTGCGGTGTCCCTTAAAGTTTCGCCCTTAACTATCGACGATGTACCCCCCGCAATAGAGATTACATCGGCACCCAACCTGTGGGCCGCCATTTCGAAAGCCGTGCGCGTTCTGGTGCTAGGCTCTAAAAACAAATTAACAATAGTCTTGCCCTGAAGGAACGGAAGCTTGCAGCCGTCTTCCTTTATAAGAGCCTTAAAAAGCTCGGCCAGCGAAAATATTTGCTCCATTTCGGAAAGGCTTAAACTTTCTATGTCGGTTAAATCTTTCCTAGTCCAATTTATATTTTTAAAAAAATCGGTATTTATCATAAAAACAAACTGTGCTTTACATAAATATAAAAGGGCAAAAGCCGCCTCTTGTAAAGCTACTTTTTAGCGTTTTGCAGCGCGTTTTTATAACTTTGCAAATCGTCTACAATTTCGGCCGAGGCAATTTCTTCGGCAAAATATTCGCTATATGGGGCTTGCAAAAACCTGCAGCAGTGCAAAACAACCGTTGCCCTTTGCTCGGGGCTGCGCACAAGCCTGCCTATTGCCTGCTTTATCTTGGCCGCCGCCTTTTTTGAATATACCTCGTTAAAAGCCTGCTGCTTTGGCATATTTTGACCAATAAGCAAATCCATTTTTGCGTTGCCAACCGCGTTTAGTTCCGAAAGCCCTACGCCTACAACCACGGCGGTGTCTACCGCACCGCCAAGCAAATCTACACTTTCCGAATACGAGCTTGCCAAAACCAAAAACAGCGCGTTGCTCTTTGCAAGCGACTCTTTTATAAATTCAACCTGCTGCAAATAGGGCAAATTTTTGCGCTGCACGGCAACTTTTATTTGCGGATAAATGCGGCTTAAAGCATCGGCAATGGCGTAGGCGTATTCATACGAAGCAAAAAAAACGGCAACGGGCTTTTTAGAAGCTTTTACCGCCTCAAAAACCCTGTTTGCGGTGTCTTCGTAAAACAACGCCCTTGTTCTTGCGCTTGTGTTTACGCTTTTGTCTACAATATATCTAAAACACGTTTTTAGCCAGTTGGCCCGAGCTTTAACCAAGCATATTTCGTTGTACACATTGTCTATGTCGCTTGCGCTTAAAAGCAGCGTTTTTTTAAAGCTGTCTAACACCGAAGAAACCGCGGCAACTGCGTCTATGCAATCTATTTTTAGTGTTTCGCCGTCACACGTCCACAAATACCGCACATAGCCAAAACTGCATAGCTTGTTCAAAAAGCACAAATTCCACAAAACCTTTTTGGCGGGGATTGCAAATTCCTCCAAATTTATCCTGTAAAGATTGTCTACAATTTGCAAAAGGCAGCTTTTTACGGCTTCAACACTTTCGACAGACAGCATTCCCCTTGCCCCGAACACAATTTCCATAAGCTGCTCTATTGCCGCGCGCAGGCTTGAATTGTCGAAAATCAACGCCGTCCTTAAAACGGAAAGCTCGAACATGGAAATTTGCCCCGAATATGCAGATTGGGTTCTTTCCAGCAAATTGTGGGCTTCGTCTACAATAAGCATTGTTTTTTTGGGGTTAAAAAGCTCTATGTTTTCAAGCACCGAGCTTACCGAAGGCGAAAAGATATAATTGTAGTCGCAAACCCATATTTGCGCATAGGGCAATAACGCCTGCGAAATCGCATAGGGGCAAACCCCGTATTCTGCGGCATTGCCCCTTATTTTTTCGAGCGAAGAAAATGCCCCATTAAAATAGTTTTTGTGCGAAAAAGTAAATTCGCCGCTTTGCGGCGCATATTCTATTTGGCAGTCTTCGCAATCAAAGCAGTATTTGCCGTTTAAAAGGTGTTCGGTGCGGTTTCTTAGCTGGAAAACTTTTGGATATTCTGCGTTTTTCAAAAACTTTTTCAGCTCGCCAATAAGCTGTATTTGCCCGCTGCTTTTCGAGCTAAGGCACACCGCCCTTTCTATTTTGCCGTCGCGCAAAAGCCCCAACATTGCGTCGAATGCTATTGCCGTTTTGCCGAACGCCGTAAAGGCTTTTAACGAAACAACCCTGTTGTTTTTAAGGGCTTCTTTAAGATTGTCTATTGTCTCTTTTTGCCCCTCGCGCAATGTTTTAAACGGCAGTGTTATGCCCAGAGTTTCCGCCGTTTTAGTTGCCGTTTGCAACTCTACAAAATACTCTACAAACTCGGCGGCTCTTTGCATAACCGCATTTTCGGGGCTTTCGTTTACGGCAAATTTTTGGCGGTTGCCAGTGTCGGTATTTATATATAGCAATTCGCCCGAACACCTGCATTTTTTAGAGAGTGCCAATAGATATACACAAAGCTGCACTTTGTGCTGCAATTCGTAGCCGTCTAAGGGGAACTGCCTTCGGGTTGTCTTAATCTCCCTTACAACAAAAAAATCCCCCTCGTCGAAAATCTCGTCGGCCTTGCCCGTAAGAGTAAAATGCCAGCCTTTGCATTCAAATTGTGCCTTAAGCGAAACTTCGAACATAGCGTTTTGCGCCGTTTGAGAATCTTCAATACGCAAAGCCTTGTGCCAATAGTTGCCCAAATAGGTAGCCCATAGCGACGCTTTTGCGCTTTCTTTGCCCGAATGCAAAGAAAAATCGAACGCCGAAAATTCTCCGGCGCTCATTTTAATTTTTTTTGCCTTTAAGTTTATGTCCAACTTAGAACTTCGAAACGCTGTCTATGGCGGCGGCATCCCTTTCTTCGGCCTGCGTTTTGTAAAGCTCTTCCATATACTTTCTCAGCATTTTGTCGAAACGAGCGTCTATAACCAAAAGCCCCGCGGGAACATTTGATTTGTTCAATACAAGCTTTGCCCTTAACGCGCCGTCGCTGCTAATGTAGTTAAAGCCGAACGCCGTGTTTTCCTGATTGGGAATTTCGCCCATAATGCGAAGCTCTTTGCCCTTTAAGTCTTCAACGCTTTTTACTGCAACCGAATCTATGGAGGAGGCCGCCTTTAGGTTTTGCTCGTTTTTTGCCGCGTTTTTAAGAGCCTTTTGCTTTGCCCTTTCCTTGTAGTTTAATTTTGCGGTCTTTTCGGCGGCGCGCTTGCGGTCTTTTTCCACTTCGCTTTTATAGCGCGCAAAAGACTTTTGCCTTTCGTCTGAAATTATAGATGTTCTTAAATCTGCCGAATAGCCCGAGGCTTTTGCAACGCTTTCGGGAACAACAAATTCTATTATTCTGCTTCTTGGCTTCGGCAAAACCGCCATTAGCTGCGCAAGCGCAGGATCCGACGAAACGTAGGTTTTTGCGTCGTCTTCCGAAGACATATCGTCTTTCTTTATAAAGTTGTTTGTGGCAACCCATGCGGTGCCCTGCGCGCGTTTCGAAATCATTGCCATCATAAGCCTTGCCAACTCTTCGGGATACATAACAGGATAGCGCGTGTAATACTCCATAACCGAAACGTCTTTGTAGTATACAACGTGAAGCTCCCAGCCGTCCAAATCGTTCTGCTTTAGAATGTCTGAAGACGTTGCAGCCGCCAAGTCAGGTCTTTTAAAATAAAACTGGTGCGTGATTTCCTTCGGCATAAGAAGCAGCATATTTTTATATGGCAATTCTGCAACTTCCCTGTCTCTTTCTTCGGGTTTGTCGTATAAAATGCAGCCGCCGCTTTTCATTAAAAGACGGTTTTCCAAAAGCTTTCTATTTTCGCCAATCTTTGCAAAAAGGCCAACAACGGCAAATGCCATAAGAAAAGTTGCTATAAGTTTTTTCATACAAAACAGCATAATCGGCGCGCGGGTTTTATTGCAACAAAAAAGATAGTTGAAAAATTTTTGCCCTGCCCTTTTATTTAGACAATGGAAAAACTACCTGTAGAGGGATTAAAAGAGCGCATATTGTCGGACTTAAAAGCCGGCGTAAACCGCTTTGTTATAAGCGCGCCAACGGCCTCGGGCAAGTCCACAAAGCTGCCGCAAATATTCGCCGAAAGCGAAAAAATTAAAGGGCAGATAATTGTGCTGCAGCCCCGCAGAATTGCGGCGCGCTTTTTGGCAAAAACGGTGGCACAACAAATGGGAGCAACCCTCGGCAAAGAGGTAGGCTGGAACATACGCTTCGACAAAAACTGCTCTGCCGAAAGCAAAATCGTGTTCGAAACCGAAGGCATTTTGGCGCGCCAGCTTTTAAGCGAAAAAGCCATGCAAAATGTAAGCGCGGTAATTTTAGACGAATTTCACGAAAGGAATTTATACTCCGACATATCGCTTGCCCTTGCAAAAAAGCTACAAAACGAAAAACGGCAAGACTTGGTTATAGCTGTATGCTCGGCATCTATGGACGACGAAGCCCTGTGCGACTATTTCGGCAAAGACACCTGCACAAAGCTTGAATGTTCGTCGCGCCTATACGATGTAGACATTCTATATGCCCCAAAAAAATCGGCAGAAGACAAGGTTTGGGATATGGCGGCGCGCCAGTTCGACTATTTGGCAAGAACCACCCAAGACGGCAATTTTTTGATTTTTATGCCGGGGGTATACGAAATAAACCGCACAATAGGCGCAATGCTTAAAATGCCAAGCTCGCGCGGAATAGAAATTTTGCCCTTGTACGGCAATATGCCGATAAACAAACAAGACGAAATTTTAACGCGAAGCGAAAGAAGAAAGGCAATTGTTGCCACAAACGTGGCGGAAACTTCGCTTACAATAGAAGGCGTAAAATATGTGATAGACAGCGGCTTGGCAAAGATTGCCCGCTACGATGCCTCGCGCGGGGTAAACACCCTGTTTTCCGAAAAAATCAGCATGGCAAACGCGGTGCAGCGGGCGGGTCGAGCCGGCAGAACTTCCAACGGCGTTGCAATTAGGCTTTGGAACAAAAGTCAGGAGCAGTTTTTTGAGCCTTTTGCCAGCCCCGAAATAGAGCGTATGGATTTAAGCGAAGTTGCATTGTGGGTAAAAAGCGCGGGTATGTCGCTCGAAAACTTGCCTCTATTCGAAAAGGCCCCCGAAAAAAATCTTGAATTTGCCTACCAAAACTTAAAGTCGCTAAATGCGCTAGACAACAACTGCAACATAACAAGCGACGGCCGCATTTTGGCAAAATTCCCCACCCAGGTAAAATATGCAAAGCTGTTGTTCGAGGCCTGCAAGCGCGGCTGTTTAAAAGAAGCCGCCTTTGCCGCCGCAATTATCGACTGCGGCAAGATTATGCTTGAAGCCGAAAACCAATATAAAGAATCGGAACGCAGCGACGCCCTTGCAGGCGAAAATAGCGAAATTGCCCAAATTGCAAAGCTTTGCCAAATTGCAAAAAACAACGCCTACGACGAGCGTTTTTGCCGCCAATACGGCATACATTCGGCAAACGCCCGCAAAGCCGAAATTTTGGCGCAAGACTTATATAGGACAGCCCAACGGGCATTCGGCGAAAATACAACCGAAACTGCCGACACAACCGACGCCCTTGCAAAATGCGTTATAAGTGCCTTTAGCGAAAACCTGTGCGTAAGAACAAACGACGCCCAACTTAGCTGCCAAATTGCAAACGGCAAAAGCGGCATAATTGCAAAGGCTTCAAAAAAATTTGCAGAACACATTTTTTGCGCGCTGAATTTGCAGGAACAACTTACGCAGGGCAAAGCCAGCATTGTTGCAAGTATGTGCGTGCCCGTTTGCATAGAGCAAATAAGCGAAGTTTTTAAAATGCAAATAGCCGAACAAAGCACAACCTGCATAGACGAACGCCACAAGCGAGTTATATGCAAAGTGCAAAAAACCTTTAGGGGGCTTGCCCTAGAGCAAAGCCAGCACGACTGCACCGACAAAGAGGCATGCGCCAAAGTTTTGCTGGAAGAAATTTTAAAGGGCAAACTTGTTTTGGAAAACTTTAACGAAAAGGCGCAACGCTTTATAACACGCGCAAATTTTGCGGCCGAATGCGCACCAAAATACAACCTGCCAAAGATAGACGACGAAGCTTTGCAAATGATTTTTGCGGATTTATGCTACGGGAAAAGCTCGTATACACAGCTAAGAAACGTTGAAGTTTTGCCGCATATAAAAGCGTGGTATTCGCAAGAACAGCTTGCGCTGATAGACTATTTAGCCGCCGACTTTATAGAATTTGCGAACCGCAAAAAACCGTGCTATATAGAATACAATTTGCCTATGAAGCAGGCAACGCTTTCGGCTTCGTTTAAAGACCTATATAACTTTAACGCCGACAAAATAAAAATTGCCGACGGCAACGTAAAGCTTACCTATCAAATTTTAGCCCCCAACTACAGACCCATACAAAGCACGCAAAACCTTGCCGAATTTTGGCAAACTTCTTGGAAATCAATAAGAAAAGAAATTAAAGCGCGCTATCCCAAGCACTTTAAAAGCGATGCCGACTACGCCTAAAAAACTACATTTTTGTATTATTTTTTGCAAAAATTTTAAAAAAATATGTTGCCTAAAGGCGCAAGTTTTATAGAGTAAGGGTTTTTATAAAAGTATATCTTTTTCGATTTAACTTATAAACACCATGATAGATCCAAAAACAATAAAGAACAAAGCGTTGTTGGCTTGGGTAGACACAATCGCCAAGCTCACTACGCCCGACAGTATCCATTGGGTAGACGGTTCTCAGGAAGAGGCCGACTCGCTCTTCAAGCTTATGCTCGACAAGGGAGCATGCGTAAAGCTTAACGAAAAGAAACGCCCGAACAGCTATCTGTTCCGCTCCGACCCGCGCGACGTTGCCCGTGTGGAAGCACGCACATTCATCTGCGCAAAAACTAAAGAAGACGCAGGTCCGACAAACAACTGGATGGACCCGAAGGAAATGAAGGCCAAGCTCGACGGTCTTTTCAAGGGTTGCATGAAGGGCAGAACAATGTATGTTATCCCCTTCAGCATGGGTCCCGTTGGCGGTCCTATCTCGCAAATCGGCGTTGAATTGTCCGACTCGCCCTATGTAGTATTGAACATGCGCATTATGGCAAGGGTTACCCCCAAGGTATACGACTTGCTCGGCGAAAACGGCAAGTTCATTCCGTGCTTACACTCGGTTGGTATGCCTTTGGCAGAAGGTCAACAAGACGTTCTTTGGCCCTGCAACCCCGAAAACACCTACATTGTTCACTTCCCCGAAGAACGCGCTATTGTTAGCTTCGGTTCGGGCTACGGCGGCAATGCTTTGTTGGGCAAAAAGTGCTTAAGCTTGAGAATTGCTTCGGTAATGGGCAGAGACGAAGGCTGGATGGCCGAACACATGCTCATTTTGGGCGTAAAAGAACCCTCGGGCCGCAAGTCGTATGTAACGGCTGCATTCCCCAGCGCATGCGGTAAAACAAACTTTGCAATGCTTATTCCCCCCGCGGAAATGCGCAAAGAAGGTTGGGAAATTACCTGCGTAGGCGACGATATTGCCTGGATTAAACCCGCTGCCGACGGCAAGCTTTATGCAATTAACCCCGAAGCCGGTTTCTTCGGCGTTGCTCCGGGAACAAGCATGAAGACCAACCCAAATGCAATGATTTCGTGCTCGAAAGACTCTATCTTCACAAACGTTGCCCTTACAGACGACGGCGACGTATGGTGGGAAGGTATGACCGACGAAAAGCCCGCGCACTTGATAGACTGGAAAGGCCGCGACTGGACACCCGCTTCGGAAGAAAAAGCGGCACACCCCAACAGCCGTTTCACAGCTCCTATCCGCAACTGCCCGTGCATAGACGAAAATGCGGAAAAGCTCGAAGGCGTTCCGATTTCGGCAGTAGTAGTTGGCGGTCGTCGTCCCAATGGTATGCCCTTGGTATTCGAAGCCTTTAACTGGACTCACGGCATCTACTTGGGCGCAACAATGGGTTCAGAATTGACGGCTGCTTCCGAAGGTAAAGTTGGCCAGCTTCGTTCCGACCCGATGGCTATGTTGCCCTTCGCAGGCTACCACATGGCAAGGTATCTCGAACACTTGGTAAAAATGGGTAAAGGTTTGGAAGTTACCCCCAGAATCTTCCACGTTAACTGGTTCAGAAAGACAAGCGAAGGCAAGTTTATGTGGCCCGGTTACGGCGACAACGCACGCGTGTTGGCTTGGATGATTGGTCGTTGCTACGGCAATGCACACGGTAAGGAAACTCCGATAGGCTTTATGCCCAACTACGAAGACCTTATCTGGAATGGGCTCGGCTACTCGAAGGAAACCTTCAAGCAGCTAATGTCGTTCGACAAGGAAGTTGTATCGGCTCAGCCCTTAAAGCCCGAGCTTTACGACGCATTGCCCGACTCTCTCAAAATCGAAAGAGCAGCCCTTCTCGAAAGATTGGCAGACTAATTTAGTAGTCATACTAAAAAACCAAAAGAAGCTCCGAGCAATCGGGGCTTTTTTTGTACCCGTTTAAAGGCATTTTTTGCCGGTATTCCTTTCGAAGAAAAACAGCCCGCATATAAGACACAATACATTAAAAGACCCAACAATCTTTGCGCTGCCGCCCCAAAAAATTTGCGCTTTTTTGCGCATAAAAAAAGACTTTTTTGCAAAACAAAGCCCTTAATTATTCTTGACTAATTAAGCTTAGTAAAGATAGTATCAGCCTTGATATACATTTTACTTATATACAAATTTTAGAAGGAAAATAAATGCTGATTAAAGAAAAGAATAAAATAGGTATGTTTAGATGGGTAATTTGCTTTTTACTCTTCTGCATAACAACAATTAACTATATGGACAGGCAAATTATAGGTTTGCTTGAGCCCGATTATCTGGCAAAGGAATTTGGCTGGAACGAAATAGACTATGCGAATATTACCGCGGCCTTTTTGTTTGCCTATGCCATAGGCCCCGTGCTTATGGGCATTTTTATAGACAAAATAGGCGTACGCTACGGTATGTTTATTGTCGCGTTTTTCTGGAGCTTGGCAACGGCAATGCATGCGGCGGTTCACGAATTTAACATTTTAGGCCTTACAATAACAAGCACACTGGGCTTTATGTTCTGCCGCGTATGCTTGGGTATTTTCGAAGGCGGCAACTTTCCCGCCGCAATTAGAGCGGTTTCTACCTGGTTCCCGAAAAAAGAAGTTTCGCTTGCAAACGGGCTGTTCAATTCGGGCAGCAATATGGGCGCAATAGTAGCCCCCGTAATAGTCCCAATTTTGGCGGTTCAATTCGGGTGGAGAATGTCTTTCCTTTCGCTCGGTATAATAGGCGTTGTTTGGGTGGTATTTTGGCTTATGTTCTACAATTCGCCCCGCCAGTCTAAATATGTAAAGCAAAGCGAAATAGACTATATAGAATCGGACTCTTCCGCCGAAGAACAAAAAAGCGACGAGCCCGAAAAGAAAATTTCGTGGTTGTCGCTCTTTAAAAACAGGTCTGTTTTGGCGTATGCTGTTGGCATGGCAATGAGCTCGCCCATTTGGTGGTTCTATTTGTTTTGGATTCCCAAGTTCCTAAAAAAAGAGTTCAACCTTTCGGTTATGGACCAAATGCCGATGTTGGCTGTAATTTACCTTATTGCGGCAATAGGCAGTGTTGCGGGCGGCGCAATTTCTTCGTGGTTTATTGCAAGGGGCAAATCGCTTAACTTTGCAAGAAAAACCTCGCTTTTAATTTGCGCGCTTTGCGTGTTGCCGGTGTTTTTTGCGCCTATAGTTCCAAGCGCATGGGTTGCCACTTTGCTAGTCGGCTTGGCGGGCGCCGCCCACCAGGGCTTTTCGGCAAATCTCTACGCCATTGTTTGCGATGTTGCCCCCAAAAAGGTTGTAGCCTCGGTAACGGGCATAGGAACAACAATGGCGGCCGTTGTATCGCTTTTCTGCTTCTTGGTAGTAGGCCACGTTTTAGAGGCAATGGGCAGCTACACGGGCATTTTTGCAGTGGCTTCGGTAGCCTATGTTGTTGCAACGCTTATAATGCAAATAATATCGCCCAAGCTCGACAAAATAAGGGCTTAATTGCCGACAAAGCAAAAGACAGCTTTTCACAACAAAAAGGCGGAACAATAAAATTTGTTCCGCCCTTTTTTATTCTTAATTTTGCAATGTTTTTTACAACTTTTAAGCAAACTATTTTGTAAGTTTAAAGAAAAGGTTGTCGCCCTTTTTCATATCCAAATCGAGCACCGATTTTTGCCCCAAATCTTTTTGGTTGAATATGTCGTACACCTTAAAGGTTCCGTTTAAGTTTACGTTGCGCATACCGTCGCTTCGGGCGGTTATTGAAACATATTTTTCGTTTGCGTAAACCGTTGTATTAGGCTGGCAATAGATATGCACTTTGGCCAGCTTTGCGGCATGCAAATATAGCTGCCACGGAACAAAAGTTGTGGGTATAAACATATTGTTTTTGCGCACAACAACTGCGGGCGCACCATTTTGGAATTTCGCCAAAACAATGTCGCCGTCTTCCGCAACGGGGGCAAGCATGGGCAGCGTTGCACCTTCGCCGAACGTTTGCGGCAAACCGGCATTTAATCCCTCTTTTGTGGCTATAAGTTTGCCCGACATTTTCACCTCTTCAACTTCAAAACCCGTAAGCTCTTCTACGGCTTCAATCGAAAACGCGTTTGCAGTTTTGTCTACATAAGCTGGCAGCCAAACCCAAACGTTAAACGAATCTTTGCAGATTTTTGCAAGGGTTTGCCTTTGGGCGGCGTCCATTGCAATAGTTGCGGCAAAAATTTTCATTTGGGCATTCACCTTGTTTTTAAGCACATCGCTTAAAAGATAGTGTCCGAACGGGAATGCGCATTTATTCAGCTCGCCGCGCCCGTATCTAAGCGTTTTTGAAGTTGTCCGATGCGACGCGGTGTTTAGCCCCACATACGCCATGGAAGCTTCGTCGCAAATAAAGGCAACCTGCGGGTTATAAACCGCCAAATCGCCTTCTGTTGCACTTTGCGCCAACTTTATTTGGTCGAATAAAATTTGGTCGGCAAACCAGCCCGAGCCGCCTAAGTCCATAAACCAGTTTGCAAAGTTGCGCACATATTCCTGCGCCAAGTTGCGGCGCAAAACGCTAATAGTATCTTTTTGCGTAAGCAATGTAGGCTCCACACCCGGGTAGTTGCCCTCTTTGGGCGCCAAGTAGGTAGAAGTATCGTCCTCGTCCAGCCAAAGTTTGCCAGCGGCAGTTATAGATTCCGCCGCCCCCATCACGGTTTTGCCGTCGCCAAAACGCCTGTCGCAATAGGAAATAGGCCCGCACAAAATATCTATGTTTTTATTCTTTAAAATTCTTTCCAAAGCATAGTGCCCCGAGCTAGCCGGGCCTTTGGGCGAGTTTGAAAGCTCCATAGAATATCCGTAAAACGCCAAAACAAGCCTGTTCGGCGCGCTTTCTTTTGCCGCGTTGCAAAAAGTTTCCAAAGTATCGCACAATGCAACCTGCATAAATTCGTTGTAGTCTATCAAATCCTGGTCTTTTTGCGGGTTTAAAATATAGTCTTTTGCCGACAACCTCCTTTGCACACTTGGCACGGTTGCAGTTTCTATTTTAGCCGATGCGTCTTTGCGCGAAAGCGCGTAGGCCTTGTCGTTTTTATATTTATTTTTCAAAAACTTGCGCCACTCTTTTTGTGTTGCAATATCAAAACCGTCGTTGTGGCCGCTCCAAGTGTCGCCGTAAAACCATTCCTGATTGCGCCCGTTTGTTATATGGTAGCCGGCAATGTTGTTCGGGTAGTTTTTCTCGGTAAATTCTATAATGCGCTTTATGGTTTCAACGCCGTCTCTGCGGTAGTTTTCGGAGCTAAGCGAAACGTATTTTTTACTCCTTACGGGTTTGTTATGCTGAAAATATGTAACCATATCTTCGGAGTGCATTTCCCTCCACTTTTCCGAAGGGTACAAGAGCAGGCGGGGAATTACTCTGGCATTCGGGTTTGCCGCAATAATTTCGTCGAATGCAGCTTTGTATTCTGTCAGGTCGAAATCGCCGCCGTCGCCCGCCCACGGGGTATAGATTGGGAATGTAGCAAAATCAACCCCTGCATTCTTTGCCATTGCAACTTGTGCAGTAATGCAGTTCACGCCAAATCCTTTTATTAGGCGGTAGTCTTCAAACTGCTTTCTTAAGCCCATATTAAGTCTTACAGGCCTGTTAGCCTTCAAGCTTACCGTTACTTTGTAAGTATCGTTCGCCTTAACGCTAATGCCGTTCATTATTATATGAAAACCCTCCATTTCTTTGGGCTTTCTTTCGCCTACAAGACAACAGAAAACGTTTTTGCCGCCAAGCTTGTCGTTTTTAAGAACAAGCGGCAGGTCTTTGCGGTTTTTACCTTTGCACCAAAAAGTTATGTCTTTGTCTAACGCTTCGCCCGAAAAGTCGAAGACTTTTTCGGTTTTGCCCGTTGTAAGGTTTTCCACCTTAACTTCCGAAAAATACAAGTCGGTTGCGTCTAGCCCTAAAAACCTGACGTGAATTGCGCATTTTGGGCAGTCGAATGTGGCCGTAAACTCTTCGGTAAAGGTGCGCCACGAAGTGTCGGCTTTTACCCCGATTGTCCCCCCGTAAACCGCATACACCATTTTAGAGCAAATGGGCTTGCCGTTTGCCGTAATTTGGGGGACAGAATTTACAACTTCAACCTTGTAGTTGTCGGCAAAGCAAGGCGAGAACACAATACCCATCAAAGCAAATAAAACACGAATCTTCTTCATATGTTAAACGTTTACATTTCCGCATGCAACTGTCAAGCCAAAGACATAAAAGCGCGCATTGTGTTTTATGCGCGCTCGGCAAAATTTCCGCAATTTTTGCCGCTTAGTCGGCAACTTTTTTTATGTATACGCCGTAAATTTCCAAATCGGCATTTTGCAGCCAATCAAAGCGCAAATCGCACCCGTTGTTTTTATTTTCAAAACGCAAATCTTTTACCTTAAAGCTAACCTCTTTGTTTTTGCCCGTACCCGACATTTCAAAAGTTCCCAACTTTTTAAACGCACCTTTTGGAGCGTGCTTGCTTGCCAAAAAGCTCGCGTCGGCGGAATCGTATAAAACGTTTACAATGCAGTCCATAGAATCTTTATAGACCACGGCAATTTCGTAGGTGCCAGTGGGCGAATTTTTAAACTGCATTGGCGCGTTAAAATACATCATTCCAAGCGTTTTTGTTCTCTTCGCGCTTCTATACAAAGTACCGTTTTCGTCCCTAATTTCGTCTATAGAGCCTTCGCCGTGTTTTAGCACTGGGGCAAATTTTGCAAAATCTTTTAGGTCTACAGAATTTGCGTCTTTTGCAACGGCATTGCCGAAAAAGTCGGGTATGGGCAAATTGTCGCTTTTAAACGGCAGCGCAGGCAAACCGTTTTCGCCGTACAGGTTGCCCAACGCCGTAGTTTTAAACATATATCTAACCGCAATAGGCTTTAAAACCTTGTCGCACGCTACAACAACTTTGTTGCCCATAATTCGCGCTTTGGCATCGTAAAAAACGTTGTCGCTGCCGCAAAGCTCGAAGCCCGAAACCGTGTCGGCTGGCACAAGCAAGGCGTCTTTGTCTTGCCCGAACATTGCGCCTTTGGTTCTGTTTATTGTAAGGGGTTTTGTGCTAAGCTGCTTTGTGTTTTTAAACACAACTTCGGCAACGTTGCCATTAAACAAAACTTTGTCTACTTCGGGCGAAACCAAAGGCTTTTTTGCATCTATAGATTGCGCCAACTTTGCCAATCTTTCGCCGATAAGCTCTTTTTGCTGAGGGTGAATGTCGCCAATTTCGCCTATGTCGAAAGACGAAACTAAATGGGCGTTTTGGCATTTCTTTATTGCGTTAATTTGCGCCTGTTTTAGATACGCCCACGCCCTGCCCGTAACGTCGCCGTCTACGGGGCGGAATGTAGAAAGCAAAACATTTATAAAGGGAATATCGGGGCGTTTAAACTCCTTTCGCCACGAAGTTATAAGCGAATGGAAAAGCTCTTCGTAGCGCTGCGCCCACATAGAGTTCGATTCGCCCTGCCACCAAACAATGCCCTTAAATGTGTAGTTTCGCAGAGGGTATATCATTGTATCGTGCAAGGCATAGGCAGGATAGTTGCCCGAAGTTAAAATGTCTTTTTTTGTAAGGTGCTTTGATTCGCTGCGCGGCAGCCACGACTGTATTCTTGTTGCGCCCACTGCCGACATAAGCATACCTACGGGAACGCCGGTATTCTCCTGCAAATGTTTGCCGAAATAAAAGCCCGTTGCCCCGAAATTGTTTATTGATTTATAGGTTGCAAGCTGCCAGCCCTTTTTTGTTTCGGCATTTTCGCGCAATTTATAAAAGCTTTCGGGCTTCTTGCTCCGAGGGGTAGCTACCGTAAACAATCGCAAATTTTCGTTGCAATAATCGCGCTCTTTTTCGATTTTTGTAAGCAAAGAATGGTGCGCTATGGGGGTAGCCATATTCGATTGGCCGCCACAAAGCCAAACGTCGCCAACAAGCACGTTTAAAACGGCTATTTTTTTGCCGCTTGCACTTTTCGCCGAAAGTGTTTTGCCGCGGCAATCGGCTTTCATTGGGGCTAAAACTGCCAACCAATTGCCCGAAGAATCGGCAGAGCAAATAACCTTTTGGTTTGCAAATTCAACTGTTATTTTTTCGGAAGGCTCGCTTGTGCCGAAAACCGAAACAGGCATATCGCGCTGTAAAACGGCATTGTCGCAAAAAAGCGAATTAAATTTTAGTTCGCCATGCGCGAAGCACGAAACAAAAAACGCCAATAAAACAAATATAGTTCTCATTGGCGTTAAATTCAAATTATGTATCTATCTTATAGCAAGCCCCATTTTTTGCGGAGGCGGTTTTCCCACGGCGAGAAAAGCAGTTTGTCGGCCAAAAGCCCTATTACAACAACTACAAGCATAATTGCGATAACCTGCGCCATATCCGACAACTCTCTGCCGTAGTGCAAAAGCTGGCCAAGCCCTACGCCCGTTAAAATTGTTACATAAATTTCCGCCGCCATAAGCGAACGCCAGGCAAAGGCCCAACCCTGTTTCATACCGCCTACAATGCTGGGGAAAGCCGCAGGCATAATAACATGCAACCATGTGTGCAAGCCTTTCGAGCCCATTGTTTGCGCCGCCTTAATGAATATGGGCGGAATGTTGTTTACGCCGTTTTCGGTGCTAATTATAAGCGACCAAACCGTGCCCATTAAAACTACAAAAAGCATTGCGCTTTCGGTTTGCCCGAACCAGATTATTGCAAGGGGCACCCAACACACGCTTGGCAACGCCTGCAATCCCAAAGCAACAAGCCCCAATGTGTCTCTAAATATCTTTATTTTAGCGCACAAAACCCCAAGCGGAATGCCTACAACTACGCCAATAAAATAGCCTATTAAAAGCCTTTTAATTGTTACTATAATGGCCTTTGGCAGCATAAGGCTAATCGTAGCCTCGTACAGATATTTTGCAACATCTACGGGGCTTGGCAAAATCATCTTAGGCCAAATGCCCGCCAAGCATACCAAATACCAAACAAGCACAATGCAGCCCAAGCCGAGTATAGAAAATATAAATCTTTTAAAAATTTCCTTTTTCATTTTAGTCCTCCGCGTTGCCGTCTAGGTGGTTTTTAAGAGCCGCGGTAACAGTCCTTGCATACTCCGAAAGCCTTACGTCGTTAATGTCTCTGGGCCTGGGCAAATCTATCTTAAATTCCTGCGCTATTTTGCCGGGGTGCAGCGAAAACAAGACAATCCTATCGCCAAGGCAAACAGCCTCTCTTATATTGTGGGTAACAAAAACAATTGTCTTGCGGCGAACCTGCCAAATTTTTTGCAAGTCGGCGTAAAAGTTTTCGCGCGTCATTGCGTCTAAGGCGGCAAAAGGTTCGTCCATTAAAAGAACGTTCGGGTTTGGAGCCAAAGCCCTTGCCAAAGCCACCCTTTGCCTCATACCGCCCGAAAGCTCGTGTATAGACGAATGTGCAAAGTTTTCCAGCCCGACGAGTTTTAGATAGTATTTTGCAACCTCGCGGCGCTCCTTTTCGTTAAGGTTGGGCTTTAGGCGCAAACCGAACATAACGTTGTCGAAAACGTCTAGCCACGGGAAAAGCGCGTGCTCTTGGAACATAACCATACGGTCGCGCCCGGTAGAGGTAATGGGCTTGCCGTCTATATACAATGCGCCCGAATCTGGCTTGTCTAGCGCGGCAATAAGGTTAAGCAATGTAGACTTGCCGCAACCCGAAGGCCCCACCAAGCACACAAATTCGCCCTCTTGAATGTGAAGCGAAACATTCTGCAAAGCCACAACATCGGCGGCTCCCTTTTTGTCGGCCTTAAAAACGCGGCTTACGTTTTCTATAAGCAGCTTTGAAGGCTGCACGTTTTCTAGTTCGGCTGCTACCCTACTTGACTGGTTTTGACTGGGCATTTTTAAGAATAAATTTGTCTATTTCGACTTTGCCTTTTATGAACCCGCACGAAATCGCATCGTTCATAAAATCGTTCAAACTTTTTTCGTTTATTTTGTGGGTAAACTTAATGCGCTTCCATGCGTTGTCTACCAACTCGGGCGGAATTTTGCCCTTTGTAAGGCTTTCCAGTGCCTTGAGTGTTAAGGCCTTTGCCTCTTTTGGATTTGCCAAAATCCACTCGGTAAGCTCTTTGTTTGCCTGTTTAATTTTTGCCGACAACTCGGGTTCTTTTTCAAGCATCTTTACACTGGTTGCCAATACGGTTGTAATGGCATCGTTTTGCTCTAAAAATACCTTTGCCGAAGCGTTAAGCTCTAGCCTTGAAACCCAAGGTTCTACAGTCCAAACGGCGTCTAGCCTGTTTGTCTTAAAAAGAACAAGCTGGTCGGGGTTTGAAGTAGGCACAATCTGCGCGTCGCCGCCCGAAAGGGTTACGTTTACGCCGTTGCGCTTTAGATAGGCGCGGCAAACAACGTCTTGCGTGTTGCCAAGCTGGGGGGTTGCAATAACTTTTCCCTTAAAATCTTTTGGGGTTTTTATTGTGCTGTTAGGCTGAACAACAAGGGCGGCCCCCCCTTCAACCGCGCCCGCCAAAAGGCGAATGTCGCTTGTGCCCGATTTTACATAGGCGTTAATTGCGGGGTTTGGCCCAACATAGGTTACGTCTACACTGCCGGCAAAAAGCGATTCCATTGCGCTGGGGCCCGCGTTAAAAACGCGCCATTGAATCTCAACGTTGTCGCCCAAATATTTTTCGAACCAACCCCTGCCCTCTAGGCTAAGCTGGTGTGCAATAAGAGCCTGCGCGTGCGTAATGTTGGGAAAGTGCCCAATTTGAACTATTTTTTTGCCGTTGCCGGGCTTGGAACAACCCGACAATACGCAAACTAACGCAACCAAAAAATATGAGAAAAGTTTTTTCATTTGTTATATGTTGTTGCCGCACGAAGGAAGCTGCGAAAGAGCCATCGCAATTTCTTCGGCCTGATATTGATAGTTCTTTAGCTTGCCTGCAAAATAGTCTATGTAAGCCGCCATATCCAGGTGGCCGTGCCCCGACAAATTAAAGATTATCGCCTTCGATTCGCCAGTTTTTGCGCATTCTCTTGCAATGTCCATTGCGGCCGAAATTGCGTGCGACGATTCGGGGGCGGGGGTAATGCCTTCGTTTCTCGCAAAAGTTACGGCGTCGGCAAAAACGTCTAGCTGGTCTTTGCGAACGGCTCTCATTAAGCCCAAATTGTAGATATTGCTTACCTGGGGCGCCATACCGTGATAGCGCAAGCCGCCCGCGTGAACCGCTGGGGGTATGTAGCGGCTGCCCAAAGTGTACATCTTCATAAGAGGAGTTTCGCCCGCAACGTCGCCAAAGTCGTAGGCATATTTGCCGCGTGTTAAGCTAGGGCACGCCGCAGGTTCTACACCAACAATTTCAACCTTTTTGCCGCCGCGCAACTGTTCGCCCAAGAACGGGAACGCCAAGCCCGCAAAGTTCGAGCCGCCGCCGCAAGCCCCAACAATAACGTCGGGGTAGTCGTTTGCCATTTCCATTTGCTTTAGGGCTTCCAAACCTATAACACTTTGGTGCAGCAAAACGTGGTTCATAACCGAACCTAGGCAGTATTTCGAAGTAGGGTCTTTTAATACAACCTCCAAAGCCTCCGAAATTGCAATGCCAAGCGAGCCTTTGCAGTTTGGGTCTTTTGCCAAAATTGCGCGACCTGCCTCGGTTGTTGTGCTAGGCGATGCAATTGCAGTTGCTCCGAACAACTCCATTAAAGCCTTTCTGTAGGGCTTTTGGTCGAACGAGCATTTTACCATAAACACTTCGCAGTTTATGCCGAAAATGTTGCAGGCCTGCGCCAAAGCCGAGCCCCATTGCCCCGCACCTGTTTCGGTTGCAATGCGCTTTGTTCCCTCAACATGGTTTTGGAAAACCTGCGCTAAGGCCGAGTTTGTTTTGTGCGAGCCCGAAGGCGAAACGCCCTCGTATTTGTAATAAATTCTGGCAGGGGTATTCAATGCCTTTTCAAGCCTGCGCGCCCTGTGCATCGGCGACGGCCTCCACTGGCGCAGAACGTCCCTAACTTCTTTTGGAATGTCTATCCATCGTTCTTTGGAATATTCCTGGTCCATTAGCCCTTTTGCAAAAATTCTGCATAGCTCCTCTTTTTGAAGGGGCCTGCCCGTTGCCGGGTTTATGGGCTTGGGAGTGCTTCTCGGCAAATCCGCCTCTATGTTGTACCACTGCTTTGGAATTTGCTCTTCGTCGAGTATGTATCTTACTTTGTTGTCCATATAGCTAAAAAATTAGTTGTTATCTTGCATTTATCTGAACGGCTCCCTTCTCGGTGGGCGACTTTTTCATATCAAACACAATCTTTTCGGGAACCGCGCTTTTTTCGGGTGCGTTCTGGCTGTAGGCTGGAAACGACACAACCTGCGTATTTAAATCGGCCTTTTGCGGCAACGCGGTAATAAGGGCGGGTTTTGCAAAGCAGCCAAATTCGTTTGTCTCAAATTCTATTTCAAGGGGGGCTTCGCCCAAATTAAGCCCGTTTACGATAATGGGCGCCCCTTCCGGAACGCTTTGAATCGAAACAACTCTTGTTTCGTTAAGCCTGTCTGGAGTGGAGCACGCAAAAAGCAAAAATGCGGGCAATAAAAAAATTGTGTAAATTTTTCTCATGAAGCGTCAAATTCAAACAGCTATTATACGAAAAATCAACAACTAAAAACACTACTTTAAGGGACGTTCGTTCACGGTAAAGCGTCTTTTTAAAGAGGACTTAAGCTGCGTATTTCCATCGAACTGCATTGTATACGCTAAGTATCTTACAACTAGGTCGTTGTGCAAATTTTTTGCAATCGAATTTTGCGCGACAATGCCCATAAGCCCCCTTAGAGCCTTTTCTTTGTCGGCTTTGCTTTTTATTAGCGAAGCGTCTTTTGCAACTTTTCGGGCAAAATCAATGGGGTGCTCGTCTTGCAAAAAGTCCAAAATTTTTCTGAACGGCTTGTAGGTGCCAGTTGCAAAAAATTCGCCCCAAAGCAAATCTATATCCACAACCGAAAAGTTTTTAGAATAAGCGTCAAACGAAAAATCGCACTCGTTTCTAAAATAGCTTTGGTAAAAAAGTTCGTCGCGACAAAGTCTGTTTTGCGCTATGGGCTTTGCGTTGCAAAGCGCGAAAAGCGCAAGCGTTCTTATGCGCATATTAGCGGACATTTTGTCGAAATCTTCGTTTAGCTTCTCAAGCAAAAATTTGTGCTTATTATATGCAAATTTAAAAAACGAACAAACAAAGGGGTTAAAGCCGCGCCAATTACCCTTTAAAAAAAAGTTTAAGTCTTTGCAAAAAAAGGCGGCGTATAGATTTTCGGGCGAAAAGCTTTGATTAAAACCCACGTAAAAATCGGCAAGGGAATCTATCTTTACTTTCGGCGTTTGCCATTCTTTTAGCGTAAATTTGGAAACAAATTGCGCGCTTTCGCGCGAAACATAATTTTGCGCCGACAATGTAATTTGATAGTCGCCAAAAGCGTCGGAATCCTCCATTTGCACGGTAAACGAAACAGGCAACTCTATATAGCAACCCGCCTTTTGCTGCACGCCCTGAATATAGTCGTCGAAAACAACTTTTGCCGAACTGTTGTCGCATTTTGAAATGGTTATAACGCACTTTATTTTGAATGCGTCGCCGTCGTTTTTTGCCACGTTATAGGCCATTGGCACATACAAAAAATCTTCGCCCTTATATACGGCATTTACATACGCAATTTTTGCGGTATTAGGCGGCGACTTAAACCAATAGTCCATATTTTTGTCGCCAAGCGTTGTATACGAAACTACGCCGAATCTGTCGCTTTGCGTATTCGAGTTATCGGAGTTTGCGTCGGCAAAAACCCTGCCGCAGAATGCGGCAAACACCAACGCAAACACTAACACAAAGCTACGCATTTTTTGCGCGTTTTTTTGTAAGCAAAGATTTGTCGAGCTTAAACACGGGGTCTTTTATAAAGCCCAAAGCCTCTTTTATGTATAAAGCCCTAAAAATGTCCCTTTCTTCGCTTGTCATATCGTAGCAGGCGGCCTCGCACATAAGGTGTGCACACTGCACGCCAAGCATTAAAAAGTTTACAATTTTTGCCTTGTTTTTTGCAAAATAACCCATTGCAAAGCCCAGCCTTACCGCCGACAAACACTCTAAAGCCTCGGCGGAATTTATAAGCTCGCAATACAAAAGCTTGCCCCAAGCCCTGCCTATTTTGTCGAACAAAACGGCGGGGGTGTCTTTTAAAAGCTTTTTTCTGGCGTCTAGCTCGAAAGACTCTACCTTCTTTGCCATCTCGGTTACTTTTGCGATAATTTCGGCTTCAGAAAGCCCAATTGTACGCTGGTTTGAAAGCTGGTACATAGAGCCCAGCGACTCGCTACCCTCGCCGTTTGCGCCCCTAATTACTATGCCAAGCTGAGCTAGCCCACGGGCAATTTTTTCTATTAAATCCGACATTTCAAGCGCGGGCAAATGCAGCATAACCGACGCCCTCATACCCGTGCCCGCATTGCTTGGGCACCCCGTTAAATAGCCGTATTTTTCCGAAAAAGCATAGCTTAATTTGCCCTCAAGCTCGCTGTCGAATTCGTCTAGCTTTTGCCAGATTTTGTCTAGCGACAAGCCCTGTTGTATAGACTGAATCCTTAAATGGTCCTCTTCGTTTACCATAACAACGCAGTCGAGATTTTTCGACATAAACACGCCGCCAACGCCGTTTTTATTTTCGCAAAGCTCCTTGCTTATAAGCCTGCATTCAAGCAAAAAAAGGCGTTCGCTTTCGGTTAAATCCGACATGGCAAAAATTTTTGCGCCCTTGCCTTTTTTTGTGTTTTTCAGGGCGTTGCAAACCGTTTGGTACACATTCTGCAACTCGTCTTTCGACGCCGACGAAATGAATTTTGCGTCGGACAAATTGCGGGCAAGCCTTATGCGCGAGCTTACAATTACGGGAGTTTCGTTAATATTGTAAATTCCCGCATCGTTTTCTATTAAAAATTTTATCATTACTTTTTTTGGCTGGTAGATTTTAGCTCTTTAATTTTGTCGCGCAAAACGGCGGCGTCTTCGTAGCGTTCCTGCGCTATGGCTTCGCCAAGCTGCTCGTTTAGGTTTTTTATAAGATTTTTCGGAATCTTTTTTTCGAGAACCTTCGGCGTTTTGCCGCAATGCCTGTTTGCACAGTGCATTTGCATTAAAATTTCGTCGAACTTGTCGGCAAAGGCTTCGTAGCAATACGCGCACGAAACCCTGCCCGTTTTTTCGAAATGCGAAAATTCTGCCTCGCAGTTTGGGCATTTTTTTGCCGCCGAAACCTTTTCGGGGGTGTTGCCGCCCTCGTTTTCGGCTGTGTCGGGAGCTGCCTGAGCCTGCCCCAACGCTATTTGCGTGTTCACAAGGGCTTCTATCTGCGCAGGGTTTTCCTTTGCGCAATCTTCGCACAAATGAATTTTAAACTTCTGTCCGTTTATAATTTTAGTTATGTGAACAGTAGCCTTTTTTCCGCAAATGTCGCACTTGTAATCCGCCATAGTTTTCTACATTTTCAACAGTTCTTCGGCAGAAGGTATGTCGCGTATAATCTGGGCGGGCATTGGGCCTACGCCTATGTATCTTAAATTGGGAACTCGCGTTTGGGCT
This sequence comes from uncultured Opitutales bacterium, assembly GCA_934613415.1. Taxonomy (GTDB): domain Bacteria; phylum Verrucomicrobiota; class Verrucomicrobiia; order Opitutales; family Intestinicryptomonadaceae; genus CAKUIA01. The sequence goes on from CAKTSY010000005.1 coordinate 49,637, forward strand.
TTTCCCCTGTTTGCCAACCTTACAATGGTCTTAAAGCAAAATACGACATAGTCTTTAGCTTCTTTAGGCAAATCGGCAAAACTGCGCACGTTTGAAATGTCTTTTGTAAAGGGCTTTAATTTTGCGTATACGGGAACAAGCTTTTTCCTTAGCGAGTCGTTGCGGGGAACATACTCGTATTCCTTGCCCGTTTCGGGGTCTTTATAGGCAACGCAAACGTTCAAATCTTCCCAACCTTCTTCGCATTTAAGAGCGTCTAGCTTATTTATAATAAGGTCATCGTAGCCGCCGTAGCGCAGGGTGTCGGCCTTTTCAACACAGTCGAACCAGCCAACCATGCGCTGACGCCCCGTGCTTGTACCAAATTCCAACTTTTTAAGCTTTTGTGTAAGGGGCTTTTCGTCGTCCATTTTTGTAAGGAACAAGTGCGTGCCCACTTTTGTATCGTATGCCTTGCAGCAACCCAAAGTATGAACGGGCATTACGGGCAAAGCCGCGCTTTGGAAAAATTCGGGAACCGTTGTGTGCGATGCCGTAACATTGGGCGCAAAGCCGTGGCGTTTGTCCAGCCAATAGGCCTGACCAAATTCGCCTATAATATAGCGTCCCTCTTCCAAAACCTTTTGGCAAAGCTCGCGAACGTCGGCAATGTTTTTTGCCAACTTTTGACCGGCGTTCCAATAAATTTTTACGGTTTTTTCTATATCCAACTCGAATGGATTTTTGCCCTTGAATACCGAAAAGTCGAATTCGGACTTGTCGAACACGCCCTGCTCTATTGCGGTGGCATTCGCCCTAAGTTCTGCGTTTGTAAGTATGTCGAAAAACCCGTCCCAATCGCTTTCGGAAACCTTGCAAACATACTTTATAGTGTCGCAAGCCCTAAGTAGCTGGCCTGCCAGCTTCTTTTCAAAATCGGCATAGTCGCCGAGAAAATCGCTGTACCAAATTTGGAATTGGCCGACTTCGTCCATATACGAGGGGGTTATACCCCTGCCCGTAGAACCGCGGGGGGCTTCCTTTAAAACGTTAACTCTGTATTTTTCCCAAGCCAAATCCAAAAGTCTGTGCCCAACATCGCTTAAAAGCGTGCGCTCGTCTATAACAAGCCTAGAAAAGATGTTGTAGCCTTGTCTTTCGAGCGGTTCGCCCTCCCAGATGAACTTGCGAGGGTCGGCAACAACACCGCAGCCAATCGCCAAAAACTCTACCGACTTTTCTATAACGCCCGCGGGCAAAAGATTAAGCTTTACGTTGCCGGCAGTATGCCCCGAATTTGCACCGCCGTTTACCTTTATAACTATTCCGGCAATGTTGTCCTTTTTGGTTTGAGACTTTAATTCGTCTATTACTTCGTATACGAGACGGCCTTTGCCTTCGTCGCCCATGCTGATGCCCGTGTCGGCAATCAACTGACTTTTAAATTTTGTTAACGCCATATTTTTAAGCTATATTATGATTTCGTTAAAAATAAACTTTCAGTTAATCCTATAAAAATCGTCTTGTAAAGCTTTCTTTATTATGTATTTTTTGCGGTATGAACTTAAGACAATTCTTATATATGATTTCGGTGGCGTTAATTGCACTGCCCTGCAGCAATGCTTTTGCGCAAAGTGCACATTCTAAAACACCTATGATAAAAAGCTGCAAGGGGCTTGTTGTTACCGGCTATCAAGGCTGGTTTAGAACCCCAAACGACAACAGCCGCCGCGGCTGGGTGCACTGGAACGGCAAACTAAGAGAATTTTCGCCAAGAAGCTGCACCATAGACTTTTGGCCGTATACAAAAGAGTACGAAAAGCTGTACGACACGGGCTTTACAAACCCCGACGGCACTGTAGCACAAGTATTTAGCTCGTACGACTATTCTACCGTAGACACCCACTTTAAGTGGATGAAGCAATACGGCATAGACGCCGCCTTTATGCAGAGATTTTACGGAGCTACCGTCAACAACCCCAACGACGGGCGAACCGTTATAGCCAACGCCTACAAAGCCGCACAAAAATACGGGGTTGGCATAATGGTTATGTACGATATTTCGGGTATGCCCAAGGGCGAAGTTGCCCAAAAGCTTATAGACGACTGGAAATATTTTGTAGACACCGTAAAAATAACCGGCGGCGACAACAACGTGTATGTAAGGCACAACAACAAGCCACTTGTATGTGTTTGGGGCATAGGTTTTAACGACAGGCATTTTTCGCCCGAAGAAAGCGACATAAACAAGTTTTTCGACTTCTTAAAGAACGACGAAAGATACGGCAACTGCTCTATAATGATAGGGGTGCCCACTGCCTGGCGTACCTTAGATGCCGACTGCATTAAAAACCCGAAGTTGCACGAATTTTTAAAGAAGTATGCCGACATTATCTCGCCATGGAATATTGGCAGATACCATATGAAAAACGGCGTGCACCGCTGGTCTAAGGGCGAGATGACAAAAACGGTAGAAAAGGACATTGCTTGGTGCGAAGAAAACAACAAAAGCTACCTGCCCACAATATACCCCGGCTTTTCGTGGTATAACTTGCAAAAGGTTGAAGGACTAACAAACAACGCCCGCCTAAACCAAATCCCGCGCGAAAAGGGCAAATTCTTCTGGAATATGGCAGCCCAGGCGGTAGAAGGCGGAGCCGAAATGCTCTACTACTCTATGTTCGACGAAGTAGACGAAGGTACTGCAATCTTCAAAATATCAAATACCCCGCCGTCTACCGACGACTGCCCCTTTGCCGATTTAGAGGGTATGCCCGAAGACCACTACCTGTTCCTTGCGGGCAAAGCAAAGGAAATGCTTAAAAACGGCTCGGCTATGCCAATGCCAAAAAGATAGAATTTGCAAAATATAAGAAACAAAAACGGCGCAAAGAAAAATCCCCTTTGTGCCGTTTTTTTGTAGATGGAAAATTCTGACAAAACGCCTAGCGGGTAATTACAACCTTGCCACCCCTTTGCGACATTGCCGCAACTTTCAAGGCCTCTTTAATGTCTTTTAGCTGAAACCTTGCCGTAACCGGAGCTTTTAATTTGCCGTCCTTTATGTAGCCAAAAATTTCGTCGAGCACCTTTTGTATTTCGTCTTTTGTGTGGGTACGCTGCCACTTGTCCCACCAAAAGCCCCTAAGGCGCAAATCGTTAAAAATCAAAAATCTGGTTGGGAACCTTACGGGTTCGCCAGTCATTCCGCCAACGGTTACAACCGTGCCCGAATCCGCCATAACTTTTATCATATTCGAAACGCTGTTGCCGCCTATTTGGTTTAAGCCCAGTTTGGGCAATGGGTATGTTGCCCTAATTTTCTTGTAGTCGAATTCGGCTTCGTCTACAACAACAGTTGCCCCAATGTCTTTTAAAGCCTTTTCCCTTTCCTTTGCGTTGCGCAGCATATTTATGGTGTTTATTTTTCTTTCGGCGCAAAGCTGAATCATAAAATAACCGAGCGCGCTAGAAGCCCCGTTTTGGATAATCCAGTCGCCCTCTTTTAATTCGCAAAAATCGCTCAATACGCGCAAAGCCGTAGGCGGGTTTATAAACGCCATGCAAGCGGCGTCGTAGTCTATGCCTTCGGGCACGCTATATAGCGAATCGGCGTCGGCTACGCAGTATTCGCGCCATGCTCCCTGTTCGGGCGGCATTCTTACAATGTCGCCAACCTTTAGGCCGCATACATTTTTGCCAACTTGCTCGATTTGCCCAATGCCCTCGCGCCCCGCAACGGCAGGCAACTTTTTTAGCGTGCCGTACGAACCGCCAATCATACCCATATCCGACGGGTTTATAACCGCCCTTAAAAATTTTATAAGAACTTGGTTTTCTCCCAATTCCTCCAAATTTATTTCGCTATAGTTTACTTCTTGCGACGGCGTTCCGTAGGCATTGTATACGGCGGCGAATGTAGTTTTCATAATTTGCTATTGTGTATTTTGTTTAAATGATATTCTTTTGTTGGGTATGAGTAAAAACAATCACCCTTTTTTAAGCAAGAAACTTCCACCCGATTGGACAGCAATGCAGGGAAAATTTCTTAAGACAGATATTTTAATCGCCATAAAAGAGGCAAAAGACAACTTTAAAAAAATAAAATCGCAAAAAAAGTTAACCTACAGCAACTGCATTAAGGCCTACGAAAACGCCGAAATAAACTTGGCAAGGGTCTGGAACTACGCAAACCATTTAGACTCGGTTAACGACAACCCGCAGTTGCGCAAAGCTATGAATTCGGTTTTGCCTACGGTTACAAAATTTTTAAGCTCGTCTACATTAGACGCCAAGCTTTGGAAGCAGATAAAAAAATATTCGCAAAGCTGTGAGGCAAAAAAGCTTAAAGGCAACAAGGCTGCGGCCTTAAGGGAAATAGTAAACGAATTTGTAGATAGCGGCGCCGAACTTTGCAAAGACGACAAAGCCAAGCTAAAAGAGTTAGACGAACAACTCGCCAAACAGGCAAAAAAATATTCCGAAAACGTATTGGATTCTACCAACGAATTTTCGCTTTATTTTGAAGACGCTGCCCCCCTAAGGGGACTGCCCGAAAGCGCGCTTGCCCTAGCCCACGAAAATGCCAAAGACAAAGGCAAAACTGGCTATATGCTAAAGCTGCAAGCGCCGCTTGTAATAGCAACCCTTAGATACGCCGAAAGCGAAGACCTGCGCAAAACAATTTGGCAGGCCTACACAAACATTGCAGTTTCGGGCAAATTCTCAAACGAAAAGCTTGTAGGGCAAATGCTAAAAACAAGAATGCAAATTGCAGCCCTATTCGGCGAAAAAAACTGGGCAAACTACGTTCTAAAAAGGCGAATGGCAAAAGACGGCGCTACAGCCCGCGCCTTTATAGAATCTTTGCACGACAAGATAGAAAAATACTTTTTAAAAGAGGTAAAAGAGCTGAAAAACTTTGCCGCAACTTTTGGCGAAAAAACGCTAAAACCGTGGAACAGCTCGTACTATTCCGAAAAGCTTAGGGCAAAAAAATACGACTTCGACGAAGAAGCCTTACGCAAATATTTTAGGTTTGAAGACTGCCTAAAGGGAATGTTCAAGCTAAGCGAAAAACTTTACGGCCTTAAAATAAAAAAGGCTAAGGCCGAAAATGTATGGGCAAAAGATGTCGGCTTTTACGAAATTTTCGACAAAAACAACGTGCATATATGCTCGTTTTACACCGACTTTTTCCCACGCTCTACAAAGCGCGGCGGAGCTTGGATGAATATATTAAGCCAGTATTCAAAAAACAAGCCTGCCATTTGTTTTATAGGCGGCAACATAAACGCCCCCAGCAAGGGCAAGCCCTCGCTTTTAAACCACGACGAACTTTGCACGCTGTTTCACGAATTTGGGCATCTGCTGCATTTTTCGATGATGACAATGCCAGAACTTTCGCTGCGCGACGTTGCCTGGGATTTTGTAGAGCTTCCCTCGCAGATTATGGAAAACTGGTGCTGGAACAAAGAGTGTTTAGACTCGTTTGCCAAAGACTATAAAACGGGAGAGAAAATCCCGCAAAAGCTCTTCGACAAAATGGTAAAGGCAAGAAAGTTTCAGGGGGCAATGGCGTTTATGCGCCAGCTTCTGTTCGCCGAAAGCGATTTAAATTTGCATATCGACACAAAAAAATACCTCGGCAAAAATCTGTTCGAGCTTGCCGAAAAATCGGTTGAAAACTATAAAATCGGCTTCGCCGAAAGTGCCCCGTCGCACCTGTATAAATTCACCCACATTTTCGGCGACGACGTTGGCTACTCGGCGGGCTACTATTCCTACAAATGGGCGGAATTGCTCGACGCCGACGCCTTTTCGCGCTTCGAAAAGGAGGGAATTTTCAACAAAAAAACGGGCGGCGAATTTGCCGAAAAAATATTGAAGGTCGGTTGCAGCGTTGCCCCCGATATTGCCTTTAAAAACTTTATGGGGCGCAACCCCAACCCCGAAGCCCTTATAAACAAATGCGTGGAAAAATAAACAAAGTTGAACTTATGTCGCCCGCGGGCGATATGGTGTGTCTTAACGCCGCAATTAAAGGCGGGGCAAACGCCGTATATTTGGGGCTTAAAGGCTCGAATATGCGCGCGGGCGCAAAAAACTTTTCGCTTGGCGAGCTAAAACAGGCGTGCAAAATTTGCGCAAAAAACAACGTTAAAACATATTTAACAATAAACACAATCTACTACGAAAACGAGCTTGGCGCGCTTAAAAAAACCATAGAAAACGCGGCAAAAGCGGGGGTTAACGCCTTTATTGCCTGGGACAACGCAGCCTTGGGCATCTTAAAGGATATGGGGCTAAACGCCTTTCTTTCTACACAGGCAAGCGTTTCGAACTCGCAGGCTATTTTGCAATACTACAAAAACTTCGGCATAAAAAGGTTTGTGCTTGCAAGGGAATGTACGCTAGAGCACATAAAGGCAATAAGGCGCAATTTAAAAAAGGCGCTGGGAGCGACTGCAGACGAAATCTCGATAGAGGTTTTTGCGCACGGAGCAATGTGCGTTTCGGTTAGCGGCAGGTGCTTTTTGTCGGAATTTATGTGCGGCAAAAGCGCAAACAGAGGCGAATGTTTGCAGCCTTGCCGCAGGCTCTACAAAATTAGCGATACATCGCCCAGCGGCATAGAATACGAGCTTGGCAACAACTATGTGCTAAGCCCAAAAGACCTATGCACCCTGCCTTTTTTGGATTTGCTGCTAGACGCAAAGGTTAATTCACTTAAAATAGAGGGGCGCAACCGCAATGCCGAATTTGTATACGAAACAACGCGCGCCTATCGCACTGTTATAGACGCCTACTACGCGAAAATGCCAAAGGCCGAATTTGAAGCCCTTAAAAAAGAGCAAACCGCCAATCTGCAAAACGTGTTTAACCGCGGCTTTTCGGAAGGCTTTTTTATGGGCGTTCCCCTAAAAGACTGGCACAGCAACTGCTCGGGCAACAAATCAAAACAAAAAAAGCAGGCTTTGGGTAGAATTACAAATTTCTTCGGCAAAATTTCGGTTGCCGAAATACAATTAAATTCGGGCAACCTAAAGCGCGGCCAGCTTTTGCAGGTAGAGGGCGAAAAAACGGGCTTTGTGCGCTTTGCGGCAAACTCTATGCAGATAGACTTAAAAGACGTAGACTTTGCCCAAAAAGGGCAAAAAGTTGCGGTAAAGTGCCCCCACAAACTGCGCCGTGGCGACAATGTATACACCTTTACTACCGCTTAATTTTTGTTTGACCGCTTTTTTTTATAATACATTCTTTATTGGAAATGACTGATATTTTTAAGAGAATTTTTAAAGCCGCGCTTTTTGTAGCGGCAACGCTTTCGCTTTTTGCATGTTTGCCCGAAAGAGAAAGAATGATTTCTATTGAAGACGAAGAAGTGCCCGAAGAAACCGAGCTTTCGGAAACAGACGGAATTTTGGGTGTAAATTACAAGGGCAACGCGCAAATTTCGTATTGCCGCTTTGAATACCTAAACAAACACAAGGCAACCTATTTGCCCGAAAAACTTTTGGGCGAAAAGGCGGGATACTTCTACCCCACTTATCTAACCGACCCCGACAAAAAAGCGGGCATGTACTGCTTCTTTTGGCTTGAAGGCCCAATCTATTTGGGAATGGGCACAACATTCGAGCTTAGCGTTGCGGCAAACAAATCGCCAAAGGTAAAGACCTATAAATTTATTGTTCCCGAAACGCGCCGAATTGTAAGAGAAATTAAGCTTGGCATAACCGGCACCGACTGGCCCGACAAAGACGAAAAGGTTAACGCCTGGAAACTTGTTGTTAAAGACGCCGCTGGCAAAGTTATAACCGAAAAGCACTCTTGGCTTTGGTCTATTAAGTAGGGTTTTACTATGGCAAACGTCGAATGGGCAAACCCCGAAATGCTCGGCGTTAATTTTGCGCCAAAAGACTTTGCCGAAACGCTCGACGGCGGGCAGTCTTTTTGCTGGTATAAAAATGCCGACAATTCCTATTGCGGCGTTTTTGGCAACGATGTTGCAAAGCTTTTTTTAGACGAAAAAAATTGCGTTAATTTTTGCGCCCCCAAAAACGCAAATGCAAAAAAGCTAAAGGAGCGTCTGCTAAATTATCTGGACACCAACCGCGACTACGAAAAAATAAGACAACAGCTTTTTGCAGTAGGCGACAAATGCCTAAACGAACGCCTTGCCCAACAGCCCACCTTGCGCATATTAAGGCAGGATATAAACGAAACTATAATCTCGTTTATATGCAGCTCTAGCAAACGAATTGTGCAGATTAAGCAGTGCGTTAGCCTTTTAAGAAAAACTTTTGGAGAAGAAATTTGCGGAGGTTTTTACACCTTGCCAACTTTTGAATTGTTGGCAAATGCCGATATGCAAAGCTTAAAAGACTGCAAACTTGGCTTTAGGGCGGCATATCTAAAAAAGACGGCGCAAAAGATTGTAGACGACAACTTCGACACAGGCCAATTGCTTAAAATGCCATATAAAGACGCAAAAGCCTACCTTGTTTCGCTAAGCGGAATAGGCGAAAAGGTGGCAGACTGCATTCTGCTTTTCGGCGCGCACCGTTTCGAAGCCTTCCCCGTAGATACCTGGATAATAAAATCCATGAAATCGCTGTACGGAATGGAAAAACCCGCCGACATACGCAGGTTTGCCGCCGAACATTTCGGCGAAAACGCTGGCTTTGCGCAACAAATTTTGTTTGCCGCCGCATAATATAGTATGGACGAAAATTTTATATTAAAATCTAAATATGCGCCCGCGGGCGACCAGCCTAAGGCTATAGAAACTTTGTGCCAAAGCCTTAACGCAGGCAACAAATATACTACCCTTGTGGGCGTTACGGGGTCGGGCAAAACGTTTACAATGGCAAACGTAATAGCCAAGCTTAACAGGCCGGCAATCATAATTTCGCACAACAAAACTTTGGCGGCCCAGCTTTATTCGGAATTTAAGGAGTTTTTCCCCGACAATGCGGTCGAATATTTTGTAAGCTACTACGACTACTACCAACCCGAAGCCTACATTCCGCAAACCGATACCTACATAGAAAAAGATTCGGCCATAAACGACGAGATAGAAAAACTGCGAATTTCGGCGGCTAGCTCGCTTGTAAGCAGGCGCGACGTTATTGTAATAGCCAGCGTTTCGTGCATATACGGCTTGGGCTCGCCCGAGGACTTCAAAAAAATGATGGTGCCCCTAAGAAAGGGCGTTTCGCTTAAAAGGAAGGATTTCCTTGAAAGCCTGGTCGGCATAAACTACACCAGAAACGACACCGTTTTAGAGCGCGGTTCATTCAGGGTTAAAGGCGACATTGTAGACGTTTTCCCCGCCTATTTAGAGTCGGCTTTAAGGGTTGAATTTTTCGGCAACGAAGTGGATTCGCTAAAGGTTATAGACCCTCTTACAAGCTCGTTTATACGCAAGCTAGACAGGTTCGATTTGTATCCTGCAACGGCGTTTATTACCCCGCGCGAAAATATAGAAAGAGCTGTTCCCGCAATAAGAGCCGAAATGCTAGAGCAGGAAGCGAAATTTGAACGCGAAAAAAAATTTATAGAAGCCCAGCGCATAAAAATGCGCACCGAACAAGACTTAGACATTTTGCTGGAAACGGGAACATGCTCGGGCATAGAAAACTATTCCAGACACTTGGGCAACAGAGCGGCAGGCTCGCGCCCTTGGTGCCTTTTAGACTTTTTGCCTAAAGACGCAATTTTGTTTATAGACGAAAGCCATGTAACGGCTTCGCAAATAAAGGCCGCCTATTTGGGAGATTTGTCGAGAAAACAAAAATTGGTGGAATACGGCTTTAGGCTGCCAAGCGCGCTAGACAACCGCCCCCTTAAGCAGGAGGAATTCGAAAAAGTTACGGGGCAAACGGTGTTTGTTTCGGCAACCCCATCGGAATACGAGCTAAGCCAAAGCGCAGTTGTTGCCGAGCAGATTGTGCGCCCCACCGCCCTGCTCGACCCCGAAATGATTATACGCCCCATAAAGGGACAGGTTGAAGACTGCGCTAATATGATAAGCGAATACGCAAAGCGCGGCGAAAGGGTTTTTGTTACAACCCTTACAAAGGCAATGAGCGAGGAGATTTCGCAATACCTTAGGGAAATAGGCATTAGGGTGGAATATCTGCACTCCGACATAGACACTATTGAACGCGTTGAAATTTTGCGAAGGCTAAGGCTTGGCGAGTTTGACGCGCTTGTGGGCGTAAACCTTTTGCGCGAAGGGCTAGACATTCCCGAAGTTTCGCTAGTATGTATTTTAGACGCCGACAAGGAGGGATTTTTAAGGAGTGCAACCAGCATAATACAAACGGCGGGCAGAGCCTCGCGCAACAAAGACGGCCTTGTTATTTTATATGCCGACACCATAACAAAATCTATACGAGCCGCCCTAGATATTTGCGGCAGACGCCGAGCCCTGCAAAAAGAATATAACCTAAAGCACAACATAACGCCCAAAACGGTTTCGCGCAAAATAGAAGCTTCGCTTGTAAAAGCCGAAAGCAAAAAACCCAACGCCAAGCTAGAAAAAATGGGCGTAAGCGAAAAGGCAGCCCTTATAGAAGAGCTTAAAGCCGAAATGATGAAGGCAGCCCAAGAACTGAAATTCGAAAAGGCGGCCCTTATAAGAGACCAAATAAAGCTCATAAAAAAATCGCAAAAATAGTTCTTGATTTTTAAAAGAAAATCATCTTTTTTATCTGTAAATGGAAAAAACAGCGCACAGCATTAAACAGGAACGACAGACAACAAAGTTTGTTTCGCCCTTCTTTTTTGCCTACTACTATTACTTCAAGAATTAACAAAAGGTTCTCGAACTTAGGCGCATTTTTACACCACAACAATTTTAAAAAGCTCGGGAACAAAAAAGCCCGGGCTTTTTTTATATAAAGAAAAACATACAACAAAAAATGAATACAAAAGCAAAAGCATCTATAGAACAAATCCAACAAAAATGGGTTGGATATAGGGAAAACCTGAAAGTTCTCGACTGCACAATCCGCGACGGCGGCCTTATGAACGACAGCAATTTCGAAGACGCCATCGTTAAAGTCGTTTACGACACAATATGCGCAGCAGGCGTAGACTATATGGAATTCGGCTACAAGAATTCCGATAAAATCTACTCGAAAGACAAGTACGGTGCATGGCGCTTTTGCAAGGAAGACGACATCAAGCGAATTGTGGGCGACAAAGCCCCCAATTCGCCCAAGCTTTGCGCTATGGCAGACGCAGAAAAAAGCGAACGCAAAGACATTCTAAAAAAGAAGGATAGCCCGCTTGATATGATTAGGGTTGCAACCTACATCTACCAAGTGCCCTTGGCGTTGGAAATGATTAAAGACGCACAAGACAAAGGCTACGAAACAACGGTAAACCTTATGGCGGTTTCTACCGTAAGGGAACAGGAGCTAGACGACGCCCTTCAGCTTTTGTGCGCAAGCAAGCCCAATGCGATATATTTGGTAGACAGCTTCGGATCGCTATACGGCGAACAGATTGCGTACCTTCTAAAGAAATACTCTAAATTTGCGAAGCAATACGGAGTTGAAGTTGGCATACATGCCCACAACAACTTACAGCTGGCGTTTGCAAACACAATAGAAGGCATTATTAGGGGTGCTACTTTGCTAGACGCAACAATTGCTGGATTGGGCCGCGGGGCAGGCAACTGCCCGTTGGAAGCCCTGCTCGGTTTCCTTCATAACCCAAAATACAACATTCGCCCCGTGCTTGAATGTATAGAAAAACACATAGAGCCTTTAAGAAAGAAACTTGGCTGGGGCTACGACTACCCGTATATGATTACTGGGTTGTTAAACCGCCACCCGAGAGACGCTATGAAACTTTGCGAAACAGGACATCGCCATGAAATTGTAGATTTCTACGACTCAATGACAAGCCAATAGCAAACACAAAGCCCCGCAATTGCGGGGCTTTTTTGCGCATAAAACAAAATTCTTTTACTCTACTTTGCCAAACGCACATTATACATTTTTTCGCCTATTTGCTTAAAGACATATGTCAATTCGTTTTTCGGCGCATCGCAAATATCCACCAAGCCTATGTTGTAGTTTTCGCCGTCGCTTCTGCCGCTAACGGGCTCGTTTGCGTATTGAAACCAGTGCGCCCCCACAATTTGAGGGTTTTTAACCGCACAACTTAGATAGTTTTCCAGCATTTTTGCGCAGTCTGCCAACGAAGCTCCTTCTACCAACCCGCCGCCAAAAACCCCGCAGTCGGCGGAACCAAAATGAAATTCGCCGATAATTACGGGCTTGTCGGGGCAGTCTTTCGGCAACGCAAAATCCGCCACACTTTTGCGGTATAAATTAAAGCTTACAACGTCGCAATATTTTGCGGCCGACATTATAACCGTGTCGTTTACCCATTTAGCATCGTATGCAAAGCGGCAACCCATATATAAAACCTGCGGGTCTTGCGCCTTTATGGCAGTTTTGCAAACTTCAAAATATTTGTCGTAAAAAATGCTTTCAAACGCCAATAAATCGCTTTGCGAAACCTTTGTTTTCGGCACAAAATCGCGTTCGGATAAAAATTCGTTCCAATTTTTATAGTTGGCTGCCCACGCCTTGTTCAATGCCGAAATTGCGGCATATTTTTTCTTTAAAAACTCCATAAATGCAATTTTTGCGGGCTGCGTTTTGGGACACCCTAGCACAGCCTTTGGCAGCAAAAGTTCTTGCGACTGCCAAGGCAGCTCGTTGTCGAAAAACACGCCAAGGCAATAGGGAGATTTCATTAAGGCGGCATTGTTTTTACATTCGGTTAAAACCGCCTTTTCAAATTCCTTGTCAAAAAAGTCGCGCGGCTTCGACCAATAGCCTGTCAGCTCTGCGTTTGTGTCTAAAACTGCGCCCGCAGTAGTGGTAAGTATTAAAGCATATGGCATTTTCGCCTTTTGGGCTGTCTCGTAGCAGCTCCACGCGCCAAATGTATTCATATTCCAAGCCATAAGCCTTTTTCTTGCAACCGCCGCTTTCTTTGCTTTCGAACAATTGCCGTATTTTTTGGCAAAATTTTTGTCGTAAAAATTAAACTCGTCGTGAGGAGTGGCATATTCGCCCATTCCCCAATGGGCGGTATAAATATATTTTTTGTCGGAAATATCTTCAAAAAATGCTTCCCTATTTTTTATGGGGCTAGACACATTAGCCCCTACGCAGTCTACGCCCAACGACCAAAACAAATTGCCTTTGGGTGTTATAAAAAACCATTTTCCGTTTATTTTTTCTGCTCTAAAGTGTTTCGAATTTCCGTAGTTTTTGCCCTTTATAACGCCAAAAAATTCGTCGAATTTATGCGGACTTTGCGCAATCCATTTAGAATATAAACTGTTTTCGGAGCTTGCGGCTTGTTTTAGCTGCTTGTCTTCAAAAATCTTACCGTTCCAGTTGCCGTGTTTAAATTGCCCGTATTTATCCACAAAAGGCAAAAATTCGCCGCTTTGCATTTGCGCCAAATCCATATTATATGCCAAAAAATCGGGGGCGTTGGGCAGCACTTTCATTGCCCGAAAACAATCCGTATTAAGCAAAATGCTGTCGGTGTCTAGCTTTATGCGGTCTACAGACAAATTATCTATTACTATTTTGGCAGATTCCATAGAAGTTATCGAAACCGTTGCCTTTATAAATTCTTTTGGGACTGCAACCGCAACATTTACCGAAAGTTCTTCGTTTTCGGCTGTGCCAAAAACTTTTGTGCAAAGCCTTTTATTTTTGCCGCCCTCTGTTATGCCGTCTACAACAAGAAAATTGCAGCCGTTTTTTATCCCCAAATTTTCAACCCTATATTTAAACGAAAATCTGTAGACATAGCCCGACGGCAAACCGTCTTTAAACATATTAACTGCCACAGGCCAGCCGCTTTGCCCAAGCGTGTTTAGCCTAAGCGAAGCGGAACCCTCTATAGCGTTTTTGCCGCCAACTTTCTCCTTTTTAGCGTTTGCAAAATCGGCACACGCAAACAATTTCGACGTTTTATAGTTTTCGAAGTCATCGAAAAGCACACGCTCTATATTGCCGGCAAAACATACCGCACTTACAAAAAGAAACAATGTATAGATAATCTTCATTTGCGCTTAAAACTAATAATTAAAAACAGCAAATGCAAAGCCAAAATTTGTAAGACTAAAAATGCCTGCGTTTTAATGGTTAATATCTGCCATACATTGTCTTACAACAAAACTCACAAAATAAATGCACCATACAAAGCACAAATTAAACATAAAAACAAAATGCTACAAACGCACAAAAACACTCGCTATAAAAAAACAATCTTTCCTAAAATTTCAAAAAAAACATTACACAACAAGCACACGACCTAAAAAAAACAAACAACCTACTAACATATAGCAGAACCCCTACCCATCATACCGTATACCTCCCCCTAAGAAAGTCTATAAACTAAACGTACAATACCCCCCTAAGAAAAACAATGCACGCCAAAAATCCACGCATTCATATAGGCAACAAAAAAGCCCGATTTTTCAATCGGGCTTTTTTGCGAAGTGTTTCTTTTAAATTAGTATTTAACCGAAACGTCCAACGATACCAAGTGGCGGTTGTATGTTGCTGCCGCTACCGAAGAAGAGTTCATATAGTAGCTGTAGTTTGCGCCAACTGTGATGTATTTGCAGGGAGTGTATGTCAAGCCCATGCTTAGAGAATATTCGTCGTCTGTACGATCGCCATACGATTCATACTTCGAGTTTTCGTATCTTAACGAAGCATTTGCCGAAACAAATTCGGTTATTGCGTAGCGAGAACCCAAAACAACACCTGTGTTTACAATGTTCTGACGAGATGCACCGCTGTTGTAGTCTCTGTAGAAGTCGAGAGTTGCTACCAACTTTTCGGTTGCCTGATATGCCAAGTTGGCATTCATTGTAAAGTTCCAGTCGCTCGAATTGTCGGCAATAACAGCATTGTCCAACTGGCGGTGAGTTGCGCCAAAGTATAGGGAACCTATCAACTTTTCAAAGATTTCGCCGCGAACGTTTACACCGATAAAGTGGTCGTCACGAGCGTCGCCATACATAGCCGACCAAGGATCGCCACCCGAAAATGTTGTTCTACGATATTGGTAGGAAAGACCTGCATTGATCTTTTCGGTTACCTGATAGAGAATGTTCAAGGGAACGGAAATGCAGTTGTTGTCGGAATAGATGTTAGAGTATTCAAGGAAGTGCTGACGATAGTACCTGATGGACAATTCGCCGGTAATTTTGTCGGTGAACAAGTAGGTGTTCATTAAGCCGGCATTGTAGGTATCGTAGCGAACCTGGTCGCCAGGATTTCCACCCGCGCCCAACATGGTAGAGTTGTTTTGTTGCAACTGACTGTACGAGAAGTCTGCATCGCCACGGTAGCGTTCGTCTACATAGCTAACTTTTGCGATTACGTTTGCCAACTCGTTGTTCAAGTGCGACAAATTCGAATAGCGGTTGATGTCTTCAAAGAACTTTATGTTAGCCTTAACCTTGCTGTTCTTGCCGTAGTCTAATTCGGCACCCAAGCGAACAGTCAAAATATAGTCGTCTACCTTGGGGCTGCTTGCAGCACCTGTGCCGAGATATACGTTGCTATCCCACTTGCCGATTACTGCGCCTTTGAAAAAGACGTCTACTTCATCGCCGATAGTTACGAGAGGAGCCGCATTTGCGGACGCCGCCAAGCCTAATACGGCCATATACATTGCTATTTTTTTCATTCGATAATTCCCTTTAAGGTTATTGTTATTATGAAATTTGTTGATAAAAGTGTTGTTAAAGCTTTGTTAAATCGGCAGTTATTGTCTTATTTTTTAGACCGTATTGTCAAGCGAAATTTAAACTTTTATGCATTTTACCGCATTTGCCTTGCAAACATAGTCTATATCCGAATCGTCTAAAATCATAAATGCGGTAGAAAATGCATCGGCCAAAAAGCCCGAAGAAGCCACTGCATATATAAATTCGGCGTCTTTTTTCGGAGCACAACCCGCCAAGGGGTCTATAATATGGTGCCCTTGCACCCTAATTCCCGAACCCGCCAAAGCTTGGCCGTCTTTTAAAACAAAGTTTTTGTCTTCGCTGTTTAAAAGAACTTTCCAGCCGTCCAACCCTTCGCAAGCCCCTATTGCCAGCATTGTGCTAGAGCCAAAATCTATAAGCGCGTTTTCTATAGACCACTCGTCTTTTAAAAGTTCTGCAATTTTATCTACCGCATAGCCTTTGCCCACCGCGCCAAAATCCAAACAGCCCTCGCTTGTTTTTTGGGCAATAAAATTATAGTCGTCTATCTTAAGGGTAATTCTGGAAGGTTTCGCGTATTTCGTCTGGTTTTTTGCGTTTGTAAAAAATTGCCCCATACAAACATCTACTGCCCCCAAAGTTTTTTCGTATACTTGCCCCGAAAGCGCGAGGCATTCGGTGGAATATTCGCCCAACCTAACATAGTCGCCAACTTTTGCGTTGTTTATCGCGTAAATATCGGAGCCTGCCTTATACATACTAATTTGCTCTTCTATGCGCTCGGCCAAAAAGAATGCGGCTTGCGCCGCGCTTTCGGCATATTTGTGCGAATCTGCGCAAATAGTCAAAACCAAACTGGTATTCATTAAATCTTTGTCGAAATTATAGGAAGGCATATATTAAGCACCCATAAAATCACGGACACAAAAAAACCGCAAACATAAAATTATGCCTGCGGCTAAAACCGAGATGGTGGTCAGGGGCGGAATCGAACCGCCGACACAAGGATTTTCAGTCCTCCGCTCTACCGACTGAGCTACCTAACCGTTCTCTCAATTAAAGTTGCCCATTCTCCATATTCGTTTTATTTAGTCAATACAAAAAATAAATTTTTTGAAATTATTTTTTTATGCCGTTATTATCTATGGCAAAATTAGGTTTGTTTTATGTTTGACCAAACACCCACCAAGGGGGCTAATATCTCATTTGTTATGATTCGTATTCTACAAATTTTTATTGCGGCAATATTTGCAGTGCTTACGGCTTCGTGCAACGCTACAAAACAAGCAAACGCCCCTGCCGCACAAAATATAGCAAAAACTACCACAACCGACAACATAACAGGCTATTGGACAATTCCCGACCCCGACACAAAAAAGCCCGACGCCATTGTTATAGGCTACAAAAAAGACGGCGTTTACTATTATAGAATGGTTGCCGTTTACGACGATTCGGGCAAGCTTACCGACACAATAGCCAACTGCACGCAGAGGGCAAAAGGCATAAAGGGCAATCCTAAAATGTGCGATTTTGATATGATTTGGGGCTTAAAATTCGACGGCAAAAAATATTCGAATGGACACATAATAGACCCCGATTCGGGCAAAATATACAACTGCCAAGTTTGGTACGACGAGGCCACGCAAAACCTTATAGTGCGCGGCGAGCTTTGGATATTCGGCGAAAATATGGACTGGCATAAGCCCGAAAGTATTCCCGAATCAGCCAAAGTCAACCCATCGAAATTAAGCCCAAAAATTTTCGAAAAATAAAAAATGCTTACATTTAAAACCGCAACTGTTGCCGACATAAAAACAATACAAAGCGTTGCCTACCCCGCCTTTACCGACGCATACCTAAACATATTAACGCCCGAACAAACGGCTTATATGCTAGATATGATGTATTCCGAAAAATCTCTTACCGAACAGATGCAAAACGGACACGTTTTCTTTATAGCTTTCGACGGCGAAAAGCCCTGCGGCTATGTCTCGGTAGAAAAGCAAGGCGAACATCTTTTTTATCTGCAAAAAATATATCTATTAAAAGAATGCCGCGGCAAAGGCTTTGGCAAAATTCTTTTTGAAAAGGCGCAAAGCTACGCCCTAAGCCAATGCAGCGGCGAATGCGTTATGGAGTTAAACGTAAACCGCAACAACAAGGCATTGGAATTCTACAAAAAAATGGGTATGCACATTGCCGAAAGCGGCGACTTTAACATAGGCGGCGGCTTTTATATGAACGACTATATTATGCGCAAAAAACTGCGCTAAAAATTTCACAAAAAAAGGCGCAATTTACTACGTTGCGCCCTTTTTGCATTTGCTAAAAAATCAATACCAATATTCGCTTAAAAGATTTTTAAAAAAGCCTTTGTCTTTATAAAACTGCACCAAAACTTTTGCCTTAGTGTTTGGCTTTACTTTAACTGCAAAGCCGCAAAACGAATACCCTTTAAGCGGTAAATCTTTTTTGTTTGTAATTTTGTTTTCAAAAATTTCGGCACTATGCGGCAAATTGCTTTTAATTTTTGCAAAGACTTTTTCGTTGCCAAAACTTAGCTCTATTAGCGAGTTCGAAACTATTTTAACCTTTGCCTGAGTGGGTATGTTAAATACATATTCAACTTCGTCTGCCAAAGTTTCAAATTCGTCTAAAACTTCAACTTTTCTTTCGTTTTTAATATATACGCTTCTGGCGGCATTCTTTAATTTTGCATTATACAATTCCGACAAGTCGAACTTTGCGCCGCTTTTTTCGGAGCTGTCGAATTTTTCCACCATTGTCCCAAAGCCGTCTACATTGGGCTGAACACCCTTTATGTAAAACGAGCTGTGCGAAGTATCTTTGTAGCACAAAAGAGACCATCTTTCGCTGTCTTGCGTCAAAAAGAAAAGCTTTTTTACCCCTCTGCTTTCCAACTCGGCATAGCCTACAATGTTCGGATCGCATACAAAGCGGTTGCTGTCGAAATCCAATACAAACGAGCCAACGTCCATATGCCCGTGCGAGTTCGACGCCTTTCCGCCTTTTGCCGCCAAGTAAATGCCCTTGCCTTTTTCCCAGTTGGTTCTGCCCATAAAAATGTGTTGTTTGCCTTTTGCAAAATAGTTTTTTTGCTTGGGCTGCATAAGGTTTTTGCAATCTATATTGGCAATGCTTTTCATAAGCATCGGCAAATTAAGGTTAAACTTGGGCTTAATCTTTCCGCTTTGAATATCGTTAAAATAGTCTTTGTATTGATATAAAAGCGTGTTGTCTTTTAGGCTGTCGGCAAACCAAAATTGCGGAAGCTGCGGGGCTTTCAACACGCTGTCGTAGCAGTCGCCGTAATTAAAGGCAAGCATACTGCAGCCCGTCGAAAACTGCATAAATTTTGCCGAGGCAAAAATTTCGCCGTGTTTTTCCATACCCAAAAGCGAGCCATACGCCGTCTTTGCCGACTGCATTAGCAGAACTTCGTAGCCCGTGCCAAACTCCCAATAGCCTGCGGCTTCGGGATACGCTCCGTCGGGCTTGTACAAATCAAACGACTTTGCGTTCATATCCAAACAGCGCAAAATTATTTTTTTCGAAAGCTCGGGGTATTTGTCGAACAGCGCAAGACCGCCCATAAAAATGCCGGCATTGCAAACCTGATTCCAATTATTGTGAATGCTAAGCCATCTCCACCAATATTCGGGGTGTTTTTTGTCGTATGTAATTATAAGGGCTTTTTCGTAAATTGCCTTTTCTACAATAGCCAAAGTAGATTCGGGCAGGTCGTAGTAAAGCCAATCGTAGCCAATTGCAATGCCCGTTGTCATCGCCGAAACGTCCAAAAAATGTCCGGGGTTCCAAGTCTTAAAAGAGGCGGCCTTTAGCATATATTTTTCGGCTGCCTGCAAATATTTTTTGTCTTTTGTAATCCTGTAGGCATATGCAAGAGTGGGTATAGACCACCTGTATTCGTAGCAGGTTGCAAGCCTGTATACCACCATTTTGGCTGCGGGCGGCTCGACACTTGCAAGCTCGTTTGCCTTGTCTATAAGAGTGTTGTGGTATGCCTTTAACAATGCATTGCTTTTTAAGCCCTCTTTTATGACGGCTTCGTCTGCTATGGTCATAAGCAAGCGCGGGTGTTTTGCAATGTTGTCTAGCCAACCGCTTTCGGCAATTTTTTGCTCAGAAGCCGTGGCTATGGCGTATTTTTCGTCTACCGAATTTGCGGCGAACAACGCCGCTGCAAAAAGTGCAAAACCAATCGTAAAAATCTTTTTCATATACATCTTTGATGAAATTTTTTGCATATTAAAATTATTGTCAAAACAATATTAGAGACACACATTAACAAAAAAGGCCGGCGCACCAAATGCGTCGACCCTAAAAAAAATTAAATATTGTACGAATAAAAATGCCTAGTGTCGCTTTAGTAGATAAACAACATTTCGCAATATTTGGGCAAAGGCCAAACTTCGCTGTCTACCAAAATTTCGGCGGTATCGGCATTCTTGCGCACTTTTGCCATAGATTCAAGCAAAGCCGAATGTGCCGCCGAATTGTGCAACAATTCTTCAAGCTCGTCGGCCGATGCTATTGTTTCGTCTAGCAAAGTTGCCATTCGCAAAACAAAGGCTTCAAGCTTTGTCTTTTTTAGACCAAGCTCGCGCTGCGCTTTTAACGCCCCGTTTAAGTTTGCAACATACTCGCTTATTGCGGGTATTATGTGCGTTCTTGCAAGCTTAAGGGTTAGCCCCGCCTCAATTTCTATCTTTCTTTCGTATTCTTCCAAGAACACTTCGTATCTCGAAACAAGCTCTGCCCTGTTAAACACCTTATATTTTTCGAACATTGCAATGTTCTTTTCGTCGGTATAGGGTTTTAGGGCTTCGGGCGTGGTTCTCAAATTTGGCAAGCCCCTCTTTTGGGCCTCTTTTACCCATTCGGCATTGTAGTTATTGCCGTTAAATATAATTCTTTTGTGCTTTTTAATTATATCGCTTAAAACGCCCTGCAATGTTTCGTGAAAATTCTTGCCCTTTGCGTTTTCAAGCTTTGTTGCAATTTCGTCGAAAGCTTCGGCAACGGCGGTGTTCAATATAATGTTGGGGCCCGCGCAGCTTTGCGAAGAACCCGCCGCCCTAAATTCGAACTTGTTGCCGGTAAAGGCAAATGGGCTTGTTCTGTTTCGGTCGGTTGCATCGCACGGCAAAGTGGGCAATGTGTCTACGCCGATTTTCAGCACGTTCGACTTTTTGCTTGTTTTTGCGTCGCCCTTTTCAAGCTGGCGCACAATGTCGGTAAGCTGTTCGCCCAAGAATATCGAAATTATCGAAGGCGGTGCTTCGTTTGCGCCCAAGCGGTGGTCGTTGCCCGCGCCTGCGGTAGAAGCCCTAAGCAGGTCGCTATGCCTGTCTACAGCCTGAATTACCGCGCAAAGCGTTGTAAGGAATATCGCATTTTGGTGAGGGTCGCTGCCTGGGTTTAAAAGGTTTACATCGCCAACCGAAATAGACCAGTTGTTGTGCTTGCCCGAACCGTTTACGCTTGCAAAGGGCTTTTCGTGAAGCAGGCACGCAAAACCGTGCTTGTCGGCAATCTGGCGCAGGGCGTCCATAACAAGCATATTGTGGTCTACGGCCAAATTAAGCTCTTCAAAAATGGGGGCAACTTCAAACTGCGCAGGGGCAACTTCGTTGTGTCGCGTTTTAGAGGGAATGCCCATTCGCCACAGCTCTTTGTCTACATCGCTCATAAACGCCAAAATTCTGGGCTTAATTGTGCCGAAATAGTGGTCGTCTAGCTGCTGGTGTTTTTGCGGAGGCGCGCCAAAAAGCGTTCTGCCCGTTTGCATTAGGTCGGGGCGTTGAACGTAAAGGGCTTTGTCTATAAGGAAATATTCTTGTTCTGCGCCAAGAGTTACCGAAGGCTCGGCGTTTTCTATGCCGAAGCATTTCGCCAAACGCTTTGCCTGAAAGCCCAAAACCTGCATCGAACGCAAAAGCGGCGTTTTTTTGTCGAGAACTTCGCCCGTATACGAGCAAAAAGCGGTTGGTATGCACAAGGTAGCAACGTCGCCTCTGCGCTTAATAAAGGCGGGGCTGGTTGGGTCCCACGCAGTATAGCCGCGGGCTTCAAATGTGGACCTAAGCCCGCCCGATGGAAAACTCGATGCGTCGGGCTCGCCCATAATAAGGTTCTTACCCGAAAATCTTGTAATTACATTGCCAAGTTTGTCGAATTCCAAAAACGAGTCGTGCTTTTCGGCGGTAGAACCCGTAAGGGGCAAAAACCAGTGCGTATAGTGGGTTGCTCCCCTTTCTATAGCCCACGATTTCATTGCATGGGCAACCGAGTCGGCAATGGACGAGTCCAAAGCCATCTTGTTGTTTATAGTTTCAAGCAGCTTTCTGTATACAGGACGCGGAAGGTATTCTTCCATGGCCTTTTTGCCGAAAACGTCGCAACCGAATTCCTCTACAATGCTATAGTTTTTCGAAACGCAATCCTTTTCGGGAAGCCTTTCGGCTATTTTGGCAATCGCCTCATTTCTTATATTCATAAATATCCTTTTTTGCGCTAAAAATTATCTTTGCGCTAATAGAGTTTTATTTGAAAGACAATTTTGTAGCATACAAATTAGCTTGCAAGTACAATTTTGAAGAAAAAAACTTGCCGCATTTTTCAAAAAATATAGCCAAGGCAAAAAAGTACGATGCCATAAATATTATGGAATGGTTTTTATTGGCTATAGCTTTTGCATTTTTCAACGCCCTTACAATGCTTATAAGCCAGCATTTTAAGCTAAACGGGCACCTTATGTCGGGTCTAAGGGGCATAGGGGTTGGCATTATATATTTCCCTTTGCTGTTTTTTTGCGAAATTCCAAAAAGCGCGGGCTTTTGGGCATTGATAGCATTGGAAGGGGCAATAAGCACTGTATATAATGAAAAACTGTATGCGGCTTCCGCAAAATACGGGGCAAGTTCCACTTCTATAATAATGGTGCTTTCGGTTGCGCTGGGTATGGTTTTTTGGTGGGTTGTAGACTTAAACAGGTTTTTAGCCCTTATACACAATCCTTTAATTCTTTGCGGCATAATAGGTTCCGTAATTTTTATTGCATTGGGCTTTTTTATTACAATAAAAAACAGCTTTGCAAATTTGCGGCTCGAGCAACTTAAATTTACAATGCCCGCCGTTTTCCTGCTTTCGGTAATGATGATATGCCGAAAGGAAATTATGCTTGGCGAAAATTTCGTTACCGCAATGACCTACTATTGCACGGTTTCTATTTTCCTTAGCGGAGTAGTAAACATTGCGTGGTTTAGATTTATAAAGAAAAAGGCAGGTAAAAATACAAAGACAATTTTGTCGGCTGGCGTACTTATGGCTCTGGCAAGCGCAATTACAATTTTGTGCGGCAATGCATCTTCGCTATATTGCCCAAACCCCGCCTATATAAATGCGGTTTGCCTTACAAGCCCCCTTTGGATTGTGCTGTTCGACAAATTTATAGGCAAAAAAGACGACATAAACTATGCGGGGCTTGCTCTTATGCTCTCTGCAATGCTTGCCCTTATATACTTTGCAAATTCGCCAATTTTGCCGCCATACCACTAAAAGAAGCAAAACGCGCAAAGAACAAATCTCCTTTACAAAGGCAAAATGTCGGGGAAAAATATCCCACATGAAAACATTCTTATTTACCCTAACGGCATTCTTTGCAATAGGCACCTTGTGCGCCGAATTTAACATTACATCAAAACCCTTCGGCAAAACCAAAGACGGCAAAGATGTTATTGAATATACCATAAGCAACTCCGACATGTCGGTTTCGGCGCTAAACTACGGCGGCGTTATTACCGAAATTAACGTGCCCGACAGCAGCGGAAATATAGAAAACATAACGCCAAACTTTAAAACCGTTGCAGAATACGAAAATTCCACAACATATTTCGGCGCATTTATTGGCCGCTACGGCAACAGAATTGCAAACGCCAAATTCGAGCTAAACGGCAAAACCTATAAACTGGGCGCAAACGAAAACGGCAAGTGCCTGCACGGCGGCGTAAGCGGCTTTAACGACAAAATCTACAAGGTAGATTCCGAACGCGGCAAAAACTACATTGCCCTTGTCTTTACAAGAATTTCGCCCGACGGCGAGGAGGGTTTCCCCGGCAACTTGGCAGTTTCGGTTAAATATGTTCTAACCGACAAAAACCAGCTTGTTTTTATATACAGCGCAAAAAGCGACGCCGACACCGTTTGCAACCTTACGCAGCACACCTACTTTAACCTTACAGGCAAATTACAACCCATAACCAAACACACACTGCAAATAGATGCCGACTTTATAACCCCCGTAGACAAAAATTTGATTCCCACAGGAGCCTTTAAAGGAGTAGAAAACACTGCCTTCGATTTTAGAACCGCAAAGGAAATAGGCAAAGATATAATGCAAAACGACGAGCAGCTTGCCCTTGGCGGCGGCTACGATCACAACTTTGTTTTAAGCAAAGGTCAAACAGGCGATATGCAGTTTGCGGCCGCCCTAAGCGACCCGCAAAGCGGCAGAATTATGAACATATATACAACAGAGCCGGGGCTGCAGTTCTACTCGGGCAACTTTTTAGACGGCAAAATTAAAGATGCAAAAGGCCGTGCAATAAACTACCGCTGCGGACTTGCGCTGGAAACCCAGCACTTCCCCGATTCGCCAAACCGCAAGAATTTTCCCAGCACCGTGCTAAAGAAGGGGCAAGAATACGTTTCGGCAACAATGTACGAATTTAAAGCAAAATCGTTTTGGGACAAACTGGATATTTTCGGGGTATTCGGATTTACCGAAAAAAAATCTCCGAAAAGTCTTGATATTTTAAAAAAATCTGTAGAATAAGAATCTAGTTAATATGAATCATTAACAATTAGAAAAGGAAAGACGAAGATTATGAAACAGATAGTATGCCCCGTTTGCGGCTATGTTATGGACCCAAACAACGTTCCCGATTTTTGCCCCCAGTGCAAAGCACCCAAGGCAAAGTTTATAGAAAGGGAAGTTTCCGACGAAAAGCCCGCCTGGGCCGACGAACACCGCATTGGCGTTGCCAAAGATGTAGACCCCGAAGTTTTGGAAGGCCTTAGGGCGAACTTTACGGGCGAATGCACAGAAGTTGGAATGTATTTGGCAATGAGCCGCCAAGCCGACAGAGAAGGCTACCCCGAAGTTGCCGAAGCCTACAAGCGCATTGCTTTTGAAGAAGCAGAACACGCCGCAAAGTTTGCCGAATTGTTGGGCGAAGTTGTAGTGCCCTGCACAAAGACGAACCTTATTGCAAGGGTAGAAGCCGAAAGAGGCGCAACCGAAGGCAAATTGGCAATTGCAAAGCGCGCAAAACAGCTCGGCTACGATGCAATTCACGACACCGTTCACGAAATGTGCAAAGACGAAGCACGCCACGGCTGCGCGTTCTCGGGCCTGCTAAAACGCTACTTTAACAAATAGCATTTGCGCATAGCAAAAACAAAAAAGCTTCCAAGCATACTTTGTTTGGAAGCTTTTTTTGCGTTATAAAAAATCGCCTACAAGCTTAGCACAAAAATTTCCAAGTCGCGCAATTCGCTGTCGCTAAGTTGCGAAGTTTCGCCGTGGGCGTTGTCTTTGTTTTGCTTTAGCATATCGAATATGGTTGGAGCTTTGCCGTTGTATAAATAGGGAGCCGTTCTCCAAACTTCGCGCAATGTTGGCGTGTCGAACTTTGCATTTTCGTAAAGGCCTGTTCCGGTTTTTACATTGTGCATTTTCATATCGGTATAATATTCGCCCGTATGACACATATTGCACTTTGCCATTTCAAAATAGGCGGCTCCGTTTTCTATGCGCTGTAAATATTTTTCGTCGTACAAATAGGGGCTTGGAATTTCCCTTAAAGACGACAAATATTTATCTATGCAAACGGCGTCTTTTTCCGGACGCGAGGCAAACTGTATGTATCTTATGCCCTTTCTAACCGCAATAAAAGCGTCTTTGCGTATGCCCGTTATCATGGAAGGCGGCGTAAAATGCGAATATAGCATAGATTTAGACTGCTTCGGGTTGCCTATGCCGTCGTTAAGCAAGTCCCAATTAAGGCCGTCGGAGCGCACCTGAGTGTGGCACGTTACGCACGAAAGCCAGTTTTGGAAACACAGCGAAGCATCGTGAAAATACAAATCGCCACGGCGCACATCGTTCATTTTCTCGTTGCCGCCAATCGAAATTTTTTCGACTTTCATTTCGGGAATGGAAACTTTGTTTAGAGTGTCCGAATAATACATTGCCACAATAAGGTTTCCCTTTTCGTCGAAATCCATATGGCGCGGGCCAAAGCCTTTTAGGGTAATACGCTTTTTTAAGCCGTCGGCAAACGACAAATCGTTTTGCGGGGCAATTTTGCCTTTAGGATTTTTCGCGTACGCCGCATATTTTTTTAAAATGCCTGCAATATCAACCGCCGCCAATTCGTGATTGCCCGCCGAAAGTGCATACAAGGTTTTGCCGTCTGGCGAAACCTTAAGCGCATATGGGTTTGCAAAACCCTTGTCGGCGTCGTCCAACAAAAATGCAAACATAAATTCCTTTTTTTGGGCGTCTATAACCGAAACCGCGTTTGTGCCAACCCACCCTTTTTCTACCTGCGTTGTAGGCACATTAAAGCGGCCTATAACGTGCGAGCAAAAAAGATATTTGCCGTCGGGCGAAGCGCAAACATACTTGCCGTTTATAGAGCCTGCAGGCAAGGATATGTTTTTTATATTCTGCATTTTTGGGGCATCTATAACCGAAAGGCTAAGTGCAATGTTTGCCTCTTTCGAAGCGTCTTTTGCCATTGGTATTTGGTTTAGCACAAAAATCGTATCGTTTAAAACGAGCATCGAAAAGGGGTCTCGTACCGCCATTGCATTGCCTTCGGCCTTTAGGGTTTTCAGGTTAAACTTCAATATCTCGTTTGTAAATTGCCGCGACACATACAAAAATTTTGCGTCTGGCGAAATTGCTATGGCTTTGGGCATATGCCCCACAAAAAATTCGCGCTCTACTTTGGCGGTTTGCACGTCTACAACCGCGCATTTGCCCAAAGGAGCGTTTATTAAAACATACAGTTTTTTAGAATCGGGCGAAAACACACAGTCGCCAGTATAGCCCGAAAGTTTTACTTTGCCCGCAATTTTGCCGTCTTTAAAAAACATTATGCCCTTGCCCGTTCTGCAAGTTATGCAAAGCGTACCGTTGGGGGCCTTTGCAACATAGTCGGGGCTAAGGTAAAATTCGCCGTAGTCGGGAATATCGCCATAAATATCGGTCGCCCCGCCCTGCTGGTCGGCGAACAGTAAAAGCGAACTAAAACAAAAAAACGCGGCAAACAAAAACTTTTTCATAATTTATCCCCCTTTTGTTTTGTCAGAAAATAAAGGCCCCCTTAAACAAAGTTTGGTAGTTGTTTTTCGCTTTGGGCGCAATTACTGTTCCAACACTTCCGAAAACCTTTATTGGCAATATACTACCATTTTCCAACCTAACTGCAACTGCATTTTTAGGCAAATTAAACAAAACCTTTTCGTTCGGCTTTGCAAAGAAATAAAACTTAACCTCTTTGCCGCAATTTTCTATTATGTAGTTAGAAGGCGTTTCGGCTTTTATATTGCCGATTTTAACAAGGTTAAAGGCGCATTCTACGTTTTTACCCTTTGCAAAAAAGCCGTTGTTTGCAACCGTGTTGCCGTCTGTTTTAAGCGTTGCGTTGCCAATTGCTGCCGCAATTTTTATATCGCCATACTGCGAAAATATTGTGGCGGAATCGTCGCCGTCCAAATCGGCGTTTGCCCATTTGTGCTCAAAGTTTTGCATTGGCTTGCCCACTAGTTTAGACAAAAGCGAAATTTGAATTTGCGCCGTCCAACGCCGCCATTGCACCATTTGCGGGATTTTTGCAAATTTGGCGTTTAAGTGGTTTATCATAGAAAATCCGTAGGCAACGGTATACGCAAGCTTTACGGGGTTTTCTACGTCCATTCCCAAATTATGATGAGTAAGCACCACTTTGTCGTGAAAAAACGCACCTGCCATATTGCCCAAATTAAAACCGTCTTTGGGGAATGCGTCCCACGCGTTTTTATACCACGCCCCCGAATGCATAAACGAAAACGAAAATCCGCAAAATTGGATTTCGCTGTCGCAAAGTGCCCACCAACCGTCTTCGGTAGACAAATATGCCTTTTTAGAATCCTCTATTACGGTAGACAATATTCCGTCGGGATACGCGCTGGGGCTAGGGGCGGCCTTGTTATAGTCGTACTTAAACGACCTTGAGCCGCACTGATCCTGAAAAACCATATCGCTATTATAGTCTTGGGCTGCAAGCTTTATCATATTTTTGTTGGCGTCTCTTACGTTTTTATGCCACATACAGGTTGTCCACCCCTTTGCGTGCCCGTAGCTTTCAAAATATTTTTTGCCGTTTGCATCTAGTGCCAATGCAGCTTCGCCTTTGGCGGCAAAAGTTGGCCCACGCGGGAAATCGCACCACCAAGTTGTATTTGTATACGGCATATATAAATGCCCTTTGGCTTTGCAAAAGTCGATAAACGCCAAATATTCTTCGTTTGTGCCATACGACGCCCTTGGCGGATATAAATCGGGATACAACCCGTCTAACCCCGCCCTAAGGTGTGCGGTAGTGTGTATTAGCGCGGGGTAGTCCATAATAGACACCGTATTTGTTGCCGCCTTTACGTTGGAATCGCTAATTTTTGTAAAAGTGGCTTTCTTTAACTTTTCAAGAAACGCCTTTGGCAATTTTTGCTCTAGAGTTTTTAAAACATTGTTGTCGGCGCAAAAACTTTTTGCGCTTTCTATTTCGCTTTTTCCGAAAAGTATTTTCACCGATGGGGCTTTAAAGCTTTCGCCCTTGTTTACATAGGCTAAAAAACACCTGTCTACATAGCCGCCCATTTCGCCGCCGCCAAAGGAAAATTCCGAAGGCGTAAACATTTTTGCCTTGTCGCTTAAGCCTTCGAATGGCTGCCAAGTTATGGGCTGTGCCGAATATAACGCAATGGGAACATTCTTTATATTAAAATGTATAAAATCTGCTATGCTAGAGGGAACTCGCGCTTGAACCGAATAGTATTTTTTTGGAACCATTTGGCGCGAAAAGCTTTCGCCGCCCGTTTCAAACCAATAGCCGCCGTTTTCGGCAAAGTCTCTTATAGGCTCTGCAAGTTCCGCAATAGAAGCGTTCGGCATAGGCATGCAAAAATCCTGCAACGGGTTTATAATTGCCGCCACATTGTCGGCACTAAGGGCATTAAGCAATTCCTGCGGAGTTCTTATAATGCAAACATTGCCGTTTTTGCCGAAACTTTCGGCATATTCCAACGGGGCTGGGATTGGATTTTGGTTTGTGTTGGGGGCTATAACGCAAATTTTGTTGCGGTTGTTTTTCGCCGCAAGTTCCGCCGCATGCAAAGCCATTGCTTTTACATATTTTACTTGCGATTCTCCGTTTAAAAAGTAGCCGCCTATTCTGAAAACCGCACCCAAGCCAAACTTTTTGCCGCCTATAAACACGCCGTTTTTGGAGTTTGCAATTACAATGTCGGAGGAATTTTTGCCGAATGTTCTTGCCGGAATTTTCTCGGTTTTTACAAGCTCTTTGCAAAGCTTTTCGCCAAGCCATTCAGTGGCGTCTTCGCCCAAGGTTATGGGGCTTGGCTTTTTCTCGCAAAAGCGCATGGGGCTTTCAAAAATTTGCCTATATATTTTTTGCCCGAAACTTTTGCCTTTAATCCAAAACAAATTTTTTGAATCGGGCGATTTTGGCATAAAAAAGTTTTTGTTAAACACAAAACCGGAATTGCGCGGGTAATTTGTCTGCGCCGAAAGCGACACCAAATTTTCGGGCTTAAACGTAAATTGCGACGGAATGGAAAACCCCACCAAGTCCGCCTTTTTGGGTGTGTATTTGCTTTCAATTTCAATAAAGTCGCCGCCGTCTTTTACGAAGACTAAAACATCTATTTCTTCGCTTTGGTAGCTTAAGCTTAGCCTTTCGTCTTCTATTTCGCCAAAAAATTTGGCGTTTTTAGAAACCGCTTGGCTTTTGTCGGCAAACTTTGCCGTCCACAAATTGCCGCTAAAATCAAGAGCTAGGTCTTTGCCCAAAGCTTCTATTTTTGTTATAGACCCGTTGGCTTTGCTAAATTCTACAACATAATTTTTGCCCGAAACTAAAAACGCCTTTTCGCTTTCGGATATTTTTGCAAAAACAACTTGGCAAAGCAAAAAAAATGGGAACAAGAAAAACGCTACAAATTTCATTTTACGCATTATATTTTAAAAGATAAAGCTGCCCTTAAATAGCGTATGGCAATTTGCGTCGGACTCGGGCGCGGTTATAACGCCCGCATTGCCGAAGCTTTCTATAGGCAACTCTCTGCCATCTTGCAATTTTACGGCAACGGCCTTTTTTGGCACGGCAAATAAAACCTTTTCGTTCGGCTTTGCAAAGAAATAAAACTTAAGCTCTTTGCCGCAATTTTCTATTATGTAGCTGGAAGGTTTTTCGGCATTTACATTGCCGAGTTTAACAAGGTTAAATGCGCATTCAACGTTTTTGCCCTTTGCAAAAAAGCCGTCGTTTGCAATTGTGTAATTGCCTATTTTTAGCGTTGTGTCGCCAATGGCTGCCGCAGTTTTTATATCGCCATATTGCGAGAATATTGTGGCAGAATCGTCGCCGTCTAAATCTGGATTTGTCCATTTATGCGCAAAGCCATGCATCGGCTTGCCTATTAGTTTCGACAAAAGAGACATTTGAAGCTGCGCTGTCCAACGCCTCCACTCAATTAAATGGGCAAAGTTTATCTGCCTAATATATAACTGGTTTACCATAGAATAGCCGTAGGCAATAGTATATGCAAGCTTGCGCGGAGTGTTTACATCGGTTCCCAAATCGTGGTGGGTAAGCGAAACTTTGTCGTGAAAAAACGCCCCCGTTAGGTTGCCCAATGTAAAGCTGTCTTTGGGGAAAGTGTCCCAAATGCACTTATACCATTTGCCCTGCTGCATAAACGAAAACGACATTCCGCAAAACTGAATTTCGCCGTCGCAAATGCCCCACCAACCGTCTTCGGTAGACAAATACGCCTTTTTGGAATCGCGCATTACGGTAGAGACAAAGCCCTCGGAATATGCACTTGGGCTTGGAGACGCCTTGTTGTAGTCGTACCTAAAAGCCCTTGCCCCGCTTTGGTCTTGGAACACTATGTCGCTTTTATAGTCTACCAAAGATTCTTTAAGAAGTTTGTCGTTGGCGTCTCTTACGTCTTTATGCCACATACAGGTTGTCCAGCCTTCGGCGCTTCCGTATTTTTCAAAAATTTCCTTTCCGTTTTCGTCTAGCGAAAGCGCGCCGCGCCCCTTTGCCTCGAAGGTTGGTCCTTTGGGAGAGTCGCACCACCAGGTGTTGTTGGTATAAGGCATATACATATGCCCTTTAGATTTGCAAAAGTCGATAAACGCCAAATATTCTTCGTTTGTTCCGTACGACGCCCTTGGCGGATAGTGGTCGGGATACTGTTTGTCGAAGCCGCCCCTTAGATAACCCGAAACGTGAACTACCATCGGAAAATCTAAGGCCGCCACAGTCTGCATAGCGTCTTTTGCGTTAGAATCGTTTATTTTCATCATAACCGATTTTTTGAACTTTTCCAAAAACGCCTTGGGCATTTTTTGGTCTAGGGTTTTTAGAACCTTGTTGTCGGCGCAAAAACTTTTTGCGCTTTCTATTTCGCTTTTGCCGAAAAGTATTTTTACAGATGGGGCTTTAAAAGTTTCGCCCTTGTTTACATAGGCTAAAAAACACCTGTCTACATAGCCGCCCTTTTCGCCGCCGCCAAAGGAAAATTCCGAAGGCGTAAACATCTTTGCCTTGTCGCTTAAGCCTTCAAACGGCTGCCAAGTTATGGGCTGCACCGAATATAGCGCAAGGTTTTTGCCTAGCATATTAAAATGCAAAAAATCGGCTATAGCCGAAGGAACGCGGTTTTTAACCGAAAAGTATTTTTTCGGCTCCATTTGGCGCATAAAACTAAAACCGCCAGTTTCAAACCAATAGCCGCCGTTTTCGGCAAACTCTCTTATGGGTTCAACCAAGTCCATAAGCGTGCCGTCGGGCATCGGCAAACAGCATTCCTGCAGGGGGTTTATTATTGCGGCAACATCGTCGGCTTCCAAAGCCTGCTGCAGCTGGTTTGCATTTCTTATAACGCAAAAGTTTTTTACGTTGTCGAAAGCCGCAACATATTCCGAAGGGCGCGGGGTTTCCCACTGGTTTGTATTGCAATCTATAACGCAAATTTTGTTGCGCTTTGTTTTCGACAAAAGCTTTGCCGAATGCAACGCCATTGCCTTTATATATTTTACCTGCGATTCGTCTTTTAAAAACCAGCCGCCTATTCTGAAAATTGCGCCTTCGCCTATCTTTTTGCCGCCTATAAACACGCCGTTTTTAGAATTGGCAATTACAATGTCGGCAGAGTTTTTGCCGAATGTTCTTGTGGGGATTTTATCGGTTTTTACAAGCTCTTTAGAAAGCTTTTCGCCAAGCCATTCTGAAGCGTCTTTGCCCAATGTTATGGGGCTTGGCTCCCTATAAGGCTCGTAGCAACTCATTGCAGTGCCAAATATTTTTTTGTAAACGCCCATTCCGTAGTTTTTGCCGCGCACCCAAAATATATTTTTGCTCGACATACTTTTGGGCATAAAAAAGTTCTTGTTAAACACAACTCCCGAATTGCGCGGGTAGTTAAACTCTGCCGAAAGCGATACCAAATTTTGCGGCTTAAACGTAAATTGCGACGGAATGGAAAACTCCAGCAAGTCTGCCTTTTTCGGCGTATATTTGCTTTCAATTTCAATAAAATCGCCGCCGTATTTTACGAAAACTAAAACATCTATTTCTTCGCTTTGGTAGCTTAAGCTTAGCCTTTCGTCTTCTATTTTGCCAAAAAATTTGGCGTTTTTAGAAACCGTTTGGCTTTTGTCGGCAAACTTTGCCGCCCACAAATTGCCGCCAAAATCAAGAGCTAGGTCTTTGCCCAAAGCTTCTATTTTTGTTATAGACCCGTTGGCTTTGCTAAATTCTACAACATAGTTTTTGCCCGAAACTAAAAATGTTTTTTCAGTTTCGGATATTTTTGCAAAAACAACTTGGCAAAGCGCAAACGCCAAAGCCAATACCGCAAGTCTAATAAATCTCATTTTCATTCGCAAAAAAACTACTATAACGCAAATTTCTTTGCAAACAAAAAGATGCCTTAAGCGCGCGCAAAATGCACAGAATAAAAAGCCTACATACGCTCGTATTTGTCGCCGATGGTGCGCTTTAAAAACTTTTTAATTTCAAGCATAGAAAGGCACACCGCAATTTTTGCGGGCGGCATTTCGCATTTAAGCGAAATTTCATTTGCCGAAAGTTTTGCCCCGTCTTTAAAAAATTCAAAAACAAATTTTTCGTCGCTGCCAAGCGAGTCTAAATTTAGTTGTGAAATTTTCGGCGTCGGCAAATTCAACTCGCCTTGTACTGCGCAACCATTTTTTGGCATAGCTGCCCTGCCGCAAAACCTAAGTTGCTCTATAACGTCTCGGGCACTTGTTGCAAGCAAAGCCCCGTCTTTTATAAGCGCGTGGCAACCCGCCGAGCTTTCGCTGTCTATGCGGCCTGGAACCGCAAAAACGTCTTTGCCCTGCTCGGCGGCTATCGAGGCGGTAATCATACTGCCTCCCTTTAGCCCCGATTCTATAACAACAACCGCAAGCGACAAACCCGCAACTATTCTGTTTCGCATTGGGAAAGACGCCCTGTCGGCTCTTTGCCCCAATTTAAATTCCGAAACCACCGCGCCTTTTTGCGAAATGTCTTCGTATAATTTTGAATTTTCTGGCGGATACACAACATCTACGCCGTTGCCCAAAACAGCAATCGTTTTGCCGTTTGCCTCCAAAGCTCCCATATGGGCATACGAATCTATTCCGCGCGCCATTCCGCTAACAACGCAAAAGCCGGCTTCTGCAAAATCTCTTGCAAAAGCCCTTGCGCACATTTGCCCGTAAACCGAGCAAAAGCGCGTACCTACAATGGCAATACACGGCATATTCAATATATCTGCATTGCCCCTAACATATAGACCAACTGGCATTGAATCGAAAGAGCGCAAACTTTGCGGATATTTTTCGTTTTCAACGCCAACATATTCGATTTTTAATTTTGCCATTCTTTCCAGATAGGTTTTGCCTATAAGATTTGCGCTTGCCAAAATGCTATCGGCACACTTTTGGCGCATTCTTTCGACCTGCATAAGCTCGCTTTTAGAAGCCGAAAAAATATTCTCTACCGAACCGAATTTTTCCAGCAGCCTTGCCGCCATTTTCGCGCCCACTTCGGGCACTGCCGCCAACCGCATATATTGAAAATCGCTATCGTTCATCTTTTAATATATTGCAGAATTTCGGAGGCTATTATTGCGTTTTCGCCGCATTTTTTTGCGGCCTTGTTTGCCGCCTTGCCCAAAATGGAATATGCTGCCAAAGCAGCCTCGGGCAGCGAAAGGTTAAATTCTTTATTTGCAAGCAAAGACGCCGCAATGCCCGCTAGCATATCGCCCGTAGAACCTCTTGCCAGAGCGGGAGTGCCCTCGGTGTTAACGACAATGTTTTTGCCGTCGCAAACCCTAACAAAACGCCCCTTAAGCATAACGGTTGCGTTATACTGTTTTGCTACCTGCATTAGGCTTTGGTCGGAACTGTCTTTTGCCAGACGCAAAAATTCGCCGTTGTGCGGGCAAATTAAAACGTGTCTGTTTGCGTCTTTGCAGGCCTGCAAACATTCGGGGCAAATTGCGTCGGCGTCTAAAACAATTGGGCAGTTAAAGTTCTTTATCAGTTCAATAAAAAGAGCCCTTGTTTCAAAAGTTCTGCCAGCTCCCGAACCCAGCAAAAGCGCGGTAGATTTTCCCGCATATTTTGCAATGTCTTTTAAGCCCTCCAACGCCAAAAAGCCGTTCTCGCAAACGGGGCAAGGCGTCCACATAGCCGAGGGCTCGTTAACGGCAAAGGCAATATCCAAGCCTTCCGACACGCACACGCGCAAAAGCCCTATTCCGCTTTTTAGCGCGCCCTTTGCGTTAAGCAAAACGGCACCCTTATATTCGCGCGAGCCGCCTACTATAGTTAAAAATCCGTAGCTGCGCTTGTCGGTGTCGCTGCGCCTTAACTTTTTAAAGAAGTGCAAGCTTTGCTTTGCGTTGTAGATATATTGGCTAGCCTTCTCTTTTTCGCCGTCAAAAAAGCCTATGTCTACATATCTTATGCGCCCTACATATTTCGCGTTAAAATCGCAAAAAAGCGGCTTTTTTGCAATGCCTGTTGCGTATGTATAGTCGGCAACAAAGGCGGTACTTGCTGGCTTTTCGCCTATGCCGAAAGGCAGGTCTACCGCAATTTTATAGTCGCTTTGCAGACTGTTTGCGGCGTTTACATATCCGCAAAATTCGGGAGAAATCGCGCCGCTAAAGCGCATGGCTGCAATGCCCTCTACTACAATGCTGTAGCCGAACTTTGCCATTTGCTGCAAATTTTTAAAGTCCGCCCCAAAGGCGTTTTTAAGCTCGCCTAACAACACGCGCAAATTTGCCCCAAGTTTCGATTCGTCAAAAAGCAAAGCTATGTCGATTTTGCATTTTGGGAATTTTTTGCAGGCACTTAATGCAAACGCCACGGCGTCAGCGGCGTTGTTGCCCTTGCCCAGCAAAAGCGCAATGCGCTTGGGTTTGCAGGCTGTTTGTTTAAAAAAATCCTTCGCAATTTTTTTGCCGACTTTCCTTATAACCGAAAGCGAATCGGCAGCGGTATTTTCAAAATACCGCTTTTCAAACTCGGCAGACGCTTGCAAATCCATTATAGGGTCTATCTTCATTTTCTTACGCTGAAACTACCGCAAAGGCAACGGCATAGTCTTTTAAATGGCTAATGCTTATATGCATTTTTTTGCCGCCTATTGCCGCCATTTTATTTTTTGCACAATCGTCTAACACGGCGTAGGGCGCGCCGCTTTCGGAATTTTGCACCGAAAGCGACTTTGGCGAAACGCCGTCGGCAAAACCGCACTGCAACGCCTTTGCCATCGCCTCTTTTGCGGCAAAACGGGCGGCAAACCTTTCGGCACTGTTTTTAAACTTATTGCAATATGCAATTTCGCTTTCTGTAAATGTCTTTTCGAGAAAAGTGTTGCCGTAGCGCAAAATCATATTCTGCACTCTTGCCACATCGCAAATATCGGTGCCTACCGCTACAACGCCTCCCAAAACTTCACTCATTTGCAGACAAGTTCCTTCATTTCGCGCACTGCACATTCCATACCAACAAGCAATGCCCTGCAAACAATGGTATGCCCTATGTTTAGCTCGTTAAACTCGCCCAAAGTTTTAAAGTCGGGCAAATTCTTGTAGTTTAAGCCGTGGCCTGCGTTTACAATTAAATTTTGCTCTTCGCAAAAATTGCGCGCAATCCTTAGCCTCTGTTTTTCGGCCTCGAACTTTTGGGGATTGTTCCAAGCGTTGGCATACGCCCCCGTATGAAGCTCTACTGCCTGCGCGCCGGCCTTTTTTGCGGCCGCAATTTGCTCTAAATCGGGGTCTATAAAAAGAGATACCCTAATACCTGCGTCCTGCATCTTCTTTGTGGCGCAAAGTACTTCGTTAAACTTGCCCACAACATTTAGGCCGCCTTCGGTAGTTACCTCCTTTCGATTTTCGGGAACAACGCATACATAGGCTGGCTTATATTCCAACGCCTTTTGCACCATTTCTTCGGTGCACGCCATTTCCATATTTATGGTAGCTCCAAGATTTTTTGTAAGGTTTAAAACGTCGCAATCTCTAATGTGGCGACGGTCTTCTCTAAGGTGGACGGTAATGGAATCTGCCCCGCCCTTTAACGCCGCTTTTGCGATTTCGAAAATATCGGGTTCTATAACTATGCCCGAATTAAAATCGGTATCGCAATAGCGAGCCTGCCTTAATGTTGCACTATGGTCTATATTTACTCCGAGTTTTGTCATTTTTTTACCTACCTAAAAGTTTTCCAGAAAGACGGCGCAAAAAGCGCCAAAATTGCGTAAAGCTCTATCCTGCCCAAAATCATAACAAACGCCAACGCCAATTTAGACGCCGCCGACAGAGACGAATAGTCGGCAAACGGGCCAAATTCGCCAAAGCCGGGGCCCACGTTCGACAAGCTTGCAATTACCGCCGACATTGCTCCCTCGAAACTGGTTTCGGGCTCTAATATTGAAATTACAAGCGTTCCCGCAAAAAAGGCCAGAACATATAAAACAATGAATGTTAAAATTTCAACCGAGCCGCTTTCGGTAAGCACCCTGCCGTTTAGTTTTACGGGGTTTACAAGCCTTGGCCTATACGAGCGCGCCAAGTGCGCCACTGCAAGCTTTACGGCGGCAACAACCCTTGCAACCTTAAGCCCGCCGCTTGTAGACCCCGAACACCCGCCTATGAATATCAGCACAAAAAACAGAATGTGCGTTATGGGTTTCCAGGTTTGGTAGTCGCAAACGGCGTAGCCCGTGCTCGTCATAATCGAAACGCACTGAAATGCCGAAGTCCTAAAATTTGCAAGCGCATTGGGAAAGCCCGAATAGTTTTCGCGCGAAATGAACACTACCAAAGTAGAAAACGCCAAAATTGCAACGTAGGCATAAAACTCGGTGTTTCTTTTTATATATTCAACATTGCCCCTTAAAAGCGAAAGTATGTATATAAAACTTACGCCGCTAACGAACATAAAAAATATCATAGCCCATTCCAATGCCGGGTTGTTAAACGCCCCAACGTTTTGCTCGAACGTTCCGAACCCGCCAGAAGGCACGGTTGTAAGCATATGGCAAAAGGCGTCGAAACAGCCCAAACCGCAAAGCTTGTAGCACACGGCGCAGGCCGCCGACAAAAAAATGTATACCGCAAAAATCCTGAAAACCCCGTTGCGGATTTGCCCGCTGTCGTGCTCGTACGACTTTGCGCTTGATTCGTACGAATACAGTATCCTTGCCGAAGCCCCCAAAAACGACAGTATTGCCACAAACAAAACCACAACGCCCAAACCGCCAATCCACTGGCTTAACGCCCTCCACAAAATAAGGCTGCGGGGGAAGTTTTCCACCGAAGCAAATACGCTAGAGCCCGTTGTGGTAAAACCGCTTGCGCTTTCAAAAAAAGCGTCGGCAAAATTCGCGTTTAAAATAAGCACAAAGGGCAGCGCCCCGAAAAACGAGGTAAACAGCCACGAAAGCCCTATAACGCACATCGCCTCGCGCTTAAAAAGCTTCATTTGCGCGCTTTTGCCGGGTATATAAAATATAACCGAAACCAAAATGCAAACGGCAAAGCAGGTTATCCAATTTGGCAATGCCTCCTGCTCTAAAATAGAGTTGCCGAAATACGCGCAAAAGCCCGCGCACGCCCCGACGGCAATCGACAGAGTGCCGAACACCATTGAAAGCATTTTAAATACAATCGGGTAGTTCATTAGTGGCCGAACATTTTTGCCGCAGCTTTTGCGTTGTCTTTAGCAACAATTAAAATTACGCTGTCGTGCGCGTTTATTACATCGTTTGCCTGCGGCACTTTGGCGTCGGAGCCTCTAACTAACGCGGCAACTACGCAACCTTTGGGCAGCCCCGCCTCTCTGAGAGACTTCGAAACAACCTCGGCGTTTTCGGCAACTTTAAGCTCCATAATTTCTATGGAATTGTTCGAAGAATATACAATTTTTTCGCCCGCATTAAGGCGTATTATGTCTAAGATTACGTTTGCCGTTGCCTTTCTCGGCGAAACCGAAAGCTCCAAATTCAAAAACGCGCTCATATTGCCCAAAAGCTCTTCGTAGTCGGGCTTGTTTATTACAAGGCAAACATGTTCAACCCCAAGCTTTTTAGCCTGAAGCGAAGTCATAATATTGTCTTCGTCTTTTTTTGTGCATGAAATGAAGTAGTCTGAACTGCCTATTTGCTCTTCCTCTAAAAGCTGAAGAGATGTTGCAGACCCGTTTATAACGGTAATGTTGGGGAACTCTTCGGCAAAGATTTTACATTTTTTTAACGAAGGATCTATCAACCTAATTTTAAAGCGGTTTGCCCCCAACAATTTTATTATGGAAATTGCAGTTTCCGTTGCGCCGTATATTGCAACGTCTACGATGTCGCCAATAAATTCGCGGTTAAAAAGCTTGCGGTAGTTATACAAACTTTCGGTGCTGCCGAAAAGCGTTACAATGTCGCCGCCCTTTAAGATAGTGTCAGGGCCAGCTACGTTTGCCGAAGTTTTATCGCCCACATAGCCTATGCGCAAGTCTTTGGGCAAGTCTAAGTTTTTAAGGGGCTTATTTGCCAAGCGCGAATTTTCGCTTACCTGCAGCTGCTGCACTTCAATTTTACCCCTTGCAAAGGTTTCTACCGCAACGCGTTCGGGGTTTCGTATAAGCTTTGCCAATTCAACCGCCGAAAGCGCTTCGGGGTTAAGCAAATAATCTATCTTAAAATATTCCTTGTAGTCTACAATAGAAGAATCCGTATAAACGGTGTCGTGAACCCTTGCAATAGAGTGCTTTGCCCCCATTTGCTTGGCAATGGAACACGCCAAAATGTTCGACTGGTCATCGGAAGTCATCGACATAAAATAGTCGCAGTCGGCAACACCAGCCTTTTGCAGGCATTTTGCAGAGGCTGCATTGCCCACAATAACCCTTACGTCTAGGCTGTTTTCCATTTCCTGAGCAATTTCCTCCATAGCCTCTATAAGCGTAACGTCGTATCTGGCCTCGCTTAAAACTTTGCACAAATAAGAGCCAACATCGCCCGAACCTGCCACTATTATTCTCATACTAAAAATAAGCTATCATATTCTGAATTTATTAAAAGAAAAAAACAATACCAAGCTGTTGCGCAAAACCAACCATTTCGTTTAACGGACAAAAAACGCTTTTTTGCGTGCAAAAACGGAAAAAACACAATGTAAATAGGCGCGTATACGCATTTTTTGCAAAAAAGTGTTGATTTTTTAAAAATATGCTGTTGTATGGAACACTTAATAACTCACAACAAGGTATAAATTTATGTCGCAACACAATAGCTTGAAAAGCGGAAGTTCCGCATCGTCTAAGAACCGCAGCGTTCTTAAAAGATTTGAACGTATCGACTTGCTCTCGAAGAGAGGTCAGTGGAAAGATAACGGCAGAGTTACGGCTCTTCCCAAAACAAAACCTTCGGAATAGTTTTTATATTTCGACAAAATTCCCTTTTGTTCAAGGCGAAGTTCCATTTTGGAATTTCGCCCTTTTTATTTGTTCAAGCTTCAGGCAAATATACTCGCATTTTTAACAAAAGATACCCCTTGCGGAGCAAAATAAGCACTTTCTCCGCAAAATTTGCGGAGATAATAAGCTATAGCTAAACCTTGCTATTGTTTATAACATAGTGTGTAGACCGCCCTACACCTTCTTTTAAAAGAACGCCTTTTGCGATGAGGTCGTTGATTTCGCGAGAGGCGGTGTCTTGCGAGCAGTCGCGGATATTCGCCCATCGCGACGAAGTCATTTTGCCTTCAAAACCGTCTAGCAATCTATTGATAAGTTTTCGCTGCCCTGAGCTTATATCTACATCAACAACGCTTTGCCAAAATCGGGCTTTAAACATAAGCCTTTCGCTGGTTTTTTCGGCATCAGAAATGGCATTGCATAGCGTATCTAAAAACCACACCAGCCAATTTGTTATGTCCAAACCGCCCTTTTGCGTTTGCTCTATTATGTCGTAGTAGGCTTTCCTGTTTTTCTCTATTTGCTTCGACATACTGTAGAAGCGCAGCTGCGATTTTTCGCATTTTGCCAGCATATACTCCGTAATCGCGCGGGTTATGCGCCCGTTGCCGTCTTCAAACGGGTGCAGCGTTATAAACCATAAATGCGCAATTGCAGCCGAAATTAAGTTTGCCTCTACAGAATTTGCCCAACTTAAAAATTTTGCAACTTCGGCTGCGATAACTTCGGCTTTGGGGGCTTGGTAGTGTATGGTTTTATGGTTGCCGCGTTCCGAAACAACCTGCATTCGCCCGAATTTATCCGAGCGGAATTTGCCCACTTCTATCTCCGACATTCCGCTCCAACCCGTCGGGAATAACGCCGCGTGCCACGCAAAAAGCCGCTCGTTTGCAAGGGGCTTGTTGAAATTATCTATGGCGTCAACCATCATTTTAACAACGCCGTCTACATAACGGCTAGGCTCTACCAAAGATTTATAGTTTATATTAAGCCTGCGCGCAACCGACGAACGCACCTGTTCTAAATTGAGATTTGCCCCCTCTATTTCGGAAGATGTTATAATTTCGGCAGAAAGGCTATTTAATACCTGCTCGTTTTTTATGTCGAAACCAAGTGCATTCATCTTGCCTAGCAATTTGCCCTGTGCAAACACAGCCCTTGAAAGCGCAGGCTGAATATCCCCCGCATTCCAAACAAAATTAGGCCAATTTTCGCACTCGTAAATATACATAAGCAATCTTTTATCGACACAATAAAAGCATATTTGCGGAGAAAAACAAGCATTTTATCCGCAAATTTTGCGGAGGTAACTGGCTGGTTTTCTGTTTTTATTCCGCAAAGCGCAAATTTGCGGCGCTATAAAAACAAAAAAAGAGACTGCCAACTTTGTGGCAATCTCTATTTGCGCCTGTGTAAAAGCTATGCAGGCAAAAAGTCGCAAATATTATTTAAACAGCTTTTCGGCAGCCAAAATATCTTCGAACTTTAATATCATTACCGAGCTTTCGGGCGTTTGGGCGGGCATGGCATAGGCATATTCTATGTTAAGCTTTTGCGCCTGTGCTCGCTCTAATATTTCCAAAAAGCTGCCGGCTTTGTTTGCAACTTCAATCGAAAGCACGTCTATAAGCTTGCACGATATTTTTGCGTTCGACAATGCCTCTTTTGCCTTTTCGGGGTCGTCCACAATAAGGCGCATAACCCCGAAGTCTTTTGTTTCGGCAATAGATATGGTTATAAGGTTTACGTTTGCCTGGGCTAGCACCTTGCAAACCCTGATAAGGTGCCCGGGTTGGTTTTCGAGAAATACTGATACTTGTTTTAATCTCATAACGCTAGCCTACTATATTTTTCGGTTGTCGTAAACTCTTTTCGCTTTGCCTTCCGAACGCGGCAGGCTGTGCGGCTCCATAAGTTTTACGTCTATCCTTATATTTGTTATGGCGGCAATGGCCGCCTGTATTTTTTTGCGAATCGCCTCCATTGCGGCAATGCTGTCGCTATAGCAATTTTCCTTAAGCTCAAGCTCTACCCTTACAGAGTCTAAGTCTTTAACTCTTTCAAGAACAATTCTATAGTTGGGGCTGCATTCTTCAACCCTCATCATTGCAGCTTCTATCTGCGAAGGAAATACATTTACGCCCCTTATTATAAACATATCGTCGCACCTGCGGCCTATGCGGCGTATGCGGCGTATTGTTCTGCCGCACTCGCACTTTTCGGTGTAAATGCTTGTTATGTCGTGCGTGCGGTAGCGCAAAACCGGCATTGCCCTTTTGCTTAGGGTTGTAAGCACCAACTCGCCCTCTTCGCCGTCGGGCAAAGGAGTGCCCGTTTCGGGATCTACAATTTCGGGGTAATAGTGGTCCTCAAAAATATGTATGCCGTTGTGGCATTTACATTCGCAACCTACGCCCGGGCCCGCAATTTCCGAAAGCCCGTAAATATCGAAAGCCTTAATTGCGGTGTTTGCCTCTATGTATTTGCGCATATTTTCGGACCACGGCTCCGCGCCGAATATGCCAACTTTAAGGTTTGTTTTCTTTAAGTCTACGCCCATTTTTTGCGCAACTTCTATTATGTGCACAAAATAGCTTGGCGTGCAGCTTATGGCGGTAGCGCCAAAGTCTTTTATAAGCATTACCTGACGCTCGGTGTTGCCGCCCGAAGCTGGAACAACCGCGCAACCCAACGACTGCGCGCCGCCGTGCAGCCCCATACCGCCCGTAAATAGCCCGTAGCCGAAACTGTTTTGCAGAATGTCCTTGTTGCTAAGCCCGAAAGTCAACATAGCCCTGCGAACCGTACTTTCCCAAACGTTTAAATCGTCTTGAGTATAACCTACAACAATGGGCTTGCCTGTTGTTCCGCTAGAGGCGTGCAACCTTATAACTTCGTCCATACCAACGGCAAATAAGCCAAATGGATATGTATCTCTTAAGTCGCTTTTTTGCATAAAGGGAAGTTTCGAAATATCCTTTATGCTTTTAATGTCGCTGGGCTTTACGCCCATTTCGTCCATTCTCGAACGTATAAGCTCTACATTTTTATAGGCGTGGGCAACCATTGCAACAAGGCGTTGCGACTGCAGTTGCTCAAGCTGCTGCCTGGGCAAAAAGTCCAATGCGCTGTCGGGGTGAATGGTTCCGTCTTTATCGTTCCATGCATGTGCCATACTATTTAGAATTCCTTCCCAACATAAATGCGTCTTCGTTAGCCTTCCACAATTTTTCGGGGAAGAACTTCTTTAAAGCCTCAAGCCACTTTTCTACGGGAATACTTGTTAAATGTTTGCTTAATACGCCCAACATTGCAACGTTTACCGCCTTTGCCGAAGCAAGCTTGGAAACGTCGAAATCTTCGGGCTTAATAACCAAGCCGCCTTCTACAACTTCGGGAATGTAAACGTCCGACCATTCGGGCATCATCGACAAAAGAACGTCTATTTTGCCTTTGGGAATCATCGGGCTAAATACTTTTTTGCCGAAGCGTATGTCGCTGGAAATCGAGCCGCCTCGTTGAGACATTCCGTGAACTTCGGCCTTTTTTACGTCGTAGCCAAGCTCGAAAAGAATTTCGCTTAAAACCAAAGCGGCCTTTAAAACGCCCATACCGCCCAAGCCGGCAAGCCTTATGTTTGTAATTTTGTCGTCCATATTATTTAGCTTTCATTTTAGCCCACTTGGCCATTGCCAAAAGGCAGGGCTGTT
The DNA here is from genome assembly GCA_934613415.1 of uncultured Opitutales bacterium. Classification (GTDB taxonomy): domain Bacteria; phylum Verrucomicrobiota; class Verrucomicrobiia; order Opitutales; family Intestinicryptomonadaceae; genus CAKUIA01. The sequence continues at coordinate 93,504 of CAKTSY010000005.1, forward strand.
TTAAGACAATAAGGGTTGTTTCGTTTTTGGCTAGGCATTCTGCCAAATAGGCCTTAAAGGCATCGCCCTCTTTTGCGGGGTTAAACGCCGCAACATTTTGCACGCCAATGCCCTTTGCCACGCTTTGAATGTCTACTTTGTAGCAGGGGGTGCCGTCTAGCTTTCTGCCGGTGCCGGGGTGTTCCTGTTGGCCGGTCATTGCGGTTGTAGAGTTGTCTACAACAATAACAACGTGCCCCGTTTTGGGCGTGTTATATACCATCTGCAAAAGACCGGTCAAGCCGCTGTGCATAAAGGTTGAATCGCCTATTACGCTTACAACTTTTCTTGCCTGCTCTTCGGGCAAAACCTGCCTTAAGCCAAGCCCCATACCAATGCTTGCTCCCATGCAAATTTGCATATCCATTGCGCTAAGCGGCGGCATTGCCCCCAGTGTGTAGCAGCCTATGTCGCCTGCAACAATGCAACCCATATCCTTTAAAAGCTGAAAACTAAACGTATGCGGGCAACCCTTGCACAACTGCGGGGGTTTAGATTTCAATTTAGGCTCGTCGTACGACAAATCGTTTGCCAACTGCGCTTTGGTTTTGTCTACATTCAATTCGCCGAAGTGCCATTTAATATTCCTTTGGCGCATATTCTTTATGCCGTAGGCTCTTATTGCGTCGGTCAAATAGGGGTCGCACTCTTCTATTGCAACAACTTCGTCGTACTTGGCGCAAAATTCCTCTATCTTTTTAAAGGGAAGCGGGTTTGTAAGAGCTATCTTTAAAAAGCCTGCCGTTGGAGCCGCCTCTCTTGCGTGCATATACGCAATACCCGAAGAAATTATACCCAACTTTTTATCGGGCGAATCTACCTGAACATTAAGAGGCGAATTATTGTTCCATTCCTCTATGTTTGCCAACTTTTCGCGAAGGCGATGGTGCGCGGGCTTTGCGTTGCCGGGAACCATAACGCGCATTGCTATGTTGCGCTCGAATTTTGCATCTGGCTTCGGCGCAATTTCATTTCTATATTCAACGACGCCGTTTGTATGGGCAATTCTTGTTGTGGTTCTTACAATGAAAGGCTGGCCAAACTTTCTGGAAAGCTCGAATGCAAGTTTTGTAAAGTCGTAGGCTTCCTGCGCCGAAGACGGTTCCAACACGGGCAAGCCGCCAATTTTTGCCAGCGAGCGCGTGTCTTGCTCGTTTTGGCTCGACGCCATTCCAGGGTCGTCGGCAACAACGGCAACGTAGGCACCCTGAATGCCGCTGTAAGACGCCGTAAAGAAAAGGTCTTGGGCAACGTTAAAACCAACGTGCTTCATTGTAACAATTACCGAGCTTTCGGCAAAGGCCACACCTAATGCGGTTTCGGCCGCAACCTTTTCGTTTGGAGCCCACTGGGCGTTGCCGCCAAGCTCCGAAAACGTTTCCAAAATTTCGGTAGACGGCGTTCCGGGATACCCCACGCCGATAGCGCAACCTGCATGAAGTGCGCCCAAGGCAATAGCTTCGTTACCGCTTAACAATCTTTTTTCACATTCTGCCATAATAAATTATTCCATATTGCCGCCTTATTTGCCGGCTATCAACACAAAAAATATAAAATTTAAAATTGAAATGCAGTACAAATAGGTTCAATATCCAGCCCATATACAATATATACATAAAGATATGCAAGAAACTCAAACTCCTGAAATCGCCCAAACTAACAATAAAAGCTCGTTTTTGCCTATGGCGTTGTCGCTTGTGGCATTGGCGTTAGCTGCTGCCGCCCTATTTTTGGCGGTAAACTCGGCAAAAAAGCTAGATAGCGCGCAAGAAGCGCTTACCGTTAAGGCCGACAAGGCAATAGCGGCCTCGGTTGAAGTTTCGAACATAGCCCCCAAGCTTCAAAGCCTGGCAAACCAGATAAACGAAGTAAGAAGCTCTACAAAAACGGCGTCGAACAAAACGATTAGCGACGTAAAATCGGCTTTGGAATATTATTCAAAACTTATAAACGAAAATAGAGCGCTAATTTCCGCCAATCAGGAAGCCCTTAAAACAATAGCTTTGGAATTAAGAGACCGCCCCGCAAAGTCTCAAACAAGGGCAAAAGCGCAAGCAAGCGAACAGCAAGCAGCCCCCCAGGAACAGCAAAAAACCGAACAAAGCGAACAAAACGCAACCGCTGCAACTTCGGGCGCAAAAACATACAAAATTAAAAGCGGCGACTATCTCGCAAAGATTGCAAAGAAGTTTAAAGTTTCAATAAAGGCTTTGCAGGACGCCAACCCGGGCATAGAGCCTTCAAAGCTTCAAATCGGGCAGGAAATTAACATTCCCCAATAATAACATAGCAAACTTGTTTTATGTCTGAAAACTGCGAGCCTAAAAAGTGGAAGCTATTAAGCAAAAAGCTTTTTAGCGCCTGCAGGGTATTCAACATAAACGAGCTTACTTTTATCCACCCCGACGGCCGCAAAGACAACTTTTACGTTTCAGAAACGAGCGACTGGGTGCAATGCCTAGCCTTGTGCGAAAACAACACAAAAATTGTTCTTGTTAAGCAATTTAGGTTTGGCACGCAAAACTTTTCGATAGAGCCTTCAGGCGGAATTATAGACAAGGGCGAAAGCCCCCTGCAAGCCGCCGCGCGCGAGCTTGCCGAAGAAACGGGTTATACTGGCAACATCCCCATGCTTTTGGGTTCGGTTTCGCCAAACCCTGCAATAATGAGCAATAAAACGCATTTTGTTTTGATAGAAAACTGCAAAAAAACTCTCGAAACAAAATTCGACAAAAACGAGGAAATTGAAACCCTTGTTTGCAATGTAAACGAGCTAGACAAGCTTATAAAGTCGGGGCAGATTCACCACTGCATATCAATTGCAGCAATTTACTATTTGCAAAAACACCTAAGCGAATGCCGTTAAGCAACGATTTAGACGGGCTTTTAAGCGAATTTCGCTGTATGCCCTATTTTGGAAGTAAAGCAAAAGCACACTTTACAAAAGGACAAGCAGAACCCCTAAACGACATTGTAGCCAGCGTTTTCGAAACCCTTAAAATAGGGCAAAAAACACCCCAACAGGTAATTTTGGAAAACTGGGAAAATATTGTATACGGCAACCTTGCAACCCTTAGCAGCCCCGCCCTTATTAGGGGCAATGCCCTATACATACGCACCGAAAACCCCATTGTGCGCCAAAACCTAAGTTTCGACCGCAGGGAAATTCTAAAAAACATAAATTCGCTAGACTGCTGCGAAAACATCAAGGAAATCAGGTTTATGTAGCGGCAAATGTTGCTCGCTAAATGAACTGCCCCAGCCTGCCACACTACTGACAAGAGTATAAGATTTACCAGAAAATCAAGTCTGTGTTTTATACTAAACACACAAAAATACCGCAAAATAGAAATTCTGATTTATTTACAACTTTCTGCAATACAATGAAATCATAATATAATAAATATGACTTGACAAACAATAAATCATTTCTATGCTTGCTTCCGTTATGAAAGCTCTATTGAAGTTCCTCCTTGTAATGGTTATTTCGTTTACTTCGGTATCTGCTCAACAACTAGATTTTATTCAGAATAAAAATTCGGCTGGGAAAGCTTCGCTTACCTCCGATGCTTATTATTCTAATTTTGTATTAGGTACGGCAAACTTCTCTCCTGAACTACGTTTGCCTGTCCAGATATTTTATGATTCTTCCGTAAAAGAAGAAGGTCTCGCAGGATTCGGCTGGAAAATCCCCCAACTTGAAAGTTCGGCAACTCCAAACGAACATGGGGCCGTTTGGACTACCCCGTGGGGAGAGAAAGTATCATTCTATTCGCGTAAAAATACTTCGCGAGATATACTAAATCTCTTTAATGAGAAAGAGCGTGAAAATGCCTACTTTTCGCCTTATGCTGATTGGACTGCGAACGGGCGCGCCGACAGCGGTTCGTGAACATTCTATGGGCGCAAAGACATGCGGGGGTGGAAATTTGTCTATGTTGACGCAAAACTGCGCAAAATAGAAGCGCCTTCGGGGCAATATATAAATTTTACATATGCAAACGGCAAGTTGGCTTCTGTTGAACAACGCGGTAGAGCGTTTATATCGTTAAAATATAATGAAGATAAATTGCTTTCAGAAATCCTGATAAACGGAGTATCCAACAAATTTGTTTTCATAGACGGCAAGGCGCAAATATTGCCGGAGACGCTTGCAGGCAAGGAAGAGTATATAGAGTCCAAGTTTTTAAGCAAAATTGGACGTGATGGCTTAAACCCATTAGAATTTTCATACGATAACGCAGGCTATCTTATACAAATAAAGCGGGGCAACTATGTTGACAATATATCAGTGGAGCATGAGAATCTTGCGCAGCGCAAAGACTACTTAAAGAAGGTGGCGGCGGCAAAGAAAGCAAAGAAAAGCGTAAATAATATAACAAAGGAAGCGGTCGCCGGCAGGATACTCAAAGATTCAACTTACAATTATTCATATCCGTCAAACAGGTTCGGCAATGTTGTGCTTACGAATAAGCGCGGGGAACTTGCCAAATACGAATTTGACTCCCAGCGCGGCATAGCAAAATACACGGATTTTTCAGGTAAAGAAACAACAACGTATTATTTCATGCGCTACGATGTTGCCTACAACGGCAAAGTGCGCCAAATAGTTGACGGGCGCAAGCGGGTGCTTGCGAGCTACCGCTACGATAAGGATACCGGAAAAATTACAAGGTACCGCGACAAGGCAAAAAACGACATAAACTTCAAATACGACAGCCGCGGTAACCTTGTGTTAATCAGCAAGCGCGGCGCCGATGAGGATAGCTCCCTGCCTGTGCGCAGTTTCTCGTACAACAAGGGCAATCTAAAGCCGGTAAAGGTTAACGAACTGGACGAAACAGGTGAAGTCGTAAGAACAACTTCAATACAGTACGACAGCGAATTCCGCCCCGTATACATAGACGACGGAAGAAATACCTTGGAAATATCGTATAATTTTTATGGTTATCCATCAAAGACGGTGGATAGCTTTGGGAGAGAAACAATTTTTACCTACGACGTATACAACCGCCAAATTTCAAGGGAGCGCAATGGGATTATTTCTTATACCGAATACGACAAACTCGGGTTCCCGTATAAAAGCTATTCTAAATTTGAGGGAGAAACGCTTTCCTCCATTGATATTTCTTACGACAAAAACGGTTCTACCGTATCGTATAAGGACCAAGACGGTCTTGAGAAAAGGTATGAGCGCGATGAGTTTGGTCGGATCGCAAAGGAAATATTCCCGGATTCAACAGAAGTTGGATACGAATACGATGTAGTCGGAAAGCTTAGCAAGGTTATAGATCAGAATGGCCATGAAATAAAGTTTGTTTGGAACAAATACGGTTTGGATTATAGAAGAACCGCGGTAGGTCAAATAACACAAAATGTTTACGACCAATACGGCAGGCTTTCCAAGGTTGATTCTAAGTATGAAAAAGGCTCCGTAGACCGCTCCCTCTGCTACCGATATGACGATATGGATAGACTATCCTCCATATCCTACGGAGCTTCCGAAAATGAAAAATTTACATACGATACTTGGGGCAAGCTCGTAGAAAAGTCAAAAAATGGGGTAGTTTCCAAATTTAAATACGACTATTTTGGAAGGCTTGTAGAAAAGCTTGAAGGTGAAACGTTCACCAAATACGCCTACGACAATTACGGCAAACGCCTTAGTCGCATAACAACCAAGGGCGGTGAGATTCTTGACGAATACAACACCTACGACAAGTTTGGCAGGCTGGTAAAAACCCAGTCAAACGGCAAAACTGTAGAATATATATACAACAAGAAAAATCAACTTGTTGAACAAATTATAGACGGAAATAAAGTTATCTTTGAATATACAAAACTTGGTCAGCTTGCTGGAAAAACTTTGTTTGATAAAGACGGGAAACCTCTTTCCGAGCTTAAATATTTTTACTCAAAGAGCGGCAAATTAACCTCGCGCCTTGCCAACGGCAAACTGCAGGAATACAAGTACGATGCAAAGAATCAGCTTCTTGCAGTAATAGATATGGAAAGTAAAAGCGCCGTAGAAGAATATGTCTACGATGCAAGCGGCAATATCTTAAAAAAGACGGTTAACGGGAAGACCACAACCTATACATATGACGCCGCAAACCAGCTTGCAAATAGCGTAAGCCCCGACGGGAAAATTACCGACTATGTGTATGACGCAGCCGGTAGACTTGTAAAAGAGGGAGAAAAAACCTACGAGTACGGTTGGTTGGACAAGGTAATGAGAGTTGCCGAAGATGGAAAAGAGCTTGCGCACTTTGAATATCACAATAATAACCAGCTTGCGAAAGCCATACGCGAAAGCGGGGTGGAGACATTCGAGTGGGACGGTTTGGCTCTAATAGAACGCAACGGCGTAAAATACATAAACGAACCCCACGCAGGCGGCGGCAACCCCATTCTGGCGACAACCTCCGCGCCGAATGTAAACTCACTAACTTCGCCATCCCAATCCCAAACAATCTTTACCGATATGCTCGGTACAAGTTTGGGAACTGTAAAAAATAATGCCTATTCGGAAATTGAAAAAACCGCATTCGGAAATTTATTTTCGGAATCCGCCCAACTAGCGAAATCCCTTTCAAGCGCCAATACTTTCTTTACAGGTAAACCCTATGTTGAAGACTTGGGCTATGTATTTCTCTTGCGCAATTATCGTGCCGACATGGGTAAATGGCTCTCCCAAGACCTCATAGGTTACCCCGATGGTTGGAATGACCTAGCCTATTGTAATAACCATATTTTAGAATGCGTTGATTACAATGGATTATGGACCGTTCAAATTGGTGTTACTCTTTCTGGAGGGTCTCTACTAGGAGGCAGTATAAGTTTTGGTATTGCAATAGGGCATAGCACAGAATCTGGATATACAGCAGGTTTTTATAGTTCGGCTAGTGGTGGTATGGATGCAGGTTATTCTATTGGAGCATCTATAACTGGTACCCATACTGGATATGGATCCATAGATGTATTGTCCGGAACTGCGGTTTCTGTCGGAGGTTCTTTAGGTTTAAAATTGGGAGCGGGATTCAATATTGGCGGAGAAGCAAATATTCCAAGCGAAGCTAAAACATTTGATCCATTTGGATATTCAATTAATGTAGGATTTTCAACAGGTGTGCCGGTAGAAATTCATTCTATGATTACAGAAACAGTAATACATAAACTGATTGATACTGGGGGCACGGTCACTTCTATAAAAGAGTAAGATTTATGTTTAATCAAAAGAAATTACGTTGTGGGATACACATTGGAGATTCTTTCTATTGGGGGGCAACTAGAATCATTTGGCCTTTTGCGTGGATTGAACCAAAAGAAAACTATATTTCTTTTGGTTGGAATATATTGAGAAATTCTGAAGATTTTTTATTGAAATATGAAGATATTATAGAAATAAAAAAAATTCATAGTGTTTTTTTTAAGACCTATCAGATCATTCATAATGATAAATCCATATCTAAATTTTTATTGATATCAACGAGGGATCAATTTTTATGGAATATTATAGTTAAAAAGCTTCAATGTAATTATAATATACGATAATACTTTGGCATAGGATGTGCGCTATTTCTGGTTGGCTTATAAAAGAAGGAAAAAAGACCTACGAGTACGGTTGGTTGGACAAGGTAATGAGAGTTGCCGAAGATGGAAAAGAGCTTGCGCGCTTTGAATATCACAATAATAACCAGCTTGCAAAAGTTGTGCGAGAAAATGGCATCGAAACCCTCGAATGGGATGGTTTGACGCTTATTGAAAGAAACGGCACAAAATACATTAACGAGCCGCACGCAGGAGGCGGCAATCCGATATTAGCAATAGGCGGCGAGAGTGCCGAAGCGATATTTACGGATATGCTTGGAACAAGCTTAGGTAAAGTAGATAAGAATGGCTATTCTGCTATTGACAAAACGAGCTTTGGAGCCGATAGTTCCGATAACTCATCGTTCTTTACAGGTAAACCCTATATTGAAGACTTGGGTTACGCGTTTCTCTTTAGGAACTACCGTGCCGACATGGGCAAATGGCTCTCCCAAGACCTCATCGGCTACCCCGATGGCTGGAATAATTTTGCTTATTGCTGCAATCAATCAACATGTACGATTGATTTGTATGGTGCATATGACTTGGCAAACAGCGCATATATCAGCATTAAACTACAAAATGGTACAGTAAAAGAAGGATATATATATCGAGCAGTCAAGACGTAACTAATATATTAAATAATGCGAGTAGTTCAAATAAAATAACAGATTTTACTTATACAGGACATGGTGCCTCAGATGGAGCGGGGCTTATTGTAAATTCTCAATCGGGATATTATATAACAGCTCGTGATTTTGGAAACCTCTCCTCAAATTTTGCCGAAGGTGTAAATATAAAACTAAATGCATGTTATCAAGGTAATTATTTGAGTGAATATCTTTCCGGAGTAGGCGTAGTTGCAAATATTACTGGATTCGCAGGAGAATTGATACCAATAGGTCCTCTTTCATGGGAAACAGTATTTAGAAACCCTAGAAAATTTTTTAGGGGAACATGGAAAACTTTATCGGAATAATATGAAAAAAATTCTTTACATCGTTATTTTGTGTATAGGAATAATAGTCCTATTGGCTGTTTCCTTACCCACTTATAAGGTGACTAGGGCGGAGGAAACCGTAAATGTAGAGGCATTTAATATAATAACTAAGTGGCAAAATAAACTAAGAGACGATAGTCCTTTTGAACTTTCTACTTTTTCATCGCTCTTTACTTCAAAAGATGTATTAAATGAAGTAAATTTATATGAAGAAAAAATGAGAAATTTTTATAATATATCACCTAAGTCTAATATTTCAGCTGTCGGTGAGCTTATGAAAATTCAAAAGAAAAATTTTATTTTGGATGTAAATATAGACAACTTTTTCCTCATAACAAAATTTACCGCCAAAAAGCGATATTGGCATTGGTTATACGGTGCGTTGATCCCTATAAAACAATATAATACGCCAAAATATGCATTCATTCGCTTGGGATATGATTGTAGAATTAATATAATGGAGTCTTTTATTGGAGAAGATTCTTTTATTTCCATCCTAGATATTGACGAGAATACTGGAGAAATTTTAAATAAAACAGTAGAGCATGTTTTTATTGAGATAATGAAATCAAAAAAGTAATCATATGATATTACAGTTATATAACATGAAGGTTCTCTTCGGTGGTAGAAATTGGAGCGGGGACAAGGCGATAAAAACATTCAACTTTGATGTTCTTGCAGATAAGTATTCTCTAATACTTCTTTCTCCGTCCTTTAAAGACAACGAATACTGGCAGCCCGAAAAGTGGTCGGGGAAAGCATTAAAGTCAGCGGTTAAGACTTTAGAGAAAAGATTTAGACTAAAGCCCCAAAAGCTTCTGTTTTCCCGCACAATACGACAACTGTAGTAAAAGAAATGACCGACAAAGGAATTTCAGTGGACTCAATAACGAATAAGCGTATGGAAAAGTTTACAGGAGGTCTAAAGTGGGGGAATTCCTTTTGGAACGACAAAGGAGATTATGGAAATGCGACGTTCCCGTTTGCTACACTAGAATTAAGAAAAGAAATGTGCATATTGACGAGAACGATTTTTGGGCTTACATCCATTTCATATGTTCTACCTATTAAGGATATTAAATATGTAACAATAAAATCATTCTTATTCTTTAAAGGAATATTGTTTGTTCACGACAACTGTAATATTCCTAAGTATTTACTGTTTTGGACAATACATCCACAAAGAATATGAAATAAACTAAATTCATTAGGAATATGTGTTAAATGACAGGGTACTTAGGTAAAGTTTGCATATATTTATGTATTTGTTGCTCTTTTGTGGGTAACACGCTGTTCTCTCAAGTTTTCGATACTCTGCAAATCAAAACTTCCGCAAAGGAGAACCCCACGGCAACATTCCGTTGCCGTGTTCCCGCACAATACGACCAATCTTCAAAGGTTAAATACCGCCTGCTGATATATTTCGGTGGACGTAATACAACTGGCGAGCATGAGGTTAAGAACCCCACTTGGACAAATTGGTGCGACAAAAACGGAGTGTTCCTGATAGTCCCGTCGTATAAAAACGATAACTATTGGGAACCCCAAAAGTGGTCGGGCAAAGCCTTGTTGGAGGCTATTGCCCAACTCAAAAAGAAATACCCCAATATTTGCGACGACAAACTCTTGTTCTACGGGTATTCAGCGGGGGCGCAGTGTAGCAACCTCTTCCCTGCTTGGATTCCCACAAAGACAAGGGCGTATGTCTCGCACGCTTGTGGGGTATTCCACAAACCGAGCGATAAAATGAAAGGCGTTGCAGGTCTTTTGACCTGCGGCGACGCCGACAGGCAAAGAATGGTCATAAACAACCGTTTTAGAGCCGCCTATCGAAATCTCGGAGTAAACATCTTGTGGAAGTCGTTTCCCAACCACCCGCACGATGTCCCGCAAGGGTCTACATACCTTGCCCAAGAGTTCTTGGAATTCTACCACAAGTTATATGCAAACGATTTGGATAAGTCGATTCCCAAATCGAGAGAAAATTTAAAGCCGCTTTTGGTGGGTGACGACCAAGACGGAGTGGTCTACCCTATCGACTCGCCCGCCGCCAAGCAAATTTACGAAGAAGATAGAGTCTTCTTCTTTTCCAAAGAGCTTGCAGATGCTTGGGTAAAAAGTGCCGCTATGCCATGAGGTTTCTGCTTGCCATAGTCTGTCTGCTATTGCCTTTTTCGCTCCCAGCCAAAATCAAGCATATGGACGTAGACGGCATTGAATTCGCCTGCCGTGCTCCCGAAAAAGTCGGTAAAGACTCGCGGATAATGGTGCTCTTCGGCGGCAGAAATTGGCACGGCGAAAAAGCGTTAAAGGCATTCAACTTCGATGTCCTATCCGATAAGTATTCCCTGATTCTGCTCTCACCGTCATTCAAGGATAATGAATATTGGCAGCCCGAAAAGTGGTCGGGTAAGGTTCTGTTAAAAGCTATAAAACGGCTTAAAATAAAGTTCAACCTATCAAACCAAAAACTTCTGTTCTACGGCTATTCCGCTGGCGGACAATGTTCAAACCTGTTTTACAATTATATGCCAAAGCAGGTAGAAGCATGGGGGTTACACGCTTGCGGCATTTACCCGCAAGTAGCACAAAAGAACGGCGTGCCGGCATTCATCACCTGCGGCATGCAGGACACTGACCGTGTTCGCATCAGCAAGACATTCATCTATAAATACCGCGAAAACGGCGGCTCTTTGATTTGGAAGCCATATAACGGCGGACATGAACTAAATAAAGAAGCCTTAGAATTTGCCCGCCAATTCTTTGACGATATTTTAAGCAAACACACTCGCCCGATTTATATCGGCGAAGACGAAACTGGGATCGTTGTTCCTGCCAAGAAATCATCTGAGATTGACGTGGAATTCCGTAATCCGCTATATTCCGAAGCACTGAAGAAACTTTGGGAGGTGCAATAATGGAATTTACCTACGAAGGTCTTGTTCGCTATGGATTCGGGTTCTACAATCCAAACCACGCCGCCGCAGTGATATGCGCAGTACTGCCGTTTGTGTGGTTGTTATTTTTGCAACCCAAATTCTGGAAGAAGATTGCCGGATTTTTACTGTCTGCCGTTCTTGTTTGTGCGTTAACGATGACCTATTCGAGGTCTGGAATTGTAGTTTTGGCGTTAGAAGCGGTTGCCTTTTTGGCAGCAACAAGGTTTAAAAGTTGGAAACCATTTGCCATATTGGGGGTAGTTATCGTCGGATTAGCTGTTCTTTTAGGCGTTTCGGAGCGTTTTACAATAGACGCCTCGGCCAGCAACAGACTTCAAATTTGGCAGGCTGGGCTTTCCATATTTGCGGCAAATCCATTCGGTGTAGGATTGGGCAATTCGGGAAAAATCGCCACCGCGTTTCTACTCCCCGATGGCATAAACTGCCGAACGCTTGTAAACAGCCACCTTACCCTGCTCTGTGAGTATGGAATTTTTATCGGAGCACTGTGGCTTACTTTCATCGCATACGCCATATTGAATGCAATAAAAACGCAATCACACTTAAAGATTGTGGCGGTTATCGCCTTTTGCGGTCTGGCGGTTTCAGCGACGTTTGCCAGCGTCTTCGATTTTGAAGTGTTGTTCTATTCGCAAAGATTCGAATATTTCACAACTCTAAATGTGGCGATGCAATGGTTAAACTTTGCGGTATTCCTCGCACTGGGCGCATATCTATGCCTCGGGAAGTTTCCCCCAAAACGGGCTGCTGTTTCTGTTGGTATTTCGTGCGCTGCGCTCTTGACGTTATTTGCCATAGGTAAAACGCTTCCGCAATCTCCAAAATACCAGCAAATCGACGGAATTGAATTGGTGGGGTTTATCGGAAATACCCCACAAAGACTTGTCTTCTTTGATGACGATTACACTCTAAAATCCGCTTGGGAATTTATAACGTCTCATGGTATAGGCAAAGATTATGCAATAGCCTTGCAACCGTTTTGCAGCGAATCTTTGCCTAACGCTCCCGCAAAAGAATACATACTTTTCGGGAACTGTTCCGATTTTGCTAACACGACAAATACCCCCTGCGTTTTGATAAAGCCATCGCCCTACTTTGTTCCGCAAGGCAAAAACATCTCTGCGATTTACCTACCTAAATGGGATAAGGCGTATGAACGGCTAAGAAGGCAAGCGCAGAACATTCAAAAATTGTATTGAAGTCCCACAAGGTACAATATTAAGCCGCTGTTGGTTTTAATAGCATCGGCTTGCAAGTCTCGTGCAACAGAATCAAATACCACCCCATTACAATATTATTAACATATAGATATTCAATATGTTAAGCAAATATCAACAAAGCAACAGTCTTAACCATTCCGTCTATATCTTCTTAGACATAATATAGATTGTTCGAGATTTGTTTTTTGCGAAAAATTTGTCTACTTAAGTTTTCTAAAGGGGTTCGATTCTTTCCACTTAAGCTTCGATTTTTCGGAAATTTCGGCACTTTTGCGGGTAATGCGCTTTGCGCAGGATTGCGCCCATTCAAAAAGATAGTCGGGGCTTACCGTTTGCGCGCCGTACGACGACACCGTTAACGCCAGCAAATTGTCGCGCGTTGCAACAGTGCAGTCTTGCCCGTGAATAGAGCAATATTGCTCAATAAAATCGTCGGCACTCATACTCGAGGGCGTATAAACTTCGGAATATGTGGTAAGCCTTGTTTTGCGGACAATCTCTATTGTGTCGCCCTTGCCGTCGAAAACAAGGGTTACCCTTATGTTGTCGGCATCGTGAATGGGAGATAATGCGTTGTATAAAGCTTCAACTGCAATATCTTGCGAAACTTCCTTAAAAAGTTTCATCATTCGCTGATTAGAATGTATAACATTCCAGCCGTCAACAAGCAGGTGCATTTTTCGACAAATAGCCCCTTTCTATTATATCTACAATTTGTTCTGCCAAAACTTCCTTTTCGGCATAGGGCATATCCAATTTTTGCCCGTTTGCAAAAAATATGCTAACTTCGTTGCAGTCTTTTTCAAACGCCTTGCCGTTCGAAACATTGTTGGCTATAACGCAATCTAGATTCTTTTCGGACAGCTTCTTTTTAGCATAGGCTTGCAGATTGCCGGTTTCGGCGGCAAAGCCGGCCAAAAACTGGTTGTTTTTGCGCCGTTTAGACAATGTTTTTAATATGTCTATTGTAGGCTCAAACTCTACATTAAACTGCATATCAAATTTCTTTACTTTGCCCAAAACCCTTTTTTTGGGCTTCATATCGCAAACGGCGGCACTTGCAATAAATATGTCGCAATCGTCAAAATATTTAGAGCACTTTTCGTACATATCCTGCGAGGTTACCACACGCACAATGTCCGCGCTTTCCAAACCGCTTAAGTCGGGCGAGCACGCCCCAAGCACAAGGCAAACCTGCCACCCCTTTTTAAGGGCGGCTTTTGCTATTTTTGTGCCGAATTTGCCGCTAGAGGGGTTCGAAACAAACCTAACATCGTCGAAATATTCGCGGGTTGGCCCCGCATTTATCAAACATTTTACGGGCATATCTTAATGGATACTTTACGCCTTTTCGGCTCTTGTAAAGAAAAATAAGCCCCAAAAAAATCGTCTTTTTTTAATAATTATATTGAAAAACGCACAATTAGGCATTTACTTTATATATAACCTTTTTTATATATAACGTTATAACACACTCACAATACTTATAAACCCTAATATCATGTTCCGAAAATATACAATTTTCATCGCCGGAATTCTATGCGCGGCCTCGGCTATGGCGCTTACCGACACGGCGAATTCGAACGCAAGCCTAAACGGCATTCGCCTTGCGCAAAGCGATAATGCCGCAAAGAAACCCGCAAAAAAGGCAAAGGCAGAATCTAAAAAGGTGGATAAAGACACTAAAAAGGCCGACAAAAAAGCGGCTCCGGCAAAGGCGGACAAGGCAGATGCGAAAAAGGCAGCCTCCGCAAAACCTGCCGAACAGGCTATCCCCAACGAAATAAAGCAGATGGGTGTTAGCGCGCTTAATGCCGAAATGAAGAATTTAATTGCGACAAAAAAGTTTGTGGAAGCACGCCCATATGTAGACGAACTGTTAAAGAGGTTTGCAGGATCGGAAAACACCGACGAATCGGCACGCAAGGCAGTGCCTACTTTGTACTACTTTAAGGCATACAGCTATTTTCAAGACTATGCCAACACTCGCGAGGCAAAACCGCTTAACGAAGCAATTAAATGCCTAAACAAGATTCTTTCTTTGCCGAAGAACGATTCGTCGAGAAACGCAATAGACTTGCTTTCGACCTGCTACATACACCAAAAGAAATACAAACAGGCAGCCGACACATTGGGCAAATTGCTTGAAAAGCCCTATGTGAACGACCTTTCCGACAAAGAGCGCCTCAGCATTGTGCGCCGTATTGCACAAAGCCTATATTCTATGCGTTCTTGGAAGGGCAGCGACAAGTGGTTTACCATGCTTTTGAATGCGTCGAACCTGCCAGAAGACAAAATTTTGGCGGCTTCGGGCCTAATTCAAAGCGCAATTAGCGAAAAGAAATACGACCAGGCGAAAAAATATTTCCCCTACATGGTAATCAACGAACCCGCCAGATACGACGTTTCGTTGAACGTTGCCCTTTTGCAGGCAGCAATGGACTTGGCAACCGACAAGGTGCACGAATACAACACCGCCGCCATATTCTACAGTATGGTTTACGACCAAGACCAGCTTATTGCCTTCTTCGAACAGTATAAGAAAAAGCTTTCGGCGCAGCTTGAAAGAGCAAAGGCAACCAACCCCGACAACCCCATTATTGCCGATTTAAACGGCAAGATTTCTGTTGCCGAACAACAGCTTAATATGCTAACTCAGGCAAAGCCCTACACCGAATATCTAATGTTCGGCAAGGCTCAAAACTACCTTAAAACCGACCGCGACTACGAAAGCTTTTGGGCATACAAACAGCTTATCGACAAATTCCCAAAAAGCTCGGAAATGGAAAATTACTACTATTTGGCATTTTTGGGCGCGTATAAAATCGGCAAATCCGACGAAATGTTCAAGCTGGGCCAAACTTATATGGAGACGTTCCCCAAAGGCCGCTATATAAAAGACGTTTCGCTGCAAATTGCCATTTACTATAACGAAAAGGGAATGAAAGACGAATTCTTTGCCATAGCAAAAGAGTTTGTTCCAAAATACCACAAAGACAAATCCTGCGAAAGCATGATTTACCTTATGGGTAAAGCTTGGATAGACGACCAAAAATACGACGAACTTAAGGTTTGCTTTAAAGGCTATCTTACCGACTACGGCGCATCGCCCATTGCCGACGCCTTGTTGTATTGGTCGGGCTTGGCAAACTTGGTAACAGGTTCGTTCGACAACGCCTACAAGGATTTCGACCGCCTCGTTTCCAAATTCTCTACAAGTCCCTATGCCGAAGACGCCGCCTACAGAAAGGCGATTGCGGCCTACGGCAAGCAAGACTTAAACTTGGCACAAGAATTGTTTGCAAAGTTTATCGACACCTATTTGGGTAACGAACTTTGCGGCGAAGCCGAGTTCTTCTTGGGCGATATAAACTTAAGCTCGGGCTATGTAAAAGAAGCTTTGCAGCACTACTCCGAGGTAGAAAAGAAAACCTCCAGCCAAAGCTATATAGACCAAGCGTACTTCCAAAGCATTTCTATCTACGAAAAAGCCGACGACAACGCCGCTATAATAAAGCTTGCCGACCAGTACGAAAAGAAATATCCCAATGGCAACATTGCCATGATAGAATTCCACAAATCGGCTGCGTTTTCGAGAAGCGC
This sequence comes from uncultured Opitutales bacterium, assembly GCA_934613415.1. GTDB lineage: Bacteria > Verrucomicrobiota > Verrucomicrobiia > Opitutales > Intestinicryptomonadaceae > CAKUIA01. The sequence continues at coordinate 109,916 of CAKTSY010000005.1, forward strand.
ACGCCAAACCGAAGCTTTGCTGGAATTGAAAAACCTTATAGAAAAGTACGGCAATGAAAAGCAACTTGACGGCGTAGACAAAGCTCTTGAACGCTATGTGGCAGACTATCCAAAAACAAAGGCAACATTGGAAGCCTCGGTAAAGTTCTTAAAAGACGTTATTAGCGACGAAAAGCTTTTGAACACTTTGGTTACAAACCCCGCCGAAAGATACAGATTCTTCCTTAAAAATTCCAAAATAGACAACGCATTGTATCTTAAATTTAAGAGCGACGAAAAATATAGCGTAAATCTGTTTAAAGACAAAAAGCCCCTGCAAACATTGCTTAAGCACTACGAAAAACAGCTTTCGATGTTCCCCAAGCAGGCTCCAAAAGACTTTTACGCTTCGCTTTTGAAATCTTCGGAAGGCAAAAAGCCCACTTTGTACTACAGAATGATGATGGCTTTAGACAAGTTCTGCAAGGCCCCCATTCCCGCAAAGGCATTTAACGAAGACGACTACAAGCTTGCAAGCCCCGCAACCCTTATTTGGATTGCAAAGCACAACGAAGCCTACGGCATTGAAGCCGCCAAGAAGACATACCAATATGTTCTCGACAGCGAAAGCGACGCCCAGTATATGCTAGACGCCCTTTTGGGCTTGGCTGCCCTCGACGAAAAACAGGGCAAGTGGGAAGACGCTTTAAAGCAATATATTCGCGCCGAAGAAGAATATTCTACCGACCCGAAAATTGCCCAAGTTGCAATCAAACACGGCGAAATGCTTGTAAAGCTTGGCAGATATAACGAAGCCGACAAAAAGTTTGAAAGCATTCGCAAAACTCCCGACTGGCGCGGCGAACCCTATGCTGCGGCTCTCTACAATCAGGCTTTGTTGGCGGAACGCGCCAAGAAATACGAAAAGGCTTTGAACTATTACGACAACTGCGCAATAGGCTATTCTAACTGCCTTAAGTATTCGGGCAAGGCCGCTTTGGCCGAAGCCAAATTGTTGGTAAGAATGGGAGACATTGAAAAGGCAAAGGAAACATGCGACGCATACCTAAAAACCCCCGATGCCGCCGCTTCTCCCGAGCACGACCAGATTGTAAACTACAAAAACACCCTATAATATCAGGCAACTTTTAAGATGAAAAACATACAAAAACTTACGGTACTTACGGCGTTGGCACTACCCGCCTTTGCAATGGCGGCCGACAACGCAAAGCCCGAAGCCCCCAAAGCCGTTGTTACAGCCATAGCACAAGGCCAATCGCAAGATAGGTCTTATATGAACGACTTTGCCGGAGTAAAACCCGTGCTTACCACCTACGACGAAACAACGCAAAAGGAATCTAAAATGCGCTATGTTAAGTCGGAAATAATAAAGGGCATTGTGCACTACGCAATGGCACCCGAAGGCGCGGCCGAAGGCGGCGAAATGCTTATTCCCGCAAACAGAACGGGCATTAAATTTACCTACAAGCCCGAAGGCGACTTGGCTATTAAGATTAAAGACGCCATATTTAGCGGCAACAACGAAGCGGCAATTGGCATGATGCGAAAGGGAATTTACCCCCTAATACAGCTAGTTGCAGCTCCCGAATCGCTAATGGCAATACAAAACGACGTAATTAACTTTACCGACTTGCTTATGGCGGCAGGCCGCGTAAACGAAGCATACGCCATTATGATGTCGTTGGACTATGCAAAGATTAAGCCCCAATTTTCGGCACAGGCAGTTAAGCTTATTGGCGAGCTTACAAAGCTAGGCCGCTACAACGACGCCCTTAAGCTTGCCGACAAACTTTCGTTTGAAGGCGAATTTGCAGTGCTAATTCCCGACTTTTTGGACGCGCTAGACACAATCAGAAACGCTGGCAAAATAAAGGAAGTTTCTAGGTGGTATGCAAAGTTGCAGTCGCTTAAAGAAAACCCCGACAAACTTGCATGCACTTTGTGGATGCTCTATTGCGACATAAGCTCGGGCAACTTGGTTTCGGCAAAGGTTTTTGTAAAGTCTACAACCATTAAGAATATCGACAGAAAATCTCCCGTATTTTCGCTTGCGCAAATGATAAAGGGTATGTTGCTTACAACTTCTAAGCAATACAAAGAAGCCCTCGAAAACTTTTCGGAAGGTATAATTTACGGCAAGCCCACCGACCAGTGGATGGCGGAACTTACCTACAACACCGCTTTGTGCTATAAGCAGATTAACAAACCCCAAGTTGCAAAGGAAATATTTGAAGAGTTGGGGCTTTTTTACCCGAACAGCGTGTTTAACAAACAGGCAAAAGCGCAAATTGCCCTTATAGAAAAGGAAGCAAAAGCCGCCCAAGCTCAGGAAGAATAATTTAATATTTATAACAACCTATGAAAATACATCATTTTAGGCCAAAGAGACAAAAAGACACTTTGCTCTATCAAATTATGTTGATAGTTGCAGTTTTGCACATTGTTGCGTTGCTTGTATTAGGCAGCGTTATCATTAGCCAGCAAATAATAAACCCGCAAGAAGAATTTAAAGCCCCGCCCCCTGCCGAAAAGGTTAACAACCAAAAAAAGCAGTATCAGACAAAGGCGAGAAACAACCAAAGAAGGTCTCAAAAGCTTGCAAAGCGAATTCAAATTCAAAATGCAAGGGTTACCAATGTAAGCAACGTTAACATTAGCTTGCCCTCGGGCTCTATCGCAGGCGGTTCGTTCACGGGCACTCCCCCTCCCAAAGGTTTTGGCGACTTAGACTTAACCGCAACAAACGTAAGCTTAATAGGCATACAATCGAAAACCGAAAAGGTTTTGATTGTAATAGACGCCTCTTCGTATTTGATGAACGAACAGCGCGGCGGTTTGGAAACATATAGGGTTATTAAAGACGACGTTAAGCGCCTTGTAAACGCGTTGCCGCCAACGGTGTTGTTCAACGTAATGGCATACTCTACAACGGCGGGTATATACATTAACTTGTTCAGCCGCGAAGGGCTTATCCCCGCAACCGAAAGCAACAAAAAAAGGCTTCCCGAATGGCTAGACCCGATTAATTCTAGCCTCACAAAAATCGGCGTTTCCGGCAACTACAGGCTAAAATATCCCTTCCTGCCCCAGCCTCCCTCTTCGGGCAACTACAACATTGGTGTTTCAACGTGCTACCGTTTTTATCAGGCAGCTCTTGAACAGGGTGCCGACACAATATACTTTTTGGCAACCGAATGGACAGACCCCGACCGCATAATGCGCCCGTGGACAGATTCCGAAACCGAAAAGTACCGCCGCGAAACCGAAAAGTACGAAGAGCAAATTGCAAAAGCAAGGGCTCAGGCCGGATGGACCGAAGAAAAGGAAGCCGAATACCAGTCGAACGTTGCAATAGCGCGCGCCGAAGGTCTTAAAAAGGCAAGGGCTTGGATTGAAAAGGAAAATGCCGCAAGAAAGGCAAAGGGCAAATCGCTTTATGTGGGCACTCCAGAACAGGCAATGAGAGAGCAAAAGCTCTATATTCCCCCGAAGGAAACGCCCCCGAACGTAAGCAAAGGCATAAAGAAGCCCAACCCCCCGAAATTCAGACCCTACGGCACAAGAGGCATAATAGACTACTACAGAACAAACGGCTTGCTAAACGACATTTATTTCTCGAAAAAAGCGCAAATGCCCGTTTTGAATATGATTGTGTTTAGAGGCCCCGACGAAAAGAGCACCGAAGCGCAAAATTCTATCATCAAGTCGTGGACGGCGCGCCATCATGGCAAGAGCCGCCTGCTAAGAGGTCTTAAAGCCGACGACGGCGCAGACATAAAAGGCGCAAAAACGAAGAAATAATTTCTTAAAAACCAAAAAGCTTCGGTATAAAAACCGAAGCTTTTTTTATGCAAATTCAAAAGGTATAACCCTAAAAGCAAAAACATATCTTTCTTATTCTTTGCCTTTTTTGTGGCTACTTTATGCAAAAAAATGCGGCAACTATGGTTGCCGCATTTTTTATGCTGTAAAACTGTTTTAGCCTTTTTTCTATTGGCTATCCAAGCCAATATCTATCCACGGGGCTTGGTGCACAAGCGCGCCGCACGAGATAAAGTCGCAACCCAAAGTTGCCAACAAACCTACGCTTTGCAGGTTTACGCCGCCCGAAATTTCAGTCCAGGCATTATCTTTTACTAAAGCGACCGCCTTTTTAATGTCTTCAACCGAAAAGTTGTCGAACATTATAACGTCGGCCGAAGCTTCCAAAACGTAGGGAATTTGAGAAATGTCGTCTACTTCAACTTCAACCGCCAAGTCGGGGTTTAAATCCTTTGCCCTTCTTACGGCATCGGCAAGTCTTTCGCCCTTCGACGAACCCGAAAATGCCAAGTGGTTGTCTTTTAGCATAACCCTATCGAAAAGCCCAATTCTGTGGTTGAATGCGCCGCCGCAGGCAACCGCATATTTCTCTAGCACTCTAAAGCAGGGAGTGGTTTTGCGGGTGTCTAGCAGCATTGTTTTAGAATTGCCCATAGCTGCCACAAACTGAGCCGTATATGTTGCTATGCCCGACAAATGCTGCATAAAGTTTAGCAATATGCGTTCCGAGCGCAGCATTGTTTTTGCCGACCCTTCTATTATGCCAATCTTTTGTCCTTTTTCCAGAAAATCGCCGTCCTTTGCAAGGGGGGTAAATTTGCAGGCATCATCGGCAAACATTTTAAAATATTCGTCCATTACCAAAGCAACCAGGTTTACCCCACAAAGTTTCAGGGGCTTTCTGGCGCACAAGGCAGCCTTGGCATGGTAGTCTTTCGACAATATATCGGTTGTAGGGTCTGTAGCCTTATTCGGTTTTTCAACCAAGCCAAAGCCCGCAATGTCTTCAGATATTGCCGTTTTTATTATTGCCCTTATATCGGGTTCGGATATTTCGCCCCAGGTTAGGCGGCGAACCATATGTTTTAAAAATTTGTCGTTTTTCATTCCGAGAAAAATTCTTCGCACGAAGCCGCATTTATGTTTACGCAAAGCGGTTTTTCGGGCAAATTTGCGCTTTCCATTTTGTAGGCGCCGCCCGCGCTTTTAACTAGCATAAGGCCCGCCGCAATATCCCACAAATTTATGCGCTTTTCTACATAGGCGTCTACCCTGCCGCTTGCAACATATGCCATAGAAATTGCAGCCGAGCCGCACATTCTTACCTTCTTAAATTTTTTTACGCGCGCAACAAAAGCCCTCATTGTGGGTTCGTCGTAAACCGTAAGGCTTGGGAAGCCCGTCATAAGCACGGCCTGTTTTTGGTCTTTTGCCCAGTTTGGCGTTAAGGGCTTTCCGTTTAAATATAGGCAGCTACCATCGTATGCCGAAAACAATTCGTTTCGGGTAAAGTCGTAAATTACGCCCACTTTGGGCGCATTGCCCTTCATAAGGGCTATGCTTACGCAAACTACGGGGTAGCCCCTTAAAAAGTTAAAAGTTCCGTCTATTGGGTCTACAACCCAGTAGTAGCCGTCGTTTTCCATAGGCGAAGTATCTTTTTCAAGCTCTTCGCCAACAACGGGAATGTTCGAAACGGCAAGCAAATTGCGTATAAACTTTTCGCTTTCAATGTCTTCTTGCAACTTAACATCGTTGCCGGCGTCGCAGTTTACGGTTCGTTGAGTTATGCCGTTTAGCCTGTCGCCTGCCGCCTTTGCGGTTTGCACTGCAAGCGAATAAAGCTCTTTTATATCGTTCATAGCGCGTGTTTTATTGCCAAGCACGAAACAATTAAAGCCTCTAATTTAGAAAGCTCTAGCTGCGTTGCAGAATCGGAAATAGCCTTTTCGGGGTTCGGGTGCGTTTCTATAAACAAGCCGTTTGCGCCGGCGGCAACTGCCGCTTTTGCCAAACAGGGCACAAAACGCCTGTCGCCCGAACTTTGCCCGTTGCCTGCCCCCGGTAGCTGTACCGAATGCGTTGCATCGAACACAACTGGGGTATTGTTTTCCGCCATAATTGTAAACGAGCGCATATCTACAACCAAATTCTGGTAGCCGAAAGACGAACCCCTTTCGGTCTGCCAAATTTCGCTCGCATTTGCGTCTCTTAGTTTCGAAACAACATACTTCATTTCGTACGGCGAAAGGAACTGCCCTTTTTTTACGTTCACTGCCCTGCCCGTTTTCGCGGCGGCTACAAGCAAATCGGTTTGGCGGCACAAAAATGCGGGTATTTGCAAAGCGTCGCAAACTTCGCCTACCTGTTTGCACTGGCAAGATTCGTGCACATCGGTAATTACCGGCAGCGAAAATTCTTTTTTTACGTCCGCCAAAATTTCAAGCCCAAGCTGCATACCCGTACCGCGGTTGCCTTTAATGCTTGTACGGTTTGCCTTGTCGAAACTGCCCTTAAAGAGCACCGTTAGTTCGTTTTTATATTTACGGGCAATTTCGGCAACGGTTTCGGCAACTTTAAAACTAAGGTCTTTGCTTTCAAGCGAGCAAGGCCCTGCAATAAGCAGCATTTTGTTTGAATTGGCGTCGAAAATCATAATCTACTTTTTTGCTTTTTCTATTGCGGCGGCAACAAAGTCTAAAAATAGCGGGTGCGGCTTGCTGGGTTTCGACTGAAATTCGGGGTGGAACTGCACGCCCGTCATCCACGGGTGGTCTTTTACCTCTACAATTTCCACCAAGTCGGCTTCGGGGTTTACGCCCGCAATAACAAGACCTGCGTCTGTTAAAGCTTTTTTGTAGCTATTGTTAAATTCGAACCTGTGCCTGTGGCGTTCAGAGATTTCGGAAGCTCCGTACAGCTTTGCCGTACGCGTGCCCTCGGTAAGCTTGCATTTATAGGCCCCCAAGCGCATTGTAGCTCCCTTTTGGGTAACCTTCTTTTGCGCTTCCATTAAATCTATAACTGGATTCTTTGTAAGGGGGTTAAATTCGGCGCTGTCGGCGTCTTTAATGCCGAGAACGTCTCTTGCATATTCTATGACCAAAATCTGCATACCCAAACATATTCCGAAATACGGAATTTTGTTTTCGCGCGCAAACTTTGCCGCCATAATTTTGCCCTCTATGCCCCTGTCGCCGAAACCGCCGGGGATAAGTATGCCATCTACATTCGACAGATATTTTTCGGCGCCGTCCTTTTCGATTGCTTCGGAATCTACCCTAACAATCTTAACTTTGCAGGCGTTGCCTATGCCCGCGTGTGTGATAGATTCGTAAATAGATTTGTAGGCGTCTTGCAGCTCTATATATTTGCCTACAACCGCTATTGTGCAGGCGCTTTTGGGGAATTTTATGCGGTGTATAATGTCGCGCCATTTCGACATATCCGGCTCGTTGCACTTAATGCCCAGCTTTTTAACTACAAGCTCGTCCATTTTTTCTTCCGCCAAAACAAGGGGAAGCTCGTAAATCGAGGTTTCAACGTCCATCTCCTCGATAACGGCGGCAGGCTCTACATTGCAAAATAGCGAAAGCTTTTGGCGCATATCTTCGCTAATTGGGTGCTCGGTTCTGCAAACCAAAATGTCGGGCTGAATGCCGATTTCCCTAAGCTTTGCAACGCTCTGCTGCGAGGGCTTTGTTTTAAGCTCGCCTGCTGCCTTAAGGTATGGAATTAGAGTAACGTGAACAAACAAAACGTTTTCCTTGCCAACTTCCAGGCTAAACTGACGCAAAGCTTCTAGGAATGGAAGCCCTTCTATGTCGCCGGTAGTTCCGCCCAATTCGGTAATGAGAATGTCGGCATCGCCGCCGCCTTCGTATATGCGACGCTTAATTTCGTTCGTTACATGGGGAATAACCTGAACGGTTTTGCCCAAATAGTCGCCGTTGCGCTCTTTTTGTATTACCCTTTCGTAAATCTTGCCCGAAGATACGCTGTTCGACTTGCAAAGAACGGAATTTGTAAATCTTTCGTAGTGGCCCAAGTCAAGGTCGGTTTCGGCGCCGTCGTCTAAAACATATACTTCGCCGTGTTGAAAGGGACTCATTGTGCCGGGGTCTACATTAAGGTAAGGGTCGAATTTCTGAATGCGAACCTTTAAGTTTCTAGACTCTAACACGGCACCCAAAGACGCCGACGTAAGCCCCTTGCCCAACGATGATACAACTCCGCCTGTGATAAAAATGTACTTCATAAACGGGGAACAATTTAAATCGCATAACGGGGGGTGTTGGCAACCTTTTTCGGAACAAACAGCCAAAAAAATTTATTTTTGCACTATTTTTATGAAAAGACTTGACGTACATAAAAAATAAAGCACTCTTGTAATTCTTTTCTCTTTGGAGAAGTTGAAGGAGGTGAACCTAACACAATGGCAATAGAATTAAAAATCCGCAAGGGTGAAGCTATGGAAAAAGTGCTTCGCAGGCTCAAGAAAAAGCTCGACCGCGAAGGCATTATCCGCGACGCTCGTCAGAAGCGCTATTTTGAAAAGCCCTGCGAAGTAAGGCGCCGCAAGCGCAAGGTTGCAGCTTTCAACAATATGTTGCGTCAGCGTTACGAAAACCGCTAATGCAATTAAAAACGCCCCTTTTTCAACAAAGGGGCTTTTTTGTGCCCTAATTTTGCCTCTATTTGCAACACGGCAAAAATCGGGCAGCTACCCTCCCCATTTTTCGGGCAAAATTGCCCCCAAGCCTTATTTGTTGACACGCAACAAGCTTTTATGATTTAATTTGCGGAAAATATACAAGATATGGAAAAGTTGCACTCATATTGGAGAATGCCCTACATAGACGCCCCCAAGGAAGAGGGGCAAGGCCACAAAAACCCTTTTGTGGAAATTCCCAAAACAAAAGATAAAAAAAGCGTACACCTTATCTGGAAGGGGAAATATTGCTATATAGTAATGAACAAGTTTCCCTACAACTGCGGGCATTTGCTTGTTATTCCGCTTAGGCAGGTATCGAAAATGTCCGATTTAAAAAAGGCGGAAAAGGCAGAATATTTCGACGCTATAATTTTGGCGCAGGAAATTTTAACAAAGGCAATGAAACCCGACGGCTTTAATGTGGGCTTTAACTTGGGCTCGAAAGCCGGAGCTGGCATACCCCAGCACCTGCACTGCCACGTTGTGCCCCGTTGGGACGGCGACACAAACTTTATGCCCGTTATAGCAAACACTAAGGTTTTGCCCGAATCTATGGACTTTTTGTGGGAAAGGCTTATGAAAGCCTTAAAAGCCCTGCAAAAAAAGAAATAGCCAATGTACGAACAAACCCTTACATTTCAAAGCCCGAGGGTGCTTTCCCAGCTATACGGGAACAACCCCAAAAACCTTTTGCTTGCCGAAAAAACTTTTTCGGCAACGCTTGCGTCTAGAGACGACTGGCTGAAAATAGATTCCGACAAGCCCGAGAACGCCGAATTGGCGGCGCGCTTTTTTAACGCACTAAACACCGCACAAAAACAGGGGCTTAGGATTTCCGATTCAGATTTTAAAAATTTGCTGGAAAAATCTGTTTCGGGCAAAATGGGCGAAATAGAAGAGCTTTTCGGCAACCCGCTTAAAATTTCACTAAAGCGCAAAAGCATAGTTCCCAAAAACATAAATCAAAAAAAATATCTGCAAGCCATAGCAGAAAACGACATTGTTATAGGAATTGGCCCCGCAGGAACGGGCAAAAGCTATCTGGCGGTAGCTTCGGCGGTTAAGTCGTTGTTAGACGGCAAAATAGAAAAGATAATACTTACAAGGCCGGCCGTAGAAGCAGGCGAAGCCCTTGGCTTTTTGCCGGGAGATTTGCAGGAAAAGCTGCTGCCTTATTTGCGCCCTTTATACGACGCTCTATACGATATGCTAGGCTACGAAGAAACTACCCTTCTTACCGAAAAGCGCATTATAGAAATTGCCCCCCTAGCCTATATGCGCGGCAGAACGCTGGCAAACGCCTACATAATTTTAGACGAAGCGCAAAATACTACAATGGAACAAATGCTTATGTTCCTTACCCGCCTCGGCGAAAATTCGCGCATGGTTGTTACGGGCGACATAACCCAAATAGACTTGCCAAAACACAAAAAATCGGGTTTAAAAGGCGCGGTTGAAGTTTTAACCGGCATAGACGATATTTGCGTTTTCAAGTTCGAAAGCGGCGATGTTGTAAGACACCGCCTTGTAACAAAAATAATACAAGCCTACGAAGCCAAAGGCAAAGATTTGTGGCTAAGAAATGATTAGAAAAAGAAAACATTCAAAAAAGCCCCTGCTAACAACGGCGGCAAAATCGGTTATTTTCAAGAAGAAAACGCTTCTCGGCGTTTTGTTTGTAATACTAACTTCCATTGTTTGCGACACGATATGCTTTTTCGGGAATTCGAGAACGCAGGCGCAGTTTGTAATAAACCGCCCCGACAATTCCCCCATTATATCGACAATAAACTTTTCGTATACAAGCGACATTATCACAAAAAAGAGGCGCGACCAAAACGCCGATATGATTGTCCCTTCGTACAAGATAGACGAAAAGTCGCTTAACGATTTCGACACGGCAATTAACGCCCTTTTAAAAGAATTTGGCGAAATAGAAAAAAGCTATGCGAAGTTGTCGGCGGAACAAAAAACGCAGTCGAAAACCTACGACGACTTTGCCGAAACTTTAAGGAAAACCGCAAGGGTAAATATAAACCCCGCCGATTTGCAGATTATTCTTGAAAACACGAACGACGACGACTTTGCCAAAAAGTTCAAATACGCGGCATTCCCCTGCAAAAACATATTAAAAAGCGGCGTTTACGCCGATTCAGACCCGACTTTTACCTCGAAAGCGGCGTCGAACATAAATTTTGCAAACATAGACGGCAAGCGAAGCGAGTCGCAGGCAAGGCGCGAGCTTAGGCGCAACATAAATGCCATAGGCTATAACGAGAATCTTTCGCACGCGCTCTTTAGGGTGTTTTCTAATATGATTCGCCCGAACATTGCCTACGACGAAGAAACCACAGTAAAAAATAAAACCGAGGCGAGAAACGCCGTAAAACCCGTTGTTGTTCAGGTAAAAGAAGGCGATATTATAGCCGAGTCTACAAAAGACATTCTGCCGCTTGTTCAGGAAAAAATAATAGAGTATCGCAAGGCGCTTGCGGCCGCCAAAAAGGCTTCCGACAAGATGGGGCTTGGCTCGCTTAGCAATTTTACAATTTCGATATTCCTAATTTCGGCTGCGGCCTTGTTTATAACAGTTAGCAAAAACCCGAAAAGCAAAAGAAAGCAGACAATTTTTTCGTTTGTAACTTTGCTTATATTAAACCTTTTGTTTATAAGATTTTTTATAGACTTTACCGAAAAGGCAACGCTTTTGGGATCGTCTAGCCTTGTGTATTTTGCATATGCTTTGCCCGTGCTTATAGGCCCCGTAATTCAGGCTTTGATTGCAACGGCGTATACGGGGTTTGTGCTTTCGCTTATGCTATGCGCGTTTTCGACCATAATGATAGGCGAAAGCTTAGAGTTCTTTATAATAGCATTTATTGCAACGCTTGCCTCGGTTTACGCCTGCGAAAAGGCAACATCTAGAAACAGGATAATGTGGAGCTGCTTCTTTTCGGGCGTAATAGTAAGTTTGGGTTGCCTTTTTACAAATATGGCAGAAAACGAAAATTTAGAGACAATTGCAATACAGTCGCTAAACGCGGTTATTGTCGGCTTTGTTTCGGGGCTTATAATTTTGGGCGTGTTGCGCTGGTTCGAGCAAATGTTCGATTCGTGTTCCAACATTACGCTTTTCGGGCTTAGCGACTATTCTAACAACCTTTTAAGCGAGCTGCAAAGAGACGCGCCCGGAACCTTTTTGCACAGCATAATGGTTTCGCAACTGGCAGAACGAGCCGCCAAGGAAATAAAGGCAAACTATATGCTTTGCAGGGTTGGCGCGCTTTACCACGACATTGGCAAAATAACAAAACCGCACTTTTTCTCTGAAAACCAAAGAGGTATGGACAACCCCCACGACGGACAAAGCCCGTCCATGTCGGCGTTGATAATTAAAAACCACATATCCGAAGGCAGGGAAAAGGCCGAAGACAACAATTTGCCGCGCCAAATTTGCGACATAATTCAGCAGCACCACGGCACTTCTATAATCAGCTATTTCTACGCAAAAGCGCAAAAGGCGGTTGCCGAAACAAAGCAAAGCAACCTTGAAAACGCCCTGCGTATGGCGGGCGTAGACGAAAGCACCTACCGCTACGACGGCCCCAAGCCACAAAGCGCAGAAGCCGCTATTATTATGCTTGCCGACTCTTGCGAAGCGGCGTCGCGCAGTCTAAAAAAGGTTTCGCCGCATTCGGTAGACGAGCTTATAACAAAAATATTCCACGCAAAAATGACCGACGGGCAGCTAGACGATGCTCCCATAACCGTAAAACAGCTTACAAAGATAAGAGAGTCGTTTGCGTTTTCGCTACTTAACATATACCACACGCGCGTTGAATACCCCGACGATGCAAAACAGAAAAGGAAATAATTTATGCAATTCACGGCTAAAGAACTTACAACCATATTCGAAAATTCGGCTTTCGAGGGCGACTTAAACGCCACGATAAGCTCCATAGCAAGCCTAGAAGCGGCAACCGAAAACGACCTTAGTTTTTTGGGCAACAAAAAATATTCGCACTTAGTTCCCGAAACAAAGGCAAAGATTTTGCTTTTGCCAAATTCGTATAAGGGTAAGCTTCCCGAAAACGCGTCTATTTTCAGAGCCGAAAACCCGTCGGCAGAGCTTTCTAAGCTTTGTGCAATTTTGGAAAAGCAACTAAGGCCTGCCCCGAAAGCGGGCTTTGTGCACCCTACCGCGGTAATTTCGCAAACGGCTAAAATAGACCCTACCGCCCACATTGGCGCGCTTTGCATTGTCGAAGACGGAGCCGTTATAGGCAAAAACACGGTACTGCAGGCACATAACTATATTGGGCGCAACGCCTCTTTGGGTGAAGACTGTTTCCTTATGCCAAATGCCGTTGTTATGGACAGATGCGTTCTTAAAGACCGCGTAAGGCTGCAACCGGGGGTTGTTATAGGTTCGGACGGCTACGGCTACGAATTTGTAAACGGCCAGCACACAAAAGTTCCGCAAATAGGCATTGTATGCGTTCAAGACGATGTTGAAATAGGGGCAAACACCTGCATAGACAGGGCAAGGTTCGACAAGACTTTGATTGGCCAGGGAACCAAAATAGACAACCTTGTGCAGATTGCGCACAATGTGCAAACGGGTCAAGGGTGTCTGTTTGTTTCGCAAGTTGGCATTTCGGGCAGCACAAAGCTTGGCAACTATGTAGTATTAGGCGGGCAAGTCGGCGTAGCCGGCCACCTAAATATAGGCGACGGCGTTATGCTCGGCGGCCAAAGCGGCGTAAACGGCGACATTCCCGCAGGCTCGTATATGCGCGGCACGCCGCCTATGCCCTACGTAAAGGCGCACAAAGTAGACATTATAAAAACGAAGCTGCCCGAAATTTTAGACCGTCTAAGAGACGTGGAAAAGCACTTGGGCATAAGCAAAAAAACTTTCTAACAAACAAAACGAAAGCCCCCTGCAAAATTCTTAGGGGGCTTTTTTGTGCAATAAATTTTGGCTTTTGCCAAACACTCTAGCCGAACACAGCCGAATTGCCCAAAAGCTCTTGTATCTTTAAAAGGCGATTGTATTTTGCGGTTCTGTCGCACCTGCTTAGCGAACCCGTTTTTATTTGTCCTGAATTTACGCCCACGGCCAAGTCGGCAATAAAGGTATCGGCAGTTTCGCCCGAGCGGTGCGAAATTATGCACTTATAGCCTTTCTTCTTTGCATACGATATAGCCTGCATTGTTTCGCTTAGTGTGCCAACCTGATTGGGCTTTATAAGAACTGCGTTTGCAACGCGCTTTTCTACCGCCTCTTTTATGTAACGCATATTTGTAACCATTAGGTCGTCGCCAACCAACTGGGTGTTTTTGCCGAGTTTTTCGGTTAAAATTTGCCAGCCTTTCCAGTCGTTTTCGGCGCAACCGTCTTCTATTGAAATTATAGGGTAGCGTCTTTTAAGCGCAACCAAATATTCTACCATTTGCGCGGAATTCAAACGCATACCTCCCGATTTTTTAAAGACGTATTCGCCGCTTTTTTCGTCGTAAAATTCGGAAGACGCAACATCTAGCGCAAAGAAAAACTCTTTGCCCAAAGTGTAGCCCGCATCGCTTACGGCGTTTGCTATAATGTCTAAAGCCTCTTCGGTGCTGCGGACGTTTGGGGCAAAGCCGCCCTCGTCGCCTACCGCGGTAGAATAGCCCGATTTTTTAAGCACCATTTTTAGAGTCTGAAAAACCTCTGCAGCTGCCCTAATCGCTTCGGGAAAAGTGGCAAAACCTTTGGGCACTATCATAAACTCCTGAATGTCTACGGGTGCATCGCTATGGGCGCCCGCGTTTAAAACGTTCATCATAGGCACGGGCAACACGTTTGCGTTTATGCCGCCTAAATATCTAAAAAGCTCTATATCTAAAGACCTTGCCGCAGCCCTTGCACACGCAAGCGAAACCGCCAAAATGGAGTTTGCCCCCAGTTTCGATTTGTCGGCAGTGCCGTCTAGCTCTATCATTGTAGAATCTATTTTGCCTTGGTCATAAACGTCTATACCCGAAATAGCCTTAGATATTTTGCCGTTTACATTTGCAACTGCCGCCAACACTCCGCGCCCTAAAAATCTTTTTTTTGCAAGTTTATTCAGTTTTTTATCCTTAAAGTGTGCGTTGCCGTCGCGCAACTCCAACGCCTCTTTTTGACCGGTCGAAGCCCCGCTTGGCACGGCGGCCTCGGCGGAAATGCCATTGTCTAAAAAAACTTCGGCCAACACCGTTGGGTTTCCGCGCGAGTCTAAAATTTCGCGCGCCTTTACGCATTTTATTTTGTTCATATATAAAATTTCGTAAAAAAAAGGCTTTGCTAAAATATTTTTGGCTTGCCCGATAAAATACGCGGTGCGAAATTTAAAAATATGACTACTATAGAAAACGAATATTTTGCAAAGAAACTGGGTTTTGAAATTGTAGAAAGAAAGCCCGATTTTGTGAAAATTAAAGCCACACCGAAAAACGACGACACAAACGCCTTGGACTTGGTGCACGGCGGCTTTTTATTTTCTATGGCAGACTATTGCGCGGCATTGCTTGCAAACCAAAACGGCAAAAAGGCAGTTTCGTGCAACGCAAACATTTTGTACATAAAACCCGCAAAGCCACTTTACGAAATTTTTGCAAAGGCTAAAACCGTTTTAGAAAACGAAAAAACTTTGGTTGCCCTTGTGGAAATTGCCTGCGAAGGCGAAACACTGGCTACAATGCAAACGCAGCTTATAGTTAAAAAATCACTCTAAAACTATTTTGCGAGTTTGCCCGTTTAGCGTAAACTTAAGTTTGTAGGCGTTTGGGGGTATAAAATCGGCAATCATTTCGGGCCACTCTACGCAAATAATGGTAGGGTTTGCCGCAAGCTCGTCTATAAGAAAATCGCTTGGGTCGAAGCTGCCTTTAATGCGGTAGGCGTCTATATGTACAAGTCCTTCGGGATAAATATTGCAAATGTTAAACGATGGGCTTTTTACCTGCGCTTTTACGCCCAATGCCTTGGCTACGGCTCTTACAAAGGCGGTTTTGCCCGCGCCTAAGTCGCCGCTTAGGGTTATAAAGGCATCTTTTTCTATCTGCTGGGCAAAGGCTGTGGCAACGCGCTCGGTATCTTCAAGCGAGTTCGATATAAAACCTTTTTTTAGCTCTTCCTTTGCGTCCATTTAAAGTACATAAAAAAACGTGCGCAAACCGTTAAAATTTGCGCACGCCTTACAAAACTATTTGCTTAGCTTTGCGCAAAAACGCGCAATTCTTTCAAGACCCTTTTCTATTACGGTGTCGGAAACCGCATAGCTAAAGCGAACGTAGTTGTCGGCACCAAATGCCACGCCTGGGACTATTGCCATAAGCTCTTCTTCCAACAGCTTCGAGCAAAATTCCGACGACGACATTTTAAACGCCGAAATGTTCGGGAATAGATAAAATGCGCCATTGGGAGTGTTGCAGGTAATGCCGTCTATGGCGTTTAACCCCGCAAGCATTTTTCTTCTTCTTTCGTCGAACTTTTGCAACATCGCCTTTATCGATTCCGCCGCTTTGTCGGCATTTTTAATTGCGCTTAATGCGCCGTATTGGGCAAATGTTGTAGCGTTAGATGTCGTTTGGCTTTGAAGGTTTGCAACCGCCTTTGATATATCGTCGGGTGCGCAAACCGTGCCAAGCCTCCAGCCAGTCATTGCATACGACTTGCTAAAGCCCGAGGC
This sequence comes from uncultured Opitutales bacterium, assembly GCA_934613415.1. GTDB lineage: Bacteria > Verrucomicrobiota > Verrucomicrobiia > Opitutales > Intestinicryptomonadaceae > CAKUIA01. The sequence goes on from CAKTSY010000005.1 coordinate 126,170, forward strand.
AACAATCGTTCTTTGCTGCATTTCTTCCGAAACCGCCGCTATCGACTGAGTAGTCGTGCCATCGTATACCAAGTTTTCGTAAATTTCGTCCGACAATACAAAGAAGTCGTGCTTAATTGCCAAGTCGGCAATAGCCTTTAGCTCTTCTTTTGTATAAACCGAGCCTGTCGGGTTAGACGGGCTGTTCAAAATTAAAAGCTTTGTGTTGGGCGTTATTGCCTTTTCTATGTTCTCTATTGTGGGTTTAAAATCGGTAGTGTCGTCGGAATATACAAACACGGGTTTTGCCCCCGCCAATTTCACCATTTCGGGATAGCTTACCCAATAGGGAGCGGGAATAATAATTTCGTCGCCAATACCGCACACCGCCAAAATAGACAAGTAGCACGCAAACTTGCCGCCGGGGCAAACAATCATATTTGCGGCTTTAATATCTTTAAGGTTTTTCTTTTCGTTATACATATCGGCCAACGCGCTTCTCAATTCGGGAAGCCCCGCCGAATTTATGTATTTTGTAGCTCCGCCCATCAAGGCTTTTACGCAATCGTCTTTAATAAAGGCGGGGGTATCGAAATCGGGTTCGCCCGTTCCGAAACCGCAAACGTCTTTGCCTGCGGCTTTCAAAGCCTTTGCTTTTGCGTCGACCGCCAAGGTCGGCGAAGGAGAAATATTTCTTGCCCAGTCAGATAATCTATTTTTCATAGTTTTAAGAGCAAATTTCAAAGCCTATTTGCAAAAATTGCAACAATTATATGCCGTTTTTTACCAGGCTTAACTAAAAAAGATAGGCTTTCTACAATTTTGTAGAATTTATATTGCCTCTAAAAAAATATTTGCACGCGCAAAAAATTTGCGCCGTTCGTTTTTATGAGGTATAAAGAAAATAAAAAAGGTTCGGCAAAAAAACCGAACCTATATAAAAACTAAAAAAACCGTATGCTACTATTTTTTGCAGGAGCACTTTTTGCAGCATTTTTTAGCGGGGGCTTTCTTTGCTACCGCCTTCTTTGCAACGGGCTTTTTTGCAACTACTTTTTTAGCCACAGCCTTTTTAGCTACCGCCTTCTTTGCGGGAGCTTTCTTGGCAACCGCCTTTTTTGCCACCGCTTTTTTAGCGACAACTTTTTTGGCAACTGCTTTTTTAGCGGGGGCTTTCTTTGCTACCGCCTTCTTTGCCACTGCCTTTTTTGCTACAACTTTCTTAGCGGGGGCCTTTTTTGCAACGGGCTTTTTAGCCACCGCTTTTTTGGCTACCGCCTTCTTTGCGGGAGCTTTTTTTGCAACTGCTTTTTTCTTTGCTACTGCCATAATGTATTATAGTTTTTAGTGTTAGTGTTGTGTGAATATCCGCAAGCAAAAGCGTTTGCGCCCTTGCCGCGAAATTTTAAAAAAGCGTTGCAACATATTTTGTTTGGCAAACCCGACACCTTTACAGCCCCCGACTTTGCATCGGAATTTTGAAAACCGCTATAAAAATATTTTGTCATTAAAGGCCGATTTTTTAGAAGTGCTACTGCCAAATTTGTTTTCTCTTTTCTGAATATGAAAATTTAAGAACAAAAACTCAAGCATAAATTTTTACAACACCGCAAAAATTTTTGCGGAATTTTTTGCGGATTAAACGCGCGCGAAAAATTCGCAAAACAAAATTTCGGCCCATACAAAAAACGTAAAAAAGCTTTACGAAAAATCTTTTAGCCAGCATAATTTTACACAATGAAAAAATCTATGTTCATTTCGTTTGAAGGCGGCGAAGGCTGCGGCAAAAGCACGCACATAAAATCGCTTTGCGAATTTTTAAAACAGCGCGGCATAGACTGCGTTGTTGTAAGGGAACCCGGCGGCAATACAATTTCGGAGAGAATTAGGAAAATCCTTTTAGACGGCAAAAAATCGGCAAATATGTGCCCTAAAACCGAACTTTTGCTTTTTGCGGCTGCCAGGGCGCAACTTGTAAACGAAGTGATAAACCCCGCATTATGCGCGGGCAAATGCGTTATTTCCGACAGGTTCTACGACTCTACAATGGCATATCAGGGAGCTGCGCGAAAACTGGACATAAGCGAAGTAAAATATATAAACGACTTTGCAGTTTCGGGCACTATGCCCCAGCTTACGCTGTTGCTAGACATTCCCGTACAAGAGGGGCTTAGGCGAGCCAGCATACGCGACAACGACCAAGCCGACAGAATGGGCTCGCAAAACATTTCGTTTTACAACGACGTAAGAAACGCGTTTTTGCAGGCGGCAAAAGAAAATCCGAAACGCTTTGCCGTTATAGACGTTTCGGGCAGCAAAGAGGAAACTTTTGCAAAAATAACAAAGGCGGTAATCGAAAAATTTGCACTATGAACAAGTCTGAACAAAGAGCCTACGACATTCTGCTAACCGCATACAACGCAAAGAGGCTGCACCACTCTATTCTGCTATACGGCCCTTCGCTTAACGGGCTGGAGGAAGTTGCAAAAACACTGGCCTCGCAAATCCTAAAATGCGCCGACTGCACAAAGCACCCCGACTTTTTTACCCTCCGCCCCGAAGGCAAAATGCGCATAATAAAAATCGGCAGCGATTCGGAAAAGTCGCAGGGCAACTGGCCGCAAAACACAATGCGCCACCTGCTTGCCGAGCTTAGGCAAACTTCCAACGCAGGCGGCGCAAAAGTTGCCCTTGTATACGAAGCCGACCGAATGAATCAGGAGTCGGCAAATGCGTTTTTAAAGACGCTTGAAGAACCGCCGCAACAAACTACCATAATTTTGATTACGCAGCGCGCAAACGACATATTAGACACAATAAAAAGCCGCTGCATTATGGTGAAAATACAATCCGACGCAGAAGGCATAGACGATGAACAGTGGACCGAATGGATTGGCGATTTCGAAAACTGGGTAAAAAAGTGCGCAACGCCCGCAAATTCCAAAGAGGCCGTTGCAAATATAACGCAGTGCTACTCGCTGCTTTCGCGCTTTGCGCTTGTTGCAAAAGAGCTTTCCGACTCGGTTGTAGACGAGGCTACCAGCGAGGAGCTAGACGACGAACAGCTGGAGGCCATAAAGGCTTCCGAGCGCAAAAGCCTTACAAAAAAAATGCTTTCGCAAATGGAAAATGCCGTTTTAAATTCGGCAAGCTCGGGCGAAATTTCAATTTCAAAAATAGGAGCTTGCACCGAAAAGTTGGAACAATGCGCCTCTTTAATGGAGCTAAATTTAAAGGACACAACCGCCCTTGAATATTTTATGCTAAGCGCCCTTAGAATACTTTCGGCAAGAGACTGATTTTGTCTTTGCCGAAAGCAAAGAGAATCTATTGTCGGGCAAAAATACATACATTGTCCGCCTGCGCGTTTGTTTGTTCTATGTTTGTTCCATAAAAAACACATCGCGCGCGTGCCTATGGCATACAAACATCATTTTGCGCCAAGTTTGCCTTTTTTAAAAAGAACATTTACCACCGACAAAGCCAAGGCAAATGCAAAACCTACAAAGCAAACGGCATTCCACCCGCCGCAATTTCCCGCGCAAAAAAAGCCCTACCAAGAATCGGCAGAGCTTTATGTTTTTTTGAAAATCTTATTTTACAAACGCTTTAAAAGCGAAGCTCCGTGGGCGTCGAGCATTTCCATTTTAGAAAACGCCGCAACAACGGGAGCGGCCTTTGCAATGGATTTTTTATCGTACTTTACGAACGACGACCTGCGCATAAAATCTATAAGCTGCAAGCCGCCCGAAAACCTGCCCGTTCCGCCCGTAGGCAGTGTGTGGCTAGGCCCTGCGGTAAAGTCGCCCAAAACGGTTGGGGTATATTCGCCCGCCAAAATCGCGCCCGCCGTTTTTATGTTCTTTTCCAAATAGGGCAAGTCTTTGGCTGCAACCTGAAGCTCCATATGCTCCGGGGCTATGCGGTTTGCAACGTAGGCTGCGCTTTTAATGTCGGGGCAATGTATAACGTAGGTCGAATTTTCTATAATGGCCTTCAACTTTTCCCTGCGCGACAATGTTTGCGCCTGAATTTCTATTTCCTTTAAAACTTTTTTAAGCAAAGCTTCGGAGGTTGAAACATAGAATATGCGCTCTCTGCCCGAGCCGTGTTCGGCCTGCGAAAGAAGGTCGGCTGCAACGTATTTTGCCGAAGCCGTGCTGTCGGACAATATCAAAACTTCGCTGGGCCCTGGCAGCAAGTCTACGCCAACCTTGCCAAACATCTGCCTTTTTGCCTCTATAACAAACGCGTTGCCAGGGCCGAAAAGCTTGTCTACCGGCTTTATGGTTTTTGTACCCAAAGCCATTGCGGCTATTGCCTGGCTGCCGCCGCACTTGTAAATTTCGCTTATGCCCAAAAAGTTTAGCGCGCAAAGCAGTTTAGAATTTATTTTGCCTTCGGGCGAAGGCGGCGTGCATACGCAAATTTCGGGGCACTTTGCAATTTTTGCCAAAACACCCGTCATTACAACGGTAGACACAAGGGGAACCTGCCCGCCGGGTATATAAAGCCCCACCCTGTTTATCGGGTAAAAATTTTCGCCTACTATTGCGCCCTGCGGGTTTTTAGCCCTCCAATTTTTGGGCATCGTCTTTTTATGGAAGAACGAAACGCACTTTATGGCCTCTTTAATTTGCGCCTTTTCCTCTGCCGAAGTTTCCTTTAAAGCCCTTGCTATTTCAGATTTCGAAACCGCCAGTGTTTTTGGCGTCAACTCCGCTTTGTCGAATTTTTTTGTATATTCAAGCAAGGCGGTATCTCCGTTTAATTTAATGTCGGCAATAACTTTCGACACTATTTCGGCTATCTGCGAAGAGCCCTCTTTTGCATCGGTAATTTTGCAAAGTTCCTTTTCGAAATTTTTAGATTTAAAATCGAGAATTTTCATTTTCCTACTTTTTTTGCTCTTTTGGAAGAAATGCCATTGAAATTATAATGTACAAAAACACGCCCACGCAAATGCCGCAATCGGCAATGTTAAAGGCGGGCCACCTGTAGTTTACATAGGGGATATAAACGTCTAAAAAATCGACAACGTGCCCGCAGGTTATCCTGTCGAGCAGATTGCCCAAAACGCCGCCAACAAACATTCCCATACAAATGCAAACCGACTTAAATTCGAACCCAAGCTCTCTTCTAAAAAGCCAGATTGCTACCAGCGTAAGCAAGGCTATGCTGCTTAAAAAATAGGTTCTGCCGCTAAGCATACCCCAGGCGGCTCCCGCATTTGTAACGTGTATTATCGAGAAAAACCCGTCTATAATATCTATTTTGTCGTCGGCAAACGAAACGAATTTTATCACCGCCAACTTGCTTAGCTGGTCGGCAATAAAAAGCGCAAACGCAGTCAACATAAAATAGAATATGTTTTCGCGCGCAATGGGCTGTTTTTTAGACGCCATAAATTTATTCGCCGTCGTCGCCGTTAGAGATGGAATCCGACGGAATTTCGCCCATCATTTCCTGACGCGCGCCAAGCTTTTGCTTGCGTATTTCGTCTTCCTTGTGGCGTTGACCCTCTATTGTGTAGCGCGTATAGGGAATCGAAAGCAGTCTGGCCTCGGGAATGGGTTTGCCCGTATATTCGCAAATGCCGTAGGTTCCGTTTTTAATGCGTTCTATTGCGGCCTCTATTTCGCCAACAATAACCTTGTCGTTCGAAATCATCGAAAAAGCCATATCTCTTTCAAAACTTTCGGTGCCCACATCGGCCTGGTGCTGTCCGTAGGCCGACAAGTCGCCCGACTCCTCCCTAACCGACTTTTTAAGTATTTCCGAAGACCTTTCGCTTACGCCCCTCTTGTATTTTTCGAGAAGGTCTACCAAAAGGTTGTAATATTTTTTCCACTTTTGCGGAACGTCTTTTTCGGCGATAATGCCTATGCGCTGCTGACGCGGGTCGAAACCCAAAATATCGGCAATCGAAGCTACTTCGAAAGTCTGTTTGGGGGCTGCGGCCATTTTCTTTTTAATGGTGTCGGCCGAAGAATTTGCCTTGCCTTTTTTTGAATCGGCCTTGCCCGAAACCGACGAAGACGGAGCGTCTTTTTTGCCCTTGTTTTCGTTCATAAGGGCAATGATTTCGTCGTACGAGCTGTAGATAGAGGCGGCAGCTCTCACGCGCTGCTTGCCCTTTTTCTTTTTAGTATCCCTTAAAGGAACTTTTGCCGCCAATGCGTCTTTTAAAATGGCGTCTTTGTCGATAAGGTCTAAAATATTTGTTGTTTCTGGCGCAGACTGTTTTTTTGCCTCTTTTTTTGCGTGGGCTGGCTTTGCCGTTTTTTTTGTCGCGCTAGGCTGCAATTTTGCGGGCTGCTTTGCCTTTATAGGCGCAGCCGCCTTTGCCTGAACTTTTGCAACGGGTTTTGCCTGCTTTATTTCGGGCTTTTTGGCTGGCTTTGCCGCGGCTTTGTTTAGAGCTTGCTGTTTTACAACCGCCTTTTTTGCAACCGCTTTTACCTGCGCTTTTACCGCAACCTTTTTGGCTGGCTGTTTTTTTGCCTCTTTTTTTGCGGGGGCTGGCTTTACCGTCTTTTTAACCGCCGACGCCTTTTTGGGGGCTTCTTTTTTAACCGATTTTAACGCTGGTTTTTTTGCCGCAACCTTTTTGGCTGCGGGCTTTGCCTTGTTTTTATTTACGGTTTTGTTTTTCATTTTTAAGCAGAAAAAGTCCTATTTATTTTCTATTTCTTTTAAGGCTTCGGCACAACGCGGGCATACGCCGTTTTCGTCTACCGAATCTACCGTGCGCCAGCACCTAGAACACTTTACACCGTCTGCCATATGCGCCTGAACCGAAAGCGTTTCAAACTTGCCCTCTACAATGCAAACTTTCGAAACGATAAACAATTCGGCAAGCTTATCGGCAAATTCGCGCAAAATTTTAGCGTCGGGGCTGTCGGCGTTAACCATAACGTCTACCTCGGCCTCAAGGCTTTTGCCTATAACCTTATCTTTACGCAGTTTTTCAAGCTCTTCGTTTACCTTATCTCTTATGGCAAAAATGCGCTCAAGCTTTTCGTAGTTTTCATCGTCTAGATAGTCTTTGTGTTTTTCGGGCCACTTACAAAGGTGAACCGAATTCTTTGAAAATTCGTCGCCGTTGGAAATGCAGTAGGCTTCGTCGCAAGTGAATACCAATATGGGCGAAAGTATTTTAAGGAAAGTATCCTTAATTATATACATTGCCGTTTGCGAAGACCTGCGCGACTTCGAATTTGGAGCAAAAGTATACATTCTGTCTTTTAGAATGTCGTGGTATATTCTAGACATATGCACACCGCAAAATACGTCTACCAAGCGGTAGATGCGGTGGAATTCGTAGTTTTCGTACGCCTTTTCGCAACCGTTTACCAAAAGGGCAAGCTTGTGCAACGCCCATTTATCGATGGCGTCCATTTCGTTCCACGCAACCGCGTCTTTCGAATAGTCGAAATCGTACAAATTGCCCAACTGGTACATAATTGTGTTTCTTATGCTGCGGTATGTGTTTGCAACGTGAACCAAAATGCCGTCGGAAATCGGAATGTCGCTTTGGTAGTCTTCCGAGCTAATCCAAAGCCTTATGATGTCGGCGCCGTATTTGTTTACATAGGCATCGGCGGTAGAAGGCTTTGCGTCGCTCTTCGAAATCTTTTTGCGCTGTTCGTTTACAATAAAGCCGTGGGTTATAACCTTTTTAAAGGGCGGCAAGCCTTTTACTATTGTACCTGTCCACAACGAACTTTGGAACCAGCCTCTGTGCTGGTCGGAACCTTCCAAATATAAATCCGCAGGCCAAGCCAAGTCGGGGTTTTTGGCCAAAACCGCCAAGTGGCTGCTGCCCGAATCTATCCAAACGTCCAAAGTGTCGGTGCCCTTTTTAAGCTCGTTTTTCGGACCAAAGCTTTCGGGAACAGAAACACCTTCAAGCAACTCGGCTTCGCTTTGCTCGAACCAAATGTTTGTGCCAGCCTTTTCAACCTTGTCGGCAATGGCGCGGACAATGCCGGCGTCTATATGGGCAACGCCCTTTGCGTCGTAGAATGCGGGAATCGGAACGCCCCAGGCTCTTTGACGCGAAATGCACCAGTCGGGACGCGATTCTACAGCCCCCCTAATTCTGTTTTCGCCCCACGACGGCACCCATTGAACTTTTGAAATGTTTGCCAACGCTTTTTTGCGCATATCGTATTTGTCGAGCGAAACAAACCACTGATCCATTGCCCTGAATATAACGGGGGTTTTAGACCTCCAGCAATGGGGGTATTGGTGGGTTATCTTCTTCATTTTAAGGAGCGAACCGTTTGCCTCGATTTTTTCCAAAACCTTTATATTGGCAACGCTTTTGCCGTTTACTTCCAAAACGCTTACGCCAACTAAGTCGGCGGGAATTTGCCCGTCGTCTACATAGGCACCATCGTCGTCTAGCGGGCAATACACTTCCAAGCCGTTTGCCAAACCTGTCTGATAGTCTTCCAAACCATGCCCGGGAGCAATGTGTACGCAGCCCGTACCGTTGTCTTCGGTAATGTAGGTTGCCGCAATTATGGGGCTTGCCCTGCCGATAAACGGGTGCCTTGCCTTTAAGCCTGCAAGCTGCGCGCCCTTGCAAAGGGGTTTAACCGTTGCGTTTTCAAGCTCGCAATTTTTAATGAAATCTTCGGCCAATGCCGATGAAACTACAAACTGACCCTTGTCGCATTCAACAACGCAGTAGTCGAAATCGGGGTGGACTGCCACCGCCAAGTTCGAAGGCAGTGTCCACGGGGTAGTTGTCCAAATAACTATCTTACCGTTTTTAAGCGAAAGCTTTTGTTTGGCTTCGTCGTCGAGGTTAAACGCAACCCAAATAGACGGGCTTGTGTGTTCCTGATACTCGATTTCGGCTTCCGCCAATGCGGTTTTGCAGGGAATAGACCAATATACGGGCTTTTTGCTGCGGTATACCAAACCCTCTTCGATAAACTTGGCAAAAGTCCTTAAAATTTCGGCCTCGTATTCGGGGTTTTTGGTTTTATATTCGTGCTGCCAGTCGGCCAAAACGCCCAAGCGTATAAACTGCTTGCGCTGTTTTTCGATGAAATCCGACGAAAACTTTGCGCATTCTGCCCTAAGCTGGGCTGTTGTTAAAAAGCGTTTTTCCTCTTTAAGGATTTTAGAAACCTTGTGCTCTATAGGCAAACCGTGGCAGTCCCACCCCGGAACATAGGGCACTTTGTAGCCTTTCATCGTCTTATACTTTATAACGATGTCCTTTAAAATTTTGTTGAGAGCCGTTCCTATGTGAACGTCGCCGTTGGTAAAGGGCGGGCCGTCGTGCAATACAAACTTAGGGCACCCCTCGCGCGATTTTTGAATTGTTTCGTACAGCTTGTTGTCGGCCCAATGCTGAATGCGCACGGGCTCGCGTTTAACCAAATCGCCCCTCATCGGGAAAGCGGTTTTGGGCAAATTCAAAGTGTCTTTATAATCTTTTCCTGCTTTTTCTGCCATAATCAAGTGTAAAAATTTTAAGAAATTTTGTCCTATTTTAGATATATGTCAACATATTAGACTTCATATTGCGGCGATTTTTGGATTTTTGAAAATTTTTATTTTTTAGCACGGCAAAATAAATGAGCAAAAAATATTATTTTTTTGACAGAGCAAGCACTCGCCCTATTTTTTGCTACTTATGAAAAAATTTATAACAATACTTGCCTTGACTTTGCTTTTTGGCACAAATTGGCTAATTGCAAGCGACTACACAAAATATGTAAATCCCTTTATAGGCACTAGTTATAACGGCCACGTTTTCCCCGGGCCCTGTATGCCACTGGGTTTGGTGCAGCCCGGCCCCGAAACGGGCAACGGCAACTGGAAATATACCGGCGGCTACAACCGCGACGACAACAAAATTTGGTTTTTCGGACAAACCCACATTAGCGGCACGGGCGTTGCAGATTTAGGCGATGTTGCCTTTATTCCCTTTACGGGCAGCCCATACAAAAAAGACTTTAAAAGCACTTTCAACAAAAATACCGAAATTGCAGAAATTGGCCTTTACAAAGTAGATTTAACCGACGCGAAAGCCACGGTAAAAATCAGCTGCACCGAAAGAGCAGCCATATACGAAATTACTTTCAACGACAACAACGGCGGCCTATTTTTCGACTTTCAAAGCGGATTGACAAGCGACAGATACGACTGGAAAAAGACTTACGACAACCGCGTTTTAAAGTCCGACATAAAACAACTTAGCCAGTTCGAAATTACGGGAGCGCAAACGGTAACAAGGTGGGTAAAGCGCGACGTTTTCTTCGACATTGTTTTCGACAAGCCCATTAAAGATACCATTCTTACAAAGGCGCAACTCCCCCAAAGGGGCGACAAATTTACGCTGCTTTTCGGCTTAAAAAAAGGCGACACATTAAAGGTGAAAATCTCGCTTTCTACCGTAAGCGTTAAAAACGCGCAAATGAATATGAAAGCCGAGCTACCCCACTGGGATTTCGACAAGGTTGTAGCCCAAAATAAGCTAGCATGGAACAAGATTTTAAATAAAATTAAAGCCCAGGGCACAAAGGGCGAATTGGTAAATTTTTATACCTGTATGTACCACGCTTTTATACACCCCGCCAATATTGCCGACACCAACGGACAATATAGGGGAGCCGACAACCGTGTAAAAACATCGCCTAGCGGCAACTACTATTCGCTGTTTTCGCTGTGGGATACCTATAGGGCAGAACACCCCCTGTTTACAGTTATTGCCCCCGAATATGTAGACGACTTTGCAAACTCTATGCTAGCCCACTACGATGCCCAAGGCTATATGCCCATTTGGACGCTTTGGGGCAAGGAAAACCATTGTATGATTGGCAACCACTCTATTGCCGTTGTAGCCGAAGCCATCGCAAAGGGCTTTAAGGGCTTCGACTACGAAAGAGCTTTGAATGCCTTTGTAGATTCTGCCGACAAAAAATTGCCAAAGTCGAACGGCAAAGAGCTTGAAAGGCAGGGCTATTATTCGTACGACTATTTTAAAAACGAGTCGGTATCGAGAACACTTGAGGGCTGCTACGACGACTATGCCATAGCCAAAACCGCCCAAAAACTCGGCAAAAAAAACATAGAACAGCGTTTTACAAAACGCTCGCTTTTATACAGAAACTTGTTCGATTTTAATTTGCTTTTAATGAGGGCAAAAAACGCAAAAGGCGACTGGCGCGAGCCATTCGACCCCTTGGAACTTTCGCACGATGCCACCATGGGCGGCGACTTTACCGAGGGCAACGCCTGGCAATACACCTGGCACGTTCAGCACGACATCGACGGCCTTATAAATATGTTCGGCGGCAGCGAAAAGTTTTGCGAACGCCTAAACTATTTCTTTAAGAATACCGACAAGCCTAAATCGCAGCGCAAGGGAACCACCCACGACGTTTCGGGTATGATTGGCCAATACGCCCACGGCAACGAACCTAGCCACCACGTTATTTATATGTTTGCGTTGGCGGGGCAAAAATGGCGCACGCAGGAGTTGGTAAGGGAAGTTTTCGACAAATTCTACCAACCTACAATAGACGGCCTTTGCGGCAACGACGACTGCGGCCAAATGAGCGCATGGGCAATATTCTCGGCAATGGGCTTTTACCCAGTAGACCCTGTTTCTACCGAATATGTTTTGGGAGCTCCCCAGCTGCCCGAAATGACTGTAAACCTTGCAAACGGCAAAACATTTAAGGTGCTAGCCCGCAACATTTCGAAGGCAAATAAATATGTAAAATCCGTTAAGCTTAACGGCAAACCCTACACAAAAAATTGCATAAGCCATGCCGACATTGTAAATGGTGGTGTGCTTGAATTTGAAATGACAAACACCCCGCAAAAATAATTTTTGCCAATTTACCAAACAAAAGGCGGCTTTAAAACAAGCCGCTTTTTTTGTAAACGTTTATGTATATTTATTTGACATAACCTAGTAAAGCCAAGAGAATTTACAACATCTATGATAAACAAACTATTTGCAACAACAGCGTTGTTTGCGGCCGCCATTTTGGAAGTAAACGCGCAAACCGACTACACAAAATATGTAAACCCCTTTGTGGGAACTGCCTATAACGGCCATGTTTTCCCCGGGCCTTGCATGCCTATGGGGTTGGTGCAGCCCAGCCCCGAAACGGGCAACTGCTCTTGGCGTTATACGGGCGGCTATAACTACGAAGATAAAAAGATTTGGTTTTTCGGGCAAACGCATATAAGCGGCACAGGCTGCCCCGACTTTGGCGACGCCGCCTTTATACCATTTACGGGCAACCCAAATAAAACCGATTTTAAAAGCGCGTTCGACAAATCTTCGGAAACGGCAGAAATAGGTTTGTATAAAGTAAAACTAACCGACGCTAAAGCTTTGGTAAAAGTAAGCTGCACCGAAAGAACCGCCATCTACGAAATTACATTTAACGACGACAACGGCGGCTTGTATTTCGACTTTCAAAGTGGCATAGTTTCGAGGGAAAAAAATAAATTAAACCGACGCGTTTTAAAGTCCGACACAAACCAGATTAGCCAATACGAAATTACGGGCGCACAAACCGTGTCTATGTGGGTAAAGCGCGATGTCTTCTTCGACATTGTTTTCGACAAACCCATTAAAGATACCATTCTTACAAAGGCACAACTCCCACAAAGGGGCGACAAATTCACATTGCTTTTCGGCTTAAAGAAAGGCGATACATTAAAGGTAAAAATTTCGCTTTCTACCGTAAGCGTTAAAAACGCGCAGGAAAATATGAAAGCGGAGCTTCCCCACTGGGACTTCGACAAGGTTGTAGCCCAAAATAAAGCCGCTTGGAATAAGATTTTCAACAAAATCCAGGCTCAGGGCAGCGACGACCAGCTTGCAAATTTCTACACAAGTATGTACCACGCCTTTATACACCCCAACAATATTGCCGACACCAACGGACAATATAGGGGAGCCGACAACATTGTAAAGACCGCCCCAAGCGGCAAATACTATTCTACATTGTCTTTGTGGGACACTTACAGAGCAGAACACCCCCTGTTTACAGTTATAGCTCCCGAGCTTGTAAACGATATGGTAAACACAATGATAACCCACTACGATGCCCACGGACATATGCCCATTTGGGTTCTTTGGGGCAAGGAAAACCGCTGTATGATAGGCAACCACTCTATTTCGGTTGTTGCCGAAGCAATGGCAAAAGGCTTTAAGGGCTTCGACTACGAAAGGGCTTTGAACGCCTGCGTAGACTCGTCCGACAAGGCATTGAGAAAATCTAACGGCAAAGTGCTTGAGCAATATGGCTACTACCCCTTCGACTTCTACAAAAACGAATCGGTTTCGAGAACTCTTGAAGGTTGCTACGACGACTACGCAATTAGCCAAATGGCAAAGAAACTCGGCAAAAAAGACATAGAACAGCGCTTTGCAAAAAGGGCTAATTTTTACAAAAACTTGTTCGATAAATCCACCCTTTTAATGCGCGCCAAAGATAAAAAAGGCAACTGGCGCACCCCCTTCGACCCCATTGCCCTTTCGCATGATTCCACAATGGGCGGAGACTATACCGAGGGCAACGCCTGGCAATATACATGGCACGTTCAGCACGATATAGGCGGCCTTGTTTCGCTATTCCCCAACAAAGAAGTTTTCTTTGAAAGACTAGACTACCTCTTTAAAAACAAAGAAACCGCAAAAGAGCAAAAAGAGGGTTTTGTAGACGATGTTAGCGGCCTGATTGGCCAATATGCCCACGGCAACGAGCCCAGCCACCACGTTATCTATATGTTTGCCATGATAGACAAGGCTTGGCGCACGCAGGAACTAGTAAGAGAAGTTTTCGACAAATTCTATTTAAACAAGCCCGACGGCCTTTGCGGCAACGACGACTGCGGCCAAATGAGCGCATGGTATATATTCTCGGCAATGGGCTTTTACCCAGTAGATCCGGTTTCTGCAGAATATGTTTTAGGCGCGCCCCAACTGCCCGAAATGACCGTAAATTTGGCAAACGGCAAAACATTTAAAATTGTGGCAAAAAAGCTCTCTAAAGAAAATAAGTATGTAAAGAGCATTAAGCTTAACGGCAAGCCCTACACAAAAAAGACCATAAGCCACGCCGACATTATAAACGGCGGCACTTTGGAATTTAGAATGACAAACACCCCGCAAAACAAGTAGTGGCCGAAGATATAAAACACAAAAAGGCTTTCCTTTGGGGAGGCCTTTTTTGTTTTTGCGCGCCGCAAGAGCCTGCATTTTAGAATATGTATTTGACAATACCCTGCAAGCTCCAAAGACTGTAAATCTATCTATGATGAACAAATTATTTGCAATAACGGCGTTGTTTGCGGCTTTTGTATTGGGAGTAAACGCGCAAACCGACTACACAAAATATGTAAACCCATTTGTGGGCACTGCCTACAACGGCCACGTTTTCCCAGGGCCTTGTATGCCGTTCGGCATGGTGCAGCCCAGCCCCGAAACTGGCAACGGCAAATGGCGCTACACAAGCGGCTATAATAACGAAGACCAAAAAATTTGGTTTTTCGCGCAAACGCACCTTAGCGGCACGGGCTGCCCCGACCTTGGCGATGTAGCCTTTATACCATTTACGGGCAACCCAAACAAAAAAGATTTTAAAAGCTCGTTCGACAAATCTTCGGAAACGGCAGAAATAGGGTTGTATAAAGTAAAGCTTACCGATGCTAAAGCTACCGTAAAAATAAGCTGCACCGAAAAAACCGCCATATACGAAATTACCTTCAACGACGACAACGGCGGCTTGTACTTCGACTTTCAAAGCGGCATAGTAGGCGGCAGCATAAACAACAGAGTTTTGCAATCCGACATAAACCAGATAAGCCAATACGAAATTACGGGCGCGCAAAAAACAAAAATGTGGGTAAAGCGCGATGTTTTCTTCGACGTAGTTTTCGACAAACCCATAAAAGACACCATTCTTACAAAGGCAAAACTCCCCCAAAGGAGCGACAAATTCACGTTGCTTTTCGGCTTAAAGAAGGGCGAAAAGCTTATGGTGAAAGTTTCGCTTTCTACGGTAAGTGTTAAAAACGCGCAGGAAAATATGAAGGCGGATCTCCCCCACTGGGACTTCGACAAAGTTGTCGCCCAAAACAAGGCCGCCTGGAACAAGATTCTAAACAAGGTACAAGTGCAAGGCACAGACGACCAACTCGCCAACTTCTACACATGTATGTACCACGCCTTTATACACCCAAACAATATTGCCGACACAAACGGGCAGTATAGAGGGCCTAAAAATCAGGTTAATACTTCCGCAAACGGCAAGTACTATTCCACTTTGTCTTTGTGGGACACCTACAGAGCCGAACACCCCCTGCTTACAATAATAGCCCCCGAATATGTAAGCGACTTGGTAAATTCCATGCTAGACCACTACGACCAACAAGGCTTTATGCCAATTTGGACTCTTTGGGGACAGGAAAATTATTGTATGATTGGCAACCACTCTATTGCCGTTGTTGCCGAAGCAATGATAAAGGGCTTTAAGGGCTTCGACTACGAAAGGGCTTTGAACGCCTGCGTAGACTCGGCAAGCAAGAAGCTAAAAAAATCCGACGGCATAGTGTTGGAGCAATACGGCTACTACCCATTCGACATCTACAAAAACGAATCTGTTTCGCGTACCCTTGAATGTTGCTACGACGACTACGCAATCAGCCAAATGGCAAAGAAACTCGGCAAAAAAGACGTAGAGCAGCGCTTTGCAAAAAGAGCCAACTTTTACAAAAATCTATTCGACAAATCCACATTATTAATGCGCGCCAAAGATAAAAAAGGCAACTGGCGCACGCCCTTCGACCCCATTGCCCTTTCGCACGCTTCCACAATGGGAGGCGACTATACCGAGGGCAACGCCTGGCAATATACATGGCACGTTCAGCACGACATCGACGGCCTTGTTTCGCTATTCCCCAACAAAGAAGTTTTCTTTAAAAAGCTAGACTATCTCTTTAAGAACAAAGAAACTGCAAAAGAGCAAAAGAAAGGCTTTGTAGACGACGTAAGCGGCTTAATCGGCCAATATGCCCACGGCAACGAGCCCAGCCACCACGTTATCTATATGTTTGCAATGATAGACAAGGCCTGGCGCACCCAAGAACTGGTAAGGGAAGTTTTCGACAAATTCTATCTAAACAAGCCCGACGGCCTTTGCGGCAATGACGACTGCGGCCAAATGAGCGCGTGGTATATATTCTCGGCAATGGGCTTTTACCCAGTAAACCCGGTTTCTGCAGAATATGTTTTAGGCGCACCGCAGCTGCCCGAAATGACGGTAAATTTGGCAAACGGCAAAACATTTAAAGTGGTGGCCAAAAAGCTTTCGAAAGAAAACAAGTACGTAAAAAGCGTAAAGCTTAACGGAAAGTTGTATACTAAAAAGACGATAAGCCATTCCGACATTGTTAACGGCGGCACTTTGGAATTTAGAATGACAGACACCCCGCAAAACAAGTAGAAATTTTGCGAGACCAAAGCCGCGGCAACATACAATTTGCCGCGGTTTTTTTACATAAATACAAAAAAAAATAAAAAATTTAGCAAACTAAGCTTGACAATACCCCCCGTTGCAGGTTTTATTTTAGTTTTTACACAATTTAGAAAGCAGAGACTATGAAAGTCGTATCATCATTGAAATCGTTAAAGACACGCCACCCCGACTGCAAAGTTGTTCGCAGAAACGGCAAGGTATATGTAATTTGCAAATCTAATCCCCGCTTTAAAGCAAGGCAGGGCTAATAGCTTTTATAGGAGTTTATTATAAGATGAAAAAAGCAGGACACCCCGATTATCATCCCGTATGCTTTACGGACGTTTCAACAGGCGCGAAGTTTTACACTAAATCTACAATGACGTCGAAACAGAAAGAAACTATCGACGGCGTTGAATACAATGTTGTAATTAGAGATGTTACGGCTGACTCGCACCCCGCCTATACTGGCGAAAAACGCTTTGTAGACACAGCGGGTCGTGTTGAAAAGTTCAACAAAAAGTTCGGTCGCGTACGCAAATAGTTTTTATTTGCAACTAAGCACACGCAAAAAACGCAGGGTTTTTATGCCTTGCGTTTTTTGTGTTTATGATAAATGGCTAGCCCTTTGCCCTAACCCTTTAGCACAGTTGATTACAAATCATCTGCACTAAAAGACAAATTTTGGGCGTGTTTAATCTTTTTTTGAGACGCGCTTTACAAAATCTTTGCAAAACTTAAAGCAGCAATCAAAACAAAGTTTTAGGCAACAAGAAAGCCGCAATCGGGAACGATTGCGGCTTTTTGCATAATAAAAAACAAAAACAAAGCTCCTATTTTTTGGATTTTTCTACGGTAAGAACAATATCGTTTACCGCCGAATCCCTTTCGGTTTTATACTTTTGCATTGCAACGCAAACGGTTAAATCGGCAACTTGGCACTTTTCGCCAAGTTTTAGCTTTTTGTTGTTTACCATAACGTAATCGAAAGAGCCCCTAAGCTTTGCATTTCTGCCCGAAAACAATATTAAGGGATAAACTCCCGCCTTTGCCATAGGCGTTATTCTAAGCAATATAGAGCTTCTACCCAAGTCGTTGTTAGTTCCCTTAAAAATCAACGTAGGTATATTGCCGTTTCTTTCAACAAACTCGAAATTCGAATGCGTATATTCGGGGTTGTCTATCGTCATATTGTCGATAAGAACCACGCCGCCAAATTCAACTTTGCTTTTCCCCTCTAAAATAATGCTTGAACCCGACGAAGCCTCTTTGTTGCCAAGCTTTGGCACATTAAAAGTAAGCATATAGTTGCCGTTAAAAGTTGCGGTAGAATCTACAAACTTATAAGCCATTGCGCCAAAGCTTGCGGCATCGGGGCGTGCAACATTGTAGGTTTCTATGCCCGACTTCGAAACAAGCGCACTTTTCCTTAGCTCGAACATATTTGTGCTAAACTCTCCGGGCAAGTGCGTGCACAGCTTGCCCGTCATTGCAATTTTGCGCGATTCGGCCAAAACGTGCGAATTTACGGTAATTTCCCTTATGGCAATATCTTTGTCTATAATATTGGTAAAGTCGGCTCCGTCGCGAAAAACAACGCTGTCGCCCTTGCCGGGCTGACCTTTTAACACGCCTGTGTTGTTGTTTTCGCTATAATAGGTAAGCTCGCTCATCTTTGCAGAGCCCGCCTCTCTGTTTGGTGCCTCGCTCCAAAAAGTAAGGGCAAACATATTAGAACTTGCCGCAATAAGCGCGGCTGCAACAAAGATATTTTTCATTTTTTATCTACTCCAAGGTAAGGACTATGTCGTTGGCAATCTTGTCTCTGTCGGTGGGAGCTACGCCCCAGTCTACAGTGGCGGTTCTTTCGCCTATTTTCTTAGACTGCCCCAACTTAAGCTGCGTGCCGTTAATTTTTACCGAGGCAAACTCGCCCCTTGGTTTTACCGACTTTGTAAAGTGAATCAAAGCATATTTGCCGCTTTGGATTTTGCCCGTAACGGTAAGCTCTATTGCGCTTTTTTCCAGCGTGCCGCCGTTTTTGCCCGAAAATACCAAAACGGGAAGCTTTCCGTCTTTTTCGGCAAAAGTAAATAGCGACTGCGCCGCCGCATTCGACTGCGTTAAATCCGAAATTATGGGAACGCCCTTAAATTCTACCTTGCTAGCCCCCGTAAGCATAAGGGCAAAGCCTGACTTGCTTTTTTTGTTGCCCAAGTTCGACAAATTAAAAGTAAGTATGCAATTTCCGTCGAAAGTCGCGGTAGAATCTATAAACCTATATTGCGTAATGCCGAAGTTTGCAACGCCAGGGCGACCTATATTAAAGGTATCGAGCCCGCCTTTTGCGGTAAAGAGGCAGTTTTTAAGCTCCAAATACTTTATTTCGTTTTCGCTGCCTAAGTGCGTGCTAAGCGAGCCTTTTGTAAGGTTTATCTTCTTCTTTTCGGCACGAACTTGCCCGTTAATGCAAATCGAGCCGCAAACTATGTCGGAATCAAGCTCTATTACGCGCCCCCTCAAGTTTATCGAATCGCCTTTGCGGGGTTTGCCCGAAAGCTTTGCCGTGTTTTCGTTGTCGGCATACCATGCCAATTTGGAAAATTTTGCAACGCCCTTGTCGTAGTGTTCTATTTGTCCGTTAAAGACAAGTCCGAACAGGTTTGCCGCCGCGAAAACGGCCACCAATGTAAAAATGCTTTTTCTCATATTTATTTTTCCTCTGGTTGCGATACTTGCAAAATAAGGTCGTTTGCTGTGCGCTTGTCTTTGCCGTTTGCAGCCGCGCCCCACATAAGTTTAACTTCCTTGCCGTATAGCTTTACGGCATCGCCGCCTATGGTAATTTTTTTGTTGTTAATTGTAACTTTGTCGAACTTGCCCTTGGGCTTCGACGAATTTTCCATAACCAACAAGGGATAAAGCCCAGGCTTTGTTTTGCTGTTTATCCTAACCTTAATTCTGGGGTTTTGGAAATCCACCTTATTGTTGTAAACAAACATGCTGGGCAAAAAGCCGCCTTTGTCTTTAAACGAAAGCAGGCACTCGAACCTTTCGGGGTTTGTGGTAAACATCGAGTCTAATATAAGCGCGCCCTTAAGGTTTATTACGCCCTTGCCTTCAAGGATAAAGCCCAAGCCGCTGGCTTCGTCAAGCTCTTTGGGTTCGCCCATGGCTTCAACCAAAAAGCTCATTGTATTTAAAATATTTATTGTGCCGTTGCTGACTTCTAAAGTTACCTTGCCGTAGTTGCAGTCGCGCATAATGCCGCCGCGAACCTGCCCTTTAAACACCTTAACGTTGGCAACGCCGTTCTTTTTTGCCGAAAGCGCGGTTGTTGTTCCGCTAGAATATGTGGCAAAACTGTTTACAACAACAACGTCCAGCTTTTTGCCGTCTACTTCAAACAAATTGCCGCCTTCAAGCTCCAGCGTTTTTAGCTGCAGGTCTTTGTCGAGGGTAATAATGTCGCCGCCGCGTATAAACGCCATATCGTTTTTACCGGGAACGCCCTTTGCGGGCAATGCCTGCTGCAGGTAGCTGTTATACCATTTTACTTCGCTAAATTTTACATCGTGCGCGCCTTCCGTATTTTCCGACATATTTTTAAAAGCGTAATAGTCGTAGGCAAATGCGCTTGCCGAAAGCAGCAGGGGAATAAAAGAAAGTGCAATAATTTTTTTCATAATAAACCGAAGTATAGTCGCAAAAATTTTCGTTTCAACAAAAAATCTATACATTTACAAAAAAATCAAAAAACGCCAAAAACGCGCAGTTTGACAAAAAGCTTTGTTAAGCCCGTTTTTAGCGGCCGTGGCGTATAATATATTCGTAGGCTTGCACCACATTGCGCAACTCTTTTGCAACGGCGTCTAACGCGGCGTCGGAAAGCCCCTTGCTTTGCAGCAAGTCGGGGTGTAGCTCTTTGCACTTTTTGTGATACGCTTTTTTTACGTCGCTTTTGCACGCGCCGTAATGCACGCCCAAAATTTTGTAGCACTCCGCCAAAGTTAGAGCTGTTTGCTCTGTTGCGTCAAATTCGTTATAGGCTTTCCCTCTTTTTTTATAAGACGCCGCTCCTTTGTCTATAAAAAACCCCACAATAAAGCCCACAATTAGCCCAACATATCTAAAGGCTAAAAATCCCAGCAGTGCTCCCAGTATCTTTGCGTTCATATTGCAGTGTTATATATGCAAATATTTTGCGCTATAAACAATGCAGTCAACAAAATTCCCAACTAATATAATACTTGACGGGCTACCCCTTGTAAGGGTATCCTTGCGGATTATGAAACGTTTATTTTTAAGAACCATTTTCGCTATTTCGTTTTTTGCGGCAATGCTTTCGGTCTTTGCGCAGCAAGACAAAAAACCCACCCCCTACGAAAGGGGAACAATGCAATATAAGGGGCACAACGCCATAAGAGACATTGTGTATAAAACCACCGCCGACGGGCAAAAGCTTGAAATGGACATAATTTTACCGAAGGAAAAGCTCTACAAAAACGGGGCTCCCATTGTTTTGCAGATACACGGCGGCGGCTGGCATAGCGGCGACAGGTTCCATTTGGGCGGAGACGTTGCCTACTACGACAAAAAGGGCGTTGCAACCGCAACGGTTTCGTACCGATTGATTTCCCTAGAAAAGGGAATTACAATGGTCGACTGCATTAAAGATGTTAAAGACGCCGCGCGCTTTCTTGCCAAAAATGCGAAAAAATACGGATTGGACGCATCGAGGATAGCCGTTTGGGGGCACTCGGCGGGCGGCCACCTTTCGCTTATGGAAGTGTTAACCAGCAACAAAGATTTTGTAGACGACAAAGACTTGGCAAAATACGAACCTAAATTTGTGTGCGCAGTGGGGTTGGCTCCCATAGTAAGCTTTGTTAACCCAAAGGCGAACGACCTTACTACAACCGACAACACAAGAAGGTTCGGCAAGGGCAACAAAGACAACAAGCAGATTGCCGAACTTGTAAGCCCAATTTGCTATTTAAAGAAGGATTCCGTTCCCCTATTCATCGTTCAGGGCGACCGCGACACGCTTGTAGACGTAGCTTCTGCCCGCATATTTGTAGACAAGGCGAAAAAAATCGGCGCAAACGTAAAATATCTTGAAATTGCAAACGCCTGGCACGACTTTAACTACGGCTTAAAGGGCAACTCCAAAAACCCGAAAGACCGCGATACGACAAAAAAGCCGTCGGTGCCCCATTCTAAGATTGTAAAAGACCGCCACGACTTTATAGACGAATATCTATTAGACGGCATAGAGGAATTGTAGTATGAAATTCGGCAAAAAAAAACCTCTTGTAATAGACGAGCCGAAAAAGAAAACACTGTATACGCTAAAGCTTTTGCCCGAACAGGCAAAGGCTTTAAACGCGTGGCTTAGCGCGCATCTTTGGGCGCCCTACAATGTAGACTATGCCGATTTTGCGTTTAAATCGCGCGATTGCAACGTTGTGTTCTACACATCGGGCAAGCTTGTTGTTCAGGGCAAGGGCACCGAAGACTTTGTGCGCTTTGTGC
Organism: uncultured Opitutales bacterium; assembly: GCA_934613415.1. Taxonomy (GTDB): domain Bacteria; phylum Verrucomicrobiota; class Verrucomicrobiia; order Opitutales; family Intestinicryptomonadaceae; genus CAKUIA01. The sequence continues at coordinate 148,192 of CAKTSY010000005.1, forward strand.
TTGAAGGCGAAATAACAAAAGAGGCAAAGTTCGGCTACGAAGAGGTTTTAAACCCCGAATGGTTTACCGAGCACGCTGGTGTAGACGAATCGGGCAAGGGCGACCTTTTCGGCCCGCTGGTTTCCGCCTGCGTTATTGCCGACAAAGCCGCCGTAAAAAAATGGGTAGACGACGGCCTTAAAGAATCCAAAAAAGTTACCAGCGACAAAGCCGTTATGGCTATGGCAAAAAAAATTAAGGCCACAAAGAACGTTGTTATTAAGGTTACCTATGCGAATATGGAAAAATACAACGCCCTTTACGAAAAGTTCGGCAACCTAAACAAAATGCTGGCGTGGATGCACGCAAAGTCGGTAGACAATGCCCTTGCCGAAAAGCATGTACCATGGGGTATGCTAGACCAATTCACAAAACAGCCCCTTGTGCAACGCCAGCTGCAGACAAAAGATTTTACCTTAAAAATGCAGACCAAGGCCGAAAGCGACCCTGTTGTAGCCGCCGCTTCAATAATTGCAAGGGCAACCTATATCTACGTTATGCAAAAGCTTTCGCAAGAAGCCGGCATTGAATTGTCGAAGGGAGTTTCGGCAAACGTAAAAGAGCAATGCAAAGCCCTTGTCGAAAAATTCGGCGCGCAAAACCTACCCAAATTTGCAAAAATGCACTTTAAAACCGTAAAGGAGCTTGTTTAAAAAATGAATCCTTTGGCGGAATTCGACACCCAGCAGCTTAGAACGCGCCCCTATATTACGGGCGTAGACGAAGCCGGGCGCGGCGCGCTTGCAGGCCCCGTTTCGGCAGCCGCCTTTGTCGCAAAAGCCGATTTTTATTCGCAAAACAACGAATTATTCGACTCTATAAACGATTCAAAAAAACTTAGCCCCGAAAAGCGTCTTGAAATTTTTAAATATCTTGGAGAATTAAAAGAGCAAAAAGTTGTAGATTTCGAATGCGCGTTTTCGTCGGTAGAGGAAATAGAGCAGTTCAACATTTTAAAGGCAACCGCAATGGCAATGGAAAAGGCGTTAAGGGCACTAAACGAACGCCTTAACCTAAACTACAAAAGAAACGCCCCCGCCCTTACGCTTTTCGGCGAAAGCGCGGTAGACACAGCCCAGTCGGAAATCTTTATAGACGGCAAGCCCATAAAAAACTTCGAATTTAAACACCGCGCCATAGTTAAGGGCGACGCCACTTGCATGGCAATTGCCGCGGCCTCTATTGTAGCAAAAGTTAGCCGCGACTTGTTTATGGACGAAATGGGCAAAAAGTATAAGCACTACGGCTTTGAACAGCACAAAGGCTACGGCACCGAACTTCATTGCGAAAGAATTAAAGAGCTTGGAAGATGCCCCATTCACAGGCTTACCTTTGTTAAAACAATGCTTTCCCACGACAAAAAAGAAGACCCCCAAGGCGAGCTTTTTTAACCCTTAAAGATATATTTGACATTCATACCCTATAGTACAGAATACAACCCTTAAAAATGAACGCATTTTACGAAAAAGTTGTAAGACCAATTTGCTTTAAGCAAGACCCAGAAGACGCCCATAACGCCGCAAACAAAGCTATGGAGCTTCTCTCGAAATTCTGGGCGTTAAGAACGCTTATGGAACGCTTTAATTTGGTTAAATACCAAAAGCCAATAAAGCTTTTCGGGTTGGAATTTCCAAACTGCGTGGGCTTGGCTGCGGGCTTCGACAAGCAAGGCACCGGCTGGAGAGCTGCCGCCGCTCTGGGTTTTGGGCACGTCGAGATAGGAACAATTACCCAGCACGAACAGTTTGGCAACGCAAAGCCCCGCGTGTTTAGATACCCGCAAGACGAATCGGTTGTAAATTCGTTCGGCTTTCCCAACGACGGCGCCGAAAAAGTCGCAAAAAGGCTCGCAAAAAGCAAGGCAAACAAATTCAAAAAAATTCCCTTGGGCATAAACATAGGCAAATCTAAAATCACTCCTTTAGAGGAAGCCGCCCAAGACTATGTTTTCAGTCTTAAGGCCTTGGCCGACTACGCAAGCTATTTTTGCATTAACGTAAGCAGCCCCAACACCCCCGAGCTTAGAAAACTTCAGGGCAAAGACTATTTAAAAGACCTTTTAACCGAAGTTAAAACCGCCAACGAAGACAGGGCAAAAAAACTCGGGAAAGACAAAACCCCCATTCTGCTGAAAATAGCCCCCGATTTGTCGTTTAGGGAAATAGACCAAATTTTAGAAACGCTTGAATGTTTGGATTTTGACGGCGTTGTGGCAACGAACACCACTATTAGCCGCCCCGAAGACAAGCCCTATCTGCAGCAAAAAGGCGGCCTTAGCGGGGCGTTGCTCTTCAACAAGTCGCTTGAAATTGTAAAATACATTTCGCAGCAAAGCTCGGGCAAGCTGCCCATTATAGGAGTAGGCGGCATAACAAACGAAGAATGCGCCGGCAAAATGCTCGACGCAGGGGCTAGCCTTGTGCAAATCTACACTTCGCTTATATACCGCGGGCCTTTCTTTGCAAAAGACGTTGCAAAATCAGCCCAATGGCGTTTTGCAAGCGACTGGGTATAATTTTAACATTAATCAATATAATCTTATTTATTAAAATATTATGGGAAACCCTACCGACCTTAGAAAAGGCAAAGTTATAATGTATAACAAAGCCCCCCACTTGGTAATGAATATGCTGCACCGCACTCAGGGCAGACAGGCTGGCTTTGTTCAGGCAACGTTAAGAAACCTCGAAACGGGAACTTCTACAACAACAAAGTTCCGTTCTACCGACTCGGTTGAATTTTGCCACACCGACAACCAAAATTTGGAATATTCGTTTAAAGACAACGAAGGCTTCCACTTTTTAGACCAAAACACTTTTGAAGACACCGTTTTGCCCGAAAGCATTATCGGCGAAGACATTAAGTGGCTTATAGAAGGCAGCGTATACTCCATTAAATTTGTAAACGGCAAACCCGTTACATTAGACTTGCCCAACGTTATAGAAATGAAGGTTGCCGACGCTCCCGAAGGCCGCCGCGGCGATACTACAACAACACCAATGAAACCCGTAACACTGGAAACAGGCATTGTTGTTCAAGCCCCCCTCTTCATAAAAACAGGCGACGTTCTTAAAATAAGAACCGAAGACACAACCTACGTTAGCAGAGCCTAACGCGTTTTGCTTTGCAGTTTTGTCGCAAGCTAAGTTATGGAAACTCTTAAACAGTTGCCGCTAAAACCAATAGACCTTAGGGCTATTTTGGAATATGTGCCCCTATATAGAAACCAAATATTTGTAGTTTCTATAGACGGCAGCGTTGCCGACTGCGACAATTTTCAAAACTTGGCAACCGACATAGCTGTTTTATATAGCCTTGGCATAAAAATTGTTATTGTACACGGCATAGGCAAACAGCTAAAAGACTTGGCAAAACAAAGAAACATTGCCCCCAGCGACGTTTACGGCGACAACCCCGTAGACGACCAAACTTTGGCTTTGGCAATAGAGGCCTCGGCAAACGTATCGCAAAAGATAAGAGACGAGCTTTCGCTTAAAGACCTTAAATGCGCGGCAATAACGCCCGTACGCCCAACGCAAGTGGGCATAATTTCGGGCGTAGACCACCTTAACGCCGGCAAGGCCGACAAAATAGATTTCGAAACCATAACGGGGCTGATTTCTTTGGGGATAATACCGATTATCTCGCCCGTTGCTCCCGACAGGAGCGGCAACATTTTAAGGATAAATTCGGATATGCTTGCCGCCGACTTGGCAATGGGGCTTAGAGCTTCGAAGCTTATATACATAACCGTTACAAACGGGTTGGCAACAAACGGCGAAAGAGCAATTGCAGTTCCCCTAAACAAGCTAATGGAAATGCTTGAAAGCAAAAAGGCGCAAATAGACCCAAGGGCATTAAGCAAGGCAAAGTTTGCCGCCAAGGCGTTAGATTCAACCTTCACAAGCAGGGCGCACATACTAAACGGCATGGAGTATGCGTGCCTGCTAACCGAAGTTTTCGACACCGTAGGGTGCGGCACTATGATATATGCCGACGAATACCAAAAGATAAGAAAAGCGCGCCCAAACGACGCCTCGGCAATATACAACATTTCCAAAATATCTGTAAAAGAGCAAAACCTTGTTCAAAGAACTTTAGACGAAATTCAAAGCAATATCCAAAACTATTTTATATACGAAATAGACGGTTCGATTATTGCCTTTGTTTGCCTGAACGACTTGGGAGAAGGCTGCGCCGAGCTTGCGTCGCTGCACGTTCAACACTTCTACCAAGGCCACAACGTTGGTAAAACGCTTGTAGACTATGTTATAAAGACGGCAAAAGAGCAAAATTACAAAAAACTTTTTGCGCTTAGCACAAAAAGCGCGCCGTTCTTTTTGGTTTGCAACTTTTCGGAAACAAGCCCTCAAAGCCTGCCCGCGAAAAGGCTGGAAAAATACAAGCGCTCGAAACGCAACTCGAAAGTATTTTATATAGACTTAAAATAAATGACACAAATTTCACTTGCACTTATAGCATTATGCCTAATCATAACCGGAGTAAAATTGATAGCGTATTATTTCTTTGAAAGCGAAGAAACGCGCTTTAGCGACTATAGAAACAGATACGACTACAGCTACCACGACTATAAAAGGTGCAGAAGACGCGGCAGAATTGCCTCGGCAAGTTTGTTTGCGGCTGGTCTGATTATGTTTTTTGCGGCCGTTTTTTGTTAAAAAATCTCGATTTTCGGAAACTTTTTTCTATTATGTGCGTTTAATCTTTAGACGCACTTTTTTATCTAAAGTGCACTTGTAATTTCAGGCCTTTTTTACATCTATGCACAAAAATATTCCGGGGAGATTTTCGGCGGCAAATCTTGCGCTGGTCGGCGCATTTCTTTGCGCAACTACTGCTTTAGCGCAAAACTACTACAATGCGGGACAGCAACCCGCCTACCCGCAAGGCAATTATAGGCAACAACCCGCGTCCTACGCCGCACAGCCCGCACAAATGCAGCAGCCCGTGCAATATGCCCCAAACGGCGGCTACTACCAGCAACAGCCGGTGCCATATCCGCGTCAGGGGCAGTTTAGGCAAAATATGCAAATGCAACCTTCGGCTACGCCCTTCCCCTACCCTAAAAGCGAGTATTCGCAAGACGGCCAGCTGCAAGGACCTTTTTATTTTGTAGACGAATCGCCCGTGCAGGTAATAAAAATTTTAGAGTTGCTTTCTAACAAACCCATAATGCAGTCGCCCTTTTTGCCGAATGTAAAAATAAATTTTACCTGCAAAGACAAAATTTTTAAGGACGAAGCCGTAGAGGTTTTAAAGTCGCTTTTAAGCGTAAACGGCATTGCAATAATTCCGCTTGGCGAAAACTTTTTAAAGGCTGTTCCAATTACGGGCATAAACTCGCAATCGCCCGAATTTTTAGAGGGCGACACCTCTAAAATGGAGGCTTCAATGGTATTCTACACAAAGCTTTACAGGCTTGAATATCTCGAAACCGAAAACGCCCAGCAACTGTTCAATTCGTTTATTTCGCCAAACGGCATTGCCACCCTTGCGTTTTTCCCGCGCATAAACTCGTTTCTGCTTACCGACACATTGGCAAACCACCAAAGAATGGAAAAGCTTTTAAAGCAAATAGACGTAAAAACGAAAATCCGCGAGGATATGGCGTTTATCAAGCTTAAAAACACCAGCGCCGAGGAAATGAAAAAACGCCTGTCGAACGTAAATTCGAACATACTTAAAAAGTATTTCGAAAAAACCGTGATAGACGCCGACGAAAGAACAAACCAACTTATAATTTTCACGCAAAAGGGAAACATTGAATACATAAAAAAGTTTGTTGAAGGCTTCGATATTGCCGCCGAACCCCTTACAAAAAGCGAAGTATTCTACATAAAACACGGCGAGGCAAAAGACGTTGCAAAAGCCCTAACCGACGTTGTAAAAGGCCAGCAACAGGCGGCAAAAGCGTTAAAGACAAAGGCTTCGAAAACAAGAAATACAAATATCGAAAAGTCGGTAGCCTCTACCGAACTAAAAAGCATAAACGGCGAAGACGCACCAGAAAGCGCACCCGAAAAGCCCGCGCAAACACAGCAGTCCGAAGCAAGCGACCCTACTTTGCAGTTTAGCGACTTTGTTACAATTGTTTCGAACGAGCGCAGCAATTCGGTTATTGTGTACGGCACCGACAGCGACATAAAACAGATTTCAACCCTTATTTCGAAAATAGACGTTGTTTTGCTTCAGGTTAAAATAGACGTTATAATAACCGAAGTTCAGCTTACCGACGAACAGGTTTCGGGGCTAAGCAGCTTTAATTTGGGCTACGATTTAGCATCGCCCTTTAAGGTTGGCACAACCGAATCGCTAGCTAACGGCTTTCAAGGCGGGACGGGCACAAACTCGCTAAACGGCACGCAGGCGTTTTCTTTTAAGGCAACCGAAAACTCTTTTCAGGCAATATTTAACGCCGCAAAAACAAATTCTAATGTAAAGGTGTTGTCGGCGCCTACAATAGTTACGGCGCACAACAAAGACGGCCGCATAAACGTTTCGCAGTCGTACCCTATAATTAAAAGCACAATTTCAAGCGTTGTTAATGTAGACAACACGCAAAGTACAGTAGAATATATGGACATAGGTATAAACCTTAAAGTTACGCCCTTTATCGGCGACAACGGGCTTATACAGCTAAACATAACCCAAAGTGCCGACACTATTTTGTCGCAAACGCAAATTAGCGGCAATTCGCAGCCCGTAATAGGCAAGCGCGAAGCCGAAAGCTTTGTAAGCGTACACGACGGCGACATAATTGTTTTGGGCGGGCTTCAGCAAAACAACCTAAGCGAAGACGGCCAAAAGGTTTGGCTTTTGGGCGACATTCCGCTTTTGGGCAGGCTATTTAGCCCCGAACAGCACAAATACCAAAAAAGCGAACTTATAATATTTATAAGGCCTACAATAATAAACAGCTCTTCAAAGCTTGGCGACGGACAAAAAGACCACCTAAACGGGTTAAAATCTTTCGAAATGGCAACATCGTATGTAAAAGATGGCTCTTTTACAGACAAAGACGATTCCGAAAAAGCGCAAAACTTCTATAAAACACAAAAGCAAAAAGACGAAGAAATGCGCGCCGCAAAAGAAAAGGCAAAAACCGAAACCGACGAAAAGCAGACGGAAGATAAATAATGAAAAATTTCTTAACAGCCGCCGCCCTTTTTGCATTTGCGCTTACCGCCACAGCGCAGGAAGACGACAACGCCCTTTTAAATTCGCTTACCGAAAACTGCCCATTTGGGCAAAATGCGGCAGCCGGCAACTGGGGCAATTTGGGCGACGTAAGCGGCTTTATAACCCTTCGCGGCATAATCTGTTGCGGCAACATTTGGTATTTTAGCATATACAACGCGCAAACAAACTCGTGCAGCTGGCTTGCGCTAAAAGACGCCGAAAACCTGCTCCCCTACAAGGCCGAATTTTTCGACGACGAAAACCACACACTTTTGCTTGCTGCAAACGGCAAAAGCATAGAGCTTCAGCTTAAAGAGCAAGATCCGTTTACCGCCCCGCTTCCCAATATGGTGGCTGGCACTGCAAGGGCGCGGCGCGGCGGCAACGGCTTTCAGCGCGCGCTTTCAAGAATGAGCACCGAACAAAAAATGTCTATGGCATTGCAGCTTGCAACCGATATGATGCGCCAAAACCAAAACGGGCAAAACCGCCAACAAAGGCAAAATAGGCAATCGCGCCAAAGAAGGAGCAGGTAAAAAAATGCGAGATTCGCTTTTAGAATATTTCGAAAAGCACCTTTTGCCCGAGCAGTTGCAAGACTTCGAAAGCCTGGCCCCACAGCAAAAAGTCGATTTTATTTTAGACAAAACTTCGTTTACGCAGGAGGAATTGGCAAAGAAAATAGCCGAACTTTCGGGCAACGCCTACATAGACGAAATACACCCGCAAGACCACCCCGAAAAGCTGCTAGACAGCAGAATCATTCTTGAATACCAGTGCCTGCCGCTAAACGACAACGACGGCTTTGTTTTGGCGGTTTCGTACCCTTTAAGCGAAGAGCAAACGGCTTGGATTGCCGCCATTTGCGGCAAAACGCCCGTTTTTAAAATTGCGCAAAACAAAAAGCTTGCCGAAACGATATCGCAGCGTTTCGGTGTTGGTGCCGACTCGTTTGCGCAGGGTGAAGGCGACATTTTGTCGGACGCCGACGACGCCGATTTTGAGGAAGACGAAAACGCCGCCATAATAAAATTTGTAAACGAAATTGTGCTTAAGGCCGTCTTAGACAGGGCAACCGACATACACATAGAGCCGCAAAAAGAATCGCTAAACATAAGGTTTAGGATAGACGGCAACCTTGTTCCCGTAAAGCTGCCCGACAACCTTGTAAAATTTAAAAACGCCGTAATTTCGCGAATAAAAATTATGGCGAAATTGAATATTTCGGAAAAACGCCGCCCGCAAGACGGTCGCATAAAATTTACAGCCAAAAACGGAACGGATATAGACATAAGGGTTTCGTCGCTGCCAACCCTATACGGCGAAAGCATTTCGCTTAGGCTTTTAACGCAAAAGTCGCATGCGGTAACTATAGACGACCTCGGCTTTATGCCCGAAGACTTGGCAAAAATTTCGGCTCCGCTTTCTAGGCCGCACGGCATAATTTTGGTAACGGGCCCCACGGGTTCGGGCAAGTCTACAACGCTTACCGCTTTTATAAGGAAGCTTCGCCGCCCGCAAGTTAGGATAATTACGGTAGAAGACCCCGTAGAATACGAAGTGGGCAACGTAAACCAAACGCAGGTTCAGCCCGAAATAGGGCTTACGTTTTCCGCCGCGCTGCGCTCTATTTTAAGGCAGGACCCCGACATTATAATGATAGGCGAAATACGCGACCGCGAAACCGCCGACATTGCAATAAGGGCAAGCCTTACCGGGCACTTGGTGCTTAGCACGCTGCATACAAACGACGCCGCAGGAGCATTGACCCGCCTTTTGGATATGGATATAGAGCCATTCCTTATAGCGTCTTCGGTTGAAATGATTTTAGCTCAAAGGCTGGTCCGCAAATTGTGCACATGCAAAACAAAGGCAAACTACACAAAAGAATACCTTAAAGACTGCGCAAAAAGCCTTGGCATTGGCGACAATATGCTCGAAAACTGCGAAGACATTTGCAAACCCGTAGGCTGCAAAAAATGCGGCAACATAGGCTATTTCGGCAGAACAGGCATATTCGAAATTTTGCTTACAAACGAGCGTCTGCACAATATGGTTATAACACGCAAAACCGCGCGCCAAATACGCAACGACGCCCGCGAACACGGTATGCGTACTTTGCAGGAATGCGGCTTTGAACTTTTAAAACGCGGCATTACGGGGCTCGAGGAAATTATGGCCTACGCGGGAGAAAACGAATAAAATGCCCGAATTTTCGTACAAGGCATTCAACAGTCTCGGCAAGAAAGTGTCGGGCAAAATCCCGGCAAACGACAAAAAGTCGGCATTGGCATTGCTGGCAAAACAGTCGCTTAAAGTTGCCGCAATTTGCGAAAACGAAAACATTGCCAAGAGCGAAACCCAAAGCGACACAGCCGCCGTTTCGGGCACGGCAAAACTTGCATTGCCTTTTTTTGAAAAGCTAAACTGGCTTTGCAGGGGCGCAATGCCCGTTGCCGACGCCGTAAAAAGCCTAAGTTTAAGAGCGTTGAACAAAAATTTGGCGGTGTTGTGCAGGGCAATATACAAAAAAATGAGCGAGGGCGAAACGCTTTCGAATGCGTTGGCAAGCTTCCCGAACATTTTCGACAACACCATAATACACCTGCTGCAGGCGGGCGAAAGCTCGAACAACCTTGTGCCGATTTTTGCCGACATAATAGACTATTTAAAGGAGAAAAAAGAGCTAAAGGCGAAGTTGCTTCAGGCTGCGGCATATCCTTTATTTTTAATAATAATGGCGTTTTCGGTTGTGCTGTTCTTTTTGTTTTATATGCTGCCTAAAATAGAGTCTATGATGGAGAATATGGGGGGCGAGCTTTCGCTGCCCGTAAAAATCTTGATGTGGGGCGGCAACTTTGCCCTCGTTTACGGGCCCTTTGTTTTGATTGTGGCATTTGCGATATTTTTGGCGGTAAAGACATATTCTAAAACCGAAAGCGGCAAAATTGTTTGCGGCAAATATGCCCTTAAAATTCCGCTTATAGGCAGAATTTTGCAGTGCGCAGACCTCTGCAAAATAACGGGGCTTTGCTCGATTTTGTTCGGCTCTAGCGTAAATACAACCGAAACTTTCAGGCTGGTGGAAAAGGCTATATCGAACCCCTACATAGCGCAAAAATTCAGGCTTTGCCGCGCGGCGATAAACGATGGCGCGGCGATTTCTACAGCCCTTAAAAAATATGAAATTTTAAGCGACGAAGATTTGGACATTATTTCGGTTGGGGAAAAGACGGGCTCGCTAAAAAACAGTTTTTCGGAGCTTCGCAAACTGCAATACGAAACAATGAATTTGCGCATAAAAACCGCCATAACGCTGTTGGCTTCGTCGGCTTTGGCAAGCGCGTTCTTCCTCGTATTTTTAATTGCACTGGGCATAGTTTCAAGCGTAATGAACCTAAGCCAAAGCATAATGGCAAAATAAAAGGGCAAAGCTAAATTGCCTTGCCCTATTAAAAAATTTTTGGCTTTTCTATTTCTTTTCGACCATAACCCTAAAGCCAGTATCGCGCGAACGCTGGTTTTGGGGAACTTCTTCTGTGCGTTGAGAAAGCATTATATCGGTTGAAGTTTGAACGCCGCCGCCTATTACCTTTATTATTACGCCGTCGTAGCTTTTTAGATATTCGCACACATTGCCAAGCAGGTCGTAGTAGCCCAAGTCGTTGCAGCGGCGCGTCATTACTTCGCGGGTTGCCCCGCCAGAGTTTTGCGAATGCCACGCAATTTCGTTTAGGTTAATGTATTTTGTGTCGCCTATTGCCTGGCGGAAAATCTCCTCGGTAGGCAGAGAAACTTCGCGCCCCATTATCCACGAAAGCCTTGTACAAAAACGTTCGGCATCTTCGTATACCATAAATTCGGCCGGGTTTTTGCCCGAAGTTTTGTTGCGGCTGGGATTGTCTTGCATTACAAACGAATATAAGTCCTGCCAAACTTCGCACTTCATTAAATTCCATTTTTCGTTATAAAGCTTGGGGTGCAAATTTTCGTTTACGGTTTTTTGGATTTCGGACAAACCGTTTTTAATGTAGTTTAGATAGCGCAGTTTTAAAATTATTCTTTCGTCTATAACGGTGTTGTTTGGATATGCCGCTTTGAATTTTTCGGAGGCATACAACAACGGCTCTATAAGGGGAACAATGTCGGCTATATTGCCGTTTTTTAGACCAGACATTATCTTGTTATACTTGTCGCTAAGCAATGCGCCTTCGTCGGCACTAAGCGCCCTTTCCTTTTCAATCTCCCAATTTTTTATATTCTCTTCGGAATAGAATTTGCTGTTTACAAAATCCTTATTCAGCTGTTTTTGCGCCTGAATGGCGTCGTGGTAGCAGTCGGCAACCTCCATATTTTTGCCGTTTTTTGCGGCCGTACGCGCCTTTTCAAGCATTGCCGAAATTTTGTCGCGCAAGTCGGCCGAAAGCAAAGAATCGTACTCTCTTTCAAGGTTTCGCAATCGGGCATGGTTTGCGTAGCGCAAATCGGGAAAGTTTTGGTGTATCTTGTGCTGGGCATTTATTGCAATGCTGTATTCTTTTTTTGCCCTTTGCCAATCTTTTGCAAGAACGGCGGCTTTTGCCGACTCTTCGGCGCGCATTGTCTGTTCGTATAGCGGGCGCGCCTCTAGCAGCTTTATGTTTCGCGACATTTCGCCCGTTTTATATTCGCTTGAATATTGCGAATTCGGATAGCGCGCGTTAATTTCCGACTGCGCCAAAATAGCCTCTCTATAGGCATCGGCGGCGGCTTCGTAGTTAAGCGCCTTTTCCATTTCCTTTGCTTTTTGCTCGAAAGAAAGCATTTTGTTGTGCAGTTCGTTTGAACGGAATGTTTCAACAATCTTGCGCATATCGCGCAGCCTTACAATTTGCACTCTTTCGACAGATTCGCTTAGGCGTTCGTATTCCTCCAACGCCGAAATTGCGCCCTCTAGCAAACGAATGTCGTCCTCTTTGGGGGCGTTTATGCCAACGCGTTTTTTGTATTCGTCTTCAACTGCAATAGACTTTACAACCAAATCTTTTGCGGCAGCCTCGCTTACCCTTTTGTCGACATCGGGGGTATCTACCGCGCCTTTGGGGCCCATCATGGGCAAGATGTAGGCCGCGCCCAAAAACACGGCCGCCAACAAGATAAAAAATATAACCTTAAATACTTTCATAAAAACTTTGTCGCATACACGTTAGCTTAAAATACGGCGTTTTGCCAAACATTTTTATAGGTAAATATCGCGCGGTGTGCTTGGCCCTTTTTCGGGGCCGACTACGCCGCGCTCTTCCAAAATCTCCATAATTCTGGCAGACCTATTGTAGCCTATTTGCAGCTTGCGCTGCAAAAACGAAATACTCGCCTTTTTGTTTGTGCGAATAACCTCTATTGCCTTTGGCACCAAAGGGTCGCCCGAATTGTCGGTGTCGTCGTCGCCAGAGCCGTCTTCGCCCTCCAACGCCGAGTCTAAATGGTCTTGAATTTCCTGAACATATTGCGGCTCGCCGTTAACTTTTAAAGCGTCTACAATCGAAACAATTTCCTGGTCCGACAAAAACGCGCCCTGCGCCCTAACAGGGTCGGAAGCCCCAGGGGGAACAAAAAGCATATCGCCCGTACCTATAAGCATTTCGGCACCCTTTGCGTCTAATATGGTGCGGCTGTCTACAAGAGCTGCCACCCTAAATGCTATACGCGTTGGCAAGTTTGCCTTAATTACGCCTGTAATAACGTTTGTAGAAGGCCTTTGGGTTGCCACAAGCAAGTGCACTCCGGCGGCTCTGCCTACCTGCGTTAAACGCATTATAAGTGCTTCAACCTCTTTGCCTGCAACCATCATCAAGTCTGCCAACTCGTCTATAATGCAAACAATATAGGGCAGCTTTGTGTCGGGAATTTTAATTTCGTCTTCGTCGGTCGAAGAATTTTCCTCTTGCATAGAGGCGATTTCGGAACGCTCTTCTGGCGTTAGCGAAGCTTCGAACTCTTTGGCTTTTTCCGCCTCGCGGTGGTCTTTTAAAATTTTTGCATTAAAGGCTGCAATGTTTCTTACCTGACACTTGCTGAAAATTTCGTACCTGTTTTTCATTTCCGAAACCAGCCACTTAAGGGCTGCAGGCACGCGCTTTGGGTCGGTTATAACGGGAACAAGCATATGCGGCAATGCGTTGTATACCTGAAGCTCTACCACCTTTGGGTCTACCATAATAAAGCGCACGTCTTCGGGGGTAAGATGATATAGCATCGAGGCTATTATCGAATTCATACATACGCTTTTGCCGCTACCAGTAGAGCCTGCAATAAGCGCGTGGGGCATTTTTGCCAAGTCTAGCACTATGGGTTGGCCTGTTACGTCTTTGCCCAAAGCAATGGGTATTTCGGCCTTCGAATTGTGCCAAGCCGGCGACTGCAAAATGTCTTTAATAAACACTCCCTGCCTGTTTTTGTTTGGAACTTCTATGCCAACTGTTCCCTTGCCCGGAACCGGGGCAATAACCCTAACTTTTTCGGCAGCCATACCAAGGGCAATGTCTTTTTCCAAGCTTAATATGCGGCTTAGCCTTACGCCCGGGGCGGGCTTAACTTCGTAGCGTGTAATTACGGGGCCCGTTTGCACAGTTGCGGGCGTAACTTTAATGGAGAATGTTTCCAAAACTTTAATAATTTCGTCCATTCTGCCCTGATAGTCTTCGCCGCCTTCTATATGTTCGGGGGGCGACGCAAGCAAGTCTAGCGAAGGAAATACATAATCGCCCTTTTTGATGTCTTCTTTTCTAGGCTCTACAATGTCTACGGGCTTAAAATATTCTATGTTTAATGCCTCTTTCTTTTCGGCGGCAGCCTTTGGCTTTTGGGTTAAAGCCGCCACCTTTTGCGCAGGCTGTTCTTCGGGCTTAATTTCGGGTTCTACCTGCGGCGGAACTTCAAAAAACTTGTCGTTATCTATGCCGCCGTGTTCGGGCAACTGGTGCGGTTGCTCTGAGATAGGCTCTAAAATACCCTCGGGCTGTATAGATGCAGACTCTGCGTTTGACTCAACCTCTTGGTTTTGGGCTTTACCTTCGAAGCTAAAAGGCTCAAAAGAATTATTAGTTTCGGGGTTTTCTAAAGGCTGCTCTGGCACAAAAGTATTGTTTTCAAATTGCGCAAAAGAGCCTTCCTGTTCGAATGGGTTTTGCAGAACTTGCTCGCCACTTTCGGGGTTTTGCATTTCCTGAGCTTGTTCGACAAAGGGGAAAGCCTCTTGCTCTTGGACATTAGAATCTTGCTGAGGCTGCATTTGCTGGGATTCGCCATCATCAGACACGACTTCGCCAAAGGGATTTTGCAAATCAACTTCGTTTTTATCGAAAAGCGGGCTTGCCGATTCGCCATCTTCTTTTTGCGAAATTTTACGGGGCGCGCGCAGCAAAAACAAGATTGCGCTTCGCAAAAATTTAAGCAGCCACATTGTAAATGCCGCAATGGCGGCTGGTGTTTTCTTTAAAAGCTCCCAAACATTCTTTGCCAAAACGGAAGGCTGTTCTACAAAAACAACAATAAGGCAGGCAAAATATAGCGCGCTAAACAACAAAGCGCAACCGGCAACATTTATTATGGGTTTTAAAAATTTTTCAAAAAGCGGCAAGGCAATAATGCCGCCCCATCCGTTTCTAAAATACGACGAAGAAAAACTTTCTATACCCACACTTGGGTTGAAAGCCCTTTGCAAAATTGCGCCCAAAACCGCCAGCGAAAACACCATAAGCGGCATACATACTTTGCCCGAGCAGCTTAAAAGCCTGGGGCTTCGCTTAAAGCACAACAGGCTTGTCCACAAGCACAAGACAACTATCATATAATACGCGCAGCCGAAAAGCCAAAGCCCGAATGCCGTGATTGTAGCCCCAAGCCTGCCGCATATATTCGAGCCCAAACTTTCGCTTGTAGACGACAAAAATCCGAAAATGGAATCTCTAAAAAATATCTCCTGCCCCGGCTTGTAATCGAAGGCGGCCATTGCAAAAATTATACCTATAAAAATAAGAAACGCGCCAAGAAGGGGCCTTCTTGCGCCCTTAACCTTGTCCATTTCCTCGCATTTTGTTTTTTTTGCCATTTATAAATTGTTCTCCAAAAGTTCTTTTGCGTGCGCCAATGCCGAATCCGAATTTCTGTCGCCGAGCATTCTCGCCAATTCCGAAACCCTTGCGGGCTTGTCTTTGCCTATTTGGCGTATAGATACCTCGGTTGAATTTTCGCCAACCGACTTTTCTACCAGCAAGTGCCAATCGGCTTGGGCTGCAACCTGTGGCAGGTGTGTAACGCACAAAACCTGATGGTCTTTCGCCAAATTTTTAAGCTCGTGGCCAACCTGCGCGCCTATTTCACCTCCAACGTTCGAATCTACTTCGTCGAACACCAAAAGCGGGGTTTTGTCGGCGGCGGCAAAGCAGCTTTTTAGCGAAAGCATAACCCTTGCAATTTCGCCGCTGGAAGCAACTTTTGCAAGTGGGGCTAACTCGTGCCCGGGATTGCCCGAAAACATAAATTCGCAAACGCTGCCGCAATTTTGGTCGAATTCGTTTTGTCTTGTTATAAAAATCTCGAAACTGGGTTTTTTAAAGCCCAACTTTTTCATTACGCTTAACGCCTGCGTTTGCAAACGCTTTGCGCCCAAGGTTCTGGCTGCAAAAATTTCGTCGGCATAGGGCTTTAGTTTTGCGTTTATTTCGGCAATGTCTTCGTCTATTTTCGCAAGCGTTTCCTTTACGTTCGACTGCATTGCAACCTTCTTTTTCAGCGATTCTAAAGCCTCTCTTAAATTTTCGGCCGAAACCCCGTATTTTCGCGAAAGAGAAAGGTATTCGCCCATCTTTGCGTTTATGCTTTCTACTTCGGCTGCGGTCATATTAGTAGAGTCTGCCAAATCTTTGCAGCTTTGCGCAATGTCGAAAGCCTCTACGCTAAGCGACTGGATTCTGTCGCATATAGATTGTGCGTCGTCGCCAGCCTGAGCAAAAGACGCCGCCTGCTTATACGCCTTTGCCAAAAGCTGGCAAACCCCGTCGGAGCCGTCTAACAAAGAGTATATTTGCCCCGCGCTTTCCATAACCTGGCTTGCCGCGCTTGCCAACTTATATTTAGACTCTATTTCGGCAATGTTTTCGTCGGTAGGGTTAAGGGCTTCCAGCGATTTTATTTGCGCGTTTATAAATTCAAGCTCGTCGGTGCCAAGCTTGCGCGCGCTTCGCAGTTCTTCGGCCTGTTTTGCAAGGGCGTTTCGCTGCCTTAAAAGCTCTAAATACGGGCGTTTTTTTGGCGAACTGCCCGAATAAGAGTCTAGCATATCAAGCTGAAAGGCTGTATTTAAAAGCTTTTGCGGCTCACGCGAACCGTGAAAATCAACCCAAAAACGCCCCAACTTTGTCAAAAGCGAAAGCGTTGCAAACGAACCGTTTACATAGCACTTCGAGGGCTTGTCTTTATAGATTCTTCTTGAAATTACAAGCTGGCCCTCTTGGCATTTGTTTGCGCCCGATTCCGACAAAAACGCATCTATTTCGTCGCAATCGGCAAAATATAAAACGCCCTCTACAAGCGAAAATCCGGTGTTCTTAGGTACAAGCTCTTTAGGCGCGCGCGAGCCCGCCAAAAGCGAAATTGCGCTTAACAGCACGCTTTTGCCCGCGCCCGTTTCGCCCGTAAGAACGCACAAGCCCGAATCGAAATCTATTTGGGCCTTTTTCATTAACGCCAAGTCGGCAATGTTTATCGAGCAGAGCATCTGTTTTAAGTCGTATAATTTTAGACAGACAATATTGAACGTTTTGAAAAATCTTTCAAGTTTTGTTAAGCTTTTTCTTTATTCTTGAAGAAAAGCCTAATCGCGTCAATATAAAGGCAATAACAAACAAATTTTTTATATGACGCTGCGCGTAAAAATTTTCCTATATTTCATACTGCCCGTTTTGTGCGCAATAACCGCCATTAGCTTGTACGACTCGCAAAGCGATTTTCTGGTGCACAAAAAGCTTTCCGACGAGGCCTTTGTTGCCGACACGCAGAACGCCGCCGCCGTGATTTCGAAGGGCAACACCGAGGGCATTACACTGGTAACTTCTACAGCAAGCGTTTTGGGCACTTCGCTTTTCGGCAATAGAACCGCAAGCGTTGCCTATATGAAGGATATGCTTGCAAAGTTCAGGAATTTTTCGGGGTGCTCCATTTCGTACGAGCCAAACGCCGACTTTAACGATATGAAGGCGTACAAATCGCTTATAGAGCTTAGAGACACGCCCGAAAAGCTGTCGAAAAACTTTTTCGATTCGTACGATTTTAAAAACAACCCCACAAGCGAAAGTATGGAAAACTGGGTTGAAAACACCCAAAACGGCAGGTTTTTGTGCTACTGGAAGCGCAAGAACGACAGACTTGAAATGGAGCCTCTTGTCGGTATGGAAAGCTCGGAATACTATTCGGGCGTAAAGAACAAGTTTTTAACTTCTAACGAAATCGGGCCGCTTATAACGCAGCCTAACATTTACAACAACTCGGTTTTAACGGTTGAATACGCCTACCCAATTATTGTAGACGACCGCTTTGCGGGCGAAGTTGCCTTCGACAGAAACCTAAACTATATTGCCGATATGCTCGAAAAATACAAGTCTACCAAAGACGCCGTATTTTTCCTTATAAGCGACCAAAACAAGGTTATATCGTGCACAAAAGATATGTCGATTTGCACGGCGTCGGTAGACGACCTATATACCAACAAAGACAACGACACTTTTAACACCTCGTTTTTGCAGTCGAAAAACGGAAAGCTTGTGCGCGACGAAAGCGTTTCGGCGCAGACCGACTTTTCGCGCTTTAGCACCCTTTACCGCGACATTCTAAGGAACGTAACCAAAAACGAATACAAGGCGGCAAATGTGTCGTTTTTTGCCGACGAAAAGGCGAATTTAGAATACGCCGTATCTTTTGTGCCAATGCGCCCGAGCAACTGGATTTTGGTGCAAATTGCCCCCAAAACTTCGCTATATGCCGACTTAAACGATACTTTTATAAACTCTTTTGCGGAAATTGCGGCGGGCTTTGCAATATTTCTTTTTACGCTTTTGTTCTCGAACGGATTTATATCTAAAATAAAGAACGCCACTACAGCCGCCGAAAGTTTGGCGGCTGGCAAAACGGCCGTTGCAATAAAGGAAGTTCCCCCAAGCCGAGACGAAACGGCAAAGCTTAACAACGCAATGTATTTGCTTGCCTCGAGAATTGCAGCCCTTGTTAAGGAAACAAAAAATGCGAACTACAGGCTGCTAGAGTCTGCCGAAAAAATTACGTCGGCTTCCACCGAATACGGCGAATCTGTAAGAAATTTCGGAGCTGCAATGGGCGAGATAGACCGAAATTCCGACCAAATGGAAAAATCGGCAAAGGATATTTTTGAAAACGTCTCCTCGCTTTCGCAAACGGCAAAGGCAAGCGCGCTTACAACGCAGTCGGGCAAAAAGCAGATTAGAAATGCGGCGGAATTTTCCGACAGTTTGGTTAGCGCGGCAAAAATTGTCGGCGAAAGGATAGACCTTATAAAAGACAGGGCAAAAAAGGCGCAGGCGGTTTTAGAGCGCATCGACAAAATTGCGGCGCAGTCGAACCTGCTTAGCATAACGGCTGCAATAGAAGCGGAAAAGTCGGAGGGCAAATCGGGCGAATTTTTAAGAATTGCGCGCGAAATTTCAAGGCTGGCAAAGCTTACCAACGGCGAATCAAAAAGCGCGGCAATGATTATAGACGATATGATGTCGTCGGCAAACGTGTCGAAGGAGGAAACCGCCAAGCTTGGCGACGACATTTCCAAGGCGGCCCGACAGGTTTCCGACAGCTTTGTGCTTTTCGAAAAAACCGCGGTGGCAATAGAAGACATTATACCCGAACTCGGCAAAATAAGGGATTCCATCTCGTCGCAAAGCCTTAAAGCCTCGCAGCTAAAGGGCTCTATTTCGGCTATGATAAAAAGTGCAAACCAGTCGTCGGCACTGCTTGCGCAGTTTTTGGAAATGCGCCGCGAACTTAATTTTGCGGTCGAAAAAATCACATACGAAATTTCAAAATTCTCCACAAAAGAATAATGCAAAAACCCAACAGCTATATTGTGTTTAAGTGCAAAGACACCCTTTTTGCATTCGACATTGCTTTTGTGTATAAACCCGCCCTGCTGCAGTCGATACACTCGCTGCCGCACATAGACAACGGCAGAATTGCAGGCATATCAAACATAGGCGGCGAAATTGTAGTTGTTGCAAATTTGCCGAAAATTTTGGGGCTAAGCACCGGCGAAATTTGCACGCAAAGCCCCAAGATGTCTATTGTTTGCATATTCGACAAGCTTAAGGTTGCATTTTTAGTAGACGATATTTTCGGGGTTGTAAATGCCGAATGCGAGCCATACGACGACGAAAACGCAATGTTTGAATGCGCCGCATTCGACTACTTTGGCAGCAAATGCCTTGTGCTAGACGCCGAATTGTTGGAGACTGCAATAGAAAGAAGGTATTTGTGAACACCGACTTAAACGACAGCACAAACCTTAACGCCGACGACGCCATTTTGCACTTGTTTATGGACGAAGCGCAGCTGCGCTCGGCAAACATAGATGCAAACCTGCTTAAGCTTGAGAAAGACCCCGAAAACATTTCGCTTATAACCGAGCTTATGCGCGAATGCCACAGTTTAAAGGGGGCTTCGCGCCTTGTTTCGCTAACGCGCATAACCGATCTGGCGCACAAGATGGAAGATTTTTTTGTTGCTTTGCAAAGCGGCAAAATAAAGGTTTCGCCGCAGTCGAACGACGTTTTGTTTGCCTGCTCCGACTACATAAAGGCCTTGGTTGCGAACTCGTTTAAGCGCGAAAATGCCGAATATTGCGCGGCTTTAATTGTGGCCATAGACAACATTTTAAACGAAAAATCGGTAAATTTGCCCAAGGTTTCGCCCGCCCAAAACACGCAAAACGCAGCCGACGACGACTCTATAAAAGTTTCGTTCGACTACCTAAACAGGCTAATGTCTTTAAGCGCGGAAAGCCTTATAGAAAACAGGCGCATACACTCGGTGCAAAGCGACATTTCGCAGATTAAAAACGATACCCAAAATGCGGTGTTTAAAATAGACTCGTGCATACTAGAGCTGGAAGCTTCGAACGGGTCTAAAGAAGTTTTGTCGGCGTTGAAAACAAGCAAGAGAATTTTGGAAAACGCGCTTGTTAAAATAGCAACAAACCTTGAAACGCTTGTAGAATATTCAAACAAAAACACCGACTTGTCGGACAGGCTGCACTCCGAGGCGGTTTCGGGAACTATGCGCCCAATTAGCGACATTCTTGTTGCGGTGCCAAGAATGGTAAGAGACCTTGCAAAAAGCCTAAACAAGCAAATAGACTTTTCGGTTTCGGGCGAAAGTTCGCTTATAGACAGAAAGCTTTTAAAGAGGCTTGAAACCTGCATTATGCACATAATACGCAACGCCTGCGACCACGGCATAGAAGCTCCGCAACTTCGCAAGCTTTTGGGCAAGCCCGAACGCGGCAAAATATCCATTCAGGCGGTTCACTCGCGCTCTATGTTTGTGCTTAAAATTGCCGACGATGGCTCCGGCATAGACATAAACCGCCTTAAGTCGGAAATTGTTGCAAAGGGGCTTTCCGACAAGCCCACGCTAGATATGATGGGCGACGACGAAATTTACGCATTTTTGTTTTTGCCGAATTTTTCGATGAGCGAAAAGCTTACGCAAATAAGCGGCAGGGGCGTTGGGCTAGACGTTGTTTTAAGCTTTTTGCAGGAAATTGGAGGCTCTGTTAAGATAGAGTCTAAAGTTGCCCAGGGCACTGTCTTTACGCTTATGCTGCCAATTAGCCGCTCGGTGCTAAACTGCATTATAGCAAAAATAAACGGGCAGCCCTACGCTTTTGCGCTTGAAAAAATCCTAAAAACGGTTTCGGGCAATCAGGCACAAATTTCGGGCAACCTTCTTAATTTTGAAGGGCAAGATATAGAAATTATAAATCTAAAAAAAGAATTGCTGCTTGGCGAAGATTTTGAAACGCAAAAGAACTTTGTTCTTATAAAGAAAGATAAGCTATATGCAATGCAGGTAGACGAGCTTGTAGGCGAAGCCGAGCTTGTGATTCGCCCGCTAGACAGCCTGCTGGAAAAGGTGGCCTCTGTTTGGGCATATGCCATAGATAACGAATCGAACCCCGTAATTATTTTAGACACCGACTCGATTATTAACGGTTTGGGCAAAAAATCGAAAACTGACGACAAGCGCAAGCGCGCATTGCTGGTTGAAGACTCGAAAACCGTTAGGGAAAAGACGGCAAAAATACTTAAAAACATAGGCTATTTAACGGATACTGCAATAGACGGCGTAGACGCTGTAAATGCAATGAAGCTTATAAAATACTACATTGTTGTAAGCGATGTTGATATGCCTAGAATGAACGGCATTAAGCTTGTAGAGAAAATACGAAGTGCCGAGTTTTTAAAGAACATTCCCGTAGTGCTGCTTTCCTACAAAGATTCGCCAAACGATATAAAAACGGGAATGCAGGCGGGGGCAACTTTGTATCTTTCAAAAAACATGCTAAATACGCAGGAATTTGCAAAAACGCTAAGAGAATTGCTGCCGCCGCAATAACGGCAGCGCAAAAAATTCACAAAAAAAACGCCCGCACTTTTTTGCAATGCGGGCGTTTTAATTTTTTTAGGGCTAAAAACTATTTGTTTGTTTTTACCTCTATAACGTCGTGGGGGAAGCTTTCTTTTTGACCTGCATTTGTTATACGGCAAAAACGCGCTTTCGCCTTAAGTTCGTCTAAAGTTGCAGCCCCTATATAGCCCATACCGCTTTGTATGCCGCCTACAAACTGGGCAATCAATGTATCCAAATCGGGCGACAATTCCTTTAAGGCTTCTATGCCTTCGGCGGTAATCTTGTCGGTTTTAACTTTAAAGTCGTGTCCGTAGCGGGCTGCACTGCCGTCTTTCATAGCAGCCAACGAACCCATACCGCGGTATTGCTTGTACGACTTTCCGTTAATTTCCATTATCTGACCGGGGGCTTCGGGACAAGCCGCCAACAAACTGCCGCACAAAACGGCGTCCGCCAAAGTCAATGCCTTTACCATATCGCCCGACTTTGTAATGCCGCCGTCGGCAATAATCCTTACTTTAGAATCTTTTGCCTGCTTAGAGCATACATACAACGCCGAAAGCTGCGGAATGCCAACGCCCGCAACAATTCTCGTTGTGCATATCGAGCCCGGGCCCTGACCAATCTTGATTGCGTCGGCACCGGCATTCGCCAAAAATTCTACGCCGCCTGCGTTTGTAACGTTGCCGGCAATAATGGTAATGTCTTTGCTTGCCGAGCGAACCAAGCGAACCATTTCGCCTACGCCCGAGGTATAACCGTGGGCTGTAGAAACGGCAACAACGTCTACGCCGGCCTTCATCAAATTGTGCAAATGCCCCAAAATTCTGTCTTTGTCGAGATTGCCGTTTTTGTCGCGCAAGGGCGAAATTGCGGCACCGCACATAAGCCTAAAGCTTGAATCGCGCGAGGCTTTTACCATCGACTGATTGTCGTTTATAATCTGCTCTATGTCGCTAAGGGTAAACAAGCCCCTTAGTTTGTCGCTTTTGTCTACAACCAAAAGCTTGTGCACACCGAAGTTTTTGGTAAAGAATTTGTCGGCGGCGTCTATCGGGTTTTTGCCGAGTTTGTCTACCGAAATTGTAAAGAGGTCTTTGCGCTGCGTCATAGCTTCGCAAACCTTCATTGCAGCATATCTTTCTTTAACAACGCTACCTGGCAACAAGCCAACCAAGTTGCCCTTTTCGTCTACAACGGGAAAAGTTCTAAAGCGGTATTTATGCTCCTCTATTGTGTGCAGAACGTCGCCAATGCAAAGGTCGGGCGAAACTTTTACGGGTTCTTGAATAAGCCCGTGAATATAGTTTTTAACCTTTGCAACCTGCTTTACCTGATTTTCCAGCGACATATTGTAGTGGATAAGCCCCAAGCCGCCGTTTCTTGCCATTGCAATAGCCATTTTATATTCGGTAACCGTATCCATATCCGACGAGATAATGGGGGTTGAAAGCTTTATCCTGTCGGAAAGAGAAGTGTCTGCCCTGGTTTGGCGGGGCAAAATTTGCGAATATTCCGTAGCCAACGAAACGTCGTCGTAAGTCAACGCTTCGGGAGCCATTTCGGGGAAGAAATCGTCCGCACTGCGGAAAAACAGTTTGTCGTACTTGTTAAGCTTAGTTTTCATAGTTTATTTCCCTAAAGGGGAATATACTAAAAGTGTAAAAAAAACAAGTTTTTATTGAAAAATTTTTTATTTTGCAGAAATTTTGCCCCGAATATTGCCGGCAACAAACCGAGCATATGAGGCAAACTAAGTGTATATTTTGCGGCATAAATGCACAAAAAAGGTGCAAGCCCAAGAAAGGCCTGCACCCAATTAAAAAGTTTTTTGCAACAACTATTTCTTTGCGGGAAGCGCGGGAACGTCGGCAGGGGCGTTCTTGTTGATTTCGGCAATAACTTCGTCGGTTATATCTGCCGAGGGCTTCGAAAAGTATAGTGCGTTCTTTTCGAGAACAAAGTCTGCCTTCTTGGCGGCTGCAACCTTGTTTACAACTTCCATAATTTCCTTACGGTGTTGCAGACCAATTTGCTGGGCATTTTGGTTAAGCCTTTGCTGTGTGCTTTGCGACATTTGCTGCATATTTTGCTCTAACTGGCGCAATTCAGTCATTTTGGGCTGGGCTTCTTCTACAATCTTCTTTTTGGCGTCGTCGGTTAAAGCCTTGTTTTGCAATTTTTCTTCTACTGCCTTTAAGTCTTTAATCAAAGCCTGACGTTTAACGTCCATCTTGCCAAGCTCGTCTTTTGTAGCCTGGGCAGAAGCTTGCAATTGCTGCTGGGCTTCCTTTGCCTTGTAGTAGTTCATATGGGCCTTTTGCATATCCATAACAAGGACTACTGGAGCCGCGTTAAGAGCGGCCGCAAAAAACGCCGCAAACAATGTCGTGTATAGTTTTTTCATAATTATTTGGTTTGATTGTTATATTAGTAAGCTTTTATCGGTTTTTGTTCCCGAATTTTTACGATTTTTTAAAAAACCGTTCCGAAAGAGAAGTTAAACTGCATTCCGTTGTCGTTATATTCGCTTGTGCGCATCGGGAAGCCCAAGTCTATACGCATTGGAGCCCCCATAAGCACAATTCTCAATCCTATGCCGAAGTCGGAATTGTAGTCGGAAGGATCCCAATCCCAGTCGTTGGCGTTTACAAAGCCAATGTCGTAGAACACGGCAAACCTTACGGGGTTGAACACTTCAACCGAATATTCTACCGACAAATACGCAAAGCTGTCGCCACCGAAAGGTTCTTTTGTTGCCGAGTCTAACCTGCCCACTTTGCGGTATTTAAAGCCGCGCATATTGTAGCCACCGCCCAAAAAGTATTTTTCGAAATAGGGAACGTCTTTGTTGCCGTAGCCCATAACGGTGCCTGCCCTGCCTACAAACGAAAGCACTTGCGAGCCCCATTCAAAGGTGGGAATCCACCAGCCTGCCCTGCCCTCAAGCCTATATAAGTTTGTCTGCCCCATAAGGGGGCCACCTGCTATGTTTTGCAAAAGTTCAAACCTTGTGCCACTTGTGGGCATCATATAATTGTCGCGGTTGTCTCTTAAAAAGCTTAGCCCCACTTGCGAAATAGAACGGTGCCCTGCTTCGTCTTTAATAAACGAGGGAGCGTCGGAACTTACGTCGTAGATTTGAACGTCTTCTACCGTATACGAAAGCCTTGTTTCTATAAGCTCGTAAATGCGCTTTCTTAAATAGAAAGTTGCCCCCAACCTAACTTCGGAATAGTAGTCGGAATAATAGCCCGAATCGGTTCTGAAAAGCTCGGTACCAAACGCCAATTCGCGGTTGAACACCCAAGGCTCTTCATAGCTTACTATAACCTGATTAGAATACAAACCTATCGACGCCCTTATGCGGAATTTTTGCCCCGCGCCCTGAAAATAGTTGCTGTATTTGCGCCAGTCGAAGTTTGTTTGGGTCAACTCTACCGTACCTACCAAGTTTTCGACCGTAGAAAAGCCCGCGCCGAATGTAATATTGCCCGTTCTGCCCTCTTTAAGCGTAATTTTAAGATTGCGCCTGTTGGGAATGCCCGAAGCTTCGGGGCTAAGTTTTACTTCGTCGAAAAACCTTGTGTTTTTAAGCCTGTTTTCGGAATCCTTCATTCTTACCAAGTCGAAAATTTCTCCCGGGGCCAATGCCAATTCGCGCAAAATAACTTCGCTTTTGGTCTTTTCGTTGCCGCTAATGTATATGGATTCCAAATAAAATCTTTCGCTTTCTACAATCTCTATTTCCAGGTCTATTGCGCCGGTTTTTAGGTTGGGCTTGCGCTTCATTCTGGCAAAAGAATCTAAGTAGCCGTATTGGCCGTAGTAGTCTCTAATGCTTTCGGCAGAAGAATCCACCTTGGCGGGCGAAAATACGTCGCCTTCGTAAATGTCGAGCAGCTGCATAAGCAAATCGGTGTCGAAAAGCTTGTTGCCCTTCATTGTAATTTTACCCGTTTTATATTGGCGGCCCTCGTTTATGGAAATAATCAAATTCATATCGCCTGGGTTGTCGGCGTCGGGAAATTCGAATCTTATTTTCGACTCGTCTATTTCAACGTCTAGATAGCCCAAATTGCGGTAGTAGTTTTTAATTTTTTCGATATCGTCTTCAAGCTCGCTTTCCTTAAAGCGGCCGTTGTCGGTAAGGTACGAAATTACGGGAATCCAGGTATCGGTTTTCATTATACCCAAAAGGTCGTCGGCCGAAACTTTTATTTGGGCAGACTTTTCCTCCTTTTTGGTTTGAATCATATTCAAAGCCTTTGTCCAAAAGCTAGAGCCTTCTTCCTCTAACTGGGGCGAGCCTTCGAACAGTATGTTTATTATTTTAATGTCGCCGCCCTCGTTTATGTCGAAAATAACCGCGCCCAAGCCCGTCTCTTTGTTGCGCTCTACCGAATATTTAATCTTTGCCAAAGAATAGCCCTTTTTGCGGTAAAATTCCTTAAGTTTGTCTACGTCTTTTTTGATTTTTATTTCGTCTAAAGGCGCACCCGAGTATGTTTGAATTTCGTCGCTTAGACGCGATGCCGAATAGCGTTTGTTGCCCTTAAAAACAACCTGCCCTATGCGTTGGCGTGTTACAACCTTTAGGGCAATGTCCATTCTGCCGCCTATGTCCAAAGTTTTTTTCGCCTCAACGTGGTCGTATAAGCCCGTAGAATAAAGGCTGCGTATTGAAGCGTCCAACGCCTTTTGGTCGAACTGCATTCCGCTTCTAAGCTTCATGTGGGCTAAAATCGCCTCTTTCGAAACGTTTTGCGAGCCTTCTATCTTTACCGAAATTTGGTCTACCAAAGGTTGCGCAGCCTGCTGCTGCGTTTGAGCTATGGCCGTGCCTGCAATAAATAGCGACATTGCCGCCATTGCAAATATTTTAAGCGTTTTCATCTTTTGTGGGCAAATAATTTTCAAATCGTGTATAGTTTCTGTTAAACACCAAGTCTACAACGCCCGTAGGGCCGTTTCTGTGCTTGGCAATGATAAGTTTTACAAGCCTTTGCGAATTTGTAAGCTGTTCGTCGCCGTCTTTCTTTTTCCAGTTCAAAAGTAAAATCAAGTCGGCGTCTTGCTCTATAGAACCCGATTCGCGCAAGTCGCTCGGGCGCGGGTCGCGGTTGTCTTTTTCGGTTTCGCGGTTTAACTGGGCCAAAACAACAACGGGCAAATCAAGCTCTTTTGCCATTGCCTTCATACCCCTCGAAATTTCTGCAACCTGCTGTTCGCGTGGAACGCGGCTGTCGGTGCCCTTTAGCAACTGCAAATAGTCTACAATAATAAGGCCAATGTCGTGCTGTTGCTTCATACGGCGTGCCTTTGCGCGCATCTCCAAAATCGTCATATCGGAAGTGTCTTCTATCCACATCATTCCGTTTTTAAGCTCTCTTGCCACGGCAATAAGGTCTTTTTGCTTGTCGCTATTAAGAAAACTGCCCTTGCGCAAAGTTTCCTGGTCTAGCTTCGCCCTAGAACATATCATACGCATTGCAAGCAAGTCGGCCGACATTTCCAACGAAAATACCAAAACTTTTGTGGGCTTGTTGTAGGCAAACATTGCAGACTCTGCCATATTAAGCGCAATAGACGTTTTGCCCATACCGGGGCGCGCGGCAATAACAATCATTTCCTTGTTCTGCAGGCCCCTTGTTACGTTGTCTAAATCGGTAAAGCCCGTGGGCACGCCCGTATACGAGCCCTTGCCCTGAATCATTTTATTTATTATGCCTACGGCTTTGTCTATTTCGCCGTTAATGCTTTGCGCCGTATCCGAAATTCGGTCTTGGCTAATCTGCATTATTTGCTGCTCTACGCCGTCTATAAAATTTTCGAAATCGCCCTGCGACTTGTACGCGTCTTCTATTGCCTTTGTGCACGAGCGAATAAGCGCCCTTATAAAATATTTTTCGCGCACAATTTCTAGCCACGTTTTAAAGTGGGCAAAGCTTTCAAGCCTGTTTGCTATGTCGGCTATTGCCGAAGGCCCGCCTACCGAGTTAAGGTCTCCCCTCTTTAGGAGAGCCTCGGTTAAGGTAACAATATCGCAGGGCATTCCGTCGGAATTCAACGACAAAATTGCGGCGTATATTTTTTGGTGCTTCGGGTAAAAGAAGTATTCGGGGGTAAGTTTTGCGACAATGCAGGCGTTTACAACCGTAGAATTGTCGCTGTCTAAAATCATACTTGCCAAAAGACCGATTTCAGCGTCTTCGCTATGTGGAAGTTCGGGTGCCAACAAAGACATTTGCCCCTTTTGAGGCAAATTGTCTTTCTTTGCAAAATTTTTAATATCGGCCATTTAGTGAATATATGAAACATAAAAAAGACCGCCGAAGGGAGATTGTCAAAACATTAAAAACATTCGACAAAAATAGTCGCCCCTTCGGCGGTCTATATTCTAAAAAACTTCCGACTTATTCGGCCGCTTTTTCAGCGGGGTTTTCTTCCTTAACCTCTTCTACGGGGTTTTCGGAAACGATTTCAACGCTGATTTCAAACTTTACGTCTTTGTGAAGCTTAATGTGGGCGGTGTGCTTGCCCAAGTCTTTGATGGGAGCAGCCAACGAAACCGCTTTTTTATTAAGTTCTACGCCGTTTTCGGCAATCTTAGCAAGAATGTTCTGAGCCGTTACCGAACCGAAAAGCTTGCCGCCTTCGCCGGTTTTAACAGCTATTGCAATATTCATAGCTTCGAT
This sequence comes from uncultured Opitutales bacterium, assembly GCA_934613415.1. Classification (GTDB taxonomy): domain Bacteria; phylum Verrucomicrobiota; class Verrucomicrobiia; order Opitutales; family Intestinicryptomonadaceae; genus CAKUIA01. Next base: position 176,817 of record CAKTSY010000005.1, read on the forward strand.
TTTTGCCTGCAATTCTTTTGCGGCTTCAAGCTCTTGGGCTTCGCGTGCAGCCCTTCTTGCTTGGAGAGCTTCAATTTGCTTTTTGTTGGCGCGAGTTACCGAAACAGCCAACTTTTTGGGGAACAAGAAGTTGCGTGCATAACCTGCCTTAACCGAAACTTGTTCGCCTTCGCCGCCGAGATTTTCTACGGGTTTAATCAACAATACTTGTGTTGTAGCCATATCTTTATAGTCTTCTAATTTTTGTTTTTTTGTTTAAATTTGCATTAAAATGGTACGTCATCGTCTTCAAGGTCGTCTTTAGCAACGTCTCTTTGGCGGCTTACCGGCTGCCTTTGCGAGGGGCTTGAAGATTCGTAGTCGTACGATTTTTCGAAACCGCCTTCGGAATTTTTGCCGCCCACAAATTCGAACCTTTCCAAAACTACAACAAGCTTGGAGCGTTTCTGGTTTGTGGTTTTGTCTTCCCAAGTATCCTGGCGCAGCCTGCCTTCTACCAAAATGGGCTTGCCTTTGCCGAAGTACTTGGCAACATTTTCGGCCGTCCTGCCAAAGCATTCAATATCTATAAAACAGGCTTCGTCTCTCAACGTGCCGTCTTGCGAGGTGTACGAACGATTTACCGCAATGGTAAAACGGCATATAACCGTTCCGCTTTGCGTCTGCCTTGAATCGGGATCCCTCGTCAAGTTTCCAAGCAGAATAACCTTGTTGAATGATGGCATTTTTAAAGTCTTTTTTAATTACGTTAAAAATGGCTGATTATGCAACCTGTATCATTACGCGGTCTACAGTCTTGTCCAAACGCAACTTTTCTTTGATGGCGTTTACGCTTGTTGTGGGACCTTCGTAGTTGATGCGAACATAAATTCCCGTGGGGAATTTGCGGTCGGTAACTCTTGCAAACTGCTTCGAGCCCATATTTTCAACTTCCGAAACTTTGCCTTCAACCGAGGCGATTACACCCTTTAGCTTCTCGATAAGAGTTTCTACGGGTTCTTCGTAAGACCTTGTGTCGAGAATGAATACTGCGCTATATTTGTTGTTTTTCATCTTTATGTATTTTTTGGTTAATTGTATTTTGTGCAAATTCCACGCCCCGTTTTTTCATTATCGAGAACGCTTCAAGCACCGTGTCCGCCGCCGCAGGCATTTTTGCCAAGTCGGTATCCGAAAACGCGCCTAGAACATAGTCTGCCAAATCCATAGTTTTATACGGTTTTGCGCCAATTCCTACGCGTATTCTTGTAAAGCCTTCGCCGAAAAGCGATATTATGTTGCCCACTCCGTTGTGGCCTCCGCCCGAGCCGCCCACGCTAATCTTAACGCGACCTACGTCGAATGCGGTGTCGTCGTATACCACCGCCACTTGCGAAATGTTTAACTTGTAGAACGACAGCGCCCTTTTTAGATTTATTCCGCTTTCGTTCATATAGCCTTCAAGCTTTAGCAATATAAGGTTGTCGCCAAAAAGCGGCAGTGTTGCCGTTTGCCCATTGCAATATTTATTGGGCGAAAAGCTTATTTTGCATTTTTCGGCAATTAAATTTAGAATATTGCGCCCCGTATTGTGCCTTGTTTTGGCGTATTTTTCGGGCGAATTTCCCAACCCAACTGCCAGCTTTATGTTGGACATATCAAAGAACAATGCAGCTTCGGGCAAAAACCCTAGGCTGCGTTTTTAAAATTAAAACTATTTCTTGGGAGCCGCTTTTGCGTCTGCTGCAGGAGCTGCTGCTTTTGCATCTGCCGCGGGAGCTGCTGCTGCGTCGCCTTCGGCTGCTGCGGGAGCGGGTTCTTCTTCCTCTTCTTCCTTGTTGATGAAGCAGGAAACCAAAACTCTGTCTTTATGTTCGTTATATTCAACGCCTTCAAGCTTGGGCAAGTCGGCAACTGTAATTGCCTGGTCCAATTTCAAGTCGGTAATGTCTACCGCAATTTCTTCGGGAAGGTCTCTCGGGCGGCAAATAACCTTAACTTCGCGGTGGTAAACTTCTACTACGCCGCCGCCGTTTCTAACACCGTCTGCTTCGCCGAATACACGGAAGGGAATAACCGCATGCATGGGCTTGCCGCGAACAACTTCGAGGAAGTCGATGTGCATGATGTCGTCGGAAATCGGGTTTCTGTCGATTTCTTTAATAACTGCGTAATTGCCTTCTTTGCCGTCGCCGAAGTCCAATTCGAGCAATACCGCTTTGCCAACGACCGACTTTTCGACCTTGGAAAAATCCGCCTTGTTTACTACGAGGGGCTGCGAGCCGCTTTCTCCGTAGATTACCGACGGTATGCCGCCGCTTTTACGGCAGCGCTTTGCTGTATTGTTGCCTGTTTCCTGACGAACTTTTACTGGGATTTTTACCTGTTTCATTTGAGTATTGCTATGTTTTTTAGAAATTTATGGGTAATATTTGCACCATATTTATATGCGCAAACACACCTTTAAAAGATTTACAAGTTACGCCCTTGTGTATAAAAAGCAACACATTTTTTAAATTATTTTTAAAAATAAGTGTTTGAATTCTCAAAAATTATTCTTTTTATTTAGTAAATATTATGCCCAAGGAAAAACTCACCCCCATGATGGAACAATATTGGGATTTTAAAAAATCCCTCAACAAAGACACTTTGTTGCTGTTCAGATTGGGCGATTTCTACGAAATGTTTTTCGACGACGCCGTATGCGGCTCGAAAATTTTGGGCATTACCCTTACAAAAAGGCAAAGCAGCCCCATGGCTGGCATTCCCTACCACGCTTTGCAACAATATTTGCCAAAGCTTTTAGAGAAGGGCAAAAAAGTTGCCATTTGCGAGCAGGACGAAAAACCCGTGGCGGGCAAGCTTGTAAAACGTTCGATTAGCCGAATTTTAACCCCCGGCACCTCCATAGACGACTATCAACTTTCGGCAAAGCAGCGCAACTATATGTATGCGGTAGATATAGATGTTAAAAAACGCCGCCTTTTCGCCTCGTGGATAGACGTAAGCACGGGCGAGTTTTTAACCGCCCAATTCGAAAATCCCGAAGACTTTATACCCGTGTTTTCGGCAAATTCGCCGAAGGAAATACTTTTGCCCGAAGTTAGGTCTAAGGAATGGAAAAGCAACCCCTCGCTTTCGGGCTGGCTTTGCATTTTCAGAGCCGTTGCCGACCTATGCCCCATTACCCTTTTGCCCGACTATGTTTTCGACCGCGAATACGGTTTCGAGCAAACTACAAGGGCGCTTTCCAGAATCTCGCTAGACGGCTTCGGCATAAAGAGGGAATTTGAGCCATTGGGAACGGCTGGAGCTTTGATATTTTATTCTGCCGAAACTTTAAGACACAGCCCCGTAAATTTGCGCTCGATAAAAAAATATGATTCGGGCAAATATATGTCGATAGACGCCGCCACCCAGCGCAATTTGGAGCTTTTTAAGACTGTTTCCGGCTCGCGAAACGGCTCGGTTTTAAGCCTTATAGACTATACCCAGTCGGCGGCGGGCGGCAGGTTGCTGGAATCTTATTTGGCGTCGCCGCTAATGGATTTAGACGAAATACGCCTAAGGGGGCAAACGGCAAAAGAGTTGTTCGACTCGCCAGCCATCTGCGAAAAGCTGTTAAAAAGCTTAGGGCAGGTAAAAGATTTGCCGAGAATTTTAGGCAGGCTTAAAAATGGCGTAAAAAACCCGCGCGAGCTTGGGGCGGTTGCCTCTACGTTAGACGAAATAGAGCCGATTAAAGAGCTTTTAAAATCGGTAGACGGCACTTTGTGCAAAGCTTTGGCGGAAAATATAGGAACATTTGCCGAATTAAAGGAACGCCTTAAAAACGCCCTTAACGACGAACTGCCCATAAAGATAGCCGAAGGCGGCGTTATACGAAGCGGCTTTAACCAAGAGCTAGACGACACGCGCAACCTAAGCGTAAATTCAAAAAAATGGCTGTCCGACTTCGAGGCAAACGAACAGGCGCAAACTGGCATTAAAAATTTGCGCGTAAAGCACACGGCCCCATTCGGGTTTTCCATAGAGGTAACAAAATCGTTTTTGCATTTGGTGCCCGCCCACTACATAAGAAGGCAAACCCTTGTAAACGCCGAAAGGTTTACAACCGACGAGCTCCGCAAAAAGGAAACCGAAATTTTAAATTCCGAAGAAAAGGCATTGCAGCTCGAGCAAAAGATTTTCGACGAACTTGTAGACTATGTTCTTGAAAGTTTCGACCCCCTTATAGACACCGCCGAAACCCTTGCAAAGGTAGACGTATTTTGCTCGTATGCCAAGCTTGCGCTAGATTGGGACTATTGCCTGCCCAAAGTAGACAATTCCGACACGCTAGACATTGTTCAGGGCAGACACGTTGTGATAGAACAAATGCTTGCCAACGGCAAAACGGGGCTTTCCGACAAGTTTGTTCCGAACGATACTTTCCTGTCTTCAAGCGGCGAGCAAATTGCGCTTATAACGGGGCCGAATATGGCGGGCAAATCAACCTACATAAGGCAGACGGCGCTTATTGCAATTTTGGCGCAAATGGGTTGTTTTGTTCCAGCAAAAGAGTGCACAATGGGGCTAATCGACAAAGTGTTTAGCCGAGTTGGAGCTTCCGACGAGCTTTCGCGCGGCAACTCGACATTTATGGTCGAGATGAACGAAACGGCAAATATTTTAAACAACGCAACAAATAAGTCGCTTATTATATTAGACGAAATAGGCAGGGGAACAAGCACCTACGACGGCCTTAGCATTGCCTGGGCAATAGTAGAATATCTGCACGGCGACGAAAAGTCGGGCCCAAAAACTTTGTTTGCAACCCACTACCACGAGCTTACAAAGCTTGAAGGCCTTTTAAACAGGCTTGTAAACTACAAAGTTTGCGTAAGGGAATATAACGACGAAATCATATTTGTAAGAACCATAGAGCGCGGCCAGGCCGACAAGTCTTACGGCATACAGGTGGCAAAGCTGGCGGGGCTACCCAACGAAGTTATAGAAAGGGCAAAAAGCGTGCTTAGCGAGATAGAAAACGAGGGCAACATTGTCGTTTGCAGGCTAGACTCGGCAAAGGGTGCAACACCCAAGCCGCGCCGCGAGCGCAAAAAAGACGCCCAAGGGGGAGCTACCCAGCTGTTTTTCCTTTAAAATTTGTGGATATTTTTGCTTTAAAGCGGCATATATAAAAAGGCTTTAACCCGAAAATGCAATGAACGAACAGCTTAAAGACAAAGTGTTGAATTTGCCCCACAAAAGCGGCGTTTATATTATGAAAGACGCTTTCGGGCAGGCGATATACATAGGCAAGGCAAAAGACTTAAAAAAGAGGGTTTCGCAGTATTTCCAAAAATCGCGCAAGCTGCACAGTTTTAAAATTCCATATATGGTAGACACCGTAGACGATTTGGAATTTTTTGAAACCAAAAACGAACAGCAGGCACTGATACTTGAAAGCCGCCTTATCGGCGAATGGAAGCCCCGATATAATACCGATTTAAAAGACAATAAAAACTTTTTGCTTTTAAGGGTTGAATATTTTAGAGAGCTTCCAGTATTTTCGCTTTGCAGAAATAGGATAGACGACAACTGCGCCTATTTTGGCCCCTATCCTACAGCCGCGCGCATAAGAGAGGTTTTGGCGTTGCTGAAAAAAAACTTCGGGGTAATTTCGTCGGACGCAAAGCCCCAAAAAGACGCCGACGGCCTTTACACCCTATACAACGATGCCCGCGCCGAAATATACGGCGAAAACAAAAAAATATCGGCGCAAGAATATATGCAAAGGGTAGACAAAGCCGTAGAGTTTTTAAAGGGCGACTCGCTTGAATTGCTGGACGACTTTGAAGAAAAAATGCAAAAGGCTTCGGAAAACCTTAAGTTTGAAGAGGCGGCAAAATATAGGGATTTGATTTTTGCAGTAAGGGAAACCCTCAAGCTAAACCGAATGAGAAACTCGGCGGCAGACCTTTCGCGAAGTCCGAAAAAAGTGGCGCAAGAGGCAATTGCCAGACTAACCGAATGCTTGGGAGCAAAAGAGCCGATTTTAACTATGGAATGTTTCGACATTTCGCACATTTCGGGCAGTTTTTGCGTGGCCTCGATGGTAAGGTTCGAAAACGGGCTGCCGTGCAAGGCAAAATACAGGCATTTTAAGATTAAAAGCTTTGTCGGCAACGACGACTTTAGGGCTATGAACGAAGTTGTAAAACGCCGCTACCTTAGGGTAGACACCCCGCCCGACTTGCTTGTTATAGACGGCGGTCAAGGACAGTTGTCGGCAACAAACAAAGTTTTTGAAGAAGTGCAAAACCGCCCGAAAATGATAGTAGGCCTTGCCAAGCGCGAAGAAACCATTGTTTTGGCAACCGACTATTCCGAAATAAAGCTTCCCAAAAGCGACGAAGCCTTAAAACTTATGCAGCGAATACGCGACGAAGCGCACCGCTTTGCAAACTCCTTCAACGCCTTTTTAAGGGCAAAAAAGATAAGAGAAAGCGTGTTGGACGATTTCGGAATGGGCGAAAAGCGAAAGATTGAGCTTTTAAAAAAATTCGGCTCAATAAGCGAATTGAAAAAGGCAACCCCGCAAAGCATTGCCGAAATAAAGGGTATTAGCCTAAACTATGCCGAAAAACTTTTAACATTTTTAAACGAACAGACAAATGCGCACAAAAGTTAAAATAATTAGCGGGCCGACTTGTTCGGGCAAAAGCGCAAGGGCTGTAGAATATGCTTTGCAAAACAACGCCGAAATTATTTCGTGCGACTCGGTTCAAGTTTATAAATATATGGACATAGGGTCTGCAAAGCTTAGCCCAAGCGAAATGTGCGGCATAACGCACCACTTAATAGACGTATGCGCCCCAAGCGAAATGTTCGACGTTTCAAAATATGTAGAATATTCAAAAAAAGCCGTTGCCGATATTTTGGCAAAGGGCAAAAACATTGTAGTTGCAGGCGGCAGCCCCTTTTATTTAAAGGCGTGGTTTTGCGCCGTTATCGACAACATACAAGTTCCCGACGAAATAAGGCAAAAGGTAAGAAATATAGAGCTTTCGGGGGGAGCAGACGCCTTAAAAGAAGAGCTTTTAAAGCTAGACAATAGCGCCGCAAATTTTGTCGATATGGAAAACCCGCGAAGAACCGCAAGAGCCATTGAACGAATTTTGGCAAGCGGCAAAAAACTTGCCGATATTGTAGCCGAATTTAAGGCAAAGCCATGCCCCTTCGGCGACATAGAAAGAGACGTTGAAATTTTGGATTTCGACAATGCCGAAATTGAAAAGCGCATAGCAAAAAGAACAAAAACAATGCTGGAAAACGGACTTTTGGACGAGTGCAAAAAACTGCTTAATTTGAACGTAAAAAACAACCCATCGGCCATGGGGGCAATAGGCTATAAAGAGTGTTTTGCCGCCATAGAAAGCGGCAATGTAGATGCCGATGCTTTATTTTGCGAAATTTCTAAAAACACCCTTAAACTTGTAAAAAAGCAAAGAAAATTTTTAAGGGGCATTTTGCGCCAAAATTTTCTTCCGCAATAAAAGTTCAAAAATGCAACTCATAAGTCGCCCTCTTGCGGCTATTTTTTTACCTGAACTTTTATTACGGTTCTGCCCCCTTGCATTTCTTCGGGCACGCCAAGGCTGTTAAATTTAAAGTCGGTTTCCATTTCCTTCGACTGCCCTTTGCGCAATGTAATGGAAGCGTCGCTACCGTATACATTTCCGCCGCCCGTGTTGCTTTGTTGAACGGGTAACTTTTCCAGCTTGGGCAAGTCGGTTACCTTTGGGCGCACGGGCGTTTTTGGCACTTCAACAAAATTGCCGTCTTCGTCTATCGGCTTCGACGACATTGCCTTTGGTAGCGCAATCTTTAGCCTGTCGCGCTTTATCTGCGTATTCGAAATATCGAACAAATCCAAAATGCTTTCGTCTTTTTGGTTTAGGTCTGCCCCCGCCTTTTTTATGGCTATGCCCGACTCGCCGTCGGTTGGCTTGCGCGAGTAATATTTGTTTATGTCCGACATAGACCTTTCTATGTGGTCGTTATAGTCGGCGCGTATTTTGTTGTGAAAGCGACTGCGTTTTTCGGTGTCGAATCCGCCTTCGTATTTTTTCGACATATTGCGGTCGGCGTTGTCCAGAATAAAATCTTCGGGCACGCCGTTGTAGCGCGAAGTTTGCGAATATTGCGAAAATTCGGGGACTGAATATTTTTTGTCGGAACCCGAAAAATTTTCGTCTGAAAACGCCGATTTTTGCCCGTTAATAGAGGCCATTTGGGAAGCCCCGCCCCAAGCTTTGTCGGCATTTTCGTTTTTAAAGCTTTTGTAGCGCATATCCGAGCCTTGAAAGCTTTTTTTAAAGGCGTCGCTTTCCTTGCCGTCGTAGCGTTTGTTAAGTGTGGCGTTTGCGCGCGTAAAGTCGGTGGCTTTTACCTGAGCAAAAAGCCCGTTTGCCGCCAACACGGCAAATAGCACAAAAACTGACGCCCTAAAAAACATTCTAAGCTTTAATTCCAATTATGTCCAATATGCGGGCAAGGTCGTCGTTGCCAACATAGTCGATTATAATTTTGCCCTTTTTGGAGGAATGCTTTATTTCGACATTCGCGTTAAGCTTTTCTCTTATCTTGTTTTCCAAGTCGTGCAAAACCGCGCTTTGGCGAGTAGAAGAGCCCACCTTTGCGTCGGGCGAAGACGTTTTTGCGCTTTTAATTTTAGCCACGGCAATTTCGGTTGCCCTAACGTTCATATCGGTTTCTACAATACGGCGCGCAAGAGCCGCCTGCTGGGCTTTGTCGTCTAACCCAAGCAGCACTTTTGCGTTGCCAACCGACAACCTTCCCGCCGACACCAAATTTTGAACCTCTTTCGGCAGCGTAAGCAACCTTAGCGAATTTGCAACAGCCGAGCGCGATTTGCCAATTCTACGCGAAAGCATATCCTGGGTAAGCTTAAAGTTTGCCATAAGGTTGGCAAAGCCCAAAGCCTCTTCCATGGGGTTTAGGTCGCTTCTTTGCAAGTTTTCTATAAGCCCCTTAACCGCCGACGACGCATCGGAAGCCGTTTGCACGTTTGCCATAATGCGTTTTAAGCCTAGCTGCTTGCACGCCCTCCAGCGTCTTTCGCCGGCAATAAGCTCGAAATTTCCGTCTGCAAGTTTCCTTACCACAATCGGCTGCATTAGGCCCTCCGAAGCAATGCTTTCGGCAAGCTCGTTTACCTCTTCGGGCAAAAATTCCCTTCTTGCCTGAAAGGGGCTGGGTACTATTTTGTCTATCAAAATTTCGCTATACAAATTTTGCGCCGAAAATTGCGAAGCCGGCGCGTTTGCCGCCTGCTTTTCGGGAGCTGCCGCCTGCGCTTTTACCTGCGGCTTTACAACCGCTTTGCCGCCGCCTGCTATTATCGACGAAAGCCCCCTGCCCAACGATTTTCTCTCTTTAGCCATATTAAACTTGCTCCTATTCCTGCGGGACAAACAACTTTTGCCCAACTCTTAAAGACGTGGGGTCCGAAATGTGGTTTGCGTCTTGTATCCAGCTAATTCTAGATTTTAGCTTGCGCGCAATTTTGCTAAGGCTGTCGCCGCTTTGAACAACGTAGGGAACGCCCGTTTGCGGGTATTCGTTAGAAAATGTTCTTTGCGGCTCGGCCTTGGGTTTTTCGTTTACAGCTCCCGCCAATTTTGCCATTGCGCTGTTTGTCTGCGAAGCCATAGAATCTAAGTCCTTCTTAACTTCCGAAATTATCTCGCGCTTTAACGCCGCCATTTTGGCGTCTACCGAAGTTTGCAACGAAGCCGACTGCGCCTTAACCGCATCGCTTGAAACCGAAGAGTTTTCGGCGGCTCTTATACGAGATGCCAAAGCTTCGTTCTCGCGCCTTAGCTGTTCAACCTCCAGTCTAAGCTGACCTACTTCGCGGCGCATAAGGGCAACGTCTTGCGTAAGGTCTGCCAAAGTAGATGTTTGGGCGTTAAGGGGTAGTGCCGTTGCTAAAACGGCGGCCGAAAATAAAAATTGTCTAATCATAACTGCTATAAAGTTAAGCCAGATTACCGATATTTCAACGCTAAAAAGCAATATTCTTCTACAATTTGCACAAAATTTGGCGCAAAAATAAATTTTCGGCAAATTTTTACTTTAAATTGGCGGCGTTTTCCTGAAAATATGCCCTATGATTATAGATTCGCAAATACGCGCCGACATAGACGACATAAAAAAACGAGCCTCGCACCTGTGGAGGTTTCTTTGACGTAGAAGGAAAGCAAAAACTTATTACCGAAAAGGAAGCCGTTATGGCTTCGGACACCTTTTGGAACGACCAAAGCGCGGCGCAAAAAACCATAAACGAACTAAATTCGCTAAAGGCTGCAGTTGGCCCGCAGCTTGAACTAAAAACCAAGCTAGACGACCTTCTTGTTTTGGAAGAGCTTGTAAAAGAATCGGAAAACGACCCCGATTTGGCGCAGGAACTGGCAAACGAATGCCAAGCTTTATACAAGTTTTTGGACGAGGCGGAAATAAAGTCGTTTTTGTCGGGCCCTTTGGACGCAAACAACGCCATTATTACCATACACGCGGGAGCTGGCGGCACCGAAAGCTGCGACTGGTGCGAAATGCTCTTTAGAATGTACACGCGCTGGGTTGAAAAACGCGGCTGGAAGATGGAAATAGACGACCTGCAAGCCGGAGAAGAAGCGGGATTTTCGAAAATTACCGCAAGGATTATAGGCGACCATGCCTACGGCTACTGCAAATCGGAACGCGGAGTGCACAGGCTTGTAAGGATAAGCCCTTTCGACTCGAACAAGCGCAGGCACACCTCGTTTTGCTCGGTAGACGTTATCGCCGAAATTCAGGACGACCTTTTGGATTTCCAAATTCCCGACGAGGATTTGAGGATAGACACCTACCGCTCGAGCGGCAAGGGCGGCCAGCATGTAAATAAAACCGAAAGCGCGGTAAGGATAACGCACATACCTACGGGCATTGTGGTTTCCTGCCAAAACGAGCGCAGCCAAATAAAGAACAAAGCCACCGCAATGAAGGAGCTTAAAAGCCGCCTTTACGAGCGTATGCAAGACGAAAAGCGCGCCGAAATGGACAAATTTTACGGCGAAAAGGGAGAGATTTCGTGGGGCAACCAAATACGAAGCTATGTATTTCAGCCCTACCAAATGGTAAAAGACCTGCGTACGGGAGCGCAAACGGGCAATATGACGGCCGTTATGGACGGCGACATAGACCTTTTTGTAAACGCCTTTTTAAGGGCGGGCTGCCCTACTTGCCGCAACAAAAACATACAGATAGACGACGAATAGGATTTACAAAATCAGGCAAATTAAAAATAATTGGCACCATGAATAACCTGCAAAAGAATTTTATCATAGCAATGTGTCTTATAGCGTTTGTCTGCTGCATATTTGCGGTAAAATATGCACGGCAAAAGACCGAAACAATTTCGCTTGCAGAACGCGTAGAAAGTCAGGAAAGCCTGGCAAAAAGGCAGCAAAAAGAGGCTCAACAAATTAAGGACATTGCAGAACGCGCCCGAATTAAGGCATTAAGCGACCTTAAAAAAGCCGAGCAAGCCCGCAAAATGCTTGAAAAAACAAAAGCCCAAAGCGAAAAGAACCAGCAAAAACTTTTGGCAGATTTAAACGCCCAGCTAGAAAGGGAGGCCAACGCCCGAAGCTCGGCCGAAAGCGCGTCTATTGAGCTTGCTCGCCAAAAAGAGGCTTTGCAAAAGGCGGTAAGCGATGCCCGACAAACCATTGCAAAGCTCCAGCAAACTACTATGGGCAAAAACGACACCGACAAATTGCTGGATTTCTATAAAAACCTGATAAGGGAAAAAGACGCCGAAATTGCCGACCTAAAGCAAAAGCAGCAGGAGCTAGACCAGCTAAAGAAAAACGCCGAAGCCGCCCAAATTGCAACCGAAAAGGAAATTTTAAATAAGGGCGGCACAATTACACTGCCCAAAAGCCGCAGGCTGCTTTCGCCCAATTTTAGGGGAATGTAAAAAATTTGCATTACCCGTAAAAAAGGAACGCCCGCTTGGCATAACACCAAACGGGCGTGTTTTTTATATACAACCTTAGATAAGAAAGTTACTACAAAGCCGCCAGCATTTTCAGCTCGTTTTCAAGCAAAGTTGCGCTTAGGTTGTCTATTTCGTTGCCCAACTTTTCTATTGAGCGGTTGTTGCGGTTATATTCAAGCTCGCAAACAACATTGTTTTGCATTGCATTTACCAATTCGGCGTCGCTGGGCAGAGGCTCTAAAGCGTAGTTTGCATAGCCAAAATACAACGCCAAAGCGGCAGCCGCCGAAAGCACTGTGCCCCAAAACGCCCTTATTTTTGCGCTTTTGCCCTTTTCGCGCCCTATTTGCGCCAAAAGCTTGTCGGTAAATTCGTCGCTTAAGGCTATTTTTTGCAATGCTAAACATTCGTCTATTTTGGCGTCTACAAGCGTTTTTTGCACAAAATCGTCGTTCAACGCCACTTTGTTTTTCAAAAAAAGTTCGTCTATCTTATTATTCATATTCCTTAAACGCCTTTCTAAGAGTTTCTCTTGCCCTGTGTATCCACGTCTTTACCGCCCCAACCGACGCCGACATAGCCTCGGCAATTTCGTCGTAGCTTAGCTGTTGCTGCTTAAGCAAAAGTATGGCAGTTCGCTGATTTTCGGGCATATCCTTTATCGTATTTTCAAAAAGCTCTTCAAGCTCGCTTGCAGAAGACGTGTCTTCGAACACCGCGCACGACTCCATATCGGAGGGGTCTACCGCCTCTACGGGCTTTGCGCTTCGGTGGTTGTTGATAAGCACGCACCTTGCAATAAAGAAAAGATACGTCGAAAACTTTGCCTTTACCTTATACGAAGCCCTTGCCTTGTATAAATTTATAAAGGTTTGCCAGGTTAGGTCTTCCGACAAGAATGCGTCGTTTGTAGAGCGGAAAAAGTAGTTTATTATGGGATTTTTCCACTTTTGCACCAATATGCGAAAGGCATTGTCGTCGCCCTTCGATACCGAAAGCATTAAAACGGCGTCTGTATCGGTTATAGTGTCCATTACGTTATTTTCGGACATATCTGCCAAAATCTCGTTCATTTTACGAGATTAAAAAAGATTTGCCGAAAAAAGTTTCAGTTAAAAATATTTTTACGGCTAAAAAAGTTATAAAAATGCCCTCTTTTTTAAAAATTTTAAAAAAAGACTGGACTAGACAAAAAAAACTGCTAAGTTTTACCTTTTAATTTTTATAAACATACATAGTAGGAAATCAAAATGAGCGGTTTAGTACAATGGTCATCTAAAGCAAAGAATAAGCCCCAGACAAAGAGAGCGGGCAAAAAGCCCAATCCCCAGCGTCAACGCGCACTCGCGCTCCGCAAAAGGAAGGCAAACGAATCGGCGGTAAAGGCTATTGCTGTTGCCAAACGCAGAGAGCAAAAGGCTCAAGCTTAATTTTATAGGAAGGTATCTTAATACAATGGCAAGAATATGTTCAGTAACAGGTAAGCGTCCCGTAGCCGGCCGCAAAATCATACACAAAGGTCAAAGCAAAAAGAGCGGCGGTATCGGTTTGCAGCTTGTAAAACAGGTTAACCGCACTTTTAAGCCCAATGTTCAGCGTGTTCGCGTTCGCACCGAAAGTGGCGCAATTAAACGCGTTTGGGTAAGCGCAAAGGCTCTTAAAGCCGGCTTGGTAGAAAAAGCCTAAGCTTTTTAGTTCACACCTTTTAAAAAACCGCAATTCATGTTGCGGTTTTTTTGTGCGCATATTGTGCACATATTCTGCAAGCTTTACGCAAAAATATTTGCATTTTTATATATAAAAAAAGCGCGGATAAAAAACCGCGCTCTATAAATTTTTGGAATTTGTCCCAAATTTTGTGCCCTAGCAAATTGTGATTTCCTGAAGCTCTTTTTTAAAGGCGGCGTCTGCACAAGTTTGAACTGCACCGCTTTCGAAAGTATCGTTAATTTGCATATGCAAGTGCCCGCACAAAACGCCCTTTACAAGCTTTTCGCGCTTTATTTGGGCTGCAAACATTTCGGTAAACGCCGAAGCCCTCTGGCTTAGCACGCCCTTGTTGCCGAAATTTTCCGCCAAATATTGCAACTTTTCCAGTGGGGTTGCGCACAAATTGGGGCTTTTGTTTTCGGGGTCCGACAAAAACTGCTCGTAAAACTTTTGCGTATACAATGGGGTATGGCACAATATTATTATAGGCAAGCCCCTTTGCACTTCCTTTAAATACAATTCGTACTGGCGCGGCGTAAAATTCATATTGGCGTTGTCTATCGAAATTATATTTAGCCCGCCTACTATATGCGAGGAAAATTCCAAGTCGTACTTAAAACACGCCTTTGTTTTTTCTATAACTTCTTTTACGTTATATTCGGGCGCGGGGTTAACCCACCTAAAATATTCGTGGTTGCCCGAGCTAAAAACGTAGGTGTCTTCGGCAACCGATTCTTTTAAAAATTCGTAGCCTTTTTGGGTGCCGAAATCTAAAATGTCGCCCGTGCAAAGCAGCGGCATATTGCGTTTTTTTGCATATTGCACAATGGGCTTCCACAAATTTTGCGGGTTGCGCATAAGCTTGTTTCGCCCGTGGGCTTTGGGCAGGCTTTTGGGGTCTCTTTCGTCGCATATGGCCATATGCAAATCGCTAATATGCAAAAACTTTAAAGGTTTTTTTAATCCCGCCTCAATGCGAACTTTTGTTATGTTAAAATCAGCATCGTCTTCTTCGGCAAAAGCCTTCGCAAAAAGCACTGTCGACAATATGCCGACAGTGCCCTTTACTGCGCAATCTATAAAACTACGCCTTAACATTATTTTTTTACAATCTTGTTGTTGAATTGGTAAACGTCTTTGCAGTCTATAAAGTTTATTGCGTCGGCGTCGCCTTTGGGTGCTTCAAAAATGCCGTTCATAATGCGTATCGAGTTTACGTCGTCGGCAACAATGGCGTGGCGGAATTCGCCGCCTATGGCGTTTAGCTGAATGTTGTCTAGCGTTATGTTCTTCGCGTGCCTAATATAAAAGCCGTATCCCGGCAAGTTGCCAAACATTCTGTTTTCTGGGTAGCCTGCAATTTGTTCGGGAATTTTCTTTTCCATAAGCTTTTCGGCCTCTCTTTCTGGCATTGCGCCTTTCATATTAAATATGCAGTCGCGAACGATAACGTTTTCCAACGCGTGCCCCGGAACAGAAGTTATGCTGTTTGAAAACCAGCTTTCCGAAGTTGCCGTAATGTTGCTTATAATAACGTCTTTTATATAGCTTTTTTGCTCGTCTTTGTTGCGGTGCCCAACCCTTATAAATATGGGTGTTTGAACATCTGTCATTGCAAGGTTCGAAACCGTTATGCGTTCGGCAAAACCGCCGTCTACAGCCTCTATTGCAATGCCGCCTATGCCAGTTATCGGTGCGGTTACTCCCGCGCTTTTAAAGTGTGTATCCCATTTGCGGAAGTTCGATTGCGTGCATTTTTTTAGAACGCAGTTTGAAATTGCAACGTTCCTAAAACCGCCTTGGTTTGCAGTGCCAAATTTTATAAAGTTGCAGTTCGACGAAATTATGCAGTTTGTGATGGTTATGTTTTCTACAATAAAGTCGCGACTATGGCTTTTTGGGCAAATTGCGTCGTCGTCGCAATCTATAATAGAGTTCGAAATAACTACGTTTTTGGCTTCAATGTCTATGCCGTCGTTATTCCAGTTTGCATGCGATGTAAGGTGTATGTTGTTTATAAACACGGTGTCGCACCTTTGCAAAAACAAATTCCAGCACGAAGACGCCGTAATCTTTATGTCTTCTATCCTTACATTTTTGCAGTCGGTTAAAATAAACATGTGCGCCCTGCCGCCTACTTCGCCTATGGGAAAGTCCGCTCCGCTGCCGTCTACCGTGCCGCCGCCTTTAAGACCTATGTTTGTTGCGCCATTTGCGCTTATAAAACGCCCCTTGCCGAAATTTTTTGCATTTGCCTTTAATACCGTATTGGGCGAAAGGTTTAAGGTTACGTTGTCTTTCAAAAACAGCGTTTTGCTTAAAAATACGCCTCCGTCTTTTGGAAAAATAACCTCGCCGCCGCCCGTAGACGAGCATTCGTCTATTGCCGCCTGCAAGGCTTTTGTGTTGTCGGTTTTGCCGTCGCCTATAACGTTGCAAAATTCAAGATTTACGTTTTTAGCCTGCAAAGAAAGTGCGGCAAATACCGCGAACAATGCATAGGATACCTTTTTGAACATATTCGATTTCATCATATATATAACAGATTAGTTTATAGAACTTTTGCATAATAACCTAATTTTTACAAGGCGTTCAAGTTTAAAATTTACGAAATCTCTTATTAGATAAGTTTGATTATGCTTGCAAAGTGCAGATTGCGGAAATACAAATCTAGGCATATGATGAAAAAAATATCGTATTTATTAACTTCGTTATTGTTGTCGGCCGCGGCTTTCGGCTCGATTGAAATGCCTAGCATATTCTCCGACAATATGATGTTGCAAAGGAACAAGCCCGTTAAATTTTGGGGCAAGGCAAAACCGAATGCAACCGTTAAAGTGGAATTTGCAGGCCAAAGCAAAAGCACCACAGCCGATAAAAGCGGTTTATGGTCGTTAAATTTAAACCCATTAAAGGCCAGCACAGAGCTTCGCAAAATTTCTATATACGAAAACGGCAAGCTAGACAAAACCATAAACGGCGTGCTTGTGGGCGAAGTTTGGTTTACCGGCGGGCAATCTAATATGGAGCTTTCCGTAAAAAACACCGACAATTTAAATGACGCCTTGGCCCGCGGCAAATATCCTACAATTAGGTACTTTAACCAAAATGCCGCCAGCGTAAGCAAAGAACCTTTGTTCGACGCAAAAAAAGACAAATACGCCCCCTATTGGCAAATGCCCAACGGGAAAAACATAGCCAATATGAACGCAGTTGCCTTCTATTTTGCCGAAGCCCTTAACGACGATTTAAGCGTGCCCATCGGCATAATAAAGTCGGCACTGGGCGCAACAAGAATGAGCTGCTGGGTAGACAAAGAAACCATAGGCAAGGTTGAAAGCTTTAAAATAGACCAAAAAACTTTGGACGACGCCCTAAAGAATTTCGACTACGAAAGGGATTTCCCCATTTGGCAAAAAGCGCGCAAAGAATACGACCAAGCTTTGGCAAAATTCAAAAAAGGCGAAGGCAAAAAGCCCAGAAACAGCGAATATTTGGCATATATGCCCATTCCCGAAAGCCCCTTTAGCTATAGAGGTATGCCCACGGGCTGCTTTAACGCGGTTGTTGCCCCCTTTGCGGGCTACACTGTCAGGGGCTTTTTATGGTATCAGGGCGAAGGCGACGCATTCGGCTACCGCGTAAAGAGCTTCGAAAAGGCGTTTACTTCGCTTATAGACTGCTGGCGCAGCCATTGGGGCGACAAAACTTTGCCCTTCTATTTTGTGCAGCTTACAGCCCACAACCGCAGCACCGCCCAGTGGGGCGACGCGCGTTTTGCCCAGTATTTGGTTTCGCAACACGTTAAAAATACCAATATGGCGGTTACCATCGACTTGGGCATGAAAGAGGAAATTCACCCGCCCTACAAAAAACCCATAGGGATAAGGCTTGAAAAGCTTGTGCTTAAAGAAGTCTACGGAGTAAAGAATTTAAACCCCTATTTCCCGAAATTTAAGAGTGTTTCGGCAGACGGAGACGATATAAAAATAACATTTGAAACCTACGGCAAAAAGCTTGAATGCAAAGGCAAGCCGCGCGGCTTCGAAATTTTGGTAGGCAAAAAATGGATTAAGCCCAAAAAAGCCGAGTTTAAAGACAACGCCGTTGTTTTGACAGACCCGAAGGCTTGCGATGCCAAAACGGTTAGGTATTTGTGGGAATCGTGGTGCGGCGACGACGTTTGCATTTTTGCCGACGACGGGCTGCCCGCAATGCCCTATAAGATGGATATAGACAACTAATGCAAAAAATCTACAAAAACGGGCGCGATTTTGCCATAGTAAGCCTTTTGGGCATTTGCAACTACCTGGCTGCGTTCTCGTTTTTGTATTTAAAAAGGGCAAAAATTGCAATGGCGCGCAACAACCGCCGCGCCTTTGTAGCCAACATAAAAAAGTCAAACGCCTTTGCATCTTGGGGCATTTTACCGTGCACAATTATAAATTTGGCAATTTTGTATTTCTTTATTGTTTGGCTTATAAAATTTCTGCAACCTATTGCAAAACAGTTCGGTTTTTACATACCTTAGGCACTATTATCAATAAAAGCTTGACAATGTGTGCATAAGAATACAGCATTGTGCGAAAATTAAGTACTCTCGATTAGGAGTGGGGCGTTGGCTTCCACTTTTTTTTGTCAGTACACAACCCCACTAGAAAAGAGGACACCCATGAGCAACAACAACGGAGTTTTGGCACTTCTCGAATATTACGAGAAAGACAAGAATATAAGCAGAAGCGATATGATAGAAATCATTATCGCCGCCATAAAAAACGCTGCGGCAAAACGCTATGCGGGTCAGGAGCTTAAAGTTGAAATCAACCCTAAAACGGGCGCGGTAAAAGCCTGGCAGGTGTTCACAATAACCGACTCGGTGGCAGACCCTGCAACCGAAATGCACATCGACAAAGCCCGCCTTTATACCGACAACCCCCAAATTGGCCAGCAGCTACTTAAAGATGTAGACTTAGACGTAATCTTGGGCAGAATAGACGTTAAAAACGTTCAGCAGATTTTGATGCAGAAAATCCGCAACAACGAAAAAGATCGCATTTACGAAGACTTTAAAGACCAAGTTGGCGACGTTGTAACTGGCATTGTGCGCCGCCGCGAAAAAGGCAACATTATTGTAGACTTAGGCAAGGCCGAAGCTTTGCTTTTAAAGCGCGAATGCATACCCGGCGAAGACTACGGCGCGGGCGACCAAATTCGTTGCCTTTTGCTTGAAATAGAAAACTCTATGCGCGGCAACGAGATAATTTTAAGCAGGGCTTCGTATAAGTTTGTAAGAAGGCTTTTCGAGCTTGAAGCAAGCGAAATTGCCGATGGCTCGGTTACAATAGAAGCCATTGCACGCGAACCCGGCTATAGAACAAAGATTGCCGTTTCTAGCGCAGACCCGAAAATTGACCCCGTAGGTGCTTGCGTAGGCGCGGGCGGCTCGAGGGTAAAGAGCATTGTAAGGGAGCTTAACGGCGAAAAGATAGACGTTATTAAATATAGCGACGACCCGAAAACACTCTTGGAAGAATGTGTAAAACCCGCCCAAGTTAAAAATATAAAGATTTTTGAAGACCAAAAGCGCATATATTTTGAAGTTGCCGAAGCCGACTATTCTTTGGTTATAGGCAAGCGCGGCTCGAACGCAAAGCTTACTTCTAGGCTTTTGGGTTGGAAGCTCGACATTCAAAAAGAATCTCAGCAAGACACAACTTTGGAAGACAAAGTTCAAAGGGCTGCAGGTTCTTTGGCGCAAATTTTGCCGAACTTGTCGGAACATCAGGCAACGTTGTTGGCAAACAGCGGCATTAACAGTGCCGACGCCTTTGAAGGCGTAGAGGAAGCCGACTTGGTTGAAATGGGCTTTTCGCCCGCCGAAGCGGCAGAACTTTTAACGCAGGTAAACAAACACCTCGGCAAATAGAATTTGTAGGTAGCAAAACCAACAATTAAGGGAAGGCAGGGGTTTTATACCCCGCCTTTCTTTTTTTGCATTCCGAAAAAATAGATATGCAAAAATTTCGGCAAACTCTTTTATCTTTACAAATATTTTGCTTTAAATATAACTGTTTACCTTACAAGTAAAATAAGGCGTATTATAAGCGGCAAAAAAAGGAACAAATGAGCGTAAGAATATACGAATTGGCAAAGGAACTTAACGTTCCAAACAAAGAGCTTTTGGCATTTATACAAGAGCGCGTTAAGCAGTACGACAATTTGGTGGTAAAGACACCGTCGAGCGGCATTATGCCCATATACGCCGATATGATTAAGGCCGACTACCTAAAATTTAAAGCTAAAGCAGCCGAAGCCGCCCCAAAACAAGAGGCTAAAAAGGAAGAACCCAAGCCTCAAGAGCAGACCACGGCGGCAAATACGGCTCCCCAAAAAGAAGAAGAGCCTAAAAAGCAGGAAGAAGCAAAAGAACAACCCATAGAGGCGAAAGCTGCAGAGGAAGTTCGCCCCGCGGCAAATAAGCCTGCAGTGGCTGTTCCCCCAAAGCCGGCAAGCAAGCCCGCAGTTGTGCCTGCACAAAAGCCCGTTGCGGTAAATAAGCCCGCAGTTGTTGTTCCGCCTGCACCAGGCAAGCCTGCAACTTTGGTACCGCCTATGGCAAAACCCGCAGTGCCCAACAAGCCTGCAGTGGCAGTTCCCCCGGTTTCAAGGCCTGCAACTCTTATACCTCCTAGCAGGCCCGCAACTGTAGTTCCTCCTTCCAACAAGCCTGCAAGCTTAGTTCCTCCAATAAAGGCAAGGCCGCAAACAATAGTGCCCCCCTCGCCTTCTGCCAACAAACCTGCAGTGCTTTCGCCCAATGCGCAAAGCCAGCAGCAAGCCGAGGCTCCAAAGAATAAAAACATTCAAATTAAGCCTCCTATTATTGTAAGAGACTTTGCAAAACTTATAGACCTAAAGCCCTTTAGGCTTATATCCGAACTTATGGATATGGGCATTTTCGCTTCGATGAACCAAACTCTCGAAGAAAACATAGCCCTGAAAATTGCCGAAAAGCACGGATATGTTTTAGACATAAAGCACAGGGGCGAAAGTGCTCAACCCAAAGTTAAGGTTGAAAAACCCAAGTACGACGACCCGAAAGACTTGGCACCAAGGCCGCCCATTGTATGTATTTTAGGGCACGTCGACCACGGCAAAACAACCTTGCTAGACACTATCAGAAACACGAATGTTGTTGCCGGCGAAGCGGGCGGTATTACGCAGCACACTGCAGCCTATCAGGTTGAATGCAACGGCAAAAAAATAACATTTATCGACACCCCGGGGCACGCCGCATTCTCTAAAATGAGGGAAAGAGGCGCAAACGTAACCGACATTGCAATTCTTGTTGTTGCAGCCGACGACGGCTTTATGCCCCAAACCGAAGAAGCTTTGGCATTTGCACAAAAAGCTGGCGTTCCAGTAATTGTTGCAATAAACAAGATGGACGCAAAAGGCGCAAACATAGACAACGTAAAACGCCAAATGCAAGCCCGCGGCATTTCGCCCGAAGACTGGGGCGGCGAAACTTTGTGCTGCCCCGTTTCGGCACTAAAAGGCACAAACATTAACGACTTGCTAGAACTTGTTCTTTTGCAGGCCGAAATGATGGAGCTTAAGGCAAACCCGAAAAGACCCGTAGAAGGCACAATTATAGAAAGCCAAGTTGAACAAGGCAGAGGCGCAACCGCAACTGTTATTGTACGCCAAGGCACGCTTAAGCCGGGCGACACAATTTACTGCTTGGGCAACTACTGCCGCGTTCGCGCCCTTATAGACGACAAGGGCAAGAAGATGGACAAAGCCCTGCCTGGCACCCCCGCCCTTGTTATGGGTTGGACGGGAGCCCCCGAAGACGGCGAAACCTTCTACAAAGCAGAGAACGAAAAGAAGGCACGAAGAATTACCGAAGAATATTTGGACGAAAAGAAAAAGCTTGAAAGCCAAAATCTTGCCCCCAAAGCCGCAAGCCTTGAAGACCTTATGGCGGCAATTGCCAACAAGAACAAAAAGATATTTAAGTGCGTTGTAAAAAGCGATGTAAGCGGCACGGTAGAAGCCCTTTGCGCCTGCTTAAAAGACATTAAATCTACAAAGGTAGATATGGAAATTATAGGCTCGTCGGTTGGGCTTATAACCAAAAACGATGTGGAAATGGCGGCAACTTCGCAGGCGAACATTGTAGCCTTCAACGTAAAACCCGAAAACGGCGTTGTTGCCGAGGCAAAACACGCCGGGGTAACCATTATAACCCACAATATTATCTACGAATTGCTAAACCAGGTTAAAGACGCAATGAAGAACCTGCTAGACCCCGAATTGCGCGAAAACAAATTGGGTATGGCACAGGTACGCCAAGTGTTTACGGTTTCAAAATTCGGCAATATTGCAGGCTGCATGGTAACCGAAGGCGTTATGAAAAGAGACAAGCTTGCCAGAGTGTTCCGCAAAGACAAAGAGCTTTGCAACGGCAGAATCGGCACGCTTAAACGCTTTAAAGACGACGCTTCCGAAGTTAAGGCGGGCTACGAATGCGGTATTAACGTTAACGGTTTCGACGACTACAAGGAAGGCGACTCGATTGAGTGCTACGAAATTGTCGAAATTCGCCCCGACTTATAATAAAAAACTGCTTTTTAGGATATGGGACAGCGTCAATTAAGGGTAAACGAGCTTGTGTTAAGGCAGCTTAGCGAAAGCCTGCACCAAAAATTCAGACAGGAAAGCGTTACCATAACACTGCTCGAAGCCGATGTTTCGCCCGACTTAAAAAACGCGCAGGTATACTATTCGGTTATAGGCAATAGAACCGATGTTGCGGCAGCGGCCCGCCTTTTGGCAAAGGCTAAAAACTTTTTAAGGTTCGAATTGGGGCGCAAAGTTATTTTAAAATACACCCCCGAACTTAATTTTGTCTACGACCCTTCGCCCGACCGTAGCCAAAGGTTAATGCAAATTTTCGACGAAATTCAAAAAGAGGAAGATGGCAAACACTAGCTTTTTCGAGAATCTGCACGGCGAATTTTTGAATATTTTAAACGCCGTAAAGGGCAAAAAAGTTGCAATTTTCGGGCATATGCGCCCCGACGGCGACTGCATTGGCTCGCAAACGGCAATGTATTTGCTGCTTAAAAACTTGGGCGTAAAAGACGTTGTTTGCGTAAATAAAGACCCAGTTCCCGCAATCTGCCAAAAATTTGCCGCCGCCGAATTTGTGCGCGCCGCAAATTTTAACGACACCGACTACGAAATTATTTGCGTAGACTGCGCAGACTTTGCCCGAACTTTGGAAAACGCCGAAAACGTCTTTAAAAAGCCCTTGGCTTGCATAGACCACCACATAACAAACAAAACCTATGCAACCTATAATGTTATAAACCCAAAGGCCGCAGCCACTGCCGAACTTTTGGCGGGGCTTATGCTAGACTTAAACATAAAAATTTCGCCCGAGCAGGCAAACGCACTATATTTGGGGCTTGCAACCGACACGCGTCAGTTTACCACAAATTCTACAACCGCAACATCGCTTAAAATTGCGGGGCTTTTGATTGAAAACAAAGCCGACATTGCCTCGATTTCCATAGAGCTTTACCAGCGCGAAAAGTTTGCAAAGCAAAAGCTTTTGGCAAGATATTTAGAATCTATTAAGCTTTACGAAAACGGCAAAATTTGCGGCGGCACTATAACCTTAAACGACTACGCGCAAACAGGGGCAACAAAGGAAGATGCCGACGGGCTTGTAGACTTTGCGCGCGCCATAGACGGCGTGCAAATTGCCTTTGTTGTAGAGGAATTAAAAGACGGGGCAAAGGCAAGCCTGCGCTCGAAAAGCGAAAAGTTTGCAATGAACGAAGTTGCCGGCTTTTTCGGCGGCGGCGGCCACGCGTGTGCCGCGGGTTGCAATGTTAAAATTGGCGTTGCCGAATTTACCGCAAAACTACTCGAACAACTTGCAAAAAAACTCTGATATTGTATGGATACCTACGAGGGAATACTTCTTATAGACAAGCATAAAGACTGCACTTCGCACGATATTGTAGATATGGTGCGACGCTGCTATAAAATGAAGTCGGTAGGACACGCCGGCACTTTAGACCCCATGGCAACGGGCCTGTTGATTTTGCTTATAGGCAAAGCCACAAAGGTTTCGCAATATCTGATGAGTTCCGATAAAACCTACGAAGGCGAAATGACTTTGGGTTGCACAACCAATACGCAAGACGCCGAAGGCGAAATTACCGCCCAAAACGAAGTTCCGGATTTTACCCAAGAACATTTGCTTGAAAAAATGAAGTCTTTTTTGGGCGACCAATACCAAACGCCGCCTATGTTTTCGGCAAAGAAAGTAAATGGAGTACCCCTCTATAAAATGGCGCGCAAAGGCCAAGAGGTAAAACGCGAGCCGCGCTTTATTAGAATTTCCAAATTCGAGCTACTAAACTGGCAAAAGCCTCTCTTGCAATTTAGGCTAGACTGCAGCAAGGGAACCTATGTAAGAACCATTGCAAACGACTTTGGGCAAGCCTTAGGGTGCGGCGCAATGCTTAGCGCGCTAAGGCGCACAAAAAGCGGCTCGTTCGACGTTGCAAACGCAATTACAATAGAAGAACTAAAAACATTGCCGCCCTCGCAGCTTCAAAAAAGGCTAATCCCAATAAGAGACGCTGTTCCAAGCTTTGCGCTGTAAGAAATGACTTTAAAAGCAAAAAGCGGCTCGGTTTTGGCGATAGGCGTTTTCGACGGCCTGCACAAGGGCCATATGAAACTGCTAAACACCGCAAAAAAGCTTGCGGGCAAAAACGGCTTTGCCGTGATGACTTTTAACCCCCACCCCACTTTTGTGCTTAAGGGCAAAACCCAAGCCTCAAAGCTTATTTTTTCGCCGCAAGAAAGGGTAAAAAAGCTGCAACTTATTGGAGCCAACAAAATAAGGCTGCAAAAGTTCGACAAAAATTTTGCGAACAAAAGCCCCGAAAACTTTATAAAATTTCTAAAAAAACTGCTGCCCGATTTAAAATATATTGTTGTAGGCGAAAATTTTAGATTCGGCAAAAACGCAAGCGGCAACATAGATTGGCTAAAGACAAATGCCGAACGCTTTGGCATTGTTCCAGTTAGCGTAAAGGGCGTTAAAGTTGGCGGGCAGTTTGCTAGCGCAACGCGTTTGAGAACGGCTCTGCAAAACGGCGACTTAAAGACATTCGAAAAGCTTGCAAATGCGCGCTACACCGCCTGCGGCGTGGTAGAAAAAGGCGCGCAGCTTGGCAGAAAGCTTGGTTTTGCAACATTAAACATAAAACACGCTCCGCAATGTATGCCAAAGTTCGGAGTATACATAACAAAAGTTTTGTCGCAAAAAAGCAAAAAAGAATATTTTGCGGTTTCAAACTACGGGGTAAAGCCGTCGGTTGGAAATGCCAAAGTGCCCCTAATAGAAAGCCATATTTTGGGCAAAACAAGGCTTGGCTACGGCTCGGAAATTAGGGTTGAATTTGTAAAGTTTTTACGCGGCGAAAAAAAGTTTAAGAATTTAGACGAGCTAAAAGACGCCATTGCAAAAGATGTTTGCGCGGCAAAAAAATATTGGAAAATTAAATAGCCAAGTTTGAACTTTACCCATGCAAAAAAGGCGTTCCCCAAAAACAGGAAACGCCCTTTTTTATTTACAGCTTTTTGCCGCGGTTAAAACATATTCTTAAAAAAGCCACCTTTGGGAACGTCGTCGCCGCAGGCCTTGGCAAATTCTTCCAACGCCTTGCGCTGTTCCGAAGTAAGCTTTTTGGGAACTTCTACTACAACTTTAACGTATTGGTCGCCCACCTGTGTGCTGTTTAAAACAGGCATACCCTGCTCTTTAATTCTAAACACGGTATCGGTTTGCGTGCCGGCAGGTATATTAAGAACCGCCTTGCCCCTTACGGTTTTAACCTCTATTTTGCCGCCCATGCAGGCAAGCGTAAACTTTATAGGAATTTCGCAATACAAGTCGCTACCCTGTCTTTCAAAGAAAGAGTCTTCGGCAACGTGTATTACAATGTACAAGTCGCCGCATGGCCCGCCGTCGGGGCCCGCGTTGCCGGCGCCGGTTTTCCTAAGGCGCGTGCCGGTGCCAACTCCCGCGGGAACTTTAATTTTTTCCTCTAAGCGTTCGCGAACCAACCCTGTGCCGCCGCAGTCTTTGCAGGGCTTTTCTATAATTTTACCCGTTCCCCCGCATTTGGGGCACGTTTGCGTAAAGCGCATAAATCCGTTCGAAGAGGTAACTTGCCCGCGCCCCTTGCAGGTTGGGCATGTCTTTTTCTCCGACCCGGGTTCGGCACCCGTGCCGTTGCAGGTTTTGCAGTGCACAAGCCTGTTGTATTTTACGGTTTTTTCTACGCCGCTAACGGCTTCCTGCAAAGTAATTTCCAAATCAAAGCGCAAATCGTCGCCGGCAACGGGCTCGTTAGATGCCCTGCCCGACGAAAAGCCGCCGCCGAAAAACTGGTCGAATATGCCGCCGCCGCCCGAAGACGCGCCGCCGCCGAACATTTCCCTGAACAAGTCGAAGGGATCTTGATACGCGCCGCCGTGAGCTCCCGAAAAACCGCCGCCCATTGCGCCCGAAGTGTACGCTTCGTGGCCCATTCTGTCGTAGGCTGCGCGCTTGTCTTCGTCGGAAAGCACCTGATAGGCTTCCGAAACCTGTTTAAATTTTTCCTCGGCTTCTTTGTTGCCGGGGTTTTTGTCGGGGTGGTATTTTAAGGCTAGCTTGCGGTAGGCTTTTTTGATGTCTTGCGCAGTAGCGTCTTTTGCCACGCCCAAAATTTCGTAATAGTCCTGACTCATATATTATTTATTCTCCGCCTTTTTGCATACTACAACCGACGCGGGCCTTATAAGCCTGTCGTCTAGTCTGTAGCCCAAACGCACAACGTTTACAATTTTGTTGGCTTCGTGCTTTTCGCTTTCTATGCAAGAAACCGCCTCCTCGAATTTGGGGTCGAACTCGTCGCCCTCGTTCGGGTTAATTTCAACAACGCCGTGCTTTTCGAAAATCTGCTTAATTTGTTTTGCAAGCATTTCAAAACCCTGCGCCCAAGTGGGCGATTCCAAATGCTTGTGTATGTTGTCCATAGCCAATGCCAAGTTGTCTAAAACGGGAATCATATCTTCTACAAAGGGTATTACCGCCGTTTTTACCTGCATTGCCATATCTCTTTGCATTCTGCGCCTGTAGGTGTCGAAAGATGCAACTTCGCGTATGTATAAATCCTTATTTTTTGCGGCTTGAGCCATCGCAAGCTCTAAATGGGCAAGCAATTCGCTTTCGCGTTGTTTGCATTTACATTCGTCGCCTTCGTTTTTTTGCTCTTGCCCGTTGTGGCAGCATTCGTGCCCGTCGTGATGGTGGTGACTGTGGCAACATTCGCCGCCATCTTCGTGGTGGTGATGGTTGCAGCAGCAATGCTCATCTTGCCCGTGCTGGGCGTTTTCGGCGCCGTTTTGCGCCGCGTTTTTGTTGTTTGTGTCGGAGGCATTTTCAGCCCCGTTTTTATTGTTAAATTCTTCCGTCATAAGATAGGGTTATCGTCTAAAATACTCAAATTTAAAGAAAATTTTGTCAATATATTTAATTTTCCAAATATTTTGCCGAAAGCCGCTCTATGGCAAGTCTGCAAATTTGCGAAGAAGGTGATATTTGCTTGGCCCGCAAATAGTTCATTAGTGCCCGTGGGTATTCGCCCGCCTTTTCGGCCTTTTCGGCCGCGGCAACAAACTTTGCAAAATCGGCAACAAGGGGGGCTAACTGGGCAATGCGGCGCGCCAAAACGGGATCGTTTGCGTCTATTTTCTTCGCGTTTTCAAGTAGCTCCCACGCAAAATATTCGTTGTTTTGGGCTTCAAATTCTTTAGATTGCGCAATAAGCATATCTATTTTTGCAATGTTCGACACAATTTGCTTTAGCTTTTGCGCCCTTTTTTCGTCTTTTACAAACGCCATTGCATATTCTATAGATTCCGCCGAAATGTCTCGGTAGGCCCCGCGCGAATATAGCTCGTCGAACTTGGGAACATATTTCGAAATACCGTCGCCTAGACCTACAAGCTCTTCGTTAAGGCGTTCTATTGCGGGGTTTAATGGCCAAATTTTTGCGGCTTGGGTTAAGTTTTTGTCTATTTCGGGCAAATTGCCCGACAACGCCGCCTGCTTTGCCGCCATAACGCACATATTGCTTGCCCTTTTTGCCGCTTTAACCTTTGCAAGAGTTTCGGCATATGGAAAGTCGCTAACCGACTTTTTCATTTCCGACAAAATAGATTCTATTGCGTCAAAGTCGCGCGAGTCGGCAAGCTCTTTTAAGGTTGCCATATTTTTGTAGATTTTGTGCAAAACCTTTTTCTTTTCGTAGGGGTAGCTAAGCAAATCTGGCTCGTTTTCGCCAAGAGCAAAAGTTTCCATCAACCTAAGCAAAGCTTCGTATTTTTCGCCCGAATCGAACAGAGTATCTACAGCCTTTAGCCCCGTTTTTATGTCGTTAGACGCCTCTTGGGCTACCGCCTGCAGCGTGTCGGAAGTCGGCACAAAATTCGAGATTTGAAAAAAATCGTGCATCTGCTTTTTGCCGACTTCCATATTTTGGAAAGACCCCTTGTAGGTGTTTCGGTAAAAGTCGCACGCAATTATTGTGTGAGAAAACCTGCGCGACAGCAGCAAATGAACTATTGTAGACTGAAACTGCAAAACCGACTTTGCGCCCACGGCAACAGTTTCGGCCTGAGACGCCGTGTATTTTGCGCCTGCCTGCGCCGTTTTTTGAACGGCAATAGCCAAATCGGTTGGACCATGCAACGCCATTGTGCTGGAGGCGTTTGTGTTGCCCTTTTTGCCGCTTCGCTTAAACGCCATATCCGACGCCCTGTTTTCCAGATAGTTCGAAAAATTTATCTGTTTAGATTCCGCTTCTTTTAGGGCCTTTTTAAGCTCGTTTTCGGTAATAAGTTTCGACATTCTGTCGTCGCGCATTCGCCACGCGGTGTTTAAGGTGTTGGCAATTGCCAAAGATGCGTTGCCGTCGTAGTCGTATTCGGCGGCGTCGAAAAGCCTTTTTTGCGCATAGTCTATCGAAGCCGGCGTTATTTCTACATTCTTTACCGAAAGCGTCGCCGAGATTTCGCCTATAATGTCTTTATAGTCCGACAGGCTTTGCGAGGAAAAGTCTACCGCCAAATAACGCTCGAAACGCGCCTTGAACATGCGCGAATTACCTAGCGAAAATGTTTTGCCCTTCCAGTTTAATGTGCCGTTTTCAAGGTCTACAGAATCGCTTTTAACATCGAAAAGCCTGTCGGCAAAATTTTCAGAGGTTTTGCTTTCAAAAATATTGTCTTTAGAGCCTATGCCCACATTGTTTGTTGCAGGCTGCGCCGGTTGTTGCGCCGGGGTAGTTGCAGGCTGGGCTGCAGACGGCGAAACAACCTGCCCCATCGCCAACATCGGCAGCAAATATGCAATGTAAAAAATATTTTTCATATTAAAGTTTTTCTATTTTTTCGGTTATCAATGCGCCGTTTTTTTCTACTCTAACCGACAATATATATTTTTGCGCGCCGTTAATGTTTTCTGAAATTTTGTTGGGAACAAAAACCGCCAATATGCCGTTTTTTGTCTTTGCAGAAAGCACCACACCCGAATTTTGTTTGTTGTCGATAAGGGCCAAACGCGAATCTATTTTAGCTTCAACCCTGTATTTGTTTGGGAAGCACGATTTCGGGTTTTCGGCATACAGCTCGTAGGGGAAATCGGCATCTTGCGGCGACGATTTTTTAACGTAAAGCACGGTTAAAACCGTTAAAACCGCCAATACGGGAATTAGCAGGGCTATGAAAATCTGCGTGGATTTCGAATTCATAATAATGTGGTAAATTTTCTGCATTTTTATGTTGTTTGGGTTAATAGTCAAACCAATAAAAAACAAGCGACTTCAATAGAATTATTCGCAAAAACAATACATTATCTTTTACAAAAACAAAGTATGCAAAAAAAGCTTGATAATATTTGCGCCATAAGGCATAACAAAAGGGATATTTTATATAACACGGAGAGATGGCAGAGTGGTCGATCGCGGCGGTCTTGAAAACCGTTGACTTGAAAGGGTCCGGGGGTTCGAATCCCTCTCTCTCCGCCAGTTTTTAAGCGTAAAAGGCAGATTTGCACTAAGTTGCGAATCTGCCTTTTCTTATGGTACAACACCCCTGTTTGCAAATGCTTCATCATCAGGGTTCAACTGGTGCGTTTCACGCTCAGATGTGCGACCAAACAGCAACCTTGTCTCCGCAAAATCCGTTGAGGACGAAACTATTATCCATCTTCCTTAATAGAGCTCAACATTTTTTTTGATGTGATTGTTATTTTCCAAATCGTCATCGAAAAATATATCTACTACACCATTACGCTTGGAAGATAGATAAATTATGTACATGAAAGAAATTTCCTCGTTTGGAGATATTGTATATGAATCCGAGATTTCTTCTATTTGCTCTATGTTATACATTTTTATTCGAACATTTCTTGCGGAAGATTGCCCGACGTTCTTTATAGCGATGTAGCCTGGTTTATTTGATGCCAATGGACGACGAACATTTATTTCAAAATTAGCTTTTTTTTTAAAAGTAGTTCTTCTTTAAACTTAGAAAGCTTTAAATCATTAAGTTCAATCTCTTGTTTTTTAATTCGTTTATCATATATAAAAAATCCAATGGTGCAAAAAAGGAAACTGGATATAGAGATGATAAGAGAAATATCACTCTTCCCCAAAGAAGAAAAGATTTCGTATATTACTTGCACGATATTATCCTCGCTATTTCCGCCTTATATGAATCTTTGCGAGCCATAAGGAATAAGCATTTACCATTAGAACGTTCAGCCCATAATTCTCCTATTATTCTCTTCGCTTTTGAGTCATCATTTGAATAAAGATGTTCCCCCTTATATTCTATTGCAAAAATGCGTCCATCATTAAGAAGACAGATAAAATCAGGATAAAAACGTGTTTTCGCAGTAGGAAGCCAGAAAGAAGTATCTTCCTTTTTCTCTATATTCCTAATCCAATATTTCACTTCTGGTAAATTATCTATGAAGTGGGCACACTCTATTTCATCGGAATTCATAGATGCGACCTGCGGGAAATAATGCTTTTTAAAATTATTTTCGATTGGATCGCTTACTGGATACTTATCAGGGTTAAATACGAAAGCATAATCATGTTCAGTTCCAGACAATTTTATTGGAGTGTCTTTTGAGTCTAACAAAAATTCAAGTTGTTTGTCGAAATATGCCGCTTCAGCCGTCTGTTTATGAATTCTAAAAAGTTCACGAATATGGCGAATAAACCCCCACCTTTCCCTTACAAAGTCAGATAACGATGCTTCATACCTAATCATAGATTGTTGTAAAACATAGGTAATGAAAGCAACAGCGTTTTGTCTGTCTGTATCTGGGTGGATTATATTTCTATCAATCCATGATACTAACTGCGTTTCTGTCCAACTTTCAGGCGGAGTAATAATTCGCAAATCTTGCTGAATATCGCTTGTAAAATCGAGCTTGATTTTCCCGTCTTCGCCGATCGTTCCAAGAACGATATTGTTGTCTTTTGCATTTGGATTAAAAATGAAGTTTGTTGAATCGTCCTTATAATCAAGGAT
The DNA here is from genome assembly GCA_934613415.1 of uncultured Opitutales bacterium. Taxonomy (GTDB): domain Bacteria; phylum Verrucomicrobiota; class Verrucomicrobiia; order Opitutales; family Intestinicryptomonadaceae; genus CAKUIA01. Next base: position 208,246 of record CAKTSY010000005.1, read on the forward strand.
ATTCCAGTCGCCGTCTATGATTCGCGTATCAGTATCAAGAAGTTCAAATTCACCTTGTACAAGGATTCCAAGTGTCGGTACTTTAAATGGCTCATTTCTTTCCGATGGTGATGAAAATATTTTTTCAGTAATTTCACGTTGTTGCTTTATTGTTTGTTTAACGATTTCCTTGTCAGTTTCATCTGAAACTAGATCCAAGATTTCTTTTTCTTGTTCTTCAGACAATACATTTTTTACCGAAAGTTCTTTTGTTTGAGGATTAAATTCTATTTTCTCTTTTAGTTCCATTGAAAACTTTTCAGTATTTAGTGGAACACTCAACGTACAAATCTTTTTAGGTATTCTACGTGTTTCTAAGGGTAAAGTTGTTTGTTGTCCTTCCCGAATAAAATCTGAAGCTTCCATTTTCTCAAAACCGCTTTCGATTAACGAATCACGCAACGAGCTAGCTGCTAATTGGAAATTTTCAGATACCGCAAAAGCGTATGCACAATTTAATGCCAACGTTTCCTTTTTTGTAACACGTGGAAGACGTAAAATACGTCCTAAAATCTGTTCTACGGCTGTCTGTGAACGTTGCTCGGCAAGAGAACACAGGACATAAGCAAATGGACAATCCCACCCCTCTTTTAAGGAATCAACCGTAATTATATAACGAATTTTGCATTCATCGGACAGCAAATCTTTACCTTTTGCTTCGCTTCTCTCGTATGCTTCCATTGCGATTTCGGCTTTAGGGATTTGACATTCTCCGAGCAGATAATCTTCTATTTTGTCCGTAGTGATATTTTCGGGGTGTGCTTGCTCCTTATTTTGCGCCTTTATTAGCATTATAGGACGTATATACTCTCCAGTCTTAATCTTTTCTATTTTAGCTAATTCATTCAGCACGTTAAGTTCCGCGATCGCGTGATTTAAAATGTCTTTCCAATTACGCTTTACTTCAAGGCGTACTGGAAGTTTTATCATATCTTCGGTAAATAATTCATGAGCGGAAACGTGATGTAATACATTGCTTGGCGTGTTATTACCTTCACCTTTTGAAGGCGTCGCTGTAAACTCTATAATTGCTGACGGACTAAAAGCCCTAAGCATATCAAACGAAAGCGGACTTCTAGCATTGTGCGCTTCATCAACTATTACAATCGGGTGGCGCATACGCAGGACATTTGCCAAAGAATATTCAATTAGTCCATTTTCATCTTTTAAAAGTTTTTCTGAAACTTTTGGATCAAGCCCAGAAAAATGCGACATCAAACTTCCGTTTTCGTCATAGGCTTTTCGGGATTCTTTGTTTCTTACTCGAAATGCTTGCATTGTGGAAACAATTATGGTTGTTGCGCCATCTAATATGGCTTTAGTCAGCCCATAGCATTCTTGAATTTCGCGGATTTCAATTTCGCCGAGAGTTGCGGTTAACGCTTGTCGATATGGGTGTTCTCGGTCTTTTAATGCGGTAAGTGTTTGAACTCTGATCGGATCACTTGGAACAAGCCATAACACACAAGCGTGTTCTTGCTTTAACAAATTGTCTTTTGCAATACGTATGGAATGACATGCCAAAAGCGTTTTTCCACCGCCAGTAGGAAGCCTGAGGCAAACATATGGCATATTGGCGTCGAATCCGCTTATAGATTTGTAATCTCTATTTTCGCCAAACTTTTCATATATCGTATCGATAAAGGCTTTTCTGGCGTCGTGTATTTGGGAAACCTTATCGAAATATAAAGATAATGTATCAAGAGTCTCTTGTTGATAATTCTTTAGCAATACCATTTTGAAGCCTTATTTATCAAATATTGAATAGGGTATCTGACGAAACACTATATTGTTTTTGCGCAACATCATTTCGCTTAACCCGCAAGCCGTTCCGTATATAATTTTTACACCGTCGTGTTTTGGTAAATTTTTTAGGACTTTTTGAGTAAGACGATTTCCACCGTTTACGGAATTATCGCCGAGAATACCGTTGTAAAGCAGGTATATAGCAACTCCGTTAGAAACTCCGATAAGAGGAGTTTTAAATTCCGTATTGTTATAAGCAAGCGGAGTTCCAGTGGCCATAAAGAAAACGTGTCTGGCTAAGTCGGCATATTTGATGTTCGGATTTATATCGCCGTCAGCCGTGTACATCGGCTCACCGAGTTTTGCGAATTTAAATCCCGTTTGTTCCTGCAACCCATCGCGTTCTATTACACGTTTTGCGCGCTCCCGAGTAATTGATTCGGCGACTTGCGGCAACATTTCGCAAAGAATGAATTTGCGGTTTCCTTTGTCTTCTTTATTAAGTTCCAATACCGCTTGCGCCGTTGTTCCGCTACCAGCAAAAGAATCAAGGACAAGGGAGTCTTTAAAACTTGCTATTGACAATAAGTGAGCTATCAATGCTGATGGTTTTGCATAATTAAATTCCAATCCTAAATCTTCCAATTCTTGAGTTCCAATACTATTGGGAAACTCTTCTATAAAATCTTGCAATATTTCTTTTTTTTGAATTGAACCATTTTTATCTACAACTTCATCTTTAAAAATTTTTTTCCTGATTGTCCATTTTGATTTGTTGCCATTTTCATCAATAAACGGTGATTTTTTTGATATGGAAAAATAAAAACGTCCAATCGCCTTTTCTTTCTTATATCGTTCTATACCCCAAGTCCAACATTTATCCTGCTGTGATTCTGGAAATACTTGGGCTCCATCAATTTTTTCTTTTGGCATAACATTCCCAGGAGGTATTATTAAAGAACCATCTGGACATTCTATAAAATAACGTTGATTCTTTCTTACATCGAGTTTTGCCCTAAAAGGGATTTCTCCTTTTAGAAAATAACGAGTTTTGCTATTAAAGATTTCTGTTTCCCATTTATAGACTGATTCATTTATAATTTTACCAAAAGTATGTTTTTTAACAGAAGATATTTCTCTTGCGTAACATAATACATAATCTTTTTTAGGCTTTAAAAAGTCTCCTTTGTTCCCACCTTTTTTTGTTATTCGAGCAATGTTGCCAACAAAATTCTGGGAATCAAAAATTTCATCAGAAATCAACTTCAAATTTGCATATTCTATATCGCCAATGCTTATAAAAATAAATCCATCTACAGTAAGAAACTCTTTCAATAATGAAAGCCTTGGGTACATCATACAAAGCCATTTGTCGTGGCGTGATAAGTCTTCCATTTCTTTACCTACAACTTGTCCGAGCCATTTTTTTATTTCCGGCGAATTTACATTGTCATTATAAACCCATCCTTCATTGCCGGTATTATACGGCGGATCTATGTATATACACTTGACTTTCCCTTTGTAGTAGGGGAGCAAGGCTTTTAGCGTAACGAGATTGTCGCCCTCCACTATAAGATTTCCGCTGTCTTTTTTACCAAAGCTTAAAGACTCATCCTCTTTCAAAATATGAAATGGAATCTCTCTATGGTGATTAACAACGGCTTTTTTTCCTATCCAGTCTAACGTTGGCATATTTTTCTAGTTCACTTTAAAAATTTTTTAATATTTTAAATAGCCTAACAAGCTTTGCGTTTTTTTCAAGCCTTGTTTCGGTTTTTATTACTACGACAGTTAATTTATTAAAATTAAAGTCTATTATATTTATCTACACACAAAAAATATTGCAACTAAACGCAACTAAGATTTTTTGCAAAATTGCAATATATTAAGAGCAAGGAAGTTAATAGTTTTCGACCTATTCCCTCTCTCTCCGCGTTTTAAATTTCACACGAACCCGTGTGAAATTTTTTTTGCCCATTCGCCGCCAATCCGCTCCACAATGATCAGTGACAGAAGGTTTGAATAACGGGATATAGGGGGAGATTATGGAAGATTACGGGATAAACAAAGGGTTTGCGGGTGATTTTTACGCGTGGCACAGGTTTTGGCAAAATATGCCCGAAAAACTGGGAACGCCGTTGGCAGAACATAAGGCAAAACAGCGGTTTTAGCCGCAAAGCGTTGCCGTGGCAGGCCGACGTTTTGCGGCACACTTACGCCAGCTTTTTTGCCAAGCGTTTTAAAGACCTGCCAAGGCTACAGCTAAATATGGGCCACAGCAACCAAATGCTATTAAAAAGCCGCTACATAAACATGCGCAACATTTCCCACCTAGAAGCCCAAAAGTTCTTCAACTAAGCCCTCGCATTTTGCAGCAGCCAAAATAAAAAATGCCGCAACTAAAAAAAGCTACAGTTTCATATAAATTAAAGGGTATGTCCGCCCCTGTTCGTCGCACGGTGTTCGTTTATACGGCTTAAAGCCAAG
>CAKTSY010000006.1 GCA_934613415.1 uncultured Opitutales bacterium
GCGCTTGTAATTGTAGCGTTGCCTGTTCCGTTTACGGTTGTAGCTCCGCTTACTGTCGCCGCGCTGAGGTTGCCTCCGTTGAGCGTGGCGTCGAGCGCACCGAGTGTACCTGTCGCCGTTACGTCGGCTTGTGCGTCGCCAAAAGTCGCCGTTCCGGACACGTCGCCGATGTTTACCGCGCCGCTGTTCGAGGCTACGTTAAGGTCTCCGGTAAGTGTTGTGGAAGATACGGTGTTCGCGCTCGCGATTGTAGCGTTGCCTGTCAGATTGTCGAGGCTTAGGTTGCCTGATATGTCATCTGCGCTGAAATCGCCCGTAGTATTCGATACGCTAACATCGCCGACAGTATTTTTCGTCGAAATTTTACCTGTTGAATTTGTTATGGCAATGTTGCCGGTAATGTCGTCAGACTTGAACGCGAATGCCGACGGGTTGGAATCTCCCGTTGTCGCTGTCGCGTTGTCGACGGTTATGTTTCCGTTGCGGTTTCCTATTTCGACCGCAATCGCCGTACCCGATGCCGACTCGGCGGAAATATTTTTCGCGCTGAAATCGGCGGCGGCGGTTCCCGCCTTTACCCCCGTCGCGTTTCCGGCAGTCGATGCGACTTTTATGCTTCCCTCGTTTTCAAGAACGTCTACTCCGACAACCCCGACTACGTCGCCGGTGCCGCTTTCAACGTTAAGTGCCGCCCCCGAGTCGACGGTCAGCTTGTTTGTAGAACCGTCGAAGACGACCCCCTGGGTGGTGTCTTTTATTTCGGCTGTTCCCTGAACCTGCGCAGTGTCAACCGTGCCCATCGCTAGAGATGGTGTTTGGTCGTCCTGCTCGCCGTTAGCAATCGGAGCCGTGCGTGTCGACGTTCCGATGTGGGATACCCCTGATGTACTTGGATCATATGTCCAACCGTCCGCATAGACATTCGCCGCAAGAGCGAAGAGCAATGGAACGGAAAACGATATTCCTCGTTTCTTGTTCTTGGTCTTTTTCATATTCTTGTCTTAGTTTGGTTTATACGTTAATAACAATCGCATCTGCAGTTCGATATTCATAGTATTCAGAATACGACTGTCAAGTCAAAATAATTCAAAACCTTTGTAATCTATTCTGTTGGGTATTTTTCCGTTTTGGAGACTGCGCCTGCCGCGCTGCGCCGTTTTTTATATATTCTGATTTTTACGGCGTTACGCTTTTGGTTTAGACAGTCGTATTCTGAATACTATGAACACTATACTTAATTCGGCTAAGGAAGTTTTGGGCGGGGCGGGAATTTCGGTTCTCGATTCCGCAAGATATATCAGAAACATTTTGGACTCGAAGCCTGCCGGCGGCAAATTGACCGACGCGCAGTTCGTTTTGAAGGTAATTGACGTAGGGTTGCGGCATATCCGCACAAAAGAAATGTCCCTTGCCGACGGATTTGCTATATATTTAAAGAGCAAGCAGCATTTGCGCCCAGATTCCATAAGGGATATTCGCTATTTGGGCAATCGGCTACTAAAAGCAAAGTCCGAATTTGGCAAACGCAATTTTTCGGAGCTAAGCGTTTCTGAATGCGAAGAATGGCTGAATGCGGCGTTTCATACGGATAATCAATTCAAGCGAAGCGCGAATGAGATTTCGCCACAGGCGAAAGACCCGAAGGGCGAGACGGCTCACGAAGTGAGTGCGAGTCAATTCAACAAGGGGCGGACAATGCTGCACGGATTGTTTGAATTCGCCATTCGGCGCGAGTGGTGCGACAAAAACCCGATAAAGCGAATCGAACGCAAGAAAGTAATCGAAAAGGAAATCCTGCCTCTGAAACTATCCGAAACAAAGCGGTTAATCACAACCGCCCAACGCGAAAGCCCGAATTGCGCAGTAGCCGCCGCGCTATTGGTATACACGGGAATCCGCCCGCGCGAAGTTAGGCGGCTTACTTGGCGCGACATCGACACCGAAGAAAAGACAATCACAGTCCGCTCGCAATGCTCCAAGACAGGCGGTGTCCGACAAGTGGAAATTCCGCCCGTCTTGAACAGACTTTTGATAGCGCATTCAAGCGAATTAAAAGAGGGAAAAATCTGCCCGACAGACTGGCAGCGCCGATGGCGCAAAATTAGGGACAACTCTGGCTTTCGCGGACGCTGGGTTCAGGACGTTCTTCGCCACACATACGCGAGTTTCCACGCAAAACGCTACACCGATTTGCCTAGACTGCAGCTAAATATGGGGCACCGCGATTTGTCTCTTTTGCGCAGCCGCTACATCAATATGCACGGTATTTCCCGCGCCGACGCAAAAAGCTTCTTCGAACCGAAGAATGTAAAATAACACTTCTATAACGTCGCCGATTTGCACAGGGCAAGGTCTTGTAGACGGCGGCGGACAAGTTTCGGCTAATCGGGAATTGTATTCCGTTTTAGCCGAAAATGCTTGGTTATGCTTGTAGGGACTTGGGACATAATGTGTGCCCGTATCGGGTATTTTTCCGCTTACAAATCGATCTCACAGCTGATTGTTTGGTGGGGTGGTTCTTTTTGTGGTTCTGGGGTGGTTGGAGGTATGGACTTGGTCGGAGCGGGATTGTCTGTAGGGCGAGTATTCTGTTGCGGCTTGGGTGAGTTCGTTGCGGGCGGTTTGGTAATTTTTGGTCGCGGGTTAAGTGTCGGGCGGACGTATTGGGGATGTGGTTGAAGAGGCTGTTTTTGTTGTGGGGTTCGGTGTGCGGGTATTGCGGAGGCTGTTTTGCGGGGTTGCGCTCTATTATATATAGAGGGGCTGGTGGAAATTGGTCTTGGTATTTGGGGATTGTTTTGCGTGGGCGATGAACTTTTATTCATTTCCGCGGGACGGTTTACAATCTGCCGTGCTCGCGTGGAGGGTAGTTGCGAACGTTGTGGCTGAGTATGGAGTTGGGACGACGGTGGTTGTTGCTTTGACGGTGCATCAGGTTGCGATGGGGGTGTATGATTGAGGCTCGATGTTGGTATTACTACCTTTCTTAGTTGAGATTGTGCCTCAATCGGTATAAGAGTCGTCTTTGTCTGGATTGGTGTTTTTGTCTTATCGGAGTAGGAGAAATACGGTAACGGATGATGTTGCGATTGTGTCCGTTGGGGTATCGGGATTGTCTGGTCGGATTGCGTTCTTGCCGAAGTTTGCGGGAGGGTATTTGTGATTTGGTTTTTTACTACAATTTTCTTCAACCCGAACGAGCGTAGTAGTGGCATCGCGTAGTCTTCTTTGTGGGGCAATGTTGTTTGATCGTTCGAAATTAAAACAAGTTTTGAGCGTGTCGCGTTTACGGCTTTTATGAGTTTAAGGAAGTAGTCACAGCCGATAAAATCTGCGTTATCTAATATAAAGATTGAAGGAGGTCTGACTTTGCCAATTCCCGCAAAGGGTGTCGGATTAACATTAAAATTCTTGCGAATACGCTTGCGACTGGCGTTTAAATACACAATCGGTGCCTTGTTGGCACCTACGAAGTTGTTCAAGTTTTTAGTGAACGAGGCTCCGCCGTCATCGTTAACTTCAAAGACGACACTCTGTTCGGAATACATATTTTGGTATCGGGCATCGGGGATTTCAATATCGGAAGAAAACGAGTCAAACGTGCGCGCTGAGGCTTTGGCAAATTCTTTTCGTAATTCTGCGTGCACAGGCGGTTGATTGTCCTCCACCCCGCATAATCGGGCAGCCCAGTTTGCGATTTTGCCAAAAAGGTTTTGGGGCGTTTGTGGGACTTTCTGTTTGGTATTAATACCCTTCGGCGATGGATTCTTTTGCGGAGTTTTACCAATCATTCCTCGGGCAACCTTTGTTATCTGTTTGCCGCAGGCAATTTTTATCTCTTTACGAATGCACCTTAACGTCGCTTTTGTCATACTGTCTAGACGTTTGGGTTCTTTAAAGAGATTGGCGATTCTTGCGATTGCCCGTTTACCGTATTTCTTATTCGGATTTTTTGCCTGTAATTCTTTTGCTTTGCTTTTTATCTGCTTGCTCCGCTTGCTGAACCTATCGCACAACGACTGTGGAATTCCCGCGATGAACACTTCACCTTTGGCGTCCAACGACGCTTTTATTCCCTTGTCTTTCAGGCGTTCAACAAGCTTTTGGCGGTAAATCAATGTTGCTACTTGCGACTCTTTGTAGATTTCCAGCGGATCCAAGGCTTTGTATTTTTGCTCGTTTTGGTCGTAAGTTAGATTGAAAATTTCGTAATGGCTGTGCAGTTGCGGGTCGTCCGCTCTGCTTAAAAGGTGCGTGATTTTCACGCCAAGAAAACTTCCTGTAAAGACTGAATATTTTGCCCCGTTCTTCCGAATTCTCACCTTTGCCTTTTCCTCAATCCAGCGCATGGCTTCATCCGCCGCCTCTTCGTGGATTGCCATAAAATCATTGTCTTTGCCGAGCATGTAAACGGCAAGGATGGAAAACGCTTTCGGTGCTGACATGCATGCGCTGAAAATTTGGCGTTTGCATTCCCGCGGTCTTAGCTTTGCTTTCGTGAGTGGGTGTTTGTTGTCTAAAACTGACTTGAAAATATCCGAGGGAGCAAGTTTCTCTATGCCCAGCTTCCACGCAAGTCTGCCGAAAAGCTTCGCGTTTGTATTACTATTTTTGTCGTAGCAAAAGTAGCCCAGCAGGTCGTTTTCAAAATATTGAAGTACCTGTGCTTTATTCATGAACTTGGAAATTGTTAACATGCCTGCCAGTTTAGGCATTTCATTTCAAAACAAACTTTGCGGCACAGACGGCTACGCCGTCTTAAATATCATGGGGTTTTTCTCGCGGGATATGCGTTGCATTTCCCGCTCGATGGGGACGCTACGCGTCTATAAATTATCTGCTTGTTTCGGAGCGCTACACTAACCCTTCCGACTTCCGTCGGAGGGACAACCCCACAGTTCATTGCCGATTCAGCTCGGCTAAATCAGGGCGAAATCCTCATCTCCTGAACCCTTCATGCCCTTCCGTTTCACCGTCCACGCTCTGCCGATTTTACCGAGCGATTGTTCCACTAACTACCCCCCCCTGAAACTTTTTTTGGGAATTTTCGCAAAGCCGAAGCATTTTTCCTATACTGTAGCCTATGAATAAAAAAACAAATACCCGAAAAGGTATCCCGCAACAAATTGCGGGAAAAGTTGAAAACATAAAACACGTGATTAAGGAAACCCGCAATCACGTCTTAAACGCGGAGAAATTCGTAGAGAAAGGGAAAAGTTACATCTTTGACTTGTGCGTAGACCTTGTCTTGCTTGCCCGTTCGGTGAAGCAAAATCCCACATATGGGTGGTTGTGCGATGAGGTGTTTTGTCTTGATCAGAAAGAGGGCTGTCCCGTTAAGCCGGACATATACAAAATCGCAAAGTCGCTCGGAGAAGTCTGTGTTAAGTTCCAATCGCCGCAAAAGGAAAACTTGCGCAAAGTTGGATGTTCGCGTTGGCAGACAATACGAAAGGCATTGGCTCGCTATCCAAAAGACAAGCGCGATGAGATTTTGAATTCGTTGGCATCAGCCTCTTTTGACGAATGCGGGGAGGCATTGACACAAAAAGTCAACGCTACCGCAGCCGCTGCAAATATACAACCCGTGCAAAAGGAGAAAAGTGAACGGCAAAAGGTGAGGGATTCTTTTTACGCAACTCTAAAAAATATAACGGACGATACCCAGTTAAAGGCTTTGGAGCTGTATTTAGCTAACTTCAATGCCCCAAAGGTTGCGATGCAAAACGATACTGCCGAGGAGGCGGAAGAAGCCCTCGTTGCGCAACCGCAAAAATCGTCGCCCGAAAAATCGGCTACGCCGAATCAAATGCCAACGGAGGAAGACTTGGGTATTTCAATACCAAACCCCCAGGGCGAAACCTCTACCGCAAATACCACCGCCGCTAATACCATTCAGCTGCAGGGAAACCCAACGAACCCTTTCCCTATTCTTGACGGGCTTAGCAACAGTGAAAAGGCGAAAAAGATTCGGGTGTGGCTAACGAAACTTGAAGGGCGCGAAGCATACAAGCGAGATGCAAACAGCTACGAAATGAAAATCGCGTGGGTCGTCGTCAAAGGCAGGATACCAGCGCAAGAAGTTGCCGCTCTTAAAACCCACGAAGATCTTCGCAAATTGGCGGAAAATTTTTATCCTGAAAAACTTTAGACGTGAGTTTTTCAAAATTACATTGCAATTCGGCTGACTCGGATAAAGTCCGAGTTGTTGCCGAATTGTTCGCGCGAGCCGCCCGCAGAGTGGACGGACGCAAAATATTAACAGCCACAAAGCAAATAGAGCAGAAAGTACAATATCGCGGACAGACAACGGAAATTGCAAAATCGTTGAGAGGTTCGCGTTCAACGCGGTACAGAAACGCCCGAAAGATAATTAACGGCGTATCGCAAGGAGGAATTGCAAATGGGTGATTTTCTCCGAAAAATGATTCTGCAAGAGCGCAAGAATAAAGATACGAACGCACAAATAAATGCGCTTGTGTATTTGCGCGTGTCTACCAACAGGCAGGCGGCAAAAGAATTTTCATCCATTGACGCCCAACGCAAGATGGTTGACGAATATGCTTCGCGGAATCCGAAAATATGCATTGTTGGCGAATATTCTGACGCAAAATCGGCAAAAGACACCAACCGGCGAGGCTTTCGCGAAATGCTTGCGCGCATCGAACGGGGAGGAATTGACGCTGTAATTAGCTATAAAAATGACAGAGTTTGCCGCAACAAGGCTAATTTTGCGGAACTAAAACAGTTTCTAAACGAACACAATGTCAGACTTATTTACAGCAATGATTTTTCCTCCGACGGTAGCCCGACGGGTGATTTTGCCGAAGACATTACGGTAAATCTTTCCGAAATGGAGCGGCGGAAAATTTCTGAGCGTACCGCGCACAAATATTTGCAGAATCTAAAACGCGGGTTCCGTTCTGGTGGGGTTGCTCCGTTTGGTTACAAAACGGGGCGAACGGCTTGCTCGATAGAAATAGACAGTGCGAATGCGGAGATTGTCCGTAAAATTTACTCAGAATTCCTATCCGGCGAAAAGCCGTCGGAAATTTCCGCACACCTTACAAAACGCTACGGGCAAATACCGTTGCGGAAAACGCGTTCGGGACGACAACTTGGCGGCAAGCCGTTCAACGAAAACTTTGTCCGCAAGGTGTTGGCAAATCCGATGTATTCGGGCTATAACTACATCGGCCTCGGGGCGGAAAATTCGCGGCCAAAATACGAATTGTTCAAAGGTGTTCATTCGCCGATTGTCAAAAAGTCGGAATGGGACAAAGTTCAGGAAAGCCTCTATTGTGTTCCCAAACAAAGAAAGAGCGTGCCCATAATTTCGAGCGACGAATATTTGCTGAAAGGCTATCTGCGATGCGTGTGCGGCAGTATGATGACGACGGCGTATACTCTTCGTAAAGGGCGAAAATACCCGTATTACATTTGCTCGCGCCGCAACAAGGAACATTCGGCGTGCGAATGCAATGAAGGTGGAATTGCTCTTTCCGTGCTAGAGGGGGTTGTCTTTTCGGCGATAGGTTATTTTATGCGAGAGAAACTCTCTGCGATTTCCCGCAACGGAGAATATCGCGAAGAACTGGAACGTAAAATAGCGGCATTGAGGACAGCCCGCGAGCGGTTGCGCAAAAAAGTTGCCTGTGCCAACGACGAATATTTATCCTGTTCGGACGAACTGATGAAAGCTCATTTTAAGGAATCGCTTCGGATGCTTGTTGAAGAGGAACGAAATTTGGAGCGAAAGTTGGGCGATACCGTAGAAGAGCAAAAGTTGCTCTCCGCGGTAGACACTGCAAACCAATCGCGGACTGTATCGGCAAATATTCGCGATATGGATTTGCTGCAAAACAATCTTACTCCCGAAGAAAAGAGAACCATTCTTGAAAACGCGATAGAACGTCTTGTCATTTCGTCCGTGTCGCATAAAAGCCGTTTTTGCCGCGAAATGTCTTTGAAGGTTTTTCCTACACACGAGCTTAACGGGGTAATTCCCAAGTGTGATTTGCGTTTTATCGTGGATACATCAAGAGGCAAGTCGCTTTGGAAAATAATTAGCCCTTTTGAAATGCCGTGCAGTGCATTGATGGAAATGGAGAAAGTTCCGAAGTCCAAAACCGCCCGCCATTTTATTTGCGATGTTTTGGATTGGCGGCGCGAAATTGAAACGCGGAAGATTACCGCAACGCAGTTTTGTGCCGAGCATGGTATTAAAAAGTCGTTGTTTAGCCTAAAATACGGATTGCTCAAAAAGCTTTCGCCCGAAGTTGTGGAATTTTTAGCTAAAATGATTCTTCCCGCGATACCCCAAAGAATGAGCTATCGCAAAACATCGGAGCTTGCAAAATTGCCGCAAAACGAGCAGATGGCAGAACTTCGCAGGGTTTGTGGAAATTTGAATGTGTCAGTATAGCAAACGAGAAGTTTAACACTTTGTCTCATTTTGGCGATTATGGCGTTTGAAGATTTCCCCGATTTTGCCAAAAAAAAAGCGTTTTGGATTCGAACCCCGTTAAACTATCGCAAGTCAGATTTTGGAGTTGGATTTGGCGGAAACGGGGCAACTGGTTTGTGCGATGAATTTAAGTTGTATTTTGTTCTGAGCCAATGTGTTACCCACAGTGGCGTAGCTACGTGCGGACACAAAAAAACCGCTCAACCTTTCAGGGCTAGCGGCTTCTTTGTTTGCCGTGTTTAACACGGTTCGCTTTTCAACAACCCTCTGGCGAAGTCGTGGAATTGAACGGCGCTGCGCTTGCCCTGCGGGTTTTTGCTATCGCAAAAATTCCATCCCCAAGCGAACGCCAATCGGGCACAAAAAAAGACAGGCTTTGCAACCTGTCTTAATAAAACCCTCTGGCGTCCCTGTGGGGATTCGAACCCCAGTCGTAAGAATGAAAATCTTATGTCCTAACCGGGCTAGACGACAGGGACATACCAGATTGTTAAAGTCTTTAATGCTGCATAAAAAATTTAGCTTTGCAAGCTTTTTTTGCAAAAAATTTAAAAATTTTTTATTTATCCTAAAAAAGCTCTTTTGCTGCCGAGATTGGGCTGCAAAATTTATGTAGATTTTTTGCGGAATTTAGAGGTTAAGGCAAAAAAATAAAGCCCAAACTTTGGGCTTTATTTTGTGTGCAAAATATTTGCTTTAGGTTTAGTCCCAACCAAAGGGAACTTCTAGCGCGATTATAAAGCGTTGTTCCGTTTTAACCGAGCTGCCAGCATTGATGCCGTCGTACTGGAATGTATATCTTGCCGCCAAGTCGAATACGGGAGTTGGCGATACAACCAAGCCCAACATAAAGTTGAATGTATATTCGCCGCCGTTTGCAAGGTTAATTTCGCCCGCCATTTTGTTTTCGATTCGCATCCATTCGTGGAATTTCCAAACAAGGTCTTCGCCCGCGGTCATCATTGCAACGTAGTGGTCGGAATAGTTGTTTGCCTGAATATACTTTAAACCGGGACCGCCATATACGTTAATTATAAGGCTGTCGTCTAACATCTTGAATGTATAACCTACGCCAACAATTTCGTTTATTTCGTGGTCTATACCCTTAACCATATCTTTGCGGTAGGAAAGTGTATTTGTAAAGAACCAGCCTTCGTCGGTGTTCAAGTCGCGTCTGTAAACTGCGCTTGCGCCGTATTTGTCGGTAGAAGTATATTCGGGACCGGTTACGGGGCTTTCTCTTGTGTAGTCGTAGTAGGCTGCAAGGGCAACCGAGTCTTTATCCCACTTTCGGTCGGCGTTAAGACCAAGCGTATATGCCGTATAGCTTGAATTCGTTTTCTTATAATCCATACCGGCTCTAAATTTAACTTTCCAGCCGGCAAGGTAGGGATTTACGGCTTCTACATACTGTTCGCGCCAAGATTTTTCAACCGCGCTCATATGTTCGTCTACTTTAGATTCTTCGGCCGCCAACGACTGCGAAGCACTTGCCGTGCCGCCGCTGCCCATAAGGCTTATTGCCTTGCTTTCAACGCTCTTTGCGGTTTGCGGTTCAATTCGTTCGGCAATCATTTCGCGCGGAACGCTTAAAACGCCGAATGCCGTTTTTACCACAACAGTGTTTGTATCCGATTCCTGAACTGCGCCGGTTATCTTGTCGCCGTTAGACAAAACAAGAGTTGTTGCCGAAAGAATATTCGCCAAAAACAACGCAGCAATAGTCAACAATATTTTTCTAAACATAATGCTTTAAATATTTTTAAAAACGTGGAAGAATCTAACAATTACGTTCACTGCTAGTCAATATATTTCCGCAAATGATAGACGAACTTTTAAAAAACTTTAGTCGCAAAGGCTTTAAGGCAAGCTACTTTAAAGACGCTAAAAGTGCAACCAACTGGCTTTGCCAAAACATAAAAAACACAAGCGTGGGCTTTGGAGGGTCTACAACCGTTGGCCAGCTAAACTTAATAGAGCTTCTTGGCGAAAACAACCAAGTGTTTGCCCACGCAAAAGACGGCCCTAGCGCATACCAAGGGGCAAGGAATGCCGAAACTTACATTTGCAGCGCAAACGCAATAACCAAAACGGGCGAAATTGTGAACATAGACGGCCGCGGCAACAGGGTATCGGCAACGTCGTACGGGGCAAAGCGCGTGTTTTTTGTTTGCGGCACAAATAAGATTACCCAAGACCTACAAAGTGCCCTTTACAGGGCAAAAAATGTCGCAGCCCCGCTGAATGCAAAAAGGCTAAAGCGCAAAACCCCGTGTGCTATAAAGAGCGACAAGTGCTACAACTGCCAAAGCCCCGAAAGAATTTGCAACATAACAACAATTATAACAAACCCGCCCTTTGATATGCAGGTATTCCTTGTGCTAATAGAAGGAAACTTCGGGTTTTAGTGCGCAAAAACCTAAATCTACACAAACGAAAAAGGCGGGGGAAAACCCCCGCCTTTTTGCAAAACTTACCGAACACTTAAAGCGTTTTTAAAAATTCTAAAAGCTTGCGCAAGGCTTTGCCGCGGTGGCTAATTTCGTTCTTCTTTTCGGCGGGCATTTCGGCCGTTGTGCAGCCAAACTCGTCGCAAAAAAACAAAGGGTCGTAGCCAAAGCCGCCGTTGCCCTTTTCGCCGTGGTTTATGCGGCCTTCAACCTTGCCAGAAAACGAATGCACGGTGCCGTCGGGGCAAATAAACGCCAATTCGCAAACAAAGCGCGCCGTTCTTTTATGGTCGGGCACGTTTGCCAAGTTTGCCAAAAGTTTTTTGTTGTTTTCGGCGTCGGCATTTGGGCCTTTTACGCCCGCATATCTTGCCGAATGCACGCCCGGAGCCCCGTTTAATGCGTCAACAACAATGCCGCTGTCGTCGGCCAAAACAAAGGCGTCTTTAGGCGCAATTTTCTTTAGTGCCGAAGCTTTTAAAAAGGCGTTGCCTGTAAATGTTTCGGAATTTTCGTCTACATCGGGCATTCCGCCCAAGTCGGTTGCCGATTTTAAAACCCATCCCGAGCCTTCCAGCATCTGCGAAAATTCCGAAAGCTTATGGGCGTTACCCGTAGCCAAATATATAACCTTATTCATCTGCTTTTTTAACATCGCGTTTTTTTGTTAGAAGTCTGGCCTTAGACAGCGCAAAATTCGGTTCCGAAAATTCGCTTTTGCCCTCGTTTTTCAAAATACCGTAAACGGCACCCATTTTCGCATCTAAATAGTCTACGCACGAAACAAAAACGGCTTCGGGTGTTGCAGGCAAAACAACCGCGCCCCACTCTATTTCACCGTGATGGCTAAGCATAATGTGCTCTAACCTTTCGCGAGAATCGTCGTCTAAGCCGCATTTTATGGCGGCTTTGCGCACAAACCTATACGACAGAACCAAGTGCCCCTCTAAAAGCCCCGAGCGGGTTTTGTTGAAAGTTAAATCCTGCGCATATTCTATAACCTTGCCAGTATCGTGCAAAATCACGCCGGCCAACGCCATATTGCGATCTATAAACGGATATAAATCGAACAGTGCATTCGCCGTTTTTGCGCACGAAAGGGTATGCTCTAAAAGCCCGTGAATGTAGGCGTGGTGCATACTTTTTGCCGCCGTGCTTGTGAAGAAATTTTCGGCAACAACGGGTTCGGCAAACACGCTTAACACTGTATTTCTTAAGGGCTCTTCGCTTATGGTGTCGATAAGCGCAAAAAGCTCGGCCTTCATTTGCTCGGGATCTTTGTCGGAAACGGGACACAAGTCTTTTGCGTAGGGCTTTGCCTCGTCTTTGTCGAGCTTTTCTACATATTCAAGGCGGGGGCTGAATTTGTCGTTATAAAAATCGGCGCGCCCCGAAATCCTGAAAATATCGCCCGCTTTCGACACTTTTACCACGCCAAAAAACGCATTGTCGCCGAACACCATAAAGGTTATCGAGCCAGATTTGTCGCCGAAGTCGGCAACCAAAAATTCTCCGCCGTTTTTTGCGGTTTTCGACTGAACCTCTTTTAAAATGGCAACGGTTTCGAACGAGTCGCCCCTGCCTAAATTTTTTGCGTCTGAAATTTTCATAAAGTGTTTTTCCTTTTTTCCACCAAAGCCTTTACAACGTTTTCGGGGGCAAACGCCCTTATTTTTTCGGGCTTAAAATTTGCAACTTCCTTTATAAGGGTAGAGCTTGTAAAGAAATATGCGTTTGATGGCATAAGCAAAATTGTTTCTATAGAATCGTTCAAATGCCTGTTCATTTGCGCAAGCTGAAACTCGAACTCGAAGTCCGAAACAACCCTAAGACCGCGAATAAGCGCGCATGCGTTGTTTTTTTCGGCAAAGTCTATGGTTAGCCCGTCTAAAACCGCAACTTCAACATTGGGCATATCGGCAATATTTTCCTCTATTAGGCGCACTCTTTCGGGAATGTCGAACAATGGCTTTTTGCCTGAATTTTTGGCGACGGCAATAATCACCTTGTCGAAAATTTCCAAGGCGCGTTTAAGAATGTCGAGATGCCCTAATGTTATAGGGTCGAAAGACCCCGGGTACACTGCGGTTTTCATACGAGTATTTTTTTGTTGTAAAGAGTATTGTGTGTGCAATAATGTGCCAAAATATTTTTAGTACAAACCTTTTTTAATGAATTTGCCCAATATATTAACGCTCGCAAGAGTTGCGGCAAGCTTCGCGGTGTGCGTGGCTTTGTGTGTCAATGTCGAATGGTTTGCCCTTTCGGCGTTCGTGCTTTTTTTGGCTGGGGCTGTTACCGACTGGTTCGACGGCTACTTTGCAAGAAAATACTCGCTTATTACAAACTTCGGCAAGTTTATGGACGCTTTGTGCGACAAGATTATGATTTTGGGCATTGCCGTTGTAATGATCGCCCTTAATATTTTCGGCGAATACAACCTTATTGCGGCGTTTTGCGTTATGCTTACTGTAACGCGCGAATTTTTTGTTAGCGGCATAAGAATGATGGCGGCAAAAGAGGGCGTTGTTATTGCTGCCGAAAAAATGGGCAAATACAAAACGGCGTTTCAGATGGTTTCGCTAGGAGCCTTTATTTTGGCGAACTCGGTTGTAAAAGATTTTGGCGCCGCCGACACCTTTTTTTGGACGCTTTGCCACGATGTGGGCGTTGTAATGCTTTTGTTGTCGACATTTTTGGCGGGGCTTTCGGGAATAAACTACGCAGTAAAATACAGAAAACTTTATTTGTAGAAAAATGTTTAAGCTAAACAAATTTTTGGCGTTGCTGGGCAAAGAGAACATTGTTGCTTTTGCCACCCTCGGCAAGATAGGCTCGTTAAAAGCTCCCGGAACTTTCGGCAGCCTTGCGGGAATTTTGTTTTTTACGGTTGCGCTTTTCTATGCAAGCTTGCCCGTTTTGGTTTTATATTCGCTTGTTTCGGCATATGTTGCCGTTGGCATTTGCGACTTGGCGGAAAGCTATATAGGGGTAAAAGATCCTCACGAAGTTATATTGGACGAATTTGTTGCCATACCCTTTTGCTTTTGGGGAATTAACCTTAATTTTGGAAGCGGCAATTTTATAATTGTTGCGCTGGCTTTTGGATTATTCAGACTTTTCGACATAACAAAGCCGCTTTTTATAAACAAGTTGCAAGAGCTTAAAGGCGGCCTAGGCTGCGTTGCCGACGACATTGCGGCAGCCCTTACAACTTGTGTTTGCCTACACGTTATAATAAAGCTTTTTATGCAATAAACGGCAAAATTTTTTGCGCAAAAAAAATGCGGAGCATACCAATTGCCCCGCATTTTTTTGTTTTATGTAAATGGCTATTGCAAGCTAGATTCCCTATACTCTATTTTTGTGTCGAGCAGCTTAAAAAATACGTCGCCTTCGGGATTGTTTATTCGCGCCAAAATCGCATCGGCGCCCATTTCTCCCATCTTGTGCGTATCGGTTACAGCCGTAGACAATGTGGGGCTTGTAATCTTGCTCATTTGAATCGAGTCGTAGCCGAAAAACGAAATTTGCGCGGGAATATTGTAGCCCAACTTTTTGGCGTGGTTCATAAGGGCTATTGCCAAATTATCGTTGCACGAAAATATTGCGCCGTTTTGTATGTCTTTTGAAAAATTTTGGTCGAAAATTTCAATGGCTTCGGCTTCGGTATCGAATTTGTCGAAAACCTTTGCGTTTTGTACCGCAAATTTAGAAACGGCATTTTTAAAGCCGCCAAGACGCTCTTTTGTGTTGTAGTCGTCGTGGTCGAAGGCAAAGTAGGTTAAGTTTTTTGCGCCTTTTAAAAGGGCTGTTTGCACCATTCTTTGAGTTGCTTCAAAACCGTTTGTAGTTATCGAATCTATGCCGCTTATATAGGTATCTAGCGCAACGCACTTTATTTCGGAGGTCTTTATAATGTCGGCAGCAGCTTCGGGGAAGCCGCCCAAAAGAACAACACCGTCTACCTTGCCGTATTTTATGCAGTTTGGCGGAGTCTTAGTTTCCACATTTTCGGGCGTAAATTCGGAAATCAAGAGCTCGTAATTATATTCCGACAACCTTTTTTGCAGGTTGTGCATTAAGTTAAGGTAATATTCGTTTTTGAATATGTCGGTATTAGAGCGGTAAAACACAACGCCTATTGTTTGCGTTTTGCCCGTGCGCAACATTCTAGCCTTAAAGTTTACCGAATAACCAAGCTCTTTTATTATCTTTTGTATTTCGGTTTCCGTTTCGGTAGAGTAGTTGCCTTTTTTATTTAAAACATTCGACACCGTAGCCGTCGAGCAATGCGCCCTTTCGGCTATGGTTTTAAGAGACAATTTTTTGGTATTGGCCATTCTTTTTTTTCGTTATCACAATAAGTTATCTTAATTATCGTTAACTAAGGCAAGTAAAAAGTTTTTGACAAGCCGCGCGAAAAACAAAAAACTTTTATTTATGAGAAACATTGCATATATATTGGGGATTTTCTCTTCGCTTTTAATTTCGTGCACATGCGCGACAGTAGAAAACGACAAAAACACCTGCGCGAAATTTGCAGAGATAGAGCAACCCGCCGAAACGAAAACCGCAACGCTGGCACTAAACGACGGCGACTTCGACTTTTCGAAGATTAAAGGCCACCCCAGAATTTTCTTTAAAGACAGCGAAATAGATTTCATTAAAAATTCGATAAAAACAAACAACGTTGCAAACCGCTACCACAACCAAATAATTAAATCGGCAAAAGAGCACCTAAACGCCCCCAAGCTGGAATACAAGCTGGACGCTTCGGGCAGGCGTATTTTAGGCATATCCCGCGAATTTTTAAGGCGCATTGCATTGCATGCCTACGCCTATAAGTTCACAAAAGACCCAATATTTTTGGCGGCGGCCGAAAGGGAAATGCTTAACAGCGCATCGTTTAAGGATTTTAACGACCGCCACTTTTTAGACACAGCCGAAATGGCTCTTGCCCTTAGTATTGGCTACGACGCCCTTTACAACGAACTTAAACCCGAAACAAGGCAGGCGGTAGAAACCGCCCTTATAGAAAAGGCATTAAAAAGAGCCATTGTGCGCAAATATGTGTACAAGCTAAGAGATAACTGGAATCAGGTTTGCAGCGCTGCAATGATTACAACCGCCATTTGCGTATTCGAAAAAGACGAAGCTTTAACAAAAGAAATATTAAGAAAATGCTCTAACGCCCCGATGCTAACTTTAGACAACTACGCCCCCAACGGAGTATATCCCGAAGGTCTGGCCTATTGGGATTTCGGCACGAGCTTTCAGGTTTTACACATTAAGGCACTCGAACGCGTTTTCGGCAAAGATTTCGGGCTTTCAAAAGCGCAAGGATTTTTGGAATCGGCAGAATACGAAACTTTGGGAATGTCGCACACGGGCAAAATCTTTAATTTTAGCGACGCTACCGAAAACTGCCAAATTTCAAGCGCAATTTTTTGGTTTGCAAACAGGTCAAACAACTTGGGCCTGTTGTCGCCTATAAAGGAAGCAGTTAAAGACCCCAAAAGCGTTGGCGAACACGGCATTACAGTAAAAACTTCGTTTGCAAGGTTGCTGCCTCTTTTTATGGACGACATAGCCGCAGTTGATTTCGATAAAATCCCAGAAAAATCTACGCCCTTTAAAATAGGCTTGGGGCCCTGCTCTATCGCGCTAATTAGAGGCTCTATTAACGGCCAACCCGTATTTATTGGCGTAAAGGCGGGCATGGACGCCAACAACCACGGCCACGCCGACACAGGCTCTTTTGTTTTGGATATAGGCGAAACCCGCTTTGTAAGCGACATTGCAATTTTGCCCTACCAGATGATGGAAAAAAACAAGATTAACCTTTGGGACAAAAAACAAGATTCCGAAAGATGGCGTCTTATTAGGTACACAAATTCTTCGCACTCTACCCTTACGGTAAACGGCAAAGTGCACAATGTTTATGCAAAAGCCCCCATTGTAGGCAAGATAGACAATGCCGCTTGCCGCGGAGTTTTAATAGACCTAACAGCCCCCCTTGCGCCCGAAGTAGAAAAAGCAACGCGCGCAATAAAGCTAATCGACAATAAAAAAATAGAAATTGTAGACACTATAAAAGCCCCCGAGCAAAAAGACGCCGAAGTTGTATTTTGCATACCAACCCAAGCCGAAGTTAAAATGGAAAAAGATTCTATTTTTTTGAAAAGGGACAATAAAACGCTGAAAATTTCGGCAACTTCTAACGCAAATACAAAGCCCGAAATGTTCGACCGAAAACCGACAAACCCGAAAGACTACTTTTTGGACAACTACTTTTTAACAGGCTTTAAAAGCACGGTAAAGAAAGGCCAAACAGCCGTAATTAAAACCGAAATCACGCTTTTAAACTAGTTTTTGTCTTAAATTTAAAATAATTAAAATGCGCAAGACCTTTGGGTTTTGCGCATTTTTATTGAATTTTTTTGACAACTATTTGCCTGCCCATTTTAATTTTCAGCGTATGAATATGAAAAGACGTATATTTACTTTTGCCGCAGCTTTGTTTGCGGCCGCAATGGGGGCAACTTCGCTTTACGCAAATCCGAAAGTACAACCCGAAACGGAGGAAACTTTTGCGCACATTCCGCAGGCGCTAAAACAGGCACGCTGGCTGTGGCCCTATCCCGCAAGCTGGTACGACATTCACAACAGCTACGCCCTTTTTAGGCATGCCTTCGAATTGGGCAAATTGCCCGAAAAGGCAATTTTATACATCAGTGCCGACCAGCAATATATGCTGTATATAAACGGCAAATATGTAAACCGCGGCCCCGCCCGAGCCATGCACGAGCACTATAGCTACGACGAAATCGATGTTTTGCCGTATTTAAAAACGGGCAAAAACCTTATTGCCATACGCGCCTACAATTCGGGCAAAAGCACGTTTTCGTATGTGCATCAGGCAAATGCGGGCGTGATTTTTGCGCTGGAAACCGACGGCAAAACCAAAACCGTTTCGTGTGTGCCAAAAACAAAATGCATACGCGAAAACGCAAATTATAGGGACAGCGTAACGCAGTCTCTGCAGCTAAACTATCAAGAACATTTTGATATGAACAAGGCCCAAATTGGCTGGCAAAGTCTGGATTTTGACGATTCAAAGTGGGGCAGGGCCGAAGGCGACCGCGCCTACAACGCAATGCCCTACTACAACCTTCAGGCGCGCGGAACGCCTATGTGCGACACAAACATAATTACAAGCTTTGCCATTTTGGCAAAGGCAAACGGCAAAACGCTAACCGAAAGCGACACATTCCGCAACATTTGCGAGCTTTACGACTTGGAAAAAGCAAACGGCTTTAAAAAGACCGAAAACGCCCCAAAAATAAACGTTGCAAAAAATCCCCAGGGCGAATTTAGCTCGTACATTATCGACTTCGGCAAAACCGTTGTAGGCACGCCTATTCTGAAAATAGAAAATGCAGAGGGCTGCGAAATTGTAGATATGGTTTTAAGCGAAAAAATCGACGAAAATTTCAACATAGACAACCGCTATAAAACCCACAGCAAGCCCGCGGTTTCGAACAGGCTTATATGCAAAAAGGGCTTAAACGAGCACGAGTTTTTCTCGATTTGCGGCTTTAGGTATATGGAAATTAGGGTGCGCAAAAACAACAATTCAAACATTTCGATTACGCCGTCGCTTAGGTGGTCTAACTACCCCTTGGGCAGCGAGGGCGTTTTTGAATGTTCCGACAAGCTTGCAAACGAAATTTGGAAAGCTTCGGTGCACACCCAGCGTTGCTGCGCAATGGACGGTTATGTAGACACCCCCTACCGCGAACAGGCGCAATGGTGGGGCGACGCCCGCGTGCAGGCGTGGAACACATTCTTTATTTCGGGCGATGCGCGCCTTTTAAGAAGGGGCATAAACATATTGTCGCAACAGACTTTACCCAACGGGCTAACCTACGGGCACGCCCCCACAATGGCGCACACCTGCATTTTGCCAGACTTTTCGCTAATATGGATTTTAACGCTGTACGACCACTATTGGCAGACGGGCAACGCCGAAGCATATATAGCACACCGCGACACCGTCATGGGCATTTTAAACTACTTTAACGGGCAGTTCGGCACAAACGGCCTTTTAAAATTCGATAAACGCTACTGGCTGTTTTTGGATTGGTCGCCCATACAAAAAAACGGCAGCCCCGCCGTATACAATTTGCTTTATTTGTATGCAATGCAAAAAATGCAGCAGCTTTGCGAAGAAAATGGCTTTAAAGACGACGCCAAAATGTTTGCCGAGCGCGCCATAAAACACGAAACGGCAATTATAGCAAACCTGCTGGACAAAAACGGACTTATACACGATGGTATTTTGCCCGACAAAACTCTAAACGAAAAGTGCGGCATACACGCGCAAACCTTGGCAAAAATGTGCAACATAAAGGGCTTTAATTTCGAAAAAGCCTTAAACGAAATTCTGCTGCCCTTTGTAAGAGAAAAAACTCCCGTAAGGGAATACAACGCAAAGCGCGACAAGCCGGTGCCATCGTCTTTTTGGGTTGTATACCTTTTGCAGGTGCTGGACGAGCAGGGCAAATACGCCAAAGACATATACGACTTTTATATGCGAAATTGGGACATTATGGCAGAATACGGCGGAACTTTTGAAGGGTACCCAATAACTTCTAGCTCGCGCTCGCACGCATGGACTGCGCACCCTGCCTTTATGCTGCCGAGAATTATTGGCGGCGTACGCCAAACGTCGGCAGGCTGGAAAAGCGTAAGCTTTAAACCCGCAACGTTTATAGACAATGCAAAAATTGTGTATCCAACCCCCAACGGCAAAATTAGCGTAGATATACAAAACGGAAAGGCAAAGTTGTCTTTGCCCGATTCCATAACGCTAAGCAAATAAAAAAGCTTTGCAACAAAGGCACAAAAAAACCGCAGTTCAAAAAAACTGCGGTTTATTTTTTTAAAAAGTCGAGGCGAGTGGATTCGAACCACCGGCCTCTACGTCCCGAACGTAGCGCTCTACCAGGCTAAGCTACGCCTCGAATTTTTAAATGTGAAGTTATATTTATGCTGTAATGCAAAAAATATTCAAGCAAAATTTTCTACTTATAGCTAGTGTTGCGAAATAAGGCTAATGCCCACAATGCCTATAATTATTAGCGAAAGGAAAAATATCTGCAAAAAATTTGAAGGCTCGTTAAAAAGCAAAATGCCCGCAATTACCGCCCCCGCTGCGCCCATACCCGTCCATATCGCATACGAAACCCCAACGGGCAAATAGCGTATCGCCAAATTCAAAAGCAAAAAGCTCGAAACAATACTAACAACCATTCCCGCCGAAGGACAAAGCTTTGTAAAGTTTTCGGAGTATTTTAGGCAAACAACCCAAGATACTTCCAAAAAGCCCGCAATAAATAAAAATATCCAGGACAACAATATCATAATAAAAGCCGAAATTCTTTTACTTTATGCCGAAATTTGCAAGGTTTGATTTCTCCGAAAAATTTTTTAAATTTATACTTGACAAATTTGGTAGAGAATAAAATTATAGGCTCATAAAAATTAAACCTTGGGCTAAATTTACGATTTTGCAAACGTTTTGGCATATATAAAACAAGACAAAAACGCAAATTGACAGCCTTAAATTTAAAATATAAACACTACCAAATAAGGAGATATTAAAAAATGAAAATAGCTAACAACATTCTCGAACTTGTAGGCAAAACCCCGCTTGTTAGAATTAACAAGCTAAACAATTCAACCGCCGAAGTTTTGGCAAAGCTTGAATTCTTTAACCCGTCGGGCTCGGTAAAAGATCGGGCAGCCCTTGCAATGATTGAAGATGCCGAAAAAAAGGGTATCTTAAAAAAGGGTGCGCTTATCATAGAACCTACCAGCGGCAACACCGGCATTGGCTTGGCTTTGGTTTCGGCGGTAAAGGGCTATAGGCTTATTCTTACAATGCCCGAAACCATGAGTGTTGAACGCCGCAAGTTCCTGCTAAGCTTGGGGGCAGAACTTGTTTTAACCGACGGCGCAAAAGGCATGAAAGGCGCAATAGAAAAAGCTTTGGAATTAAAAGAGCAAAACTCAAACGCATTTATTCCCCAGCAGTTCGAAAACCCCGCAAACTCTGCAATTCATAGGCTTACCACCGGCAGAGAAATTTGGGAAGATACCGACGGCACTGTAGACATTGTAGTTGCAGGCGTTGGCACCGGCGGCACAATTAGCGGCATAGGCGAAGTCCTTAAGCCCTTAAAACCCTCGGTAAAAATCTATGCTGTAGAACCCTTTACTTCTCCCGTTCTTTCGGGCGGTAAACCCGGCCCGCACAAGATTCAGGGCATAGGAGCAGGCTTTGTTCCCAAAATTTACGAAAGCTCGGTTGTAGACGGCGTAATTAGGGTAAAAGATGCCGATGCCGGCGACACCGCCCGCAGGCTTGCAAAAGAAGAAGGCATACACTCGGGCATCTCGGCGGGAGCCGCAGTTTTTGCCGCGCTTGAATTGGCAAAACAACCCGAAAACGCGGGCAAAAAGATTGTAGCCATTGTTCCCGACACGGGCACACGCTACTTGTCTACCTGGCTTTATAGCGATTAAAAATTAATACCCTATCTTTAGGCACATATTTGTGTTGGTGCATAAACAAGCCGCTTGTAATTTTTATTGCAAGCGGCTCTCTTTTTGCCTCCATAGGCATAAAAAACCTCCGTATTTACGAATAAAGTCCATTAAAAAATGTATTTGCACAAAGCCAATACTCTCTACAATTAGCGGCGCACAAAAAAACGAGCCATAAAAGTGGCTCGTTTCGATTTTCACATTCTTATTTATAAAATTATTTTCTTCTGCGATAGATTGCAAACGCCAGAGCCAAAGCTCCGAATATTGCCGCCCATGTAGACGGTTCTGGAACTTCGAATGTGGCGGTAAAGGTGTTGTCGCCGCCGCCGAATGTTACTTTGTAGCCGTTATAGTCTATAAAAGTACCTTTTATGGTCTCCAACGAAGCATTGTATTTTGAAGGATCGTCGAAGAATATCAATTCGTAGGTTTGACCGTCTTCGTAATTGGCAAAGGCAAAATCGCTTGCCAAAATGTCGCCCATAAGCGATGCGCTGTCGGAGAAAATCAAGCTAGAACCCGAAGCCAAATCAAATTCTAATTTGCCGCTTGCAAAGTCTACAACCGAATATCCTCCAAAAGTCGCGGCACCTTTAATGGCAAAAACGCCGCCCGATATATTAACTTTGCTTGCAAATGATTCTGCTGTAGATTTGTTGAACGTCATATTGCCGTCTATCTGCAGGCGGCCTGCAACGTTCACGGCAAGCTCTTTTGTAGCCCCAGCATTCAGCGCGTCTTGCAAATTGCCTTTTATAACAAGTGCGCCGCCACTGTTTACATTTAGCACACCGCCTGTCGAAAGCGTTATTGTACCCGTAGCGGTTGTGGAATTATTGATATTAAGCGTGCCCGCAGAACCTACGTTTAAATAGCTGCTTGAATTAAAAGTTGAGCCTTCATTTAAGGTAAGCGAACCCGTGTTGATGGAAATTTGGGATTTTTGATTCCAAGTTGCGCCGCTTTCCAAAACAACATTGCCGCCGTTTAAGTGGTCTATGGCATTTTGGTTAAAGGTGCCGTATATTGTGTGGTTGCCCGCATTAAAGCGCACTGTTGTCCCGCCAT
The DNA here is from genome assembly GCA_934613415.1 of uncultured Opitutales bacterium. Taxonomy (GTDB): domain Bacteria; phylum Verrucomicrobiota; class Verrucomicrobiia; order Opitutales; family Intestinicryptomonadaceae; genus CAKUIA01. The sequence continues at coordinate 22,603 of CAKTSY010000006.1, forward strand.
TTTGCGTCATTGTGCCGCGCACTGTAAGCGACGAGCCCGAACCGAACAAAACTGTGCCCGCGCTCTTTATGCCGTCTACAGTTTCGGTTCCAACCAAAAAGTTTGCGCCCTCTTCTATATTAACCGCCGTTTTATCGAATGTTACGCCGCCTGTTACATTAAGATTGCCGCCGTTTTTAACGTTCAGCGTGGAATTGTTCGAAAACTTTATTGTGTTAAAGTCTTTGTCTTGGTCGGTGGTTACACCGTCTCTGTCTTGAACCGCCTTTTCTTTGCCGCCGCTCTTTAAAGCAAGTGTGCCATACACGTCTACAGTGCCGCCGCTTGAAGCAAACGAGCTTTTTGCCGTGGCTTTTCCGTCGGCAATAGTTTCGTCTACAATGGCAGTGCCCTTAACGGTAAAGTTGCCCTGCCCAATAGAAAGCAAACCTTTGCTTTCAAAAAGCGCGTCTTCTTCTACCGTATAATTAAATGTTGTAGAAACTGCCCCAAAAGAAAATGTGCCGTTGTTTGTAAACGAGCCAAACTGGCTGTGGTTGTCGCCGCCCGCAAATTTAATAGTGCCGTTATTTATAAAGCTGCCGCTTTTTGTTAAAATAAAGTTGGCGGCTTTTTCAACAACGGTTGTTCCGTCATTTTCGAAAGTGCCCACCAAATTTTGGTTGTAGCCGTTTAGGTTTACGGTAGCCCCGGCCTCGTTAACAATGTCGCCAATATATACATTGGGCATATCGTACGACGCCGAATTGTAGTTTGCGCTGCCCAAAGTTAAAGTGCTTTTATTTTGCGACTTTTTGCCTTCGGTTACCGAATATGTGCCGTCTTCGTTTTTGGTTACGCCAAGCCTTGTTTCCTGTATATAGTTGTAGATACGGAAAGCGTTTGCATTTATAACAACTTGGCCAATATCTACCAAAGCCCTGGTGCCGTATTTAAGCGAGCCGTTTGTAACGGCATCGGCCATCCCGATAATTTCAAGATTTTTTGCGCCGTTAAGGGTTACCGTGTCGCTTACGGTAAAGTTGTTTCTGGTAATATCTTCCGACCTATTGTCTGCCGTAGTAAGCGTAAAGGTTGCGCTGGTAAACATTGCATCGGTGAAATTCTGCGTAAGGTTTGCAACCGAAAACGAGTTGCCGCCATTGTGCATAGAATTTACCATTTTCCTAACGCCGCGGCCTTCCTCCATTTGCTCTAACTGCAAGAAGTCGTAGTTATTGTTGCCAGCCTTTTCCTGCCAAACGGTTTCGCTTGTGTAATAGTCGTTAAAAAATACGTTTGCAGTAGAATCTGTTCTTGGAGATTTGCTTGCCCTAACTGCGGTTGCAACATCGCTTGTGGTATACCAGTTGTTTGCGTCAGCCGCGTAGTTGCTATTGTTGCCCGAAGCCCTGTCGCCCGTTTTTTCCGAAGCAGGCAGGTTGTCCCAAGCCGGAGTCGTAAGCCCGAACATTAAATAATAGTCAGTGCCGAACGCCATAGAGGCGGCTCCTATAAACAAACTTGCCAAAAATGCTTTTGTAGAATTCATATAAAACACTCCTTTTATTTTTGTATTGCGCGGGCAGACTAACTTAGCAACACTCAACTAGTCAATACTATTTTTAAGAAAACCTTCAACTTACACAAAAAAACTCCGCAAAAAAATTGCGGAGTTTTTTGTAAAAAGCCTATTCCCATTCTATTGTAGACGGCGGTTTCGACGAAATATCCAAAACCACTCGATTTACACCCTTAACTTCGTTAATTATGCGGCTAGATATTTTTGCGAGAACATCGTAGGGAATGTGCGCCCAGTCCGCCGTCATTGCATCTACCGATTCCACAATCCTAAGCGCAATAACGTTGTCGTAGGTGCGTTCGTCGCCCATAACACCAACGGTTTTTACCGGCAAGAATACGCAAAATGCCTGCCACACGCTGTAGTACAAGCCCGAAGCTTTCATTTCTTCTATAAGAATTGCGTCGGCTTCGCGCAAGATATCCAAACGCTTTTTGGTAATGTCGCCAACAACCCTAACGCCCAATCCCGGCCCGGGGAAGGGATGACGCCACAAAACTTCTTTCGACAGGCCCAACTCTTTGCCCAGAGCGCGAACTTCGTCTTTAAACAATTCGCGCAAAGGCTCTAGGAGTTTTAGCTTCATCTTTTTGGGCAGACCGCCAACATTGTGGTGGCTTTTTATCAAAGCCGCAGGGTTGCCGGCAATCGGCACGCTTTCTATAACGTCGGGGTACAAAGTGCCCTGCGCTAAAAAGTCTACATTGCCAAGCTTTTTAACCTCTCTGTCGAAAATGGTTATAAACGTTTTGCCTATAATCTTGCGCTTGCGTTCGGGGTCTTTTACGCCCTTTAGTTTTTTAAGGAAAACACCTTCGGCCTTGGCGGTAACCATCTTCATTTTAAAGTTATTTTTAAAGAGGTCTTCAACCGCCTTTCGTTCGTTTTTGCGCAAAAGCCCGTTGTCTACAAAAACGCAAGTAAGCTGTTTGCCTATTGCCTTGTGTATAAGGGCTGCCGCCACCGACGAGTCTACCCCGCCACTAAGCCCTAAAATAACCTTTTTGTCGCCAACTTTTTCGCGAATGTCGGCAACCGCTTTGTCGATATAATTCGACATAGTCCAATCGCCCTTACATTTGCAGATGTTGAACAAAAAGTTCTTTATAATTTCCATACCCTTTGGCGTATGCGCAACTTCGGGGTGGAATTGCATTCCGTAAAACTTGCGCTTGCCATCTTCTATAAGAGCAAATTCCGAATTTTCGGTAACGCCTATAGATTTAAAACCTTCGGGCAGCTGAACAATTCTGTCGCCGTGCGAATTCCAAACTTTCATGGGCGACTTAATGCCCTTTAAAAGCTCGCCTTGAGCCTTAAACGAAAGCCGACCGTGGCCGTATTCGCGCTGCGCGCTGGAAACTACCTTGCCTCCGAGCATTTTGCCCATAAGCTGAAGCCCGTAGCAAATGCCCATAACGGGAACGCCAAGTTTAAATATGCCCGCATCGGGACGCGGCGAACCTTTTGCCAAAACGCTTGCGGGCCCGCCCGACAGTATAATGCCGACTACCCCCTGTTTTTTAAGTTCGCTTGCCTTTGTGCCAAAGGGCATAATTTCGGAAAACACGTTGCATTCCCTTATTCTGCGGGCAATAACCTGCGTATATTGGGAACCGAAATCTAGTACGGCTATTTTTTGATTCATATAAATTTTTGTTAAAACTTTAGGCTTGAATTTATGTGGTTGCAAGTTGGGCAAGGCGCCTTGCCGTTTTTTGGATAGGCTGCATAAACGGCGTTGCACTTGCGGCAATGGAAAATCACAATATGGGTAAGCTTTTCGTAATTTGCAAGCTCTTTGCGCTCGCGACGCCACGAAATAACGCAAACGGCTATAAGAACCACCAATATAACCGCCGCTATATACGCTGCCAAAGAAATTGCCATTGCCAAATTGCGCTTGTTTAAAAATACAAAAAGGCTTAATTCAAAAAGAATTAAGCCTTTTTAGAAAAGTTTTGGCTATGCCTTAACTTCTTCGGCTTTTTCTTCGGCGGGTTTTTCGTCCGCTTTTTTGGCCGTCTTTTTAGCTGCGGTTTTCTTTGTTGCAGCCTTCTTGGCGGTTTTCTTAGCGGCGGGCTTTTTAGCTTCTTTCGAATAACCCTTGTCGTCGGCTTCAATAAGCTCTATCAAAGCCATGGGCGAAGCATCGCCTACTCTTTCAACCAACTTGTAGATGCGGGTATAGCCGCCCTTGCGTTCAGCAAATTTGGCAACCTTTTCCGAGAAAAGCATCTTTACCGCGCTTTCGTCTCTTACCTGGGCAAGAGCCAAGCGGTAGTAATGAAGCTTTACGGCTTTGTCTTCGGCCAACGAGGCCTTCTTTGCCAAAGTGATAATCTTTTCGGCAAAGGGACGAAGCGCTTTCGCATAAGTTAATGTTGTTTCAATTCTGTCGTGGCGGAAAAGAGCCGCCGAAAGCGAAGCCATTATCGAGGCTCTATGCTCTTTAGTTACGCCAAGTTGATATCTGTGTGTGTTGTGACGCATTGTCTAAATCCAATTCTATTTTAATTACGGCTGGTCGATTAAACGTTCGTCTATCTTCATACCCAAAGAAAGACCTATTTGTTCGAGCTTTGCCTTTATTTCGTTGAGAGATTTCTTGCCGAAATTGCGGTATTTCAACATTTCCTGCTCGCTCTTCATTGCCAATTCGCCCACTGTGGTGATGTTGGCGTTGTTCAAGCAGTTTGCAGCGCGAACCGAAAGTTCTATTTCGTTTACGCTCATGTTCAAAAGCTTGCGAAGCCTGTTTTGTTCTTCGCTTACTTCCTTGCCCTTCGCTTCAAATTCGATAGATTCGTCGTTTACCTTGTCGAATACGTCGATGTGCAATTTCAAAATTACCGCAGCTTCTTTCAAAGCTTCGTCGGGAGTGATTCTTCCGTCTGTCCAAATTTCAAGGGTAAGTTTGTCGAAGTCGGTCATATGGCCAACGCGTGTCGACGACACCGTGTACCTTACCAAATCGATGGGACTAAAAAGAGAATCTACGGCTATTACACCGATGGGCTGGTCTTCGTATTTATTTTCGTCGGCGGGTTTCCAACCTCTGCCTGTCGAAATTTCCACTTCGGCCTGAAATCTTTTTTTCGTGTCGAGAGTGCAAATAACCTGTTCGGGGTTGATTATCGTTATGTCCGAATCAAGCTGAATGTCGGCGGCCGTAACGGGCCCTTCCTTTTCGACGTCGATTAAGAGACGCTTGGCTTCGCGGCCAGTGCTCTTAATCTTAATCTTTTTCAAATTCAGCACAATGTCGGTAACGTCTTCTACAACTCCGTCTATGCTCTGAAACTCGTGGTCTACACCCTCGATTTTTATCGAGCTAATAGCCGCGCCTTCAATCGAGCTTAGTAGTACCCTGCGAAGAGAATTGCCTATCGTGTGCCCAAAACCCGTTTCAAATGGGTCAGCCACATACTTTGCGTAAGTCGGCGTCGCCGAAGCTTCGTCTTTTACAAGACGATTTGGAAGTTCAAATTTTCCGAGTCTTTTGGCCATTTTGGAATCCTTCTTTTTAGTTATTAACGGGAGTAAAATTCAACGATTAGCTGTTCGTTGATGGACTTGTCCATTTCGTCGCGGATAGGCAGTCTGCTTATCGTGCCTTTGAATGCTCCCTCAACCCTTTCGAGCCATGCCGGAGGTGTGCGCAAAGCTGTGTCGTCGAGACCCCTTTGTGCCATCTGGCGCGAGTTGCTCTTTTCGGAAACTTCAATGGTGTCGCCGGGCTTGCATGCAAAGCTGGGAATGTCGGTTTTCTTACCGTTTACCAAAACGTGGCCGTGTGTTACCATCTGGCGCGATGCCTTGCGTGTGCGGGCATATCCCAAAAGATATACAATGTTGTCGAGACGGCATTCGAGAAGTTGCATAAATACTTCGCCTGTTACGCCGTGCTGTTTCTTTGCGCGTTCGAAAGTAAGGCGGAACTGTTTTTCCGTCAAACCGTACATATAGCGCAACTTTTGTTTTTCGTTCAAACCCTGAGAATAGTCGGTTACCTTGCGGCGAAGAGTTTTGCCGTGTATGCCGGGTAAATAGGGTTTCTTTTCGTTAGCCTTCTTGCTCTGGAAAATGGGTTGTCCAAAGCGGCGGTTAATTCTGCTTGTCGGTCCTGTATAACGAGCCATATTAAAATACCTCTTATCTTTAAAAAGTTAGTGTTATACTCTTCTTGCTTTGCGCGGACGGCAGCCGTTGTGGGGAACGGGGGTTGCGTCTACTATGCTTGTAACAACAAAGCCGAGTGTTTGAAGAGAACGTATTGCAGCGTCTCTGCCCATACCGGGGCCGCGAACCTTAATGGCAACTTCTTTCATACCATGGCTCATTGCAACCTTGCCGGCGTCTTGGGTAACCATTTGGGCTGCATAGGCTGTGCTTTTTCTGGAACCTCTAAAGTTCATTTTGCCTGCGCTCGACCAGCTGATTACATTGCCTTGTTGGTCTGTAAATGTAACTTTCGTGTTATTGAAAGTGGCGTTAATGTGGCATACGCCCGATACAACGTTCTTGCTGCCCTTTGCCTTGCGAACCTTGATTTCGCCGATTTCGTCGGCAAGAATGTCCTTAGCCGAAGGCTGTGCGTTTTCGGGAGCAGCAGGAGCTGCTGCAGCTTGTTCTACCACCTGTTCGGGAGCTACGCTTGTTTTTTGTTCTTTATCTTCGCTCATTGTATTTTACCTGCGGTTATTTCTTGGTAACTACACCCACTGTTTTGCGGGCGCCCTTACGGGTACGGGCATTTGTGCTTGTGCGCTGGCCCCTTACGGGAAGACCCTTTGCATGACGCAAGCCTCTGTAGCTCTTAATTGCAGTCAACCTCTTAAGGTTGGCACCAATTTCGCGGCGCAAATCGCCTTCAACTTTAAATTGCTTTTCAGTAATTACCTGAACAACTCTGTTAAGCTGCTCTTCGGACAATTCCTGCGCGCGCGTTTTCGGATCGATACCCGCTTCTTCGCAAATAATCTTTGCTCTGGTCGGACCGATGCCGTATATGTATCTGAGTGCAAATTCCGTGCACTTATTGTTTGGTATGTCTACACCGAGTAATCTTGGCATATTATTTTCTAGTGTTAAAAGGTTCTAGTTTGCTGATTTTTTTCGTTTTGAAAAGACTTTTTTTAAAATATCGCAAAATTTACGGCTTTTTTTGCCTAAATATCTGCAATAGTCAGAATTTCGGGGCCCGAATCGGTAACTAAAATCGTGTGTTCGGAGTGGCTGCTTGCCTTTCCGTCTACAGTTTTAATTGTCCAACCGTCTTCAAGCTCGAAAATTTCGGGTGAACCAAGGGTTATCATAGGCTCTATGGCCAAACACATACCGCTTTTCAATACGGGGCCGGTTCCGGCCTTGCCGTAGTTGGGAATAGCGGGTTCTTCGTGCATCTTTTTGCCTACGCCGTGGCCTGTAAATTCCTCTACAATGCCGTAGCCTGCAATTTCAACACGCCTTTGTATTGCGGCCGATATGTCGCCCACGCGGTTTCCGGGCAAAGCCGCCGCTATTCCCTCCATCAAAGCCTCTTGCGAGGTCTTTACCAAATCGAGAACTTCGGGCTTAACATTGCCTACCGCAACCGTGCGGGTGTTGTCGCCAACAAACCCCTGATAGACCACGCTTACGTCCATACTGACGATATCGCCCGACTTGAGTATCCGCGAGGGAGAACCTATGCCGTGTATCACTTCGTCGTTTACGGACGTACATATATAAGAGGGAAAACGTAGGCTGCCCGATTTGTACTTGTAGCAAGCACTTCTCGCAGAATATTCTGCCATAAATTCTTTGGCCGCCTGATCGATTTCCCAGGTGGATATGCCCTCACGCACTACTCGGCAGAGCTTTTCGAGTACGTTTGCGGCAATCACGCATGCTTTACGCATGATTCTTAAATCACGTTCAGATTTTATTGGAATCATACTTACGCGCCGTCTATATTATGTTGTTATTGTTTATGTGAAAGAACAAAGCCGAGGTTGCTCTAACGAATTAGAGCAAGCCCCACTTTCTGATTACCCATGCCGCAATGCCGACAACCGTAATTATAATTAGCGGAGTCCACAACGCCCACAGGTTTTTAAGTTGTTTCGAATCGAGAAGCTGACGCCTTTCGCCAACGCTTTTACCCTTAATGCGCCCCTTTTGAAGGAAGCCGTCGTAGTGGCGTTGAAGAAGGTATGTCTCGATTTGACGCATCGTATCCAAAGCAACACCAACTGCGATTAGCGCACCTGTGCCGCCGAAGAAACGTGAAACATTTTGGGGAACGCCCCATGCGTCTGTCAAAATATTCGGGAATACCGCGATTGCAGTTAGGAATATTGCACCTACCAAAGTCAAGCGCGTCATGATAAAGTCTAAGAACTTTGCGGTGGGTTCGCCGGGGCGCACGCCGGGGATATACCCGCCATAACGCTTTAAGTCGTCGGCAATCTGCAAAGGTTTAAACATTATCGAAACCCAGAAATACGAGAAAAGGAATATCAATACGCCAAAGCAAATGTTGTGCGTAGTTAATCCGAAATAGCCGAAAATTTGTTGGGGCAAAAGCAATATTGCACTTGCAAAGATTATAGGCATAACGCCTGCATAGTTTACCTTTAAGGGCAAATACGAGCTTTGACCGCCCATAACCTTATTGCCTACAACCCTCTTTGCATACTGTACGGGAATTTTTCTTACGCCCTGTATCATTGCAATAATGGCGGCGGTTACCAAAAGCAATATGGCAAACAAAGCAATAGCCTTGTGGTAGCCAAATGCTGCACCGTCGGCGCCAATGGGCCTGTCGACAACCAATGTGTACATTTGCGAAACAGCCCCCGGCAAGTCGGCAACAATGCCCACGGTAATCAAAATCGAAATACCGTTGCCTATGCCCCTTTGGGTAATTTGTTCGCCAAGCCACATCAATATTGCCGAACCCGTTACCAAGAATACTATGCCCATTGCCATAAACAGCGGAGTGCTGCCGGCAACAACCAAAGAACCGTATACGTTTTTATCGAAGCCCCTAAAGAGAGTTTCGGGAGTATACGCAATGGCGTAAAGCATCATTATGCCCTGTATGAACGCTATCAACAAGGTCAAATAACGGGTATATTGGGTAATTTTCTGCCTGCCAATTTCGCCTTCCTGCATTAAGCGGGCAATGCTGGGCATTACCGCACCCATAAGCTGAAGAATAATAGAAGCCGAAATGTAGGGCATAATGCCCAAGGCGAACAATGCTCCGTTAAGCATTGCGCCACCTGTGAACATATTGTACAAGCCTATAAGCCCGTCGCCCGAATTGCCGCCGCTTTCGGCATAGAACCTAATAAGAGGGCTCATGTCGATTCCGGGCAGGGGTATAGAAGCCCCAACCCTGGCGACAAATACAAGACCTAGCATCAGCAATAAACGCTGGCGCAACTCTTGTATTTTGAAGCAATTTGTGAATGCGCTTAACATGGCAAGCCCTATTTATTTTCGGAGGTCAAAACGGCCTTGCCGCCTGCAGCTTCGATAGCCGCTTTGGCAGACGCCGAGAATTTGTCGGCTGTTACGTTTAATTTCTTTGTAAGTTTTCCGTTGCCCAAAACTTTAACCAAGCAGGCATTTGCGCGAACCAAACCGGCTTTAACCAATTCGTCGCGGTTTACGTCGGCAACGTCAAGCTTTTCAAGGTCGTCGAGCTTTACAATTGCGTAGTCTACCGTAAAGTTGTAGTTGTTAAAACCTCTGTGGGGAAGTTTTCTGTACAAAGGCATCTGACCGCCTTCAAAACCCGGACGAACGTGGCCGCCCGAACGCGCTTTTGCGCCCTTATGACCCCTGCCCGAAGTTTTGCCGTGGCCGCTGCCTACGCCGCAACCCAAGCGTCTTGAAGAATGTTTTGCACCTTTGGGATTTGAAAGATTGTGTAATTTCATTTTATAAAATTCCTTCGTTTATAAAGGATTATTCTTTGCCCCTCAATTTGCCGATGGCTTCTACTGTGCGGAGCTTGGAAAGCGCATTCAATGTTGCGTTTACCATTGCGCCGTCGTTGTTCGAACCCAAAGACTTGCTGAGGATATTCTTGATGCCTACCGCTTCGAGAACGGCTCTTACGCCGCCGCCTGCGATAACACCCGTACCTTGAATGGCGGGTTTAAGAAGAACTACGCCACCGTCGCTTTCGCCCATAACTTCGTGGGGTATGGTTTCGTTAACGATAGAGTAAACTTTAAAGCTCTTCTTGGCTCTGTCGGTTGCCTTGCGGATTGCATCGGGAACTTCCTTAGCTTTTCCGTAGCCGAGACCGGCCTTACCTTTACCGTCGCCAACAATAACCAATGCCGCAAAGGAGAAACGACGTCCACCCTTTACAACCTTGGCGCAACGGTTGATATGCACAACCTTTTCGATGAATTCGGGAGCCGAAACTTCGGCTGCTGCCTGTTTTTTAAATTCTTTGCTCATCTTTTTATTGTTAGAAGTTTATGCCAGCTTCGCGGAGAGTGTCGGCAAAAGCCTTTACGCAACCGTGATATTGTCTCGAGCCTCTGTCGAAAACAACCGCCGAAATGTTGGCTGCCTTCATCTTTTCGCCCAATTTCTTTGCCAAAGCAACGCTGCCTGCCATATTTGCCAAAATCTTTTCGCCGTTAAGCTCTTTAGACATCGAGCACAACGATACCAAAGTTTTGCCTTCAGTGTCGTCTATGCACTGAGCCGTAATGTGCTTGTTGGAGAATTTCACCGACAAACGGGGTTTTTCGGCAGTACCAGCAATGTTGCTGCGAACGCGCCAGTGGCGTTTCTGAGCCAAAATATTTTTCTTTTCAATTTTGTTCATACGATAACTCCTTCAAGAAACTTATGCAGTCTTCTTGCCTTCCTTTCTGCGAATATGTTCGCCAACGATTCTGACACCCTTTGCCTTGTAGGGTTCTACCGGGTAGAACCTCTTTATATTGATGGCAACCTGGCCAACCATTTGCTTGCTTGCGCCTTCAACCGTAACCAAGGGATTGCGGTCTTGCGTTTCGCCAACGGTTATCTTTATGCCTTCGGGAATGTCGAGAATGCAGGGGTGCGCATAACCCAAAGCCAAAACGAGCTGCTTGCCCTTAACTTCGGCCTTGAAACCTACGCCCTGTATTTCGAGAACAACTTTAAAACCTTCTGTTACGCCCTTAACCATCGAGTTTACAATGCTGCGTACTGTGCCGTGCATTGCGCCCGAATAGCGCGAGTTGGAGGCGGGCTGTACCGAAAAATGTTCGCCTTCAAGCGTCATTTTTACGGAATTGTCGAAAGTTTGCGACAATTTGCCTTTGGGGCCTTCAACGTGTACTGTGTAGCCGTCTAAAGAAAGCTTTACACCGCTGGGGATTACTACTGGGAGCTTGCCTATTCTACTCATTGTATATTAAACTCCTTACCAAACTTTGCAGATTATTTCTCCGCCAACCTTTTCCTTGCGGCAGTCGGCATCTTTCATTACGCCCTTCGAGGTTGTGAGAATTGTTATTCCCATACCGCCGAGAACTCTGGGTATCGACAAAGAATCGCAGTATAGACGCTTGCCGGGTTTGCTTACCCTGTCTATGCCCGTAAGCGAGCATACGCCGTCTACATAGCGCATTTCGATGACGATATTTTTCTTTGCGCCTTCGCCTTCAACCGCAAACGATTGAATGTAGCCTTCGTCGGCAAGAATTTTAGCCATGCTTTCGCGGAGCTTAGTCCACGAAACGCTGCAAGATTCTTTGCTCGCGCGGGCGGCGTTGCGCACTACCGTTATAAAATCTCCTATTGTGTCGTGTGATGACATTTTAAAAACCTTTCTGTGTTACCACGATGCCTTTGTTACGCCGGGAATCTTGCCGTCGAGAGCCAACTCGCGGAAGCATATACGCGACAACCCAAACTTGCGGATAAAGCCTCTTGCGCGGCCCGAAACAGAGCAGCGGTTGCGCAAGCGGATTTTCGAAGAGTTGCGGGGCAACTTAGCCATAGCCTTAGTAGCTTTGAAGTATTCTTCGTCGCTCGATTCGGGATTGGCGATAATCTTTTTAAGTTCTGCGCGCTTGGCGGCATACTTTGCTACCAATCTTTCGCGTTTCAAATTGCGTTGTATAGATGATTTCTTAGCCATATCTTTGCCTTATTTTGCCTGAGCAACTTTTGTGGACTTGCGGAAGGGCATACCCAAGAGGGTAAGCAACTGTCTGCCGTCGTTGTCTGTTTTGGCCGTTGTTACTATTGTGATATCCAAACCAACATTCTTGCGGTTCGGGTCTACGGTAACTTCGGGGAATATAGTGTGGTCGGCAATACCGAAATTGTAGTTTCCGTTGCCGTCGAACTTCGAGGGAACACCTCTAAAGTCACGAATAGAGGGAAGCACTATGGCGATAAATTTGTAGAGAAATTCCCACATTATCGCGCCGCGAAGCGTAACTTTTACGCCCGTGGGCTGACCCTTACGGAGTTTGAAGTTAGCAATGCTCTTCTTTGCTTTGGTAACTACGGGTTTTTGACCCGAAATCTTGGCTATTTCTTTTTCGACTTCCGAAACCCATTCTTTGGAAGCGTCGCTCTTTATAGAGGAGCTAAGAATGATTTTTTCTACAGCCGGTACCTGATGGGGATTTTCCACTCCCAAAACTTTTTTAAGTTCGGGAACGACCTTATCCTTATATATGTTTTTTAATACTGGTGTGTTCATCTTCTTTTTGTAGTTCAGCCGCTGCCGCGATTACTTCGACTTCTTTTTAGAGTCGTAACGTTCAGCCGACATTACATTCGAAATGTGAATGGAAGATTCGCGTTCCACAATTGCGCCATCGGGATTCTTTTCCGACTTGCGTTCGTGGTGCTTGCGCATATTTACGCCTTCCACAATAACTCTGCTCTTCTTGGGTTCAACGAGCAATATTTTGCCCCTTTTGCCCTTGTCCGAGCCGGATAATACGACAACTTCTACGCCTTTTTTAATTGTGTTCTTCATAATCTTACAGAACCTCCGGTGCCAGACTTATAATTTTAGAGAAATTTTTACCGCGCAATTCACGAGCAACGGGCCCGAAAATACGCGTGCCTTTGGGGTTGTTTTGTGCGTCTATGATAACGCAAGCGTTCGTGTCGAAACGAAGATAGGAACCGTCGGCTCTGCGAATGGGAGCCTTTGTGCGAACGATAACGGCCTTTGCAACCGTACCCTTCTTAACGGCGGCGTCGGGAGTCGATGTCTTAACGGCAACAACAATGATATCGCCTATCTTTGCCGAGCGGCGAGGTTGGCCAAGTCTGCGAATCATCGCAACCTCTTTAGCCCCCGTGTTGTCGGCAACAACGAGTTTTGTCTGCATTTGTATCATTTTACAATATCTCCTATGCCAAAATTGGCGCCTTTGTTACTATGCGAACAACGCGGAATCTCTTGAGTTTGCTCAAGGGGCGTGTTTCAACGATTTCAACTACGTCGCCCAAAGAACATTCGTTCTTTTCGTCGTGCGCGTGTACAACCGTCTTACGGCGAATTTCTTTGCGGTACAGCGGATGCGGAACCTTGTAGAAATACGTTACCTTTATGCTCTTGTCGCCCGAACGCGAAGTTACTTCGCCAACGAGGCTTTTTCTTTGTTTTCTGGAAATTTCTTCAGCCATTGTTTTTCTCCACTAATAGTTAGGCCTTTTGCGCCTTTATTGTTTCGAGACGCGCAATGAACTTGCGAAGCGACCTAATCTTGGCGGTATTTTCCACCTGACCGGCGCTCTTGCGCATATTCAAATGCAACAACTCTTCGCGCGATTCGCGCAATTTTTTGTCCATTTCCGCTACGGAAAGTTCTCTAATCTCTTTAGCTTTCATTCTAGTAGATTGCCCTTTCTGATTATATGATTTCTACGCCTTCGCGTACTACGAAACGGCACCTTAGAGGAACCTTGGCATCGGCCAAGCGCATAGCTTCGCGTGCAAGCGTCGGAGAAACACCGGCTATTTCGAATAGGATTGTGCCGGGCTTTACAACCGCGCACCAGTATTCTACCGCGCCCTTACCTTTACCCATACGGGTTTCGGCGGGTTTCTTTGTAACGGACTTTTGCGGGAATACTCTCATCCACATTTTGCCTTTACGCTTTAAGTGCCTGTTAATGGCGACACGGGCAGCTTCTAACTGCTGAGCCGAGCATTTGCCGCGTTCCAAAGACTGCAACGCGAAGTCGCCGAAAGAAATATAGTCGCCGCCCTTGGCCAAGCCGCGGATACGACCTTTTTGTACCTTGCGGTACTTGGTTTTTGCTGGAAGTAGATTTGCCATCTTAAAACTCCTGTCTTATAGAATTATAGTACGTCCTCGGATTTAAGGCACAACCAAACTTTTACGCCGATTTTGCCGTAGAGGGTGTGGGCTTCGGTGAAGCCGTAGTCTATGTTTTCGCGGAGAGTCTGAAGGGGAATTTTACCCTTTCTCTGCCATTCTGTGCGCGCAATTTCTGCGCCGCCAAGACGGCCGGAAAGTTGAACTTTAATGCCTTCGGCACCCATTGCCAACGAGGTCTGTATGGCCTTCTTGATGGCCCTGCGGAAAGATACGCGGCGTTCGAGCTGCAAAGCAATGCTTTCTGCTACGAGGAATGCAACCAAATCGGGTTTCTTGATTTCCTGTATGTCGAGCATAATGTCTTTGCCGAGGAACTTCGAAAGCTTTGCTTTCAATTGGTCGAGCGATGCGCCTTTTTGACCGATTACAACACCGGGGCGCGCAGTGAATATCTTAACGCGTACGCGTGCACCCGCACGTTCGATGAATACTCTCGAAACCGACGCCGACTTCAATTCGGGATATTCGCGCAAAAATTCGCGGATTTTATAGTCTTCGGCTAAGAATTTAGCATAGTCGCCCTTGTTGGCATACCAGCGCGAATCCCAGTCGCGACGTACTGCAAGGCGAAAACCTCTTGGATTTACTTTTTGTCCCATATTTTTTTCTCCGATAAATTATTTCTCGTCGCTCAAAACTATGCGGATATTGCTTGTGCGCTTCTTATAGGGATGCGCACTGCCTCTCGCTACGGGACGAAAACGCTTGAACGCAACGCCGCCGTCTACCGACGCCAATTTGATTGTAAGGTTGGCCGAAGACAAACCGTTGTTGTTCTCGGCGTTAGCTATAGCACTTGCCAATGTCTTGGCAACCAAGCGGGCACTCTTTCTGGGAATGAGGTTCAAAACCTCGAGTGCTTGACCCGCATTCATACCTTTTATACGGCGTGTAATGTCGCGAACTTTCTTGTCGGACATACGCGCAAATTTTGTTAAAGATTGAACTTCCATCTTTCTACTTTCTTAAATTATTTATTTATTAGTCTGAGCTCAAAGGTTTCGTTGCCCGCAATGTTGTAGTCGCCCAAAAGAAGGGCTACGCTCGAATTTTTTGCACATTCTATAACAACTGCGGTCAATAAAACTTTGTCGTTTTTCTTTACATCGCAAAAGGCACCTATGCGGTAGTTCGAAGACGAACCTTTGTCGAGCAAAACCAAAGCGTTTTCGGCGTCGGTTTTAACGATGTTTGCCCTGCGCGATACTGCCTTTGAAGCCCAAGTCGGCATAGCCGCAAAACATATTTGGCCCAAGCATATAAATGCCGCCGCCGATACGATATGTTTTGCGAATTTTGCCATATACTAAAGCCCTTTAATTACTGAACAGCCTTCTTTGTGTGGGGTTGGTGGCCTTTGAAGAAACGCGTGGGAGCGAATTCGCCAAGCCTGTGGCCAACCATATTTTCGGTTACATATACGGGCAAGAATTTGCGGCCGTTATGAACGTTGAAGTTAAGACCGACAAAGTCGGGTGTTACCAAAGAGCGGCGAGACCAAGTCTGAATGGGCTTGTGCGAATTTGTTTTATGCGCTTCGTCCACCTTTTTCTGCAACTTGGGATCAACGTATGGTCCTTTTTTAATTGAGCGTGCCATCTAATTAGTTCCTTTTAAATTTTTTACCGTTGCGTCTGATAATAATAGAAGAATTCGAAGGCTTCGCCTTTCTGCGGGTCGGATAACCCTTCGAAAGCTGACCCCAAGGAGATACGGGGTGACCGCCACCGGAAGTTTTACCTTCGCCACCGCCCATCGGGTGGTCTACAGGGTTCATAGCAACACCTCTTACTCTCGGTCTGCGACCCAACCAACGACGGCGGCCCGCTTTGCCCAAGCTTTGGTTTGCGTGTTCCGAATTGCCAACAACGCCAACAACTGCGCGGCAGTTTGCCGATACCTTGCGGATTTCGCCGCTGGGCATTTTAATTGTTGCAATTTCGCCTTCTACTGCAACCAACTGAGCCGAAGAACCGGCAGATTTTGCCAATTTTGCGCCCAAGCCGGGATACATTTCTACAGCGTGAATTACAGTGGCTGCGGGCAAGTCTTTAAGGGGCATTGCCAAGCCAACGGGAAATTCCGACTGCTTTTGGTTTGTAGAAAGGATTGTGTCGCCCTTCTTGAGACCTTCGGGAGCCAAGATGTATCTTTTTTCGCCGTTTTCGTACGATACCAACGCAATGTAAGCTGTGCGGTAGGGGTCGTATTCGATTGCGATTACCTTGGCGGGAACGTCGAGAATGTCGCGCTTAAAGTCTATGCGACGATACAATTTTTTGTGGCCGCCGCCTCTGCGACGCGAGGTGATTCTGCCGTAGCAGTTTCTGCCCTTTGCGCTTTGGATTCTTTCAGTAAGCGAAGCTTCTGGACGCTTGTCGTCTACTTCGTGTCTGGACAATTCCAAAAAGCGTTGAGCCGGTGTCTTGGGATTTCTTTTAATTATTGCCATCTTTAACGCCTTCCTATGCTAACTGAATGCTTTCGCCTTTGGCCAATGTAACAATGGCTTTCTTCATGCGGCCTGTTACGCCAACACTGCCTCTCTTTATGCGAGAAAGCTTTACTTTGCCTTTTACATTTACCGTGTTTACATTCTTTACCTTAACGCCGTAAAACTTTTCAACGGCCGCAGCAATTTCGGTTGCGGTTGCGTCTTTGGCTACTTCGAAGGTGTATTTGTTTTCGTTAGACTGAAGCAAGCTTGCCTTTTCGGTAAGTCTGTAAGCCTTAAGAATTGTTTCGGGAGATACTGTCATTTTCGCTACTCCTTACTTGTTGTTTGCGCGAGCCAAAATGGTGTTTAACGCATTTTCGCTTGCAATTATGCTGTTGAATGTAACCAATTCCATCGCGCTGATTGTGTCGGATTCGCAAAGATATACTCTTGCGATGTTGCGGCTGGAGAGAATTACATTGTCGGCGAATGTGTCGTCGATAATCAAAACCTTGCCATTGGGGCTGATTTTGTCGATTACCGAAACCATGGCTTTTGTTTTTGCCGCGGCGTCGTCGAACTTTTCTATTACGTTAAGACCGCCTTCGGAAACTTTGTCGAACAAAGCTCTTGCCAAAGCAAGCTTCTTAACCTTCTTGTTAATTTTAAGAGACCAGTCGAAGGGTTTCGGACCAAACACAACAGCACCGCCGCGGTGAATGGGGCTCTTTGTAGTACCCTGACGACCACGACCCGTACCCTTCTGTTTGAAAGGTTTCTTGCTAGTGCCGCCAACATGACCGTAGTCGAGTGTAGAAGCGTTGCCCTGTCTTGCATTGGCCTGGTAGGCTACTATTGTTTCCTTTAACGCGAAAAGACCTTTGTCTCCTTCAAATGCAGGAATGTCGAAATCCTTTTCAACAAAACTGCTAGCGTCTGATTTGTAAAGCTTAAGTTTCATTTAAAAAGACTCCTTATTTTGCTTTTTTTGCTGTGCGAACAAAAACGGTTTCGCCCTTAGAACCGGGAACGCTTCCCTTGATGAGAAGAATGTTTTTGTCTTCCAATACCTTAACAACCGTAAGATTCTGGGTTGTTCTGCGAACTTGGCCCATATGACCAGGCATCTTTCTGCCCTTGTAAACGTGGCCGGGAGTTTGACGGCAACCAACGGAACCTGTTCTGCGGTGCATCATGTGACCGTGGGTTTCGGGCTGACCTTCAAATCCGTAGCGTTTCATTGCGCCCTGGAAGCCCTTACCTTTTGTCAAGCCGATAATATCAACCTTTTGACCAGCTGCGAATTTCGAGGCGGTAAGAACGTCGCCAACTTTATATTCGCCTTCGGGAGAACGGAATTCAACCAATTCGGTTACAGGTTCTGCGCCTGCTTTTTTTAAGTGCCCGAGCTCGGCTTTCGACATACGAGATTCTTTTTGCGCGCCAAAACCGATTTGAACTGCGCTATAGCCGTCGCTCTGAGCAGATTTTACTTGTGTAACGGGGCAGGGACCTGCTTGAACAACAGTCACTGCAACGAGAACGTTATCCCCGTCGAAAACTTGGGTCATACCCAATTTTTTACCTATAAGTACTAAGCTCATTTTTTCTAAGAGGCAGGCGGTAATTCGGCTTTTTAAGCCAATTCACTTTATACCTGCGTTAGTGTTAATATTGTTTGTTTATGCTTTTTCTCTAATGAAGAAAGTTCTAAATACTGCCCTTTTAATATTTAAAGTCAACAACTTTTTAAAAAATTTTTAACTTTTTTATAAGTTTTTTGCAAAAATTTTTTAATTTTTTGCAAAAATCGGGCGTTTTTTGTAAAAAAATTTCGCCGATGGCAAAAAAATTTTAGTTTTTTTACAAAAAAAGCGTCTTTTTGGCGTCTTTTTATAAAATTTTTTACAATTTAAGAAAAAATTTTGCCCTTTTACCCCGCCCCAAGAAAAATTTTTAAGAATTAACTGCATTTTTTATCTTTATTGATAAAAATTTTTAAGCGGCGCACTTGTTTGAAAAATGCAATTTTTGCAGTTTTGGCAAAAAACTTTACCGCAATTTGCCAACATATGCAAAAAAAACGCCCCTTTTTGCAAAAAGCAAAAGGGGCGCGGAGTGTTGTTTTTTATATACTATATATATGATGAGAAAGTTTTGCGAAAATTAGCGGTCTACGCGGGCCGAACCGCCGCCTGCCAACTTTTCCACTTCCTTTAGGCGAGCCATAGAAGTATCGCCGGGGGTTGTCATTGCCAATGCGCCGTGGGCTGCGCCAAAGTTTACCGCCTTTTGGGGGTCGCCCAATTCCATAAGCCCGTAAACAAAGCCGCTAGCAAAAGAATCGCCGCCACCTACTCTGTCGAAAATCT
Source organism: uncultured Opitutales bacterium (assembly GCA_934613415.1). GTDB lineage: Bacteria > Verrucomicrobiota > Verrucomicrobiia > Opitutales > Intestinicryptomonadaceae > CAKUIA01. The sequence continues at coordinate 41,353 of CAKTSY010000006.1, forward strand.
CCAATCCTGGGAATTTTTTTGATTCGTAGAACTTGCCGTCTTTCCAGCAAACTGCCGACCAATCGTTAATGGTTGCGGTTTTTACGTCTCTTAAAGTTGTGGCAACCGCCTTAAAATTGGGATATGCCTTTACAACCGTTTCAATCATTTTCTTGAAAGATTCAACCTGAATGTTGCCGATTTCTTTGGTAACGCCTTCAACCTCAAAGCCCAAGCAGGCGGTAAAGTCTTCTTCATTGCCAATCATAACGTCTACATACTGGGCAATTTGCTTGTTTACAGCCCTGCACTTTTCCAAACCGCCAATGCTCTTCCACAACGAAGGCCTGTAGTTTAGGTCGTACGAAACAATTGTACCGTATTCTTTTGCCTTTTTAACGGCTTGTATAACCAAATTATACGAATTTTCGCTTAAAGATGCAAAAATGCCGCCAGTGTGCAACCAGCGAACGCCCAATTTGCCGAAAATATAGTCGAAGTCGAAATCGCCCACCTTCATTTGCGAAGCCGCCGACAAACCTCTGTCGGAGCAGCCAACCGCGCCTCTAACGCCGTAGCCGCGCTCGGTAAAATTCAAGCCGTTTCTTACAGTGCGTCCTATGCCGTCGAAGGGAACCCACTTTATAAGTGAAGTGTCTACCCCGCCTTGACATACAAAATCTTCAAGCAAATAGCCAACTTCGTTTTCGGCAAAAGCGGTAAGCACGCCTGCCCTAAGGCCAAAACACTTTTTAAGACCTCTGGCTACGTTGTATTCGCCGCCGCCTTCCCATACTTTAAACGAGCGTGCGGTTCTAATTCTGCCTTCGCCTGGGTCTAACCTAAGCATAATTTCGCCAAGCGACAATATATCGTAGGCGCAGTCTTTTTTGTCTTTAATATTCATAATTGTGTATGTTTGGTAAAGTTTGCCGCCTTTTTGCCATTTTGCAAATAAATTTTGCGCGCAACGCCTATTTTTTTAATATTAACTTGGCTATATGCGCCGCGCGCTTTTGCTACTTTTTAGCCTCGCGCAATTTTTGGCACTTTAAAACCGCCTGCATAAAGTCGGTATAATACGTTGCGCTTTCGGCTTTTGTTAGCGGAACGCTTGTCGGCTTTCCGCTCGTTAGTTCTTTATGCAAAAAGTCCAAAGCCTCTTTGCCGTCTAAAGCGCCTACTATGCCGTAAAAATTTTTGCCGTTAAACAAAGCGCAACCTTCTAAATTGCCGCCCGAAACCCCGTATACGTTGCCCGAAAGGGGGTATAATTCGGCAAAATTTTCCTTTATTAAGCCTGAAGGATACAAAACCGAGGCCGTTTTTGCAGTAGGTGCCATAGCCAATTCAAGCTCGGGCGACATTTTTGCCATTTGTTGCGGTATTTCTATTAAAACATAATCGAAATTTTCGCCGCAAAGCCAAAGTTTTGTTGCCTTAAACGAAAGCGTTTTTGCCGTGCACTGCCTCCTTGCCAAAACCGAAAGCGAATATACGCCACCCTTGCCTATTTCGCGCCAATCTAGACCGAGAGATTTAAAGGAAACCACAATATAAGACTTTTGCCCGAACCTTACCGAAATTGCGCTTGTTTTTTTCGACATAGACTCGTTTAAAAAGTGGTCTTCTAAAATATCTATTTGCACGCTCCAGGGCGACTGCCCCGAAAACGCCAAAGCCGAAACCGCTTCGGCCGAATTTTGCTGCGGCTTTTTTAAGTATGCAAAAAGCAACACAATTGCCCCCGCAAAAAATATCGCACAAAAGACATAAATAACCGCCATTCTCGAAAAAGTTTTAGACTTTTTGCCGTTTTCGTCTTTAAGGCTTTCCGCCAAATATTTCCGCGGCAGCAGCACAAAAGAAAGTATTAGCGACAAAACAAAGAATGCCCCCCAGCGGAAAAATTCGCCATACCTAAAAACTGCGTAGGCAAGCTGGTCTTTTACATACCCTTTTAACGCCGAAAACGATTTTACCGAATTTTTTGCAAAAAGCGAAAAAGCCTTTGGGTGTCGGGCGGCTAAAGCCATTGCCGCAGGCCCTTTGCGAAGCGCGCCGTAAGCGGCGTCCATTCCCTTTTGCCCGTTTTTTGCAACAAAATCGAAAACCTCCTGCGAATAGTCTCCCCCCAAAGCCAGAACTTTTTCAAGCTTCTTTGCGTTTGTCGGGTTTTGCTTAAGCAATTGCGTAAAATATTTTACCGCCGCCATATCTTTGGCGTTTTTCATCACTAGCGAAAACTGCCCAAAGCTGTGCGAATTTTTCCATAAATCCGAAACGGGAGCAATGCCCTCTTTTACCATATTTGCGGCTTCGGCTTTTGGAGCTTTTAAGGCGGTTTTTACCGTATTTTGAAAAGCATCGCACAAGGGTTTCGACAAACTGCCCGTTTTTTTAAGCACCTTTAACGCCGATGCCGAAACGTCGGCAGGCGGACATGCCGAAGTTAAAAGCCCTATAGACGAAAACGCCACAACAAAAGAATCGGTTTCGTCTTCAAAAAACGACTCTCTTACAATGTCGCGTATGTCGCCGTATATAAGTAAGTCGCCCAAAACCGAGCCCGAAAGCGAATCTATGCCGTAGGCTTTGCCGGTAATAAAGCCCTTGCCTATGGCAATAACCCTGCCTTTTGCGCTTTTGCGGTCGGCAATCTGCTTTAAGTAGTTGTTATATAGCTCTCCGCAGGCGGCAGAATCGCCCAAATTGTTTTCCACAACATATTCTAAAGCGGCCAATGCGGCAAAATCGTTTCCGTGCTCCCACTGCTTTTTTGCGTACGAGTAATAATCAAAATCGGGCAAGTTTTCGTTTTCGGCAAGCTTGTTTATGTTTTGTACACCGCAAAGCAAATACATCAATACGGCCACAATCGCGACAACCGCAAGCCTAAACAAAAACTTTATGCGCCTTAACATATTTGCACTATTTGCCCGAACGCTTTTTTAGGTAGCGCAAAATTTTTACCATTCGCGGCATATATTTTGCGGGCGAATAGAACGCATAGCTTAAAAAGATTATGCTAAAGCTATATTCTTTAAAGTATACAATTAAAAATATGCACGCAATTATAACAACAAAGGTTCTAAACTTTGCGCTTGTGTTCCAATTTATGTGCTTGAAAGTGGGATACGGAATGCTGCTTACCATAAACCACGCAATAAGCAACATTAGTGGAATTAAAAATATTGTGTAGAATTTTAGATTAAGCGTAAAAAGCGTAAGCGCAATAGAGGCAACCACGCCTGCCGCCGCGGGGGCTGGCAAACCGCTAAAGTCGCCCTTTTCGTACTTTTCGTGCCCCATAATGTAGGGGTTTGTAAGCACGTTAAAGCGCGCAAGCCTTACGCAAGCGCAAAGCAGATATATAAAGCCCACAAAAAAGCCCACGCTGCCCATATATGCCTGCAAAAATTCGGGCAATTCGCTTACGGGCTTAAGCACTATAAATATCATAAGCAAAGAGGGAGCCACTCCAAACGAAACCGTGTCGGCAATAGAGTCGAACTCTTTGCCGAAAAGCGAAGACTTGCCCGAAGCTCTGGCTGCCCTGCCGTCGAGACAGTCGCAAAATACCGAAAGCAAAATGCACAAAATCGCCAAAAGGTAGTAGCTTTGGCTTAGGTCGGCGTTAAGCGAAAGCGAGGGGGCTAGCATATTCGACAGCTTGTGAAAGCCCGAGCCTTCTATGGGGCTAAACCTACCCAAAATACACAACACCATAGAGGAAAATCCGAAAAACAAATTCCCCGCCGTAAAGAAATTGGGCAAGAGATAAATCTTGCTCGCCTGATGAACATTGCTCCAAAGAGTATTTTTTTCGCCCATATTGTATGTTTTGTTTTATCGTTTGCATAATGAAGCCTTTGCACGTTTAGTCAAGCCGAACCGAAACGGCAAAGGTTTGCGCAAAAAACAAAAGCCCCTTTTAGGGGCCCTTGTTTTGCAAAAATGCCTACAAACTATTTTTCGTATGTTTTAAGCAAAATCTTTCCTACATTGCCGAAAGAAATTAGGCTGTAGTTGTCTGTCCAGTCGCCCGGAACCTTGTTTTGGGTTGTCCAGGCCTTTAAGGACTTTCTTCTGTCGCCCATTTGGTGGCTTTGGAAGGAATGCGGCCATGCGCCGCGGGGCTCGCCTATTATGTTGTGGTGCGGACCCATAAGGTTGCGCAGCGTCGGGTAGCATTCAACCGCAACGGTTTCGTTGCCGGTTTTTACATACTTTGTTATGTCAAGCTCGTAAGGAGCGTCGTAGATAACACCCGCAAGAACGTCGTTTACGCGAATTGCAACAACCGCGCAATCGGTTTTGCCCAAGGCTATTGCAAAGCGTTTGTTTGCCGCCGGCTTTACATTGCCCAGTTTTACCAAATAGGTAAATGCCCCCGTGTAGAAGGGATAGCCTTTATAGGTTATATCGCAAACTTCGGTTACGGGTTTTTGGTCGCAAATATATAGCGAATCTGCCTTTGCCCTTGTAACTGCGGGGGCGGGCAAGCCCATTTTCAACAATGTTTTGTCGAAGGGATTTTCGCCCGTAGCTTCGGCATTAACCGCAAAATTGCCTATTATATATACCGACTCTATTTCCGTACCATACCTCTTAAATGCGGGTTTAGCCAAGCCTCTTATGCCGCACTCGAATTTGTCGAATTCAAGTTCCAGCACATTGTCGCCTTCTACAACTTCTTTTGTTATGTTTACGGGCAACCATCTAAAGTCGCGCCAGAAATTTGCACCTTCGTACTTAACGGGAGTGCCGTTTACCCTTATTTCGGAGCAGCGCAAGGGGTTTTCTATTACAGCCGCCATTGGCAGACCTTTTTTAAGACCTTTTACCTTAAACGGATACCTTATTGTCAACTTGCCGTTGTAGCGAATTTGGTTTAAATAGTTTTGAATTTCTATTACGGGAACTGCATATTCGCCGCTTTCGCCCGCGTTGTTTGTTTCGTAAAAGGCGTAGTCTAGCGTAAGGCTGTTCCATTCGTTGGGGCCTGCCGCCAAAACCTTAAGCTCTTTTTGCGAAACAAGCGTTTCGGGCTTTTCTTTTTTGGCTTTTGGCGAATCTTTAGAGAGCATTATGAGCTTTGTCTGCACGCTTTGCAAATTAAGCGGCATTACAAAACTGCCCGATTTCCTTTCCGCAAAAAACTCGGTTATTTTGCCCGTTTTTATATCCAGCTCTTTTATGCTGTTGTATACGCCGCCGAACTTTGCCACGCCTTCGAACGCCGAATTTCTGTCGAGATTGGCAATCAGTATAATTCTGGAGCCGTCGGACAAATCCCTTGCGTGCGACCACACCAAGTCTTTGTTGCCGCTTTTTGTTTCTATTGCAACTTCTCTTTCCAATACGGGAATAATTCTTTTCGACAATTCAAAAGCCTCAAGCTTTTCGACGTTTTTCATCAACTCCATAATTCTGGGGTTTTCTTCGCCGTCTATCATAAGCGGGCATTCGTTGCCGGCAAACAAAAGCAAGCCGCCCGTTTTTTGGAATTTTTCAAGCATTTGTACTGTAGACATTCTTAACGTGCACGACGACGGAATTACCACAATAGAGTAGGTGCTTTGCCCTACCGATATTGTGCCTTTGCCCGCCGAACCGTCTTCGGCCATAATTTGTTCGCTTGCATAGTCGAAGCCTATGTTGTTTGCCAAAAGGTTGTCTGTTACCTGGTTTAAGCCGTCTTCGTAGGCTTTATATCTTTTATTCGTGCCCGCCCTATCCCAAACGGGGGCGTTGTTGTCGCAAGGTTGTATAAATTTTGCCCGAACCGACTCCATTGGGTGTATTACCAAAACTTTTGCGCAATATTTTCCCTGCGCCATTGCATAGCAAAGCCTTGCAAGGGGAATGTCTAAAGTGCTGTTTAAGCCCCACCACGGCTGCTGATAGTATATGCTTTGCGGATAGTCTCTTTTGCGGCAGCCCGCCATAGTATATAAAGACAAATGCGGGTTTATTAAGTTTACGCCAAGCAAAACCTGCTCTACCGCAACCCATTTTCGGTCTTCAAAGCTTAGGGCAGCGCCTCCTATGCCGTACATTTCCGACAGCATTCTCTTTTTGCCGAATTGGTTTACAACACTTTGGCACTGCTTTGCCGCGGGTCTTTCGCCAATTTGTCTTAAAAGGTGGTCTATGCCGGGAATTTGGTTGTGCCTGTAATAGGGCATAACGTCGCCCATAGCCAACTGGCTGCCCGAAAGCGGAAACTCCTGCATAAAGTGCCCCGTAAGCGAAATGTTGTGCTGCCCGCACCAATCGGCAATCTGCTTGGGATACGCTTCTTCGAACATCTTGTTCAGGGTTCTGTAGTACTTTACCCTAAAGCTTTCGGCTCCCTTTGTGTCGGTAAACAGTTTGTAGAAATGGGGAATCGGATCGAAACCGTATTCGTTTTTAAAAGTTTCTACCAAATTAGACGAATAGGCAATGCCGCCGCCTATGGTTGCACTGCGGTCCGACATACTCGGTTCGTCGGTAAATTCGGCAACTATAACCTTGCCGTAGTATTCGGAATACCTTTTATAATAGCTTTCGTAGGCGTCGGTTATAAATTTGCCAACGGCAGCCTTGTTCATTGTGTCAATATAGGTTGCCCCGTTGTAGCGGGCGTTGCCCATGGGGGCTATATATTTATATACCTGAATGCCGTCGTGCGGTTCGCCAATAGGCTCGCAGTGTTTGGGCACTCTTTCGCCGACTTTTCGCGCCACCAAAGATTTTTGGCGGTAGTCTTCGTTTGCCGCGGGAACAGTGCCGCCGCTATATCCGCTCGGCCAGCCGTCTTCGTCGTATAGCCAAACTTTTAGCCCCGTTTCAACACAGGCGTCTATTGCCGCGCTTACGCCCTTAAACCAGTCGTCGGAAAGATATTCGGTAATAAGCCCTTCGCGGCTATGCACAAAGGCGCCACCCCAACCGCCGCGCTTAATTTCGTTTACCTGACGCTTAATTTCGTCGGGCTGCATAACTTCGTTCCAGCTCCAAAAGGGCACTGCCTTAAATTCTACGGGAACGTCTGCAAAATCCTTTTCGTTAAAAGGCTGGGCTTCTTCGGCGGCAAGTTGCTGCCCCGACACAAACGCCCCAACGAAGGCTGCAACTGCAAAAAATTTATTGGTAAATGTGGTTTTCATATATAAATTGTTTAATATCTTAACAAGAATACAGTTATTTTGCCAAAAGCGTCAAGATATAAAAGTTTGCCAACTTTGATATTTTCGGGCAAAACACGCCCTTTTGGTATTTTTTGAAAAATTCGACAAATCTGTAGGCTTTTATATTTATTGCATAAAATTTATTAGTAAACTTGACTTTGGGCAAAATAAGTTCAGAAATGTAGCCTTAATATGCCAAAACGCACAGATATTAAGTCTATTTTAATAGTAGGTTCGGGCCCTATAGTTATAGGCCAGGCCTGCGAATTTGATTACTCGGGGAGCCAAGCCTGCAAAGCACTAAGAGAGGAAGGCTACAAGGTTATATTGGTAAATTCCAATCCCGCCACGATTATGACCGACCCGCAAATGGCCGATGTTACATACATAGAGCCGCTTGTACCGGAAATTCTCGAAAAGATTATTGCGAAAGAGCGTCCCGACGCCCTATTGCCCACACTTGGCGGCCAAACAGGCTTAAATTTGTCGCTAAAGCTGCACCAGCTGGGCATTTTAAAGAAATATAATGTAGAGCTTATCGGTGCCGACGCCGAAGCAATCGAAAAGGGTGAAGACCGCGAAAAGTTCCGCGAAGCCATGATAAAAATCGGCTTGGACGTTCCCCTAAGCAAGGTTGTACACTCGCTAAAAGAAGCTCTTGAATGGGCCGACTCGCACAAGAAATACCCCCTAATTATCAGACCCAGCTTTACATTGGGCGGCACGGGCGGCGGCATTGCCTACAATAGAGACGAGTTCGAAAGAATGGCAGCCTTCGGCCTAAGCGCGTCTCCTGCAAACGAAATTTTGGTTGAAGAATCGCTTTTGGGCTGGAAAGAGCTTGAAATGGAAGTTATGCGCGACTGCAAAGACCAGTGCATAGCAATCTGCTCTATCGAAAACTTCGACCCCATGGGCGTACACACGGGCGACTCGATAACAATTGCCCCGGCGTTAACTCTCACAAACAAAGAATACCAGCTTATGCGCGACGCCTCGTTTGCCGTAATAAGGGAAATTGGCGTAAAGACGGGCGGCTCGAACATTCAGTTTGCGCTTAACCCCAAAGACGGGCGAATGATTATCATAGAAATGAACCCCCGTGTTTCGCGCTCTTCGGCGTTGGCCTCGAAGGCTACGGGCTTCCCGATTGCGAAATTCGCCGCAAAATTGGCGGTTGGCTATTCTTTGGACGAATTAAGAAACGACATTACAAAGGAAACCCCCGCAAGTTTCGAACCGGCAATCGACTATGTTGTGGCAAAAGTTCCGCGCTTTGCTTTCGAAAAATTTGCGGGGGCCGACAACACCCTTACAAGCTCGATGAAGAGCGTAGGCGAAGTTATGTCTATTGGCCGCAGCTTTAAAGAATGCTTGCAAAAGGCTTTGCGTTCACTGGAAATCGGGGCGCGCGGCCTGGGCGGCGGCGGCAAATTTGGCGGCAGCGAAATTACCGATATGTCGGTAATAAGCAAAGGCCTTGTAAGGCCCACTGCCGAAAGAATTTTCTATATGCGCTACGCCATTTTGGCGGGTATGACAACCGAGCAAATCAGCGACCTTACGAAGATAGACCCCTGGTTTGTACGCGAAGTCGAGGGCATTGTTCGCATAGAGCAAACTTTGGCAAAAGAGGGGCTTTTGGGCCTTAACAAAGACCTTTTGGAAAAGGCGAAAAAGGCTGGCTTTACCGATTTGCAGATTGCAACAATTTGCAACACAAAAATCAGAAACATTAAAAAGTTGCGCGAAGATTTCGGCATAAACACGGTATACCGCTTGGTAGACACCTGCGCCGCCGAATTCGAAGCGTTTACCCCCTACTACTATTCTTCGTACGGGGCAGAAAACGAGCTTAAGCCCAGCAACAAAAAGAAGATTATGATTATAGGCGGCGGCCCCAACAGAATAGGTCAGGGCATAGAGTTCGACTACTGTTGCGTGCATGCGTCTTTTGCGCTTAGAGAAGCCGGCTACGAAACCATAATGGTAAATTCCAATCCCGAAACGGTTTCGACCGACTACGACACTTCCGACAAGCTTTTCTTTGAACCGCTAACGCTTGAAGACGTGCTTGAAGTTTACAAACAAAACAAGTGCGACGGCGCGATAGTTCAGTTCGGGGGGCAAACTCCGCTAAACTTGGCGGCAGAATTGCAGGAAAACGGCGTAAACATAATAGGAACTTCGCCCGAATCTATAGACGCCGCCGAAGACCGCGAAATTTTCAAACACATAATAGAAAAGCTGCACTTAAGGCAGCCCGTAAACGCAACGGCAACCACCCCCGAAGAAGCCTACAAGCTTGCGGGGCAAATTGGGTTCCCGATATTGCTCAGACCCTCGTTCGTATTGGGCGGCAGGGGTATGTTTATAGTATACGGCATGGACGACATGAAGAAGGTTATAAGAGACGCCTTCGAAGCCGCTCCTGGCAAACCCGTATTGCTCGACAAATTCCTTGAAGACGCCATAGAGCTTGACGTAGACGCAATTTCCGACGGCGAAACAACCGTTATTGGCGGCATGCTAGAGCATATCGAATATGCTGGCGTGCACTCGGGCGACGCTGCAATGGTATTGCCCCCGCACACACTTTCCGAAAACGTGCTAAACGAAGTGCGCAAGGCAACCTACGACTTGGCAAAAGAGCTTAAAGTTATAGGGTTAATGAACATTCAGTTCGCAATCAAAAAGGGCGAAGTTTACATCTTGGAAGTAAACCCGAGGGCTTCGAGAACGGTTCCGTTTACATCGAAAGCCATAGGCGTGCCGCTGGCAAAGATTGCAGCGCGCGTAATGGCGGGCGAAAAGCTGAAAGACTTGGGCTTTACAAAAGAAGTGAAAATCCCCTACATAGCCGTAAAGGAAAGTGTATTTCCCTTTGTGCGCTTTAGCGGAGCAACCATTATGCTAAGCCCCGAAATGAGGTCTACAGGCGAAGTTATGGGCCTAGACAAAGACCTGGGAACAGCATTTGCAAAGAGCCAAATTGCGGCTCAGCCCGGCTTGCCGAGTTCGGGCAACGTGTTCTTGTCGGTAAAAGACCACGACAAGGAAATGGCGGTTGAAATCGCAAAATCGCTGGATAAATTGGGCTTTAAGATTTTCTCGACGGCGGGCACGGCCAAGCTTTTGGCCGACAACGGCATTCCCGTAACGAGAACCTACAAGCTTAACGAAGGGGCTCGTCCGAATGTTATAGACATGATTAAGAACGACGAAATGTCGCTTATAATCAACACGCCCTCGGGAATGTATCCTTTGCTCGACGAAAACCTTATTAGGCAGGAAGCCCTTTTAAAGAAGGTTTGCATTATAACCACAATGATGGGAGCGTATGCAGCAATTAAGGGCATAGAAGCTATGCGAAGCAAAGACCTAAGCGTGAAATCGCTTCAGGAATATATGGAACAGTTAAAGAAATAAGACCATGAACGACGCAGTATTGGCATTTGAAGACGGTAGCGTTTTTAGAGGCAAGGCCTTTGGCGCAAGAAAAACAACTTTGGGCGAAGCCATTTTCAACACATCGGAAATGGGCTATCAGGAATTGCTGACAGACCCAAGCAACTACAAGCTTATTCTTACAATGACATTTGTGGAAATAGGCTGCTACGGCATTAACGAAGAAGACGTTGAAAGCGACTCGGTTAAAGTTTCGGGCCTTGTAGTTGCTCAGGAATGCGAAGTGCCTAGCAACTGGCGCAGCCAAATGTCGCTCGACGAATATCTTAAAAAGAACGATGTTCCCGGCATTAGCGGTATAGACACTCGCGCAATAACCAAAAAGCTTAGGGTTGGCGGCGCGCTAAAGGCGTGTTTGTCTACCGAAGGCATTTCCGACAAAGAGGCAATAGAGCTTGCCAGAGGCTGGCAGGGTATTGCGGGTGTAGACTATATCAAGGAAATTACCTGCAAAAAACCCTATTATTTCGACACGAAAAAAATCAATATCGAGCCTTTCCAGCTTGGCGGCGTGCACATCAACAAAAAGCCCCGCAAGGAAAAGCTGTTTAAGTGCGCGGCCGTAGACTACGGCGCAAAGCTTTCAATCTTAAAAAGCTTGGCATATAGCGGCTTCGATGTAACGGTATTCCCCGCAACTGCAAGTGCCGAAGAAATTATGGAATTTGGCCCCGAATGCCTCTTCCTTTCGAACGGCCCTGGAGACCCTTCGGTTACAACCTATGCGCACAAAACAGTTGCAAAGCTTATACAGCACTACCCGACTTTCGGCGTATGCTTCGGGCACCAGGTTATAACGCACGCAATAGGCGCAAAAACCTACAAGCTTAAGTTCGGTCACCACGGCGGCAACCACCCCGTAAAAAATCTCGACACGGGCAAGATTAACATCACTTCGCAAAACCACGGTTTTGCGGCCGATGCAAAGTCTATCGAAAACGCGGGAGCCATTGTAAACGAAATCAATCTAAACGACCATACTGTAGAAGGTTTGCGCCATAAAGACCTGCCCTTGTTCTCGGTGCAATACCACCCCGAATCCGCACCCGGCCCCACAGACGCCTCGTACGTTTTCGACAATTTTTACGATATGGTGAAAAAAACTCTTGACAAGTAGCAAAAAAAGTAAATTTCTTTGTAAATACAAAATGAGAATCGCGTTTACAAACAACAACTGGTGGCGTTGGTCGGCTAAAATATTAGGCGGCTGGCTATCCTATTGTTAAAACGCAAAGCGTTTGGGTTTACAAAAAATAGAACCTAAAAAAGAGGATAAGGCTAACCGCCTTATCCTCTTTTTTTTGCAAAACATACCCCAGTTAAAAAATTTAAAAACATACCAAATTTAAAAATAAGGAAAGAATAAAAAATGGACAGCAACTACAAGGTAGACAACAACGGTTATTACGGCGAATTCGGCGGAGCATACATTCCCGAAATTTTGCGCAAAAATGTGGAACAACTGCAGGAAGCCTTCTTTTCGGCGATGAAAGACAAAAGTTTTTTGGACGAATTTTACGCCCTTTTGCGCGACTATGTGGGAAGACCTAGCCCCCTTTATTTCGCAAAAAAGCTCAGCGAAAAATACGGGGCAAAAATATATCTAAAAAGGGAGGACTTAAACCACACGGGCTCGCACAAAATAAACAACGCCATAGGGCAAATACTTTTGGCGAAAAGAATGGGCAAAACGAGAATTTTGGCCGAAACCGGAGCCGGTCAACACGGGGTGGCAACCGCAACCGCCTGCGCGCTTATGGGGCTAGACTGCACCGTATTTATGGGCGAAACCGACATTAAACGCCAAAAGGCAAATGTAGAAAAAATGCAAATGCTGGGGGCAAAAGTATACTCGGTTACAAGCGGCAACAAAACCCTTAAAGACGCTACAAACGAGGCAATAAGATACTGGTGCTGCAACCCCGACACCTACTACCTTATAGGCTCGGTTGTAGGCCCGCACCCCTACCCCGAACTTGTGGCGAAGTTTCAGTCGGTTATAAGCGAAGAGATAAAAAAGCAGCTTCTCGAAAAAGAGGGGCGCGACTACCCCGACTATGTAATTGCCTGCGTAGGCGGCGGCAGCAACGCGGCGGGCGCTTTCTACAACTTTTTGGACAATCCAAAAGTTAAGCTTATAGCGGCCGAAGCGGGCGGCATGGGCGTAGAAACTGGCAAAAGTGCTGCAACTTTGGCATTGGGCAGCCTCGGCGTTTTGCACGGCTCTAAAAGCATTGTAATTCAAGACAAAAACGGTCAGGTAATAGAGCCCTATTCGATTTCGGCGGGGCTAGACTACCCTGGCATTGGTCCGCTTCACGCATATTTGGCAAAGGAAAAGAAAATGACGCCCTGCGCCGTAAACGACGACGAAGCCCTGCAGGCCGCCTATTTGGCGACGCTAAAAGAGGGCATTATTCCCGCGCTTGAATCGGCGCACGCCCTTGCAATGCTCGAAAAGATTGCATTTAAACCAACCGACATTGTGGTTGTAAACGTATCCGGCCGCGGCGACAAGGATATGCCAACATACTTGGCAAACAGAAAGGTTGTTAAATAAAATGGTTAAACTTACCCAAATTGTACGCAAAATTGCGGGCGACTTGCAAACGCCCGTAGGGCTCTACCTAAAAATCAGGGATATCGGCGAAAAGTCGGCACTGCTTGAAAGCTCGGATTTTCACACACAAAACAACAGCTATTCTTTTGTGTGCGCAAAGCCCATTGGCCACTTTAAGCTCGACAAAAACGTGTGCGAAACGGCGTATCCGAACGGCGAAACCGCACGCGAAACCGTGCAAGACGAAACGCCCGCGGTATCGCTGCTAAAAAAATATTTGGCAAACTACAAATTCGAAGGCGGCAACCCCCTGCCATCGAACGGGTTTTTCGGCTACACTTCGTACGACTGCGCCGAGCATTTCGACGCCGTAAAATTCGCAAAGCGCGCGCCCAACGAAAAGGACGCCCCCGAAATGTACTACGTTTTATACCGCTTTACGGTTTCGTTAAACCATTTTAACAACGAGCTTGTTGTTGTAGAAAACCTGCCCGAAGGCGAAGCCTCGCAAATGGACGAATTTTTGGCGGTTATCCACAACAACAGTTTTGCCGAATATTCGTTTGAAAGAGTTGGCTCTCCCAACTACGAAACTTCGGGCGAAAAGTTTATGCAAAACGTTGCCGAGGCAATAAAAAGGATAAAGCTTGGCGACATTTTCCAGATAGTAATTTCGCGCGGGTTTAACACGCGTTTTAAGGGCGACGACTTTAAAGTATACCGCGCCTTGCGCCGCATAAATCCCTCGCCATACCTTTTTTATTTCGACTTCGGCGATTTTAGAATTTTCGGGTCTTCGCCCGAAACGCATCTAAAAATTGTGGGAGATACCGCTAGCATAGACCCCATTGCGGGCACATTCAAAAGAACGGGCAACGACGAAAAAGATTCGCTTTTGGCCGCCGCCCTTTTAAAAGACCCGAAGGAAAATTCGGAGCACACAATGCTTGTTGATTTGGCGCGCAACGACCTTTCGAGAAGCTGCCTGCACACTAAAGTGGAATTTTTAAAGCAAATTCAATACTACTCGCACCTGATACATATGGTTTCGAGAGTGTCGGCAAAAGTGCCGAGCCCCGACAAAAAGCTAGACGTTCTCGCCGACGCGTTCCCCGCCGGCACGCTAAGCGGCGCGCCAAAAATCAAGGCTATGCAGATTATAGACGAGCTTGAAGACGACAGGCGTTCGGTATACGGCGGCTGCATTGGGTTTATAGGCTTTAACGGCGACTTAAACCAGGCAATAACCATAAGGACATTCTTTAGCAAAAACAACACGCTATACTTTAAGGCGGGCGCGGGCATTGTTGTAGACAGTAAACCCGAAAGCGAATTGCAGGAAATAAACAACAAACTTGGAGCTTTAATGGCGGCTCTCGACAAAGCTTCGGAGGAATAGCAAAATGAAAACCCTTTTGTTCGACAACTACGACTCTTTTACATACAACATTGCAAACGCTCTTAGGGAGCTTGGCATAGAAAACCTAAGCGTTGTGCGAAACGACAAAATATCGGTCGAAGAAATGAAAAAGTTCGACAAGATAATATTTTCGCCCGGCCCCGGAATCCCCAAAGACGCGGGCGTTATGGAAAGCGCAATAAAAGAGCTTGCCCCCACAAAAACAATCTTGGGCGTATGCCTAGGCCACCAGGCAATAGGCGAAGTTTTCGGCGCAAAGCTCGAAAACCTAAGCCGCCCATTTCACGCGGTGCAGTCGCAAATGAAAATCGCAAAAACAAACCCGCTGTTTAGCGGTTTAAGCGACGGATTTTTGGCGGGAAGATACCATTCGTGGGTGGTATCCAAAGAAAACTTCCCCGACTGCCTCGAAATTAGCGCCGTTGAAGAAAACGGGCAAATTATGGCGTTGCGCCACAAACAATACAACGTATTCGGGCTGCAATTTCACCCAGAATCTATACTTACCCCCGAAGGGGCCAAGATATTGGACAACTTTTTAAAGCTTTAAAAAAATGAAGGCTATTTTAACAAAACTTTTTTCGGGCAAAACGCTAAGTTTTGACGAGGCAAAAAACGTAATGCTTGGCGTTTCCACCCACGGCTACAACAACGCGCAGCTGGCTGCGTTTATGTCGGTTTTCCTTATGCGCGCCATTGCCCCGCAAGAGCTTTCGGGCTTTTCGGCGGCAATACGCGAAACGCAAACCAAGCTTAACATAAACGCCGACAACGCGGTAGACATTGTAGGCACGGGCGGCGACGGCAAAGACACTTTCAATATCTCTACTTTGTCGTGCTTCGTTTTGGCGGGGGCTTCTTACAAGGTTGTAAAGCACGGCAACTACGGCGCAAGCTCGGCAAGCGGCGCTTCGAACGCGCTTGAAAACTGCGGAGCTAAATTCACAAACAACCCCGACATTCTGCAACGTTCTTTAGACGAATCGAATATGCTTTATATGCACGCTCCCCTTTTCAATTCGGCGTTAAAGGTTGTTGCCTCGGCAAGAAAAGAGCTTGGAGTAAGAACATTCTTCAACCTGTTGGGCCCCCTGCTAAACCCGCTTAAGCCCAAAAATATGCTGCTTGGCGTATACAGCCTAAAGCTTGTAAGGCTCTATAAATACATACTCGAAAACACGGTAGACAACTACGCCATTGTGCACTCGCTAGACGGCTACGACGAAATTTCGCTTACGGGCAAATTCAAAATTGCATCGTCTAAAAACGAAGGCGTTTTTACCCCCGAAGACTTGGGGCTGCCGCGCTGCAAACAAAGCGATTTGGGCTGCCAAAGCAACGCGCAAATTGCAAAGGAAATTTTTATAGACGTTTTAAACTGCAACGCAACGCCACAGCAGGAAAATTGCGTTTTGGCAAATTCGGCGGCCGCAATAGGCATACTCGAAAAAAACAAAAGCTTTGCCGAATGTCTTGAAATTGCGCGCGAAAGCCTGCGCGGCAAAAAGGCGTTGGCTTGCTTTAAAAAATATTTGGAGATAAACAAATGAGCATTCTCGAAACCATTTTGGAAAACAAAAAAGCCGAAGTTGCAGCCGACAAAAAAAGAGTGGGTATTGCGGACTTTGGCGGTTTTGAATATTTTTCGAGAAAGTGCATTTCGCCGAAGGCATTGTTTTTAAAAAACAAAACCTCGCTTATTTGCGAATTTAAACGCAAGTCGCCCTCAAAGGGCGACATTGCCCCGAACGCCTCTCCCGAAACGCAAATTCCGCAATATATAAAAGGCGGGGCAGCCGCCCTTTCGGTGCTTACCGACAATGTGTTTTTTGGAGGCTCGGCAAACGACCTGCTTTGCGCCAGAAAGCTCGCAAACATTCCCGTTTTGCGCAAAGACTTTGTTGTAGACGAATACCAAATCTACCAGGCAAAGGCTTTGGGCGCCGACTTTGTTCTGCTAATAGCGGCAGCCCTAAGCAAAACCCAATGCAAAGACTACGCCGACATTGCCCACGGATTGGGAATGGAGGTTTTAACCGAGTTGCACGATGTTTTAGAGATTGAAAAGCTGCCCGAATCTTCAGATTTGGCAGGCGTAAACAACCGCAACTTGGCAAACTTTAAGTGCTCGTTTCAAAGCGCAAAAGATTTGGTTAACCTTATTGGCAGAAACTTTGTTAAGGTTGCCGAAAGCTCTATAAAAACGCCCGAAGACATACGCGAATTGAAGAATGCGGGCTTTTCGGCGTTCCTTATAGGCGAAACTCTTATGCGCAGCCAAAACCCCGCGCAAACAATTGCAGAATTTTTAAAGGAATGAAAATAAAGATTTGCGGAATGAAAAACGCCGAAAACGTCGAGAAAATATCGACGCTTTGCCCCGACATGCTTGGCTTTATCTTTTACGAAAAGTCGCCCCGCAACGCGTTTGTCCTTAACATAGATTTTATAAAAAATTTTAAGGCCGCGCAAAAAGTCGGCGTTTTTGTGGGCGAATCTATCGGAAATATCCGCAAAATTTGCACAGAAAGAGACATTAAAACCGTGCAGCTTCACGGCAGCGAAAGCCCGGATTTTTGCAAAGAGGCAAGGGCACTTGGCTTTACCGTAATAAAGGCGTTTCAAATTTCGGACGAAGGCGATTTAGAAAAAATAGAGCCCTATACTTCGGTTTGCGACTATGCTTTGCTAGATACCAAGTGCAGCACCTACGGCGGCAGCGGGCAAAAATTTGGCTGGGATTTGCTTGCCCGATACCGATGGCGTTTGCCCTTCTTTTTAAGCGGTGGCATTTGCGAGAACGATGCGAAAAACATTTTGGGAATAAAAAACAAAATGCTTTTCGGAGTAGATTTAAACAGCCGCTTCGAAAACGAACTAAAACTAAAAGACTGCGACAAACTGAAAAAATTTATAAAAGAAATTAGAGGATAAAATTATGAATAAATTAAACGAACTGCTTGCAAAAAAAGACAAAAACCTGCTTTCGGTATATTTTACCGCCGGCTACCCGAACCTAAACGACACGACAAAGATAATAGAAGCCCTCGACAAAAACGGCGTAGACCTTATAGAAATAGGCCTGCCCTTTTCCGACCCCATTGCCGACGGGCAAACCATTCAGGAAAGCTCGCATTTGGCCCTTGTAAACGGTATGACAACCCAGCTTATGTTCGAGCAGCTTAAAGCGCTAAAGAACACGAATGCCGTTTTAATTTTAATGACCTATTTGAATTTGGTTGTGCACTACGGTTTTGAAAACACCTTAAAGATGTGCAAAGAGAGCAACATTTCGGCCATGATTTTGCCCGACCTGCCGCTTGAGGAGTACGAGCGCGACTACAAAGCCCTGTGCGAAAAATACGGTATAAAAATTGTTATGCTAATTAGCCCCGAAAGCTCCGACGAAAGGATAAGGGCCATAGACAACGCAACAGATTCGTTTATCTATATGGTTTCGAGCGCGTCGGTAACGGGCACAAAAGACGATTTCGACGAAAAGCAGTGCGCATATTTTAAACGAATTAGCGATATGAACCTGAAAAACAAACGCCTTATAGGCTTCGGCATTTCGAACAAAAAGACAAAGGACAAGGCAAACAAATACTCTTCGGGCGTTATCATAGGCAGCGCATTTATCAAGGCTTTGGCGCAAGAGCCGAACAACCCCGAAAAGGCGGTAAAGCTGTTCCTTGAAAAGCTGGAAAAGTAAAAACGTTTTAAACAAAAATTTGCATAGAGCCTTGCGCTTGCAACGCCCGAAAAACGGCTCTTTTATAAAAAATTGCGGCACTCGATAAAAAAAGCTTGTATCGCAATTTTTTTCGATTAACCTATAAATCGTTTAATACTTAATAATAACACTATGGCTAATTTTATAGAAACACAAATAGACGAACTGCGCGCCGTTTTGGAAAGCGCAAAAGCACTTGCCCCCGAAATCGAAAAGGCGGCTTTGTATGCAAGCGAATGTATAAATAATGGCGGCACAATATTTTCGTGCGGCAACGGCGGCAGCGCGGCCGACGCCATGCATTTGGCCGAAGAGCTTTCGGGCAGATATAAGAACAACCGCAAAGCTCTGCGCGGCTTGGCGTTGAATGCCGACCCTACCGCAATAACCTGCATTGCAAACGATTTCGGCTACGACAACCTTTTTTCGCGCCAGCTTGAAGCCTTCGGCAAAGCGGGCGACTTGCTTGTTTTGTTCAGCTCTAGCGGCAATTCAAAAAACCAGCTTAACGCAATAGAGCAGGCAAAGCAAATGGGCGTAAAAACCTTTTTAGTTACCGGCAAAAGCGGCGGCATTTGCAAAGGCAAGGCCGACTTTGAGATTGTAGTGCCCTCTAACACGGGCGCAAGAGTGCAGGAAGTGCACACAATGGTATTGCACATCTTAATTGAATATATTGAAAAGAATTTGA
The DNA here is from genome assembly GCA_934613415.1 of uncultured Opitutales bacterium. Taxonomy (GTDB): domain Bacteria; phylum Verrucomicrobiota; class Verrucomicrobiia; order Opitutales; family Intestinicryptomonadaceae; genus CAKUIA01. Next base: position 60,382 of record CAKTSY010000006.1, read on the forward strand.
AATAACAACTAGAGGAAAATTATATATGAAATTGAAAACAACTGCATTGTTTGCTTCGGCAATAATTGCCGCGGCTGGTTGCTTTGGGGTGGAAAATCCCGCACAGTATGTAAAACCCTTTGTGGGAACCGCCTATGTAGGACACACATTCCCGGGGCCTACAATGCCCTTCGGCTTGGTCCAGCCCGGGCCCGAAACAGGCCAATATAGCTGGAAATACTGCAGCGGCTATAATTACGACGACAAAGCCATAATCTCTTTCGGACAAACACACATGAACGGCACGGGCTGCCCCGACTTTGGCGACGTTGCCTTTATGCCATTTGTTGGCGACCCCGTTAAAAAGTCGTATAAAAGCGCGTTCGACAAGAAAAACGAGAGCTCGGAAATAGGCCTGTATAAAGTATACCTAGACGACGCGAAAGCAGAGGTAAACATTACCGCAACCGAACGAGTCGCCTTCTACGAAATTAAGTTCGACGAAGACAACGGGGGGCTTTTCTTTAACTTCCAAAGCGGTATGGGCGGCAACCCTGCGCGCCGTGTGTTGGAATGCTCTATCGACACTGAAACCGTAAAACCCACAACGCTTTTCGGCGAAATTTCGGCGTTGCTTAACGACAATGCTCCAAATGCAATTTCTGGCTATGTAAGAACGGCGGGCTTCACAAACCGCAAAGTTTATTTTTACGTTGTTTTCGACAAACCCATTTTAAAGCTTACCCAAGTAAAAATGGGTGCGCCAACCGAAAAAGCCCCCAAATGGGCTTTGCAGTTCGGATTAAAGAAGGGCGAAACGCTTAGGGTAAAAATTGCAATGTCTACCGCATCTAAAGAAGGCGCAAAGCTTAATATGAAAAGCGAGCTGGACGGCTGGAACTTTAAGCAAACCGTTGCAAACAACAAGGCAAAGTGGAACAAAATTTTGGGGCTAATAGACGTCAGGGGCGACGAAGCTTCGCTAGAAAACTTCTACACAAGCATGTATCACTTGTTTGTGCAACCCAACAATTTGTGCGATGTGGACGGCTCTTATACGGCAACAAACGGCCAAGTTAAAAAGTCGCCTACAAAAAGCTATCATAGCTCTTGGAGCTTGTGGGACACCTACAGGGCGGCCCACCCCCTCTACACAATCTTGACGCCCGAAAAGGTGGACATGTTTATAAACGATATGCTTGCCCACTACGAAACAAAGGGCTATTTGCCGGTCAACGTATATTGGGGCTTTGAAACACATTGCATGATAGGCAATCACGCAATAAGCGTATTAGGCGAAGCAATAGTTAAGGGCTTTAACGGTTTCGACCGCCAAAAGGCGTTAGATGCAATGGTAGTTTCCTCTACCGTTCCCCACAAAAAGTCGCCTTGGATAGACTACGAAAAATGCGGCTATTTTCCCTTCGACGTAATGAAAACCGAATCGGTTTCGTCTACAATGGAGGCAACATATAACGACGCATGCGTGGCAGCTTCGGCAAAAGTTTTGGGCAACAAGTTCATTGAAGAACACTTTACAAAGCGTTCGAACTTCTACAAAAACCTGTTTGATCCTACCACAAAATTTATGCGCGGCCGCGACAGCAAGGGCAACTGGAGAGAACCCTTTAGCCCCTTCCAATTCTCGCATGCCGAAACCTTTGGCGGCGACTACACCGAAGGCAGCGCCTGGCAGTATACCTGGCACGTTCAACACGACCCGATGGGGCTTATAAAGCTTTTCGGCTCGAACGAAGCGTTTTGCGAAAGGCTTAACCACCTTTTTGTTGCCGAAGACAGCAACAAGAACGCACGCAAAAGCTCCGACATTACCGGCTTAATCGGCCAATACGTTCACGGCAACGAGCCCAGCCACCACATTGTATACCTCTTTGCCTTGGCCGACCAGCCCCGCAGAACGGCGGAATTGGTAAGGGAAGTTTTCGACAAATTCTACCTAAACAAGCCCGACGGCCTTTGCGGCAACGACGACTGCGGCCAAATGAGCGCATGGTACATATTCTCGGCAATGGGTTTCTACCCCGTAAGCCCCATTTCGGCGGAATATGTTTTGGGCGCACCCCAGCTTGAAAAAGCGGTTATAAACCTTAAAGACGGCAAGAAGTTCGAAATTATTGCCCACAATTTCTCTAAGGAAAACAAATACGTTAAGGCGGTAAAACTTAACGGCAAACCCTACAACAAAAAGACAATCTCGCACAAAGACGTTATGAACGGCGGCGTGCTCGAGTTTGAAATGTGCAAATAGTTTATTATGGCTAAATACTTATTGGGGATAGACGTTGGCGGCACAAAATGCGCCGTTACCCTCGGCGTTCTCGACGAAAAGGAAAACATTAAAATTTCCGCAAAGGAAAAGTTTGCAACTTTTGTCGGCAACCCGAAAAAAACTATAGACACGTTCTTTGAAGTCTCTAAAAAGATTTTAAAGAAGGCAAAACTGACTAAGTCGGACATTTCCGCCATAGGCATAAGCTGCGGCGGGCCGCTAGACAGCAAAAGAGGCGTTGTTATGTCGCCCCCGAACCTACCGGGCTGGAACAATATAGAAATTGTAAAGGCTTTTGAAAAGGAATTCGGGGTTAAAACCCTTTTGCAGAACGACGCAAACGCATGCGCTTTGGCCGAATGGAAATTCGGCGCAGGGCGCGGGCTAGACAACGTCGTGTTTATGACTTTCGGCACGGGGTTGGGCGCAGGCCTTATTTTAGACGGCAAGCTCTATTCGGGCACAAACGACAATGCGGGCGAAGTGGGCCACGTAAGGCTTGCCGATTTCGGCGGCACGGGCTACGGCAAATGCGGCTCGTTTGAAGGTTTTTGCAGCGGCAGCGGCATTGCGCAAATAGGCAAGATGAAAGCTATGGAAGAATTGCAAATGGGTCAATCGGTGGCATTTTGCAAAGACCTTTCGGCTTTAAACGACATTAACGCAAAAGTTATTGCCGACTGCGCCGACAAAGGCGACACCCTTGCAAAGGAAGTATACGCAATTAGCGGACACTATCTTGGCATAGGCCTTTCGATGATAATCGACATACTAAACCCGCAGGCGGTTATTATTGGCAGCATATTCACAAGGTCTAAAAAGCTTTTGTGGAGCGAGGCAAAAAAGGTTATCGACAAAGAGGCCTTGCCGGTTGCCGCAAAGGTTTGCAAGGTTTTGCCCGCAGCCCTCGGCGAAAATATAGGCGACTTTGCCGCCCTTTCGCTTGCGGCCTACGCGCTTAAATAAAAAGTTTTAAACATTTACCCACAAAGCACCATTATAGCTTTTTTGCTTGTTGGTGCTTTTTTTGTTTTTGTAAAAAAAGAGGCCATTGCTTTGGCAAAATATTTTGACAGCTTCAGAGTTTTGGCGTAGTTTTCTGCCTATTAAACGCCGCGTACGTTCGCGGCAAAATAGGTTAACGACAAAAATATATGATGAAAACAAAAACTCTAATATCGGCATTGGCGTTTGCTTCGCTTTCTACGGCAACGGCTTTTGCCGCAGACAACTTCGGGCTGCGCAGGGCGCAAACGCAGGATATGCTGCCAAAAGCAAAGGCAGCCCCGCAAACTTCGCAGCGCAAACCCTTTGTTAAGACGCAAAACAAGTTTGTGGAAAAATCGCACAACTCGTTTGCGTTAAGAGACGGCTGGACTATGTTCGAAGAAGACTGCGTTGTGTCTTCGCCGACAAACATTTTTGCCGACAATTTTTCGGCGGGCGAAAACGAATTTAACGCAACCGTCCCGGGAACCATTTTGCAAACTTTGGTAGATAGCGGCGTATACCCCAACCCCTACTATGGGCTAAACAACTTTTACATTCCCGATACAATATGCCGCAAAAACTGGTTCTTTAGAACCGAGTTTGAACTGGGCGACCTTGCAAACAAAGGCGAAAACATACAGCTTGTTGTTAACGGCATAAACTACAAAGCCGACATTTGGCTAAACGGTAAAAAGCTTGGGCAAACAAAGGGCGCATTTATAAGGGGCTATTTCGATATAACAAACATTGTAAACAAAAGCGGCAAAAACATTTTGGCAATAAGGGTATGCCCGCCGCCAAATGTTGGCATTGCCCATGAAGAATCCGACCGCTCTGGCCAAGGCCCCAACGGCGGCACAATGTGCCTCGACGGCCCAACTTTTATATGCTCGGAGGGCTGGGACTGGATACCCACCATACGCGACCGCAACAGCGGCATTTGGCGCGACATAGAAATTAAATTTACAAATTCCGCCTCTATTGGCGACGCCTTTGTAAAAACCGACTTAAATTTGCCCGAATGCAACTTGGCAAAAATTTCGGCAAGCATTCCCGTATCGAACAAATCTAACACAAAAAAGACATTTACAGTTAAATGCACAATAGACGGCAAAACGCTCGAAAAATCGGTTTCGCTTAAGGCAAACGAAAGCAAAGACGTTGAATTTGAAATGCAAATGCAAAACCCCAAGCTTTGGTGGCCAAACAATATGGGCGAGCAGAACCTGTATTTTGCCGATATTTCGGTTTCCGAAAACGGCGTTGTAAGCGACAAAAAGCTTGTGCGCTTCGGCGTAAGGGAAATCAGCTATTTGATGATGGTAGACCTTCCCGAAAAGAACGGATTTTTTGCCGAATTTAACCCCATAGAGGGCTACAAAAACAAAACTTCGCCATTCGACAATTCCAAACGCCGCGAAGTTGCCGACAGAATGGTTGCCCCCAAAGTTTTAAAAGACGCCAATTTAAGCGCCTTTACCCCCTCAACCGAAAAAACGCCGTATTTGATTGTTAAAATAAACGGCAAAAAGGTGTTTGTAAAGGGAGGCAACTGGGGCATAGACGACGCGATGAAACGCATTTCGCGCGAAAAGTTAATCCCCTACTTCGAACTTCAAAAGAGGCAAAACTTTAATATAATCCGCAACTGGACGGGCGAAACAACACAGGAGGAATTCTACGAACTTTGCGACGAATACGGAATGCTTGTTTGGAACGATTTTTGGTCGTCTACCCAAAACTACAACCTAAGGGCGCAAGACGAAGCATTGTTTGTTGAAAACGCAAAAGATGTTGTTTTGCGCTACAGAAATCACCCGTCTATAGTATTTTGGTGTCCGAAAAACGAGGGCTATGTAACCGAAGAGCTTAACGCCGACTTGGCAAAACTTATTGCCGAATGCGACGGCACGCGCTACTACATACCAAACTCGCGCTTTGTGAATATGAGAACCAGCGGCCCATACCGCTATTTTAAAGATGCAGCCTTTTACTATGGCGGCACAAGCCGCGGTTTTAACACCGAAATTGGCAGCTTTTCGATACCTACAGCGGAAACGGTTCGCAGCTTTATACCAAAAGAAGACCTTTGGCCTGTAAGCGACACATGGGTTCACCACGACCTGCACAACGGCCACTTTAGACAGGAATATTACAGCGCGCTTGAAGACGACTTCGGCAAAAAAAGCAAAAACGAAGCCGAATTTTGCGCAAAGGCGCAGGTGCTTAACTACGAGTCTTACAGGGCAATGTTTGAAGGCCGCTTTGCGCATTTGTGGGACGACACAACGGGCCTTATGCTGTGGATGAGCCACCCCGCATGGCCTAGCATGACTTGGCAGACATATTCGTGGGACTACGAAACTACGGGCGCATATTTCGGCACAATGAAAGCCTGCCAGCCGATACATATTCAAATGAATTTAAGCGACTTTAAAGTGGTTGCCGTAAACAACAACTTTGAATCTATGCCCGACATTACGGTTTCGGCAAAAGTATATTCGGCAAAGGGCGAACTGCTTTGGCAAAAATCGCAAGCGGCAACGCTTTTGGCGAACGACAAAACCGAAACCTTTAAGGTTGAATTCCCCGAAAACTTAAACGAGTGCGTTTTAATTAGAACAACACTCGAAAAGTCGGGGCAAATTTTGGCGCAAAACGACTATTGGAAAAACCCGAAAAACCCCTCCGACAGAAGGGCAATGCTAAGCGTTGGCAAGCCCGAATTGGCAATAGACGGCAAAATTAAGGAAAGCAAAAAGAACGGCTTTGCCGTTTACGAATTTACCCTTAAAAACAAAAGCTCGTTTACGGCGTCGTCGGTAAAACTAAACGCCCGCAGCGCCAAGGGCGAAAGGATTTTGCCCGCATATTTTTCGGACGGCTTCTTTAACCTTTTGCCGAACGAAAGCGTAAAAATTTCGGCGGAAATTCCCGTCGAAAAGAACGCAGGCGACATTCACTTTACATACGAAACGCTTACGAAAACCACCCCCGAAAAGCTCTAGTTTTTTAGAGGGAACCCCAAAACAAAAAGCGTTTGCCAACCCTTGGCAAACGCTTTTTTTATGCAAAATATTTCGCAAAAAATTTATGCAAAAAAAACGCCCAACCAAATAAAAATCGGAAGGGCGTTTGCAAAAATTTTATTTTACGCTACTGCAAATACTGCGGTTTCGAAAAATCAACACTAGGCTTTAGCTTTGCCCACTGCGATTTAAAATCGGCAAAGTTGCAGGAAAAAAGCGGGCTTATTTCCAAATCGTGCAAGGGCACGCCGTCAGCGTCTACAGCAATGTTTACGCCAACTTGCCCTAGCCAATATGCAAACTGCTTTTCCTGGTCTTTTTTGCTGGTACGGGGCGAATCTTTGCCCTCGGCATTCTTTATGGGCGAAAATTCCTCGCGCCTTACGCCCTCTATAATTACGGGGTTGTTCGCCATAGGCAGGGCGTCGAAAACAAACATTTCAAACTTATAACCGTTGGGGCTTTCGGGCTTAATCTTTTGCCCGTTTTTGTCTATATAGGGAATTTTCTTGTGCGCAATATGGAATGGCAAGGTAGAATTTTTGCCGCACTTTTCCACAAAGTCTAGCGATATAACGTGAATTGCAACGCTGCCTGCAACAAACTTCAAAGACCCGTCGGCATTGCGAAGCTGCTGCATACTTTCGGGCAAGTCGGAATATTCGACAACGTTAAGACGCCCCTCGTACATGCAAAAATGCCCAACCTTTTCAAGCGGATATGCTTTGGGAATCATTTTCGACGACATATCCGAAGCTCCCTTTATGTGAAAGCCCAAAAACGCTTCATCTACAATGTTAACAATGGGATTGTCTACCTGAAAATAGCTTAGGTATTTTACGCCGCGCTTTTTTAATTCGTCCAGCGCGCCGCTTTTTACTATTGCGCGCAAGCTGCCACCGTGGCCGTCGGGCGAAAGGGCTATCTTGCCCTTGTCTTCCATTATAATTTTGCCGTCGGCCGTAGCCGCGGGCATTCTGCCCTGCTTAAAGAAAATAACGTCGTTTTTATCAAGGCCAAAAAAGTTGTTTTCTTCAAAATGTGCGCGGGTGGCCTCGTCGTTTATATGGCTTGTCATTATAAGCCACGGAATTTTAACTCCGTATTTTTGCGAAGCCCTTAAAATTTTTTCGGCAAAAACCTGAAACAGGCTTTTGTGCATTATGGGAGTTGCTTTGTAGGTGCCTTTTGGGCCGTTGTAGCCCAAGCGTGTACCCTGCCCGCCGGCAACCACAAAGCAGGCAAGCTCGCCGCGCGAAATTGCGGCGGCCCCAACTTTGGCTGCATCTTCCCACAAAGAGACGTCGCCTCCGTTTTCGGGGTTGGCAATGTAGGGGGCTGCCTGCAATTTGTTGTAGTCTATTGCGCTTTTAGGTTGGGCACCGTTAAGCATTTTGCAAAGACCTTCAAACTCGTTTAAGTCTATTTGCGAGCAGTCGTCTAGCAGCGATTTTTTTTGGGCGTCGGTTAGGTCTTCAAAAAAATCGAAAACCTGCGCTTGCCCCGCCTTTTTAAATTTTTCGATAATTTCCATCTTACTTATTAAAACCTTCGGGATGCGATTTATGCCATTTCCACGCTGTGGCAATAATGTCTTTTACGTTTGTATATTTAATTTTCCAATTAAGCTCTTTTTGGGCTTTTGAAGAATCGGCATACAAGGCGGCGGGGTCGCCCGCGCGGCGCGGAGCCGTTTCGTAGGGAACTTTAAGCCCTGTAATTTCCTCTACGCCCTTAATTATTTCCATAACCGAGTTGGGTGTGCCAGTACCCAAATTGTAGGCAAAGAATTTGCCCTTTTCGTTAAGCTTTTCGAAAGCTGCAATGTGCGCGCGGCTTAGGTCGTCTACATGAATATAGTCTCTTAGGCAGGTGCCGTCGGGGGTGTCGTAGTCGGTGCCAAAAACTTTTAGCGCGCCTACTTTGCCCGTTGCGGCCTTAATTGCCAAGGGTATTAAGTGTGTTTCGGGCGAGTGATCTTCGCCTATTGTGCCGTCTTCGGCGGCTCCGCTTGCGTTAAAGTAGCGAAGGGCAACCGCACTTAGCCCGTAGGCTTTGCCGCATGCCTTTAAAAAGTTTTCAACGTCTAGCTTTGTTTGCCCGTAGGGGTTTATCGGCAACTGGCCGTGCGCCTCCGAAAGGGGGAGCTTTTGCGGAACGCCGTAGGTTGCGCATGTAGACGAAAACACGAATTTTAGCACGTTGTTTTCAATCATCGTTTCTATTAAGCGCGCCGTTGCAACAAAGTTGTTTTCGTAGTATTTAACCGGGTTGCTTACGCTTTCGCCAACGTTTATAAAGGCGGCAAAGTGCATAACCAAATCGATATTTTCGCGCTTTAAGATTGCAGAAACTAGCCCCTTGTCGGAAATGTCGCCTTGATAGAACGAAACATCGGCGTCTAGCGCCTCTTTATGTCCGTAAACAAGGCTATCTAACACAACGGGGCGGTGCCCCGCCGCTTTTAACTGTCTTACACAATGGCTGCCTATATAGCCTGCGCCGCCAACTACCAATATATTCATACGAACTCCTCTTATTATATTATGTAAAAAATTTACATAAACTTTAACAAAAGCAAAGCTTCTTGCAAAACAATTCTCTTGCTTGGCGCAGAAATTTTATCGATTATATGCAAACTATGGCCAAGTTGGATAAAGACGGCAAGCTTGCCGATTTGCTTAGAATTAACCGAAATTTGTCTAAAAAACTGTTTAGGCTAGACGCGGTTTTTAACGCCCTGCACGAATCCGTGCTTGTTATGGCGCTAGACAATTCAATTTCGTTTGCAAACGAAACGGCAAAAAAAACGCTTTCTATGCCCGACAATTTCGAAAGCTACCCCATTTTTAAAATAATACCCGACTTAAAGCCCGATTTGGATTCGGTGCGCAGCTCGCTTTCGCCGATAACAAAAGAGTTTCAGATAAGCTATCCTGTTCCGCGCTATCTAAAGGCCTACATTGTTCCGCTAGAAAGCGAATTTGCCAACGAAGAGCCACTTTGTGTTATAATACTTTCGGACGCTACAAAGGAAAAACTTTCCGAAAAGGAGACCATAGACAACGAAAGGATAAACTCTATTTTAAAGCTAGCCTCGGCAATAGCGCACGAAATAGGCAACCCGTTAAACTCTATGGGCATACACTTGCAGCTTATAAACAGGCTTGCCGCAAAGATAGACGACGAAGCTTTAAAGGCAAAAATTTCAGACAGCATAGGCATTTGCCGCAGCGAAATAAGCCGGCTAGACTCTATAATAAAAAACTTTTTAAAGGCGGTGCGCCCGCAAAAGGCGTTGCTTGTAGAATGCGACGCGCTTAAGCCCTTGCTAGAAACTGTAAAATCGCTGCAGGCGCAGCTGCAAGACTCTAACATTGCAGCCGACATACAAGTTCCATCTCAGCTACCCACGGTTTTTGCCGACGAAGCACTTTTGCGCCAGCTATATTTTAATTTGCTTAAAAACTCGATAGAGGCAATAGGTGCCGACGGGCAAATTACAATAAAAACATCTTTCGACGACGAATTTTTAAATTTGGTGTTTTGCGATACGGGTTGCGGAATTTCGGCGAAAGACCTTACCCGAATTTTCGAGCCTTATTTTACAAGCAAGGCAAACGGCAACGGGCTTGGAATGCTTATTGTCGAAAACATAGTAAAAGCGCACAACGGCAAAATTTCGATAGAAAGCAAAGTAGGCCACGGCACAAAAATTACCATATCGCTAAGAAGGGCGCACCCCGAAATTAGGCAGATACAATAAGCAAGAAATATTTTTGCACCGCCGGCGCAGAACCCCTGCACAAAAAACAAAAAGCCCCGCAAATAAAAATTGGGGGCTTTTTTGCAAAAGATAGCGTAGAAAAGATTTACTTTTTGTTTTTGTAGTCGGTTTGGTAGTAGCCCGAACCGTGGAATATTATGCCTGCGCCTTCGCCTATTATTTTACGCAAGGTGTTTTTCCCGCAATAGGGGCACTTTTTGCGCGGTTTGTCGTTCATAGAATGGAAAATTTCCATATCCTTTTTGCAGTTGTCGCAATGATAATCGTATGTAGGCATATCTTTGTATAAATTAAAATTAAAAGTTCTATACTTGCCCGAAAATATTTCAACAAAAATATAATCAAGCCAAATAAACGCGGGCAAAGGTTTTGCACTTTGCCCGCGAAATATTTATGCGTTAGGTACTACCGAATTAGTACATTCCGTCCATTCCGCCCTGAGGCATTGCAGGAGCCGCGGGTTTTTCTTCGGGTTTTTCGGTAATCATACATTCGGTTGTAAGCAACAATGCCGCAACGCTGGCTGCGTTTTGCAAAGCTTCACGAGTTACCTTGGTAGGATCAACAACGCCCGCTTTGATAAGGTCTTCGAACTTGCCTGTAGCTACGTTGTAGCCCATTGCGCCCTTGCCCTTCAAAACTTCTTTTACAACCAAGGCACCTTCTTCGCCTGCATTCAAGCACAACTGGCGGAGAGGAGCTTCTATTGCCCTGCGTACAATCTGTGCGCCAACCAATTCGTCGCCTTCAAGCTGCATCTTTTCGATTGCCGAAGCCGTTCTAAGCAACGCTACGCTACCGCCTGCGCTGATACCTTCTTCGACAGCCGCTCTTGTTGCGTGCAAGGCGTCTTCAACCCTCATTTTCTTTTCCTTCATTTCGGGTTCGGTTGCCGCCCCTACATTGATAACCGCTACACCGCCTGCCAATTTAGCCAAGCGTTCCTGCAACTTTTCGCGGTCGTAATCGGAGGTTGTTTCGGCAATCTGCTTGCGCAAAATCTTTACGCGAGCTTGAATGTCGGCCTGTTTGCCGCCGCCTTGAACAATTGTTGTGTTTTCTTTTGCAATTGTTACGCGCTTTGCCTTGCCCAAGTCGGCAAGCTCTACGCTTTCAAGCTTAATGCCCAAGTCTTCGGTAATGCAACGGCCGCCTGTAAGAATTGCTATATCTTCAAGCATTGCCTTGCGCCTGTCGCCAAAGCCGGGGGCTTTTACCGCGCATACGTTCAAATTGCCGCGCAATTTGTTTACAACCAAAGCCGCCAAGGCTTCGCCGTCTACGTCTTCGGCAATTACCAACAGGGGCTTGCCCGACTTTGCAACCAACTGCAATACGGGGAGCAATTCCTGCAAATTCGAAATTTTCTTTTCGTTGATGAGAATGTATGCGTCTTCGAGTACGCATTCCATATTTTCGGCATTGGTGATAAAGTAGGGCGACAAATAGCCTTTGTCGAACTGCATACCTTCAACAACGTCCAAAGTTGTGTCGATAGTCTTGGAATCGTCTACGGTAATTGTGCCGTCTTTGCCAACCTTGTCCATAGCGTCGGCAATGATGTTGCCGATTTCGGCGTCCCAGTTTGCCGAAACTGTGGCAACCTGGCGGATTTCTTCGCGGTCTTTAACGGGCTTAGAATTCTTTGCCAATTCTTTTGTTGCAGCGTCTACAGCTTTGTCGATACCTCTTTTTAGGAAAATGGGGTTCGAGCCTGCCGCTACATTGCGCAATCCTTCGCGGTAGATGGCTTCTGCCAAAACGGTTGCCGTTGTAGTGCCGTCGCCGGCATTGTCGGAAGTTTTCGAGGCAACTTCCCTTACCATCTGCGCGCCCATATTTTCATAGGGGTCTTCCAATTCAACTTCTTTGGCTACGGTTACGCCGTCTTTAGTTACTGTGGGAGAGCCGAATTTCTTGTCGATAAGAACGTTTCTGCCTTTGGGGCCGAGCGTTACTTTAACTGCTCTTGCCAATGTTTCTACGCCCTTAAGAACTTTCTTTCTTGCGGCTTCATCAAATAAAAGTTGTTTTGCCATAATATTTATTTTCTCCTTATTGGTTTATTATTTTGTTATAACGGCCAAAATGTCGTCCTGGCGCAACAAAGAATACTTTTCGTCGCCAATCTTAACTTCGGTGCCGCCGTATTTCGAAATTAGAACCTTGTCGCCGACTTTAACGTCGAATGTAAAGGTTTTGCCGTCTTCGCACTTGCCCGTGCCCAAAGCGACAACTTCGGCTTCCTGCGATTTTTCTTTGGCGGCGTCGGGAATTATGATTCCGCCCCTGATTTGTTCTTTTTCTTCGGCCTGCTTAACCAAAACGCGGTCGCCGAGAGGTTTAATATTTATTTTTGCCATGGTGTTATTTTTCTTGTTTGTTGTTTTAAAAAAATATGCAAGAGCCGATTTTTTCGCAAAACTGCGGCTCTTGCAATATTATTTATAAATTACTTGTTGTCTTTCTTGTCGTCGTCTACAACTTCAAAGTCGGCGTCTACGGGGCCTTGTTTGTTTGCTGAAGACGATTGTTGCTGTTGCGACTGCGCCTGTTGGGCTTGTTGAGCCTGTTGGGCGCCCGCGCCCTGCGGATACAAGTTCTGGGCTTCGGCCTGCAAGAGAGCAGTTAACGCGTCGATTTGAGCTTTAAGCTCTTCTTTTGTGGCGTTCGATTTTGCAAGAACGTCTTTTGCCGTTTTAAGGGCGGCGTCTATCTTGCTCTTCGAAGCAGCGGGAACCTTGTCGCCTGCGTCTTTAAGCTGTTTTTCGATACTGTAAACCGCGTTGTCCAACTGGTTTTTAGTTTCGATAAGCTCTTTTTGGGCGTTGTCTTCAGCCGCGTGCATTTCGGCTTCCTTACGCAACTTTTCTATTTCCTCCTTCGACATACCGCTGGAGTTTGTAATTGTTACGTTCTGCTCTTTGCCAGTGCCCTTGTCTTTTGCCGAAACGTGCAAAATGCCGTTTGCGTCTATATCGAATGTTACTTCGATTTGGGGCAAGCCACGCGGAGCGGGAGCTATGCCGTCGAGCCTGAAGTTGCCGATAAGCTTATTGTCTTTAGCCAAAGGTCTTTCGCCCTGCAATACCCTGATGTCTACAGCCGTTTGATTGTCCGAATAGGTGGAAAATACCTGACTTTTCTTTGCGGGAATTGTGGTATTTCTGTCTATCATTGCAGTAGATACGCCGCCTGCGGTTTCTATAGCCAGCGTCAAGGGAGTTACATCGAGCAAAAGAACGTCGTTAACTTCGCCTTGCAATACGCCGCCTTGAATTGCCGCGCCGCGAGCTACAACTTCGTCGGGGTTTACGCCCTGGTGGGGAGCTTTGCCAGCCAACTGAGCCGCAATTTCAACAATCTTGGGCATACGGGTCATACCGCCAACGAGAACCAACTCGTTAATAGAGCTCTTTGTAAGGTCCGCGTCTTTTAAGCATGCTTCGAAAGGCGCCAAAGTGCGGTTTGCCAAGTCTTCGGTAATCTGCTCGAGTTTCGCCCTTGTAAGGGTTACATTCAAGTGTTTCGGGCCGGAAGCGTCGGCCGTAATAAAGGGCAAATTAATGTCGGTTTGTTGGGCTGTAGAAAGCGCAATCTTGGCCTTTTCGGCTTCCTCCTTTAACCTTTGCAATGCCATCGGGTCTTTGCGCAAGTCTATGCCGTTTTCCTTCTTAAAGCCGTCTACCAACCAGGAGATTATAGCTTCGTCCCAGTTGTCGCCGCCTAGGTGCGTATCGCCGTTGGTGGCTTTTACTTCAAATACGCTGTCGGCAATTTCCAATATCGACACATCGAAAGTACCGCCGCCTAAGTCGTATACGGCAATGGTTTCGTCTTTGTCTTTATTGTTGTTTAAGCCGTATGCCAAAGCAGCCGCGGTTGGTTCGTTTATAATTCTAAGAACTTCCAAGCCCGCAATTGTACCTGCGTCTTTTGTTGCCTGACGCTGTGCGTCGTTGAAGTAGGCGGGAACTGTAATAACTGCCTTTGTAATCTTTTCGCCCAAATATGTTTCGGCGTCGGCTTTCATTTGTTGAAGAATGTCGGCCGAAATCTGTTCGGGGGTGAAGCGTTCGGTTTTGCCCGCAACTTCGCATTCAATCAAAACTCCGCCATTGGGCCCTTCTACTACTTTGTAGGGAAGGTTCTTGGCTTCTTCCTGAATTTCGCTAAACTTGCGGCCTATTAAACGCTTTGCCGAAAAAATTGTGTTGTGGGGGTTTGTTATGGCCTGCCTTTTAGCGGCTTGACCAACCAAACGTTCGCCCGTTTTTGTAAAAGCGACAACTGAAGGAGTTGTACGCGCTCCCTCTCTATTGGGGATAACCTGCGACTGACCGCCTTCCATAACAGCCATGCAGGAGTTTGTTGTACCTAAGTCAATACCTAATATTTTACTCATACCATTTCCTTTAGCATATTCCGTGCCAGTTTTAAGATTTTTGCATAACTGGCTATTTATAAATGTATATCGGAGTTTTTTGGCGTATTTTGCAAAAATTTTAGAGCCACATAGTGCGACATATTGTCTCGCCCGTGCACGCTAAGTGTGCCATATAGGCGGCCCAATTGGCACACAAAAGCCGTGTTTTACAATAACCGCGCAAAAACGCAATAGCATACAAAAAGCTTTTTAGCATTGACTAGCTAAGTTATGCCCCTATCATTTGCACTCAATTATGAAGTATATATCGTTAAAAACATCTGTTATGTTCGCCTTAATGGGGGCGGCAACTTCGCTTTTCGCGGAATCGCAAGACGTTAAAAATTTCGGCGCAAAAGCCGACGGCGCGTTCGACAACACCGCCGCAATTCAGGCCGCAATAGACAAATGCAGCGCAACGGGCGGCGGCGAAGTTATCTTCTCGGAAACGGGAACGTATATGACAAGCACTTTCGACATAAAAGACAATGTTTGCCTTAACATTCCCATGGGCACAATGCTGAAGGGCAACCCGCCCAATAAAAACTACAGGCTGCACGCACTTATTGCCGCAAACAAGGTAAGCAACATTGGCATTACAGGCGGCGGCATAATAGACGGCAACGGAGCGAGCTTTGAAATAAAAGACTGCGCACCCAACAGGGCAAGGCTGATTTCTATAAACGACTGCAAAAACGTTAAGATAGAAAACATAACGCTGCAAAACCCCGCCACTTGGACGCTTTCGCTTTGCTATAACGACACGGTTACCGTAAAGAATGTAAAACTTTTCTCGATTTGCAACTTTAACAACGACGGCATAGATATTGCCTCGAAAAACGTCGTAATTAGCGACAGCATTATAACCTGCGACGACGACGGCATTTGCATTAAAAACATTCGCAGAGACCGCAAGTTTGTGGTAGAAAACATCACGGTTAAAAACTGCGTTGTTGCCTCGAACTGCAACGCCTTTAAAATCGGCACCGAAACTTGGGGCGACATAAAAAACATTACGGTTTCTAACTGCGTTGTGCGCCAAACCCCATTTTCGCACCTTAGAAACTGGAACAAGAAAAACCCGAAACAAAAGCACTTCTTCCTTGAAGAATCCAACAACGCAATTACGGGCATTGCCATAGAGTCGGTAGACGGCGCACAGGTTGAAAACATCTCGTTTTCGAATATGGTGCTTACGGGCGTTCAGTGCCCCTTGTTTATTAGGGTTGGGCACCGCAATAAAGACGAAAAGAAAAGCGCCATACGCAACGTTATAATAAAAAACGTTATTGCAAAAAGCGCAAGCTGCATACCCAACACAATTTCGAGCATACCCGAACACACGCTCGAAAACGTTATAATTAGCGACAGCATCTTTGATATGAAAGGCTGTGTAGACGAAAGAACAAGCGAAACGCTTGCAAGCAAACCAGTGCCCGAAAACATAAAAAGCTACCCTGAAGTCAGAAGCTTTGGCATTGTTCCCGCCTACGGCTTTTATATGCGCCACGCAAAGAATATTACAGTAAACAATGTTCAGGTGCGCTACCAAAACGAAGACTTCCGCGCGCCCTTCTATTGCGACGATATAGACTACCTTCGCATTATGAACTGCAAAATTCAGCCTTCGGCAAACGGCGACGAAGACCCGATTGTTCTTAAAAACGTTAAAAACGCGTCTTTAAAGAACAATTCGCCCCTACTGTAATTGAACAATAAAAAGCCCAAAACAAAACACCGAAGCCTGCGAAAAGCTTCGGTGTTTTTTTATGTAAATTGGCCGCGTTTGCTATTTGTCGGCGCAGCTTAAATTTACCGCCGAAACCAACGCCTTTAAACCCGCAAGCTCTATGCTTGGGTCTACGCCGCATGCCCAGAAAAGCCCGCCCGAATTTTTCTCTATGCAAATGTAGGCGGCAGAATTAGAAGCCGAGCCCGCGCCTATTGCATGCGAGCGGTAGTCTTTAACCTTAAAGTCTTTTAAGCCGGCCTTTTCCATTGCATTTACAAAGGCATTTATTGGCCCGTTGCCCGAGGCCGCAATTTCAGTTTCCTTGCCGTTTACGGTAATCTTTGCCGTAAGGTTAACGTTCGAGCTGTCGGCGTCGGAAAGTTTTTCTACCTTATGGCTTACAAGCTTTATTGGGCTTGAAAGGTTTACAAACCTGTCGCAAAATAGTTTGTATATTTCGTTTGCCGAAAGCTCTTTGCCCAGTTTGTCGGCCTGGGCGTTAATATAGTTGCCAACTTCGGGGTGCATTGCCTTTGGCAGGTCGAACCCGAAATCGGCATTTAAAATATAGGCTACGCCGCCTTTGCCGCTTTGCGAATTTATGCGGATAATGGCCTCGTAGTCTCTGCCTATGTCTTTGGGGTCTATCAGCAAATAGGGGACTTCCCAAGCGCAATTTTCGTCGCCCGTCCTTTTGCGCATATCCATGCCCTTTTTAATTGCGTCTTGGTGCGAGCCGCTAAATGCGGTAAACACCAAGTCGCCGGCATAGGGCAGGCGCGGCGGAACTTTCATGGAAGTGCATTTTTCGTATTCTTGCACAATTTCGGGCAGGTTCGAAAAATCAAGCTCGGGGTCTACGCCTTCGGCAAACATATTTAAGGCGACATTTACAATGTCGAGGTTGCCGGTTCTTTCGCCGTTGCCAAAAAGCGTGCCTTCCACCCTATCGGCACCCGCAAGCAGGCCAAGCTCGGTAGAGGCAACGCCCGTGCCCCTGTCGTTGTGCGTGTGCACGCTAATAAGCACGTTTTGCCTGTCTAAAATATGGCGGCTTACCCATTCTATTTGGTCGGCATAAACGTTGGGCATTGCATACTGCACGGTTTCGGGCAAATTTATTATAATTTTGTTGTCGGCAGTAGGCTGCCAAACAGCCTTTACGGCTTCGCATATTTCAAGCGCAAATTCAACTTCGGTGTCGGAAAAGCTTTCGGGCGAATATTCCAGCGTAATCTTTGTCCCATCTTTTTCGGCGGCTTTGGCGTATTCTTTAACAATCTTTACTCCGTTTACCGCCAAGTCGATAATCTCGGCCTTGCTCATTTTAAAGGTAACCTTGCGCTGCAGCACCGATGTGCTGTTGTATAAATGCACAATGGCGTGCTTTGCGCCCTTTAAGGCGTCGAATGTGCGCTTTATCTGGGCAGGCTTGCTTTGCGTTAGCACCTGAAGCGCAACGCCTTCGGGAACAAGGTTGCCTTCGATAAGCCTTCTTAAAAAGTTGTATTCTGTATCGCTTGCGGCGGGAAAGCCCACTTCTATCTGCTTAAAGCCCACTTTTAGCAAGGTGTTGTACAACTCAAGCTTTTCCTCGATATTCATCGGGGTGGCAAGTGCCTGATTGCCGTCGCGCAAATCTACACTGCACCAAATCGGCGCTTTTGTAATGTGCGCCGAAGGCCACTTTCTGTCGGGCAGGCTTACAAAGCTGCTCCTCTTGTATTTTCTCAACAGTTCCTTGTTCATATTTAGTGTGTTATTCCATTTTATTGCATAAAAAAAGGCAACGCTATTTTACATAGTATGCGCCGCCTTTTCTTTTTTAAAAGTGTGTTTTTAAAACGCAAAATCAGCGCACTACTACGGCTTCGAGACGAAGTCGCAACAATAGCCCGGATAATGCAAAGTTTTTCATATTAGCTTAATTTAGAACGAATATCGGCTTCTTTGCCGAGCGAGTCAAGCAATTTGTCGAGATTTTCGCGCGCGGCGGTTTTTGCCTTTAAAAGGGCTTCGTCGTTGGAAGCCGCTTCTTTTGCGAAAACGTAGAACTTAATTTTCGGCTCTGTCCCCGAAGCTCTAACTGCAATTTTATAGCCGTTTTCAAGCTCGTAAAAGAAGAATGTTTCTTTTGGAACTGCAATGTTGTCGGCGTCTAAAATCGTATCGGTTGCAAAATTGGTAAATTTTGCCACTTTTTGCCCCGCCAATTCTTTCAGGGGTTGTTCCACCAAGCTTTTTAGAATGTTGGCAATTTTTTGCGAGCCGCTTGCGCCCTCGTAGTAAATGCTCTTTAAGTCTTCCAAAAAGTATCCGTATTTTTTGTAGATTTCGTCGAGATAGTCCTCTACGCTTTGGCCTTTGCTTTCCAAGTCGGCAAGCATTTCCGAGAACATTATAACCGCCGAATTTGCGTCTTTGTCTCTAAGCGAGTCTACGCCCAAAAAGCCGTAGCTTTCTTCGTCGCCCATAACAAAGAATGTGGAATATTTCTGCAAAAGCTTTGCCCTTTCAAGATATTTCGAATTGCGGTAATCGAAGTTGGGAACGGCTTTCAAAAGCTTTTTTTCGTAGGCGAGCATGCGTGCGCCAATCCATTTAAAGCCCGTAAGAACGTTTATGCACTTTACGCCCTCGCCCTCGGCAATGGCGTCTTGCAAAGGCGTTGTTACAAACGACTTTATTATTGCGCAATTTTTCGGGTTTTCGATTATGCCCAGCTTCTTCATTTTGCCTATCCTGTAGGCTATAAGCAACGCCCCTATTGTATTTCCCGTAATAAGGCGCATTTTGCCGCTTTTTGTGTGTATGGCCGCCCCCATTCGGTCGGCGTCGGGGTCGGTGGCAACAAGGCACTGCGCCTCGCATTTTTCCGCCAAAGCCATACCCATCGACATCGTTTCGGGATATTCGGGGTTGGGCTGCTTTACCGTTGGGAAACGCGGGTCCATAACCATTTGCTCTTCCACAAAAACGGGGTCTAGCCCGAAGTGGCGCATAACCCTTGGACACATAACAGCCCCCGTGCCGTGAATTGCCGAATATACTATTTTGGGCTTTCTTTCCCTTAAAATTTCCTTGTCTACAACGCAGTCTTCTATGCTCGAAACATAGGCGGTTTCCACGCTTTCGGGAACGGTTAAAACGCCGGACGTATCTATTGCGACAAACTTTGCGGCTTCCGCAAGCGGGGTTTTGTTTACGTTGTCTACAATGCCTTCGGCGTGGGGGCTTGTTGCCTGCGCGCCGTCGTTAAAGTAAACTTTGTAGCCGTTGTCGGAGGGCGGATTGTGCGAGGCTGTAATAACAATGCCCGCGGTTGCGTTCATTTTCCTTACCGTATACGAAAGCTGCGGGGTGGAACGCGCACCGTTAAAGATATAGGCAGTTCCCCCCATTTTTGTCCAAACGCTTGCGCACAAGTCGCAAAAGTGTTTCGAAAAGTGGCGCACATCGTGCGCAATTACCAGCAAGGGAGTGCCCGACTTCGTGTTTTTGCAAAATTCGGCGCAATATTTATACAAGCCCAAAGTTGCCCTTGCCACGATAATGTCGTTCATATTGTTCGAGCCTACCGCAGCATGCTCGGGCGTGCCTTGTGCGGAAACTTTTCCCAGCTCGAATTTTGTAGGATTCTTTGCAATGGTTTTGCCGCGCATGCCGCCCGTACCGAACGCCAAGTTCTTAAAAAAGCGGTCGTTTAATTCGTCAAACTTTTTTTCGGACAACAATTCGCCTATCGAATTTAACGCCCAATCTTCCAAAAAACCGCCGCCAACCCAGTCTTTAATGTTTTTTACCGCGCTGTCTAGCAGTTTATTGTCGTTTTTTGCGGAATCAATTTGGTCTAATAAAAGTTTAACGTTCATAGCTTAATGGTTTTAATCGCATTTTTTGGAAAATCAACAAGTAAACATCTTGTTTTGTAAAAAAATTTTTCGCGTTGACTATGTTTCAAAGTAAAAATTTTATGTAGATACATATGATGGACTCGAAAAATCTTGGAATCGGAATTTTAACTACGGCATTAAGCGTATTTGGCGCAGGCGCATTGCACGCGGGCTATGTTGTAGCCCACAGGGGAGAATCGCATTTGCGCCCGCAAAATACAACCGAATCGATGTCGCTTGCTTGGAAAAACGGCATAAAGTATGTAGAGGGCGACTTCCATTCAACAAAGGGCGGCGACATTGTTTGCGTGCACGTACAGCACGAGTTCGAGGAATTTTACGGCATAAAAAAGCCCATTGCCTTGCTTACAAAAGAAGAGGTTGCCAACGCCAAGCTTGCAAATAAAAGATGGGAAAAATACAACGGCCTGCCGCTGCCCAAGATAGAGGATATTTTTAAAATTCAGCCCAAAGACGGCGTTTTGGTTTTGGAAATTAAGGATATGGACGAAACCTTTATGCAAAAGGTAGACGCGGCAAGAAAGGCGAACAATTTGCCCAAAAGCGCGATTGTTTTTATTGCCTTTAACTTTAACAATTTAGTTGCCGTAAAGAAATTCGACAAAGAGTACAAATGCCTTTGGCTTTACGGGCTAAACGAAAAGAATGTAAAAAAAGACCTTACAGCTGAAAAGGTAATTAAGCGCGTAAAAGCCGCGGGCTTTGAGGGCGTAGACGTAGGCGGCACAAAGTTTATAGACGAAGACTATGTGCAGGCCTTTAAACAGGCAAACCTTGAATTTTTGGTTTGGACTGTAGACAGCGACACCGAGGCAAAACGCCTTTTGGAAATAGGCGTAGACGCCATTACAACAAACCGCGCCACCGATATGAAAAAGAAGCTGCGCTTGGGCAAGTAGCAAGTAACCACACACAACAAACAAAAAATGGGCGAAGCATAAAACTTCGCCCAAATTTTAAGGGGTCGGGAAAACCACGGCGCCCAAGCTTGCAGACTACCGTTGCTTTCTTCCGAATCTGGCGGGGTTCGCCCGAAGACATGCCGCATGGCTCCCAACCTTAATACAAAAGCTTTCATAATCGGCCGTCTTTATCAAGCCTATTTTTTGTCGAAAAAGCCTTTCGGGTATATCCCGTAAAAATTGTTGTATACCCTTTTGAAAAATCCGCGCGAATATATGTTTTCGTCGGCGTCTAAATGGCGCATTTTTAAAAGCACACCTCGCGAGTCTCTGCCCCCGAACGCCCCCGGAAAAAAGTACATTTCAACCTCAACTTTGTCGCCCTCGTTATACGAGCTTATGTCGTGAAGGCTGTCGTTCCTTAGCGGAATGAATGTTTGGGGTGTGTAAAAAGTCTCCTCTAAGTAAATGCCTATGCGGCGGCGTTTATCTTTTGTAAAAAGCCCCCTTGTTTTAAAGGTTTTGCCCGCCTTCATTAAGGCGTATTCGTCGCTTGTTGCCATAGAAGGGTTGCGCGCAATTCTGGCATCTATCCACTCGCTTTCGTTTTCGGAATTTTTGGGCGAAAAGAACGATGCTTTTTCGCTAATTTCTGCAGCCGACGCGCTCTTATGCAGTCCTGTATGGCACAAAACCTTTTCGGCAAAAAGCACGCGCCCCTTTTCTATTTTTAGATACACGTTTTCAAGCCCAAGGTAGTTTTCGGTGTCTTTTGCAAGCGGCTTGCTTGCCCTGATAGAACCGCTAAACCAGTCGCAAAAAAGGGGGTATTTGGCGTTTTTGCCGAACAGCTTTTCGGCGGCAACTGCAACATCTTTTACCATAACAAGCGGGCTTTTGCCCTCTATGCCGTAGCGCGAATAGTCGGTTCTAACAACAACGCTTTCCAGATAAAGCTTTGCGTCTTTAATAGCATAGCTTGCAATATAACCGCGCGGTATTCTGGGGTTTGGCAGGCGCGTTCTTAACGCCGTCCATGCCGTTTTGTTTTTCGCCAAATATTTTTCCAGCGGGAATTTATATAGCTCGTAATTTTCGCTTTCAAAAACAAGTATGTCGGGCTCGGTATACGGCGATTCTGCGCGGGCAAAAAACGCCAACGCAAAAAAGGCGACCATATACACTAGCAATTTCATATTTCTACGGTTTTTGGCAGGGCTTGGCTATAGTTTGCAAAGGCTTCGGCTATAAGTTTTTTTGCCTGAATGTCGTTTAAGCCGCGCGAATTTAGGTAGAACACCTGTTCGGGCTCGGGCATTGAAACCGCGCAGCCGTGCGAACACTCTACATCGTTTGCGCAAATTTCAAGAACCGGGCTTGCCTGAACTTTTGCGTTTTCGCTTAAAAGCAGCGTTTTGCACGACTGCTTTGCCTCGCACAGCTCGCCGCTTTCGCTTATGTGAACAACGCCCATAAATGCCGCCTTTGCGGAATTGTCTAAAACGTTTTTAACGTCTAAAAAGCTTTTGCACGACTTTGTTTTGTGTATTTGTTCGCTGCAAAAATCGTGCTTGCAGCTTGCCGAATTTCTTACAAAGGCCTTGCCCTTTAACACGGCGTTTGTGCCCTTAAACAAAAACGACGCCTCGCACCTGCTGGAACTTTGCCCCGTTTGCACGTTGTAAAATTCCAAATTGCTATTGTCGTTTAGGCAAAAGACGTGCTTTGCATATAGCAAAGCATTGGCATCGGTATTGTTTAAATGCGAAATTTTAAGCTTTGCATTTTCGCCCAACTCTATATGCGAAACAAAGTCGGCAAAGGAATTTTCGGGGACGCAGTTTTCTATATAAATTTCGGCCGATGCGTTTTTTTGAACGCTTATTTTTAGCGCAAGGGGGCTAAAAGCCGCATTGTTTGCAAGCTTTATTAAAACTCCCTTTTGTAAAACGCCGCCTACATCAAGCTCTAAAACGCCGTCGGCACGGGCAGCCGCCAAAAGCCCCATTTTGCCAAAATCTTCAAAATCTTTGCAAAAAGTGTCGCGTTTAAGCGACAAGTTTTTGTCGGCAAATTCCGCAAAAGAGTTTTCGCCAAAATTAAACTTGTAAAAATCCTTTTCGGGCAATCCGCTGAAATCGAAAAACGAAAACTTTTTGCAAAAAACCCCTTTTTTGGAAGCCAAAAAGCTTTCGATATTTTCTTTCGAAAACGCGGTAAAATCGGCAAAACGCCAAAATTCAATTTTTTTGGTGGGATACGCTAAAGCCGAAAATTGTTCCTTTAAATTTGTTTGCATTAGCCTACCGCCCCCTCCATTTCTATTTCGATAAGCCTTTTTAGCTCTACCGAATATTCCAAGGGGAATTCCCTTATCAAGTCGTTTACAAAGCCGTTTACCGAAAGGCTTATTGCCTGCTGTTCCGACAAGCCCCTTTGGCGCATGTAGAATATCTGCTCTTCGTTTAGTTTCGAAACGCTGGCTTCGTGGTGGATAAAGTTCGACTGCCCCGAGCACGTTATTGCGGGATACGTATCCGAGCGCGAATTTGAATTTATAAGCAAGGCGTCGCAAACAGTGTTGTTTTTGCAACCCTTTACATTTTGCGGCATATAAACAAGCCCCCTATACGACGCCCTGCCGTCAGCAATGCTGATTGATTTCGACGTTATGTTCGAGGTTGTGTTGTTTGCCAAATGTATCATTTTAGCCCCCGTATCTTGATGTTGGCCTTTGTTGGCAAGGGCAATAGAAAGCACTTCGCCCGAAGCGCCCTCGCCCTTTAACACAACGGCGGGATATTTCATTGTAAGCCCAGAGCCTACATTGCAGTCTATCCAGCGAATCTCGGCGTTTTCTTCGGCCATGCCGCGCTTTGTTACAAGGTTGTATACGCTGTTCGACCAGTTTTGCACGGTTACATACTGTATTTTTGCGCCCTTTAGCGCAACAAGCTCGACCACCGCCGAGTGCAGATTGCCCTCGTCGAATTTCGGGGCGGTGCACCCTTCCATATACATAAGCTCCGAGCCTTCGTCGGCAATAATCAAAGTTCTTTCGAACTGCCCGAAATTTTGCGCGTTAATTCTAAAATAGGCCTGCAATGGCTGCGAAACCTTTACGCCCTTTGGCACATAAATAAAGCTGCCGCCGCTAAATACCGCACTGTTTAACGCCGAATATTTGTTGTCGGAAGGCGGAATTATCTTGCCGAAATACTTTCTGAATATTTCGGGATACTTCATAAGCCCTTCGGTGGAATCGACAAAAATTACGCCCAACTTTGAAAGGTGGTCTTTCATATTCGAATACGCCGACTCCGAGTCGAACTGGGCTTCTACCCCCGCCAAAAACGCCCTTTCCTGCTCGGGCACGCCAAGCTTTTCGAAAGTGGTTTTTACGTCGTGGGGAACTTCCTCCCACGAGCGCGTTTTCTTTGCGCCCTTTGCCAAATAGTATCTTATTTTTTGGAAATCTATTTTGGCAATTTGCGGATTCGCCCAATTTAGGGGGTTTTCCTTTGCAAAAAAGGTCTTTAGCGCCTTTAGCCTGAAGTTTAAAACCCATTCGTCTTCGCCCTTAACCGAAGATATGTATTTTACAACGTCTTCGTTAAGCCCCAAACCGGCGTCGTAGGCGTAGTCTTCGGCAAATTTAAAATCGCCTATGTCGCGCTCGAAACCAAGCTTTATGTTCTTTTCGGCGGGCATACTATTTTTCGGCCTCCACAAAGTCGTAGCCGTATTTTTCCAGCTCTAAAGCCAAGTCGGCGCTGCCCGACTTTACAATTTTCCCGCCGCTTAAGATGTGCACAACATCGGGCTTTATGTGTTCAAGCAAACGGTGGTAGTGGGTAATCATCAAAATGCCCACGTCTTTGTTTTTATAGGAATTTATGCCCTCCGAAACAATGCGCAGGGCGTCTACGTCTAAACCGCTGTCTATTTCGTCTAAAATGGCAAAGCAGGGCTTAAGCATTAGCATTTGAAGAACGTCGCACCTCTTTTTTTCGCCGCCCGAAAATCCTTCGTTTAGGCTTCGCGCCGAAAAAGACGAATCCATCTTCAACTGCGCCATCTTTTCGCGCAGTTCTTTGTAAAAGGCGGGAACGTTTACCTCCTGCCCTTCGGGCAGCCTTGCCTGCAAACAAGCCCTTATAAAATTGGCTATGCTTACCCCCGCAATTTCAACCGGAGTTTGGAACGCCAAGAACATTCCCATTTTTGAGATTTCGTCGGGGCTTTTGCCTATAAGGCTTACTCCGTTTAGCTCGGCTTTGCCGCCTGCAATAACGTAGTCTTTGTGCCCCGAAAGAGCTTTTGAAAGGCTGCTTTTGCCCGTGCCGTTCGGCCCCATTATAACGTGAACAGAACCGTTGGGAACGTGCAAATTAAGGCCGTCTATCAAAAGCCTGTCGCCCAATTTCACTTTTAAATCTTCAAGATACAATCCGTCCATAAACTATGCCTTAAAACATTTTACAAATGCCGTATCAAAATCGTAGCCGTTGTCGAAATCCTCTATTTTGTCGTCGTCGTTTTTCGAAAGCTCGCCAACCTTTATCATATTAAACACAATTTCGCCAAAATCCCTGCAGGTTTTAACGTTCCATTCGTCCAGCAAAACTTTTGCCATAGGCCCGAAGGTTTCTATGCCGAATTCGCGAATGCCGTCGAGCAACTCGGCCGCGCTAACGTGCCTAGAGCCCCTGCCCGCCTTTTGCGCCGCCGCCTTTTTAACCGTATAGTCTAGTGCCATTCTGACAAAAACGTACGCGCCCAACGCATAGCGTTTGTCGTCCTTAAAAATAAGTTCCAAAGCCTTTTCGAAATCTCTTTGTGCCATAATTGTGTATATCGGCTTTTAGCGTTAAAAATATCTTGTGAAAGCTATTACAACAAGAGCCTCTTATCAACAATATTTTAACACACATCAAAAATATGTTTGCAAGAGCGCGCAAAGCGTCAATTATAGCCTATGTTATGCGCTTTATCTTTATGGGAACGGGCACAAGCCAGGGCGTGCCGCTTATTGCTTCTAAAAACGAGGGGTTGGACTTGTCGAACCCCAAAAATTGGCGCACCCGCGCCAGCGCACACCTAAACATAAAAGGACTTGACATTCAAATAGATGCGGGCCCAGAATTTAGGCTGCAGTGCCTTAAAAACAACATAAAGAACATAGACTTTTTTATTCTAACCCATGGGCATGCCGACCACATTCTTGGCATGGACGACCTGCGCCGCTTTTGCGACCTAAAGCCCGACCATATTGTAGACGTTTACGGCGAAGACGGCGGATTGGAAAGGGTAAAAAACATATTTCCCTACGCCTTGGGCGACAGCCCCGCCCAAAGGGGCTACCCCTGCTTTAAGCTGCACAACTTGCCGCAACTTACCGACTTTGGCAACGGCGTAAAAATACGCAGCACACTTTTGCCGCACGACACGGTAAAAACTCTGGGGCTTGTTTTTGAGGAAGACAGCAAAAAGATTGCATACTATTCCGACTGCAAGTCTTTACCGGACGAAGCCCAACGCCTTGCCTATAAAGCAGATGCGCTGGTTATAGACGGGCTTCGCCCCGGCTACCACCATTCGCATATGTCGATATACGAAGCCATAGAATACGGCAAACTCCTCAAGGCAAAAAGCGTTTATTTAACTCATACAACCGGCCAGATAGACTACGAAACCTGGCAAAGGCAGCTCCCCGAAAACTTCTTTATTGCCTACGACAGCCTTACTTTTGAAGTTTAGTGCTTTTCAACTCATTTTTTTCTTGTAATTTACAACGGCCATATTAACTTGGCAGACGATAATACAACCATCAATCAGACAAAGGAAAAATGAAAAAATACATACTTACACTCTTGGCGACTGTTCTGGGAACTAGCGCGGCGTTTTCGCAAGACGGTAAATTTCCGCTCGATTCAGTTGCAAATCCCTCGATTTCAAACCTCAGCATTTCGACATCGGTAGGTATAGAATCGCAATATGTTTTCCGCGGCGAAAGGCTTGCGGGCATTTCGCTTCAGCCCGAAGTTCAAATTTCGTACCCGATTGCGGGCTTCGACGTATACGGCGGCGCGTGGGCAAACACCCCCCTTCAAAAGCAAACACCCTACGAAGGCGCAGAAGTCGACCTTTGCGCGGGCGCAAACTACCAAATTTCGGCGTTCACGCTAGACTTGGGCTATGTATACTATTGGTATACCGACAATGCTCCCGACAGCATCACCCACGACCAAGACATTTATTTCGGGGTAAGCTTCGACACTTCGTCGTTTATGCGCGGCTTTAACATTAACCCCGCTTTGTATTATTTCTACAACCCCGATTTGAACCAACACGTTGTAGAAGCCTCTATTGGCCACGAATTTGAATTGGGCGCCTTGGCCGGCATAGAAGCATTGACATTCCCCGTAAGAGGCTATTTGGGCTGGCTTTCGGCAAAGGAATACGAGGGAACCCCCGACAACAAATATTCTTACTGGTATGCGGGAGCCACTGCCGACGCCGCCTATGCGGTTACCGAATTTTGCAAAATCAGCGCAGGCATTCGCTACTCGTACAAACACCACGGCGACGAATCCCTTAACATAGACGACAAACACGAAATTTGGTGGGGCGCAAAAGTAAGCTTCGGCTTCTAAAAAAAACATCCCTTAACTTTGGGCGCAAAGCTTATACTTTGCGCCTTTTTGTTTTAAAAAATGCTGGCAAAACTCTATTCTGGCGCGCTTATTGGCGTAGACGCCCTAAAGGTTGAAGTTGAAGTAAACTCGGGGCAAAAGGGCGAGCCGCGCACTTTTATTGTGGGCTTGCCCGACGCCGCCGTTAAAGAGTCGCTCGACCGAGTTTCGGCTGCAATTTCAAATTCGCAGCTGGCTGTTCCCTCTACAAAAATCACGGTTAACCTTGCCCCAAGCGACATAAAAAAAGAGGGCTCTACCTACGACTTGCCGATTGCGTTGGGCATTTTGGCATCGGCAGGCAAAATTAAGGCGGAAAAAGCCAATGAATATATTATTGCGGGCGAACTTGCCCTTTCGGGCGAGCTTAGGCCAGTAAGAGGAGCGGTAAGCCTTGCTTTGCTTGCCCGAAAAGAGGGATTAAGGGGCGTAATTTTGCCGAAAGAAAGCGCAAAAGAGGCGGCTTTTATCGATAAAATAGAGGTTTTGGCGGCAAATTCTTTAAGGGAAATTTGCGGATTTTTTAACGGGCAAAACGAACTGGAATGCATAAAAACGGCGGACTTCCCCCACATAGACGACGCAATGCTTGGCTTTGATTTTGCCGAAGTTAAGGGGCAAGAAAGCGCAAAAAGGGCAATAGAAATTGCGGTTGCAGGCTTCCACAACATTCTTATGATAGGTTCGCCGGGTTCCGGCAAAAGCATGATGGCAAAAAGAATTCCGTCTATTATGCCCAAGCCCGACAAGGAGGAGTTTTTGGAAATTTTGGGGATATATTCGGCATGCAAAAGCACAAAACTTTTGGAAAACACCCCAAATTTGCGCCCCTTTAGAGCCGTACACCACTCTATTAGCGACATTGGGCTTATAGGCGGCGGCTCTATACCAAAACCGGGCGAAATTTCGCTGGCGCACAACGGCGTTTTGTTTTTAGACGAATTGCCCGAATTTAAGCGCAATGTGCTTGAACTTTTAAGACAGCCCCTAGAAGACGGAAAAATCTGCATTTCGAGAGCTGCGGCAAAAATAGAGCTTAAGTGCAACTTTATGCTGGTGGCGGCAATGAACCCCTGCCCTTGCGGACACTTGGGCGACCCCAACAAAAAATGCAGGTGCACCCCCGCGCAAATACAACGCTACCAAAGCAAAATTTCGGGCCCGCTTGCCGACAGAATAGACATTCACATACGCGTAAATTCGCTTTCGCTGGAAGATTTGTCTTCGGCAAAAGAGGGCTTAAGCTCGGCTCAAATGCGAAAGAAAA
This sequence comes from uncultured Opitutales bacterium, assembly GCA_934613415.1. GTDB lineage: Bacteria > Verrucomicrobiota > Verrucomicrobiia > Opitutales > Intestinicryptomonadaceae > CAKUIA01. The sequence goes on from CAKTSY010000006.1 coordinate 89,393, forward strand.
TAGAAATTGCCCGACAAATTCAAAAAGAGCGTTTTAAAAACGAAAGCTTCCTTTCGGCGGCAAAAAACAACTCTAATATGAGTGGCGCGCAGATAAAAAAGTTTTGCGCACTAAAGCCAAGCGAAGCCGACCTTTTGGCAATGGCAATGCGCGAGCTAAACCTTTCGGCAAGGGCGTGGAACAAGGTTCTGAAAATTTCGAGAACCATTGCCGACATAGAGGAAAGCGAAAACATACAAGCCCCGCACCTTTTAGAGGCAATAAACTACAGGGGGCTGGACAAAGCCTAGGGTTTCCCTAAATTGTGCCCGAATCTACAAACAGGTTTTGCCCCGTAATAGATTTCGAATTTTCGCCCAGCAAAAATTCTACTGTTTTTGCAACGCTTTGTGGGCATGTTGGCTCTTTTAAAGCCGTGCGTTTGTAAATTTTGTCTTTTTGCTCGCCGGTTAAAGACGCGCTCATATCGGTTTGCATAAAGCCGCAAACAACGCAGTTGCTACGTATGCCCTTTTGCCCCCACTCGCGCGCCGTGTTTTTAGAAAAGGCCTCTATTGCCCCCTTTGTTGCGGCATACATTGCCAAACCCTTATAGCCCGTATGCGCGCTTATCGAGGATATATGCACAATAGAGCCTAAAACTTTGTTTAAAATCATGTTCCTTACGGCGTATTTTACAAGCAGCATAGGCGTAAAGACATTAACGGCAAATATATCGCTTGTACGCGAAATATCCAAATTCGAAACAATGTCGTCGTAGGCAATGGCGGCGTTGCTTACAAAGCCGCTTAGGGTAATTTTATGCGAAATAAAGTCGTCGGCAAACAGTGCGTTTTTTGCCGAAACTGCGTCGCTTAAATCTGCCGCCTTATAGAACAAACGCTCCGGAAATGTTTTCAATAAACTTTCAAACTCTTGGCTTTTTGTGCGGCTTGTTGCATAAATGCAATATTGCCCGCTTTCGAGCAATGTTTTGCAAATTTGCAATCCCAGCCCTCTAGAAGCTCCAGTTAACAATACGTTTTTCATCTTTTCAACTTTCCCGTTGCGGTTTGTTTTAAGCTTTCAACAAAAGTTATCTTGCGCGGAATTTTAAACGGCTGCAGTTTTTCCGTCAAAAAATTCCTTATTTGCGGAATTTCCAATTCGGCGTTTTTTGCAAGTTTTATGTCGGCACACAAAATGTTGCCAATAACCGAATTTTTTTGCCCGTAAACTGCTACGTCGGCAACCTGCGGCATTTGGCGCAAAGCGTCTTCAACCTCTTCTATATTTACCTTGTAGCCCCCCGTATTTACAAGGCTGCATTGGCGGGCGACGAATCTGAATTTTGTTTTTTCGGGGTCTACAAACTCAACCAAATCGCCCGTTTTATACCATTCGCCAAAATCGGGCAATAAATCAGAAACACCCATCAGGCTTTTATGCACATACAAGTTGTTGTTTTGCACTTTTATTTTGTCGGCCAAAGAATTTGGTATCGAAAAATATTCGCCGCTGCAAACCAGCAAAGTTCCGAATTCGGTTGCGGCATATATGTTGTTTATTTTTGCGCAGGGGAATTGTTTTGCCAATTTTGCATACAAAACATTGTCGGACTTTTCGCCCCCGCAGGTTATGCGCAAAACGCTTTTAAAAGCCGAATCTTTGCCCAAAAGCATTCTGTAGAAAGTGGGCGTTGCCGATATGTGGGTAATTTTTTTAGAATCTACAAGCGAAAAGATTCTTTCTGGCGTTTCGCCGAACAAAAATACAATTTCGTTTAAATTAAAAAATGCCTGCAAAAAAACCTGAAGCCCCGCAATATGGGTTGGGTTATACGCAAAACCCCAAATGTGCGCCTTGTACTTTTCCGAAACCCTCACTGCACGCGAAAGGGTTTTTACAGTGTGTATAACCTTTTTTGGCAACCCTGTTGTGCCAGATGTAAACAAGGTTATTTTAGATGGCGAATTTTTTACGCATTCAAGCAAGTCGGAAAGCGAATTTATCTTTTTTGCTTCGCAAATAGCCTGCGTTTTTTCGGCGTTTTTTATACCAAGGGCAAAAAGCTCGCTTTGCGTTGTGTCGGAATCTACAAGGCAAATGTCGTTTCCATACGCCAAAGTGCAAACCAATTCAAAAAAGAACTGTTTTGTGTCTTTTGCCGACAACACGCATTTACAGTTTTTTGCATTGCATACAAAACAAAGCAGCTCCGAATACGAAACCGCTTTGCCGTTGCAAAACAAAAAAGGCAGTTCGCTCATTGCGGCTTTTCAAGCTTTTGGCAAAGTTCGCCGAAAGTGCGTATTGGGCCTTCGGCAAAAACGTCTACCTTAAATTCGGCCTCTATATTTACGGTTAGCTCCGCCAAATCGAAAGAGTCGAAACCGAATGTTTCGCGCAAGTCGCTTTGTTCGCAAACGTCTTTAACGGGGGCTTGCCCCTTGTTTTTCCTTATAGAGTTGGCTATTTCCAAGAGCCTTGTCTTTACCATAAAAACCCTATTTTTTTGAGGAAGTTTCCTTTTTTGTTATTGCGTCGAACACAATTTCGGCAATTTCCCTTGCGCCCTCCGCCGAAGGGTGAATTTTGTCTTTTTGGAAAAATTCAATTTCGTCTTCCTTTAAGATTGAATATACATCTATTACGGGAAGTTTCTTTTTCTTTGCAACATCGTTTACAACAGCTCTTACCCTTGCCAAATTAACTTCCTGAATGGCGTGTTTAGACGGGAAACTGGGAGGAACCGTGCAAATATAAACGGTCGGGCGTTCGGGAAGCTTTATGTAGCTTTCAACCAAAGACGAAAAGTCTCTTTCCAATTCCGCCAAAAACGCCATATTTTGCGGGGCGGCGTCGTTGGTGCCAAGCATAATAACCACAATGTCGGGCTTAAATTCAAGAGACGCCTTATATGCCTTTTCTTTTGTATAGCAAAGCTTTGTTTTTTTGCCAATGCTACGCCCCCTTACGCCGAAATTTTCAACCTTATATTTGTCGCCAAGCATCGTCTGCAAAACATAGGGGTAGTTTAAGGTTTCCCTGCCTTTTATGCCAAAGCCGTAGGTTATGCTATCGCCTACGCAGGCAACTTTTTTAACTTGGTCGGCAAAGCTTGTGCCAAAAAAAGTAAACAGTGCAAAAGTAAGTGCTATAAGTTTTTTCATACATTTCCGATTTTCCGCCAAAAAATTGCGTTGTCGAGAAAATAAGCTATACTTTGGGCTGTTTTTTATATAGCCTGCATATTTTTAAACTATGAACGAACTGCATGTAATTTCCACGGCAAAAGCGTTGAACATTGCCGTCAACGCCGTAGCCGAAACCGCAAAGCTGCTTGAACAGGGAGCTACCATTCCATTTATTGCCAGATACCGCAAAGAGGCAACGGGCTCGCTAGACGAAGTTCAAATTGGCTCTATAAGAGACGAGCTTGAAAGGCTGCAGGTGCTAGACGCCCGCAAAACGGCAATAAAAGACTCTTTAAAAGAACGCAATTTGCTTACAAGCGAGTTGGAAAAATCCATAGACGAGGCCGAAAGCATGGCAAGGGTAGAAGACATTTACCAGCCCTTTAAGCCAAAGCGCAGAACAAAGGCAATGATTGCCAAAGAAAAGGGGCTTGAACCTTTGGCGAACTATATTTTGGAAAATCAAAATGCCGAATGCGCAGAATATGCAAAGGGCTTTGTTTCGGAAGAAAAGGGAGTTGCCAACGCAGACGAAGCCTTGCAGGGAGCAAGAGACATTTTGGCGGAAAAGATTGCCGACGACCCCGACACGCGCTCGCAAATGCGCGCCTTTTACGAAAAAGAGGCGGTATTTTCGTCGAAAGTGCTTTCGGGCAAAGAGGAAGAGGCAGCAAAATACCGCGACTATTTCGATTTTTCGGAAAAGGCAAAAGACGTTCCCTCGCACAGAGTTTTGGCGGTGCGCCGCGGCGAAGCCGAGGGCTTTTTGATTATGAGGGTTGTGCCCGACGAAGATTCCGCCATTTCGCTGCTTAAACGCCGCTTTGTAAACGGCAAGGGCGACTGCGCAAACCAAGTTGCCCAAGCCTGCGAAGATTCGTATAAAAGGCTTTTGGGCTCTACAAGCGAAACGTATATGCGCTTAGAGCTTAAAAAGAAGGCCGACGAAGAGGCAATTAAGGTTTTTGCAAACAATTTAAGAGAGCTTTTAATGGCTTCGCCTTTGGGGCAAAAAAACACGCTGGCCATAGACCCCGGTTTTAGAACGGGCTGCAAGGTTGTTGTTTTAAACAGGCAGGGCGCACTTTTGCACAACAGCGTAATTTACCCCGAACAGGGCGACCACAAAAGGCAGGAAGCCCAAATGGAAATTCTTAAACTTTGCCACCAATACGCCATAGAGGCAATTGCCATAGGTAACGGCACAGCAGGCAGAGAAACCGAAGGCTTTATACGCAGCTTGGGGCTGCCCAAAAGCATTGTAATTGTAATGGTAAACGAAAGCGGAGCTTCTATCTACTCGGCTTCGGAAGTTGCCAGAGAAGAGTTCCCCCAATACGACATTACCGTAAGGGGCGCAGTTTCGATAGGCAGAAGGCTTATGGACCCTTTGGCGGAATTGGTAAAGATAGACCCTCAATCGATAGGCGTAGGCCAATACCAGCACGATGTAAACCAGCAAAACCTTAAAAAGTCGCTAGACGACACCGTAGTTAGCTGCGTAAACAATGTGGGCGTTGAAGTAAACACAGCCTCAAAGCAGTTGCTTGCGTATGTTTCGGGGCTAAATTTGTCGACGGCGGCAAACATTGTTGCCTACCGCAACGAGTTCGGCGCGTTTAAATCGCGCAAAGACCTTTTAAAAGTAAAGGGCTTGGGGGCAAAAACCTACGAACAGGCGGCAGGCTTTTTAAGGATTAGAGACGGCACAAACCCGCTAGACGCCAGCGCAGTTCACCCCGAAAGATACGCGCTTGTAGAGCAAATGGCGCACGACATTTCGTCGAACGTTGCAGACCTTCTTAAAGACCCGTCTTTAAGGGCAAAAATAAACCTGCAAAAATACGTTAAAGACGACGTTGGTATGCCCACTTTAAAGGATATTTTAAACGAGCTTGGCAAACCCGGGCGCGACCCGCGCGAAAAGTTTGAAGCGTTTTCTTTTATGGAAGGCGTAAACAAAATAGAAGACCTTAAAGAAGGCATGCGCCTAAACGGAATTGTTACAAATGTAACGGCGTTCGGAGCATTTGTAGACATTGGCGTACACCAAGACGGCCTAGTTCACATAAGCGAATTGTCGGACTCGTTTGTAAGCGACCCGCATACGGTTGTAAAGCCGCAGCAAAAAGTAAGCGTTTATGTGCTTGAAGTTGATATCCCCCGAAAGAGGATTTCGCTTTCAATGAAAAGCAACCCGCAAAAGAAAATAGCTTCGGCTTCGGACTTGGCAAACAAGGGGCGTCGCCCGCAAAAAAGCGGCGGCTATTCGGCGCGCAGGCCTTTCGAAGACAGAAGCTTTAACAACCCCTTTGCAAATCTCTAGCAACATAAATAAACTGCAAAAAGATTCGGGCACTATTTTGTGCCCGTTTTTTGCGCCTTAACTATCCCCTTTTTGTTGATTTTTTGTGCGTTTTTGTTGTTTCTCTTTAAAATATTGTGTTTTTTTGCCAAAAACCTTTGTTTTTCCCAAAAAATTGCGTTGACAGGCAAACACAACGCGCCTTCAATTGCATTGTCATTTAACCGCGCAATTTAACACAAGCGCACAACCAAAATAGCCATTATGAAAACAACAAAAGCTTCCGACTATCAATCGGCAAAAGAAATTTACGCCTCTTTGGGCGTAGACACCGAAAAGGCAATATCAAAGACTTTGGCAAACCCAATATCGCTACAGTGCTGGCAGGGCGACGATGTTGGCGGTTTCGAACGCGACGCATCGCTTAGCGGCGGCATTGCAGTTACCGGCAACTATATGGGCAAAGCACGCACCATAGACGAACTTAGAGCCGACGCGGAATTTGCGCTAAAGCTTATTCCCGGCAAAAACAGGTTTAGCTTGCACGCCATTTACGGCGACTTTAAAGGCAAAGCCCCCGAAAGAAACAAAATTGAACCCAAACACTTCGAATCGTGGGTAAAGTGGGCAAAAAAATTGGGCATTGGCCTAGACTTTAACCCGACTTTCTTCTCGCACCCGCTGGCTGCCGAAGGCTTTACCCTTAGCCACCCCGACAAGAAAATCAGGAATTTTTGGATTGAGCACGCAATTGCCTCGCGCAAAATCGGCGAATATATCGGCAAATCTTTAAAAGATACAACCTGCAACAACATTTGGGTTCCCGACGGCTTAAAAGACACCCCCGCCGACAGATTGAAGTTCCGCGAAAACTTAAAAGACAGTCTCGACAAGATTTTAAGCGTAAACATTTCCAAGAAATACAATCTCGACGCGGTAGAAAGCAAGTTGTTCGGCATAGGAAGCGAATCGTATGTGGTAGGCTCGCACGAATTCTACATGGGCTATGCCGTTAAGAACCAGATTATGCTTTGCCTAGACAGCGGACACTTCCACCCCACCGAAACGATTTCCGACAAAATCAGCTCGGCGTTGCTGTTTGTGCCCGACGTATTGTTGCACGTTAGCCGCGGCGTTCGTTGGGACAGCGACCACGTTGTTCTCTTTAACGACGACACAAAGGCAATCTTCCAAGAAATTGTAAGATACGGCTTTGAAAAGCGCGTACACGTTGGGCTAGACTTTTTCGACGCAAGCATAAACCGCATTGCGGCTTGGGTTGTGGGAGCAAGAAACACCAAAAAGGCAATGCTTTCGGCGTATCTGGAACCGCAGAAAATACTAAAGGAAGCCGAAAAACGCTTCGACTTTACAACTCGTTTGGCGATTTCCGAAGAGGCAAAAAGCCTTCCATTCGGTGCCGTTTGGGACGAACTTTGCCGCAGGGCGAAAGTTTCGGCCGACTGGTTCGAAAAGATTGAAGACTACGAGCAAAACGTATTGGCTGCCCGCAAATAACATAAAATTTTTAAACTTGGCGCAAAATCCGAAAGGGCTTTGCGCCTTTTTTGTTGTGTTTTTTGCGGACGCCAGAATAATCTGCCCTAAAAATTATGCCGCAAATTGTAGTAATACGCCACCCCAGGGAAAACCTTAAAAAGTGCTCGCTAAGAGACCTTGAAAGCCGCGAAAACTTTGCCTTTTTTAAGGCAAAAGACGGCTTTTTGTTCGATGCTACAGGCTACATTCTTCTGCAAAACAACGCCCCCGAAATTTCCGAAAAGGACAAGGGCCTTCCCATTTTATTGCTAGATTCAACTTGGGCGCTTTTGCCGAAGGTGCGAAATAAAATCTGCGGAACGCCGATATTAAGGGGGCTGCCAAGTTCCGTAAAAACGGCGTACCCAAGAGTCTCCAAAAGCGGCAACGACCCGCAAAACGGCCTGGCTACCGTAGAAGCTTTGTTCGCCGCGCTTTCGCTTAGCGGCCAGCGCGACGAAAGCATACTGCAAAACTACATCTTTAAAGATACATTTTTGCAGTTAAATAAAGGCCTGTAGCGACATTTTTGAAGGCAAAAAATTAAATTTCCCGCGCTTTTTAAGTTGACACTTTTTTGCGCGCAAAAAAAATATATATCAATTTTGTTATATGAAAATGACCCCGCTAAAAAAAGCTTTAATCTTGGCGGTTTCGGCCGCACCAAGCTCGCTTTTCGCCTCCGAAAGCGTTAAGGGCGAATATATCGACATCTTCGGGGCGCATATCACAAATTCGATGTTTACAACTATTTTGGCGGCCGTTGCCATTGTGCTTTTGCTTAGGCTTATGATAGGCAAGTCGGCAAAGCTTGTTCCCTCTAGGGGGCAGCTTGTAATAGAAACTTTTATAGACGCGCTTAAAAATATAATGCAACCCATTATGGGCGGTAGAGCCTTTAAGGCGGCGTTCCCCCTTTTGTTGGGCATTTTCGCCTACATTCTTTTAAATAACTGGAGTTCGCTTTTGCCATTTGTAGGCACTATCTTCGACATAGAAAGCGTGAAGATTTCGCCCGAGCAGGCATCTCAATTTAAAGACGCAGGCTATGCAATTTCGCAGTGCGGCGACGCGCTTTTTGCAAAAAAGTTCGTTCCCCTTTTTAAGCCCGCAAATTCCGACTTAAATTCTACATTGGCGTTGGCTATAATCTCTTTTGTGGCGTGGTTTTACTACGTTATGCGCTACGCTGGGCCCAAGGCGTTGTATAAAGACTGGTTTGGCAACAAAGCAAACCGCGCCGAAGTTAACGCCCCCTTTTACTTTGCAATGTTCGGCATATTCTTCTTTGTGGGCTGCGTAGAGGTTATCTCGGCGGTTATGCGCATTGTTTCGCTTTCGTTCAGGCTTTTCGGCAACAACTTCGGCGGCGAAAGCCTTATGGCGAACATGTCGGAAATGTTTATTTCGTTCCCCTTCTATTTTTTGGAGCTTTTGGTGGGCTTGGTTCAGGCGGCAATATTCACATTGCTTACCGCAATATACATAGGCCTTATAACCGGACACGAAGAAGCTTCGCACGAACAGATTTCACATTAAAAAAACCATCATAAAAAAAGAAAGTTAACTATTATGACAAACTTGACATTACTTGCCGAAATTACGGGTAGCATACAGGGCGCATTGGGCTGCTTGGGCGCAGCTTTGGGCGTTGCTTTTGTTGGCATGAAGGCGGTAGACGCCGTTGGCAGAAACCCCGGGGCTTCCGGTAAAATTCTAACCCAGGCCATTTTAGGCATGGCATTGGCCGAAGCCGTTGCCTTCTACGCAATATTCCTTAAATAATTGCAAGCCATGCAAGCCGTATTCGCTTCGGGTATAACCGAAATTTGCGACAAATTCGGGGTAAACATTCCCCTTTTGGCGGGCAACTGCATTACATTTTTTGCGGTTGCGGCTGTGCTGTATTATTTTGTGTTTAAGCCTGTTATGGCGAAATCGGCCGAGCGTATTTCCATTATAGAAAAAGGCCTAAGCGACGCCGAAAAGGCTAAGGAAGCCTTGGCAAATTCGCAAAAAGATGCCAAAGAAGAATTGGCAAAGGCAGCCCAAAGCGCGGCAAAGATTGTTGCCGACGCAAAGGAAAGCGCAAACAAGGCGGCCGAAAAAATCGCGCAAGACGCGGCGCAAAAGGCGGCTGCTCTTATTGCCGAATCGGAAAAACGCGCCGAGTTTGAACGCACAAAAATGCGCGACGAGCTTATATCAGAATTGGGCGCGCTTGTATCGCAGGCTGCGGCAAGGGCGGTTGCCGACGTATTGAGCGAACAGCAAAAAGCGCAAATAGCCGAAAAAGCGGCTTCCTACATAGAAAAAGAATAGGCGATGGACGCAAAAAAACAGGCAAAACTTCTCGAAAAATTCGCTCTGGACAAAGACGGATTTTTCGATTCCGCGAACTGTGCCGAAGTGCTTGCCTACATAGCGGATTCGGATATGAGCGACACAAAAAAAACGGCCATTCTAAAAGAGCTTTTGCGCCTTGCCAAAAAGAACGAATTTGAAAAAACCTGCACGGTTGAGCACTGCGGCAAAATTAGCGAACAAACAACAAAGTCGCTTATGGATTTTGCCGAAAAAAAACTGGGCAGGAAACTCCATTTTATAAAACGCGAAAACACCGGGCTTATTGCGGGCGTAAGACTGCGCGCCGCCGATATGCTTTGGGAAAGCTCGGCGCAAAACGCCCTTAAAACTTTAAAATAAACCAAAATGAGCCAAATTACAAAAGACATTCAAGAGCAAATAAAAAAGATAGAGCTTAAAACCAAGCACGACTGCGTTGGCAAAGTTCTCTCGATAGCCGACGGCGTTGCCTCGTTAAACGGCTTGGGCAAAGTTATGTACAACGAAATGGTCGAGTTTGAAGGCGGGGCGTTCGGCATGGCATTGAATTTGCTTGAAGACAGAACCGACTGCGTAATTTTGGGCGACGCCGATAAAATCAAGGAAGGCGACTCTGCAAAAACAACGGGCAGGCTGCTTAGCGTTCCCGTAGGCATGGGGCTTTTGGGGCGCGTTGTAGACGTTTTGGGCCGCCCCCTAGACGGCAAGGGCGAAATTAAGGCCGACGAATTTTACCCCGTAGAAAAGATAGCCCCGGGAATAATCCCCAGAAAGAGCGTAGACCAACCCTTACAAACGGGCATTTTGGCCGTAGATGCAATGATTCCCATTGGCAGGGGCCAGCGCGAACTTATTATTGGCGACCGCTCGACGGGCAAAACCTCCATTGCAATCGACACAATAATAAATCAGGCAAAGCTAAACAAAGAGGGCCTTGCCAAGGGCGACAAAGACTTTCGCCCCGTATACTCCATTTATGTGGCAATAGGCCAGAAAAATTCTAACATTGTAAGAACAATTCAACTTTTGGAAAAAAGCGGAGCGTTAGAATATACAATTGTTGTGGCGGCTGCCGCCTCCGACAACGCGGCAAACCTTTACATTGCCCCCTATGCGGGTTGCGCAATGGGCGAATGGTTTATGGAACACGGCAAAGACGCCCTAATCGTTTACGACGATCTTTCGAAGCACGCCGCAGCCTACCGACAAATTTCGCTTATCTTAAAAAGACCTTCGGGCCGCGAAGCGTACCCTGGCGACGTATTTTATTTGCACAGCCGCCTATTGGAAAGGGCAGCGCGCCTTAACGAAGAAAACGGCTCGGGCTCGCTAACGGCACTTCCCATAATCGAAACACAGGCAGGCGACGTTAGTGCCTACATTCCCACAAATGTAATTTCTATTACCGACGGCCAAATATTTTTGGAAACCGACCTTTTCAACCAAGGCATAAGGCCTGCAATTTCGGTTGGCATTTCGGTTTCGCGCGTAGGGTCGGCGGCACAAATTAAGGCATTTAAGCAGGTTGCAGGCAAAATCAAGGGCGAATACGCCCAGTATAAGGAATTGGCGGCCTTCGCGCAATTCGGTTCGGATTTGGACGCAAGAACAAAGGCAACCATCGACAAGGGCGACAGGCTTGTTGAAATACTAAAGCAGTCGAACTCGTCGCCCTACAAAACGGGCCTGCAGATTATAATTTTGTGGGCTTTGCAGAACGACTTTTTTGCCGACTTGCCCGTAAAAAGCGTGGTGGCAGCTTCCGACAATATGCGCGAATTTTTTGAAGGCCAAAGAGCCGATTTAATAGAAAAAATAGAAACGCAAAAGAAAATTTCCGACGAGCTAGCGCAAGAGCTTAAGGAAGCCTGCGCGGTTTGGAAGTCGCAACTTGCAAAGTAGTTTTTTGTTATGAAAGGCATGCGAGAAATACGAAGCCGCATTAAGGCGGTGAAAAGCACGGGGCAAATAACCCATGCCATGCAGTTGGTTGCGTCTTCTAAAATGAAGCGCGCCCAACAGCTTGCGCAGGCAGGCCGCGCCTACAATATGCTTTTGCTCGACATGATGGACACTTTAAACGAAATGGGAGCATCTAAGGGCTACGACTACCCCATGCTTAAACCGCGCGAGGTAAAAAAGCGTTTGGTTATAGTGTTTTCTACCGACAAGGGGCTGTGCGGCCCGCTAAATTCCAACCTGTTTAAGGAAATTGCAGCCATGGGCAAAAACTGCGCTTTTATAGCCATTGGCAATAAGGCGGCAAGGTTTTTGTCGGCAACAAAGCGCGAGCTTTTGGCGCACTTTAATATCAGCGACAAAGTAAAGTTTTCGGAGCTAAAAAGCGTGGTAGATTTTGCAATTTCGGAATACACAAACGGAAATTGCGACACAATAGAAGTTTTGTATCCGAACTTTATAAACACGCTTAAGCAGGACACCACTTTGCAGAAGATTGTCCCCATAGACAATTTCGACGAACTTCTCGGCTCTTTTAAGAAAAAATATAAGTCTACCCTTACTTTACACGACAAGGACGACCGGGAGCTTTTAATAGAGCCCTCGCCCAAAGAATTGTTTAAGAAGCTTGGCATTTACTATGTAAGGAACACAATCTACCAAGTGGCGTTAAATGCAAAAGCAAGCGAGCAGTCGGCAAGAATGGTGTCGATGAAAGCCGCCTCCGACAACGCCGACAACCTTATTGCCGAGCTTTCGCTTCAATACAACAAGGCCCGACAGGAAAGCATTACAAACGAAATTGTAGAGCTTTCGGCGGGAATGACCCAATCGAAAAAATAATTTAAAATGAATACAGGCATAGTTAATCAGATAATAGGCGCAGTAGTCGACGTTAAGTTCGACGAAGACAAAATGCCAGCAATCTATAACGCCCTAGAAGTGCAAATAGGGCAAACCGGCAAAAAAGTGGTGCTGGAAGTTCAGCAGCATTTGGGCGAAGGCGTTGTAAGAACCGTTGCAATGTCGTCTACCGAAGGGCTGGTTAGGGGTGCCGAAGCCGTAGACACGGGCGATGCCATTAAAGTTCCCGTCGGCGACTGCGTTTTGGGCAGAATTTTCAACGTAACGGGGCAAACCGTAGACAACAAACCCGAAATTACCGTCTGCGAAAAAATGCCCATTCACCGAAAAGCCCCCTCTTTGGAAGAGCAATCTACAAAGGCCGAAATTCTCGAAACGGGCATTAAGCCCATAGACCTTATCTGCCCCTTCATAAAGGGCGGCAAGGTTGGCGCATTCGGCGGCGCGGGCGTTGGCAAAACGGTTGTTATAATGGAGCTTATAAACAACATTGCAAAAGCCCACGGCGGTGTTTCGGTTTTTGCGGGCGTTGGCGAACGTTCGCGCGAAGGCAACGACTTGTATAGGGAAATGTCGGAATCGGGCGTTATAGACAAAGACCACCCCGAAAAGTCGAAGGTTGCCCTAGTTTACGGGCAGATGAACGAACCCCCGGGAGCGCGTATGAGAGTGGCTCTATCGGCTCTTACAATGACCGAATATTTTAGGGACGTGCAAGGCCAAGACGTGCTTTTGTTTGTCGACAATATTTTCAGATTCAGCCAGGCGGGGTCCGAAGTTAGCGCGCTTTTGGGCAGGTTGCCCTCGGCGGTAGGCTATCAGCCCACTTTGGCGTACGAAATGGGAGCTTTGCAGGAAAGAATTACCTCTACAAAGAAAGGCAGTATTACGTCGTTCCAAGCTGTATATGTTCCAGCCGACGACCTTACCGACCCTGCCCCCGCAAATACTTTTGCACACCTAGACTCTACAATTGTTCTAGACCGTGCAATAGCGTCGCTTGGCATATACCCTGCGGTAAACCCGCTGGAATCTACGTCGAACGCCCTTACCCCCGAAATTGTGGGCAAAGAGCACTTTGAAACCGCGCGCGCAGTGCAAAAAATTCTGCAAAAATACAAAGATTTGCAGGACATTATTGCAATCTTGGGCATAGACGAACTTTCCGAAGAAGACAAACTTACAGTTTCGAGAGCCAGAAAAATTCAAAAATTCCTCTCGCACCCCTTCCATATGTCAGAAGTATTCAACGGTATACCCGGCAAATACGTTAAGGTTGCCGACACCGTTCGTAGCTTTAAGATGATTTTAGACGGCAAGCTAGACGAAGTGAACGAAAACGACTTTTATATGAAAGGCTCTATAGAAGACGTTTTACAGGCACACGAAATCAGCTTGGCAAACGCAAAAAAGAAATAAAAAATGGCGTTGAAACTTGAAATTGTAAGCCCTACGGGCATTGCCTGGGAAAACGATTCGGTTGAATCGGTTACTTTGCCGCTTGTAGACGGCGAAATTCAGGTTTTGCCGGGGCATATCCCCTTTTTGGCCATGCTAGACTCGGGTGCGTTATCGGTAAACTTTAACGGCAAAACCGAAGATTTGGCCGTAGACAGGGGCTTTGTGCGCCTTAGCGGCAACCTGCTTTCGGTGCTTACCGAAAATGCCATTAAGTTCGACGATATAGACCCCGACGCCGTGCAAAACGCCAAGGCCGCGGCGCAAAAGGCGTTGGAAGAGGCAAAAAACCGCCCCGATTTAGACCCCGAAGAAGTCGAAAAACTTGAGGCCGCCGTAAAGTTTGCAATGGTGAAACTTGCAAACAAAAAGAGGCGTTAAAATAAAAGCTTGACGCAACGGCTTTTAAACCTACATTCAAATAGCTTTAAAATTTACAAACAGGACAAACTATGGGACAACCAAAACGCAAACAATCGAAACAGCGCACAAGAATCAGACGCGCTGCCAACAACTACGACCTGCCCGAATTCTCGAAAGACCCGACCGACGGCACAATGTTCAAACCCCACAGGGTTAATCCCGCAAACGGAATGTACCGCGGCAAGCAGGTTATAAGCACAAAGGTATAACTTAAAACAACCTAAGTTTTTAGCGGGTGTTGCTTTGCGGTTTTAAAGCTTCAATAGCAATGCCCGCTTTTAATTTAAACAAAACTCTTTCTTTGCATTATGGGCGATAACGAAATAAGAATCGCGGTAGACGCTATGGGTTCGGACATGGGGCCCGAAGAAGTTATCGCAGGGGTTTCGATGTTCCTTAAGGAGTATAAAGACCCCGTAAAAATAATATTGGCCGGCATAGAAAGCGAAATTGCGCCCATTGCGCAAAAAAACGGCATAGGCAACTTGGTAGAATTTTTGGACGCGCCCGAAGTTGTAAGCATGGAAGACAAACCTATGCTTACTTTAAAGCGCAAGAAAAATTCGTCTATGCATATGGCCATAGACTACCTTAAAGAAAAGAAGGCAAACGCCCTTTTAAGCTGCGGAAACACGGGCGCGCTTATGGCAGGGGGCACTTTAAAACTTCGCCCAATGAAGGGGGTAGAACGCCCGGCATTGGGCTCGGTAATTCCCTCGAAAGACCGCAGGTTTATTATGATAGACGTTGGGGCAAACCCCAACCCGCGCGAATTGCACTATTTAAGCAACGCCGTTTTGGGCGCAAACTACGCAAAAATTGCCCTTAAAATAGAAAATCCAAAAGTAGGCCTTTTGACAATCGGCACAGAAGAGGGAAAAGGAAACGAAATCGTGCAAAAAGCGCACGAAATTTTAAAGAAAACCGCCCCCCTTATAAACCTAAACTATGCGGGGCCCGTAGAGGGTTTTCAGGTTTTTGGCGGAGACTGCGACGTTATTGTATGCGATGGCTTTACGGGCAACATTCTTTTAAAGAGTTGCGAGGGGCTTTTAAAAACGCTCGGCTCGCTTTTAAAGGAAGAGCTTACAAAAAACATTTTCAGAAAAATCGGGGCCGCCGTTTGCATGGGCGCGTTTAAGGCGATGAAGGCGAGAATACCCGTAGAAAAAGTTTCGGGCGCGCCTCTTTTGGGCTTAAACGAGCTTATCATTAAAGGTCATGGCTCCAGCAACCGACACCAAATTTGCGGAGCGTTAAACGTTTGCGCGCAATGCGTTAAAAACTCCCTAATAGATTCGATTAAGCAGGACATAGACAGCATTTCAAAAATATTAAATCCGAATTCGGACGACTGATGGTTAACGACTTATATTCAGTAATCATTGCGGGAACGGGCTCTTATGTCCCCCAAAAAATCGTAACAAATTTCGACTTGGAAAAGATTGTCGACACCTCCGACCAATGGATTTACGAAAGGTCGGGCATAAAGGAAAGGCGCATTGCCGAAAAGGACGAAGCAGCTTCGGATATGGCGCTAAAGGCGGCAAAAAATGCGTTGATAGACGCAAACATTACAGCCGAAGAAATAGACTTGGTTATTGTAACAACCGTTACCCCCGATATGGCGTTTCCGTCTACGGCGTGCCTATTGCAGGCAAAGCTTGGCATACGCAACAACATTGCCTGTTTCGATGTTTCGGCAGCGTGCTCGGGCTTTGTTTACGGGGTTGAAGTTGCCTCTAAAATGATGCTTTCGGGGCTATACAAAAACGCATTGGTTGTTGCCTCCGAAAAACTTTCGTCTATTCTCGACTGGCAAGATCGCAACACCTGCGTGCTTTTTGGAGACGGCGCGGGTGCCGTTGTGCTTCGCACCGAGGAAAAAAACCGCTACGGAATTATGGGGTCGGTTTTGGGAGCCGACGGCTCTAGAACGGTAAAGCTTGAACTCCCCGCAGGCGGCAGCCTTATTCCGGCAACCGAGCAAAGCGTAAAAGACAGGTTGCACTTTATAAAGATGGACGGCCGCGAAGTATTTAAAAACGCAGTAAGAATTATGCAGGAAAAGGCGTTTGAAGTTTGCAACTTATGCGGAATAAAACCCGAAGACATAAACCTGCTTATTCCCCATCAGGCAAATATGCGCATAATAGAAAGCGTGGCAAAACGCCTGCATATCGAAAGGGAAAGAATATTTGTAAACATAGAAAAATATGCAAACACATCTTCGGCGTCCATACCCATTGCTTTAGACGAGGCAAAAAAATCAGGCATGCTTAATACCGACGACATTCTTTTGTTTGTCGCTTTCGGTGCGGGCTTGACGTGGGGCGCAACTTTGATTAGATGGAAATAATAGTTTTATGAAAAAATTTTTTAAATGTGCGATAACCGCCCTCGCCTTTTGCGCGTTCTGCCAAAACCCCTTTGCCGACTTGGTTTGGACAAAGGACAAGGGCTGGCAGATTCAAGGCGGCGTTCTCGCCAAAGTTATGGGCGAAAACACCAATTTAGAAAACGCCCTGCAGGGAATGAATTTGGCTAAAAAAGCCCAAAACGAAGAAAGCTACGGGCAGGCATTGGCATTATACCAAGTGGTAGTTTCAGACTATCCCAACTCTATTTTCGCGCCCGAAGCCTATTGCCAAATGGGCATTATCTATACAAAAAGGCACCAGTGGGAACTGGCAAACGAGTGCTTTCAAACCATAATACAAAAATACCCAGACTACCCCAATTTCAACCAAATTATAGGGCGTCAATACGAAGTTGCATCGCTTATACAAAGCGGCGAGCACCCTTATTTGTGGGGTTGGTTCCCGTGGTTTTTAAACTATAAAGACGCAATTAAGATTTACGAAGACGTAATTTCGAACGCCCCGTATTCGGAATATGCGCCCATGGCGCTTATGAATATTTCGCTTTGCGCGCAAAGCAACGGCGAGCCCGAAACTTCTATAGACGCGCTAGACAGGCTTATTAACGTATATCCTAAAAGCGACTTGGTGCCCGATGCGTATTTGCAGCTGGCAAAAACCTACCGCAATATGGTTGAAGGCCCGCACTATGACCAAACCCCCACAAAAGAAGCCATTGCATTTTACCAAGACTACATAATTCTTTTCCCCAACGAAAAAGATTCGGTTCACGCCGAAAACGGTCTTTACGTTATGCAAGACACTTTGGCGCGCAGCCGCCTTATTATGGGCGACTTTTACTATTTTTACCGCACCGACAACACGGCGGCGGCGGTGTTCTACAACGAAGCCATTACCCTTGCCCCCAAAAGCCCCGCGGCAGACTTGGCAAGAGAGCAGCTAAAGCTTATTGCCGAAGGCGAAATTGCGCCTATGACCCCAGTAGACTGGGTTTTTGGCCGCTACGAGAAGCCCGCTGTAGATACATTTGAAGACGAAACCAAAGTCGAGAAAATGCAAACCGAAAAGTTCTCGGAAATTCAAGACGAGGTATTCGAAGCCGAAGCAAAGGCATTCGACAAAAACGAAAGCAACAAAAAAGCCCCCGTCGAGTTTGTGCCGCTTTTGCCCGAAACAAACGAAGAGGGCTTTGTCGACCAACCCTAGTTAGCTGAATTATTATGAAAAAACTTTTACTTATAGCTTTGGCTTTTGCGTCGTTAATCTCGTTTACGGCGTGCCACTACCAGCTGGCGGGAACCCCCGCAAAGCTTCCGTTTAAAAGCATATATGTAAAGCCCGTAAGGAACAATTCGTTTGCCCCGCAAGCGGGAGATTTGCTGACGGCGCAGCTTTGCAACTATTTGTCGAGAACAGGGCAGCTAAGCCTTGCCGGCGAAAGCGATGCCAACGCAATTTTAGAAGTTGTAATAACCGACTACGAAAAAACACCTTGGGCTTCCAGCGAAAAAGATACGGGGCTTTCGCAGTCGTTTAGGTTGGCAATGACGGTTTCGTGCACCCTAAAAAACAGGGTTAGCAACGAAGTTTACTTTAAAGACCGCATTGTAAAAAAATACATAACAACTTATGCCGCCTCGGGGCAGGCCGAATCGGAATATCAAAATATGCCGCAACTTACGCGCGAAATAGCAAAAGACGCGGCAAACGAGGTAACGGCAATATGGTAAATAAATTCGAGCTTTCACCCTCTATTTTGGCGGGCAACTACGCAAATTTGGGGGCTTCGGCAAAAGAAGTTGAAAACGCCTCTTTAAGCTGGATACACATAGACATTATGGACGGGCACTTTGTGCCCAACCTAAGCTTTGGCCCACAACTTATTGTAGACCTAAAAAAGGTTTGCCCTAATTTGTTCTACGACACCCACTTAATGTTAGACAACCCGCATTTGTATATAGACGCCTTTGCGAAGGCGGGCGCAAGCTTAATTTGCGTGCATGTAGAGCCCGACTACCCCATTCAGGCGACGCTGCAGGATATTCACGAAAAGGGCTGCCAAGTGGGAATAAGCCTAAACCCTAAAACCGACATTTCGCAAGTATATAGCTTTCTGCCGTTTGTAGACTTGGTTTTGGTTATGAGCGTACAACCCGGTTTTGGCGGACAAAAGTTTCAGGACATTGCGTATTCTAAAGTGCAAACGCTAAAGAAGTGGCGCGACGAGCTAAAACTTAATTTCCGCATAGAAGTAGACGGCGGCGTTAATGCCGACAACGTTCAAGAGCTTATAAAGTGCGGTGCCGACACCATAGTTGCGGGAACGGCATTCTTTAAAAACAAAGACCTGCTTTTGGAAAAAATTAAAGAGGCTTTTGCATAAAAATTTTCCATGCGCCTTGTTTTTGGGGCGCATTTTTTATGCAACCAATTTTGCCACATCAATCAAGTCGTGTACAACAATGTCGGGGATTACTCCGTTTTCGGGGAAATGAGCGTTTTCGTTGTTGGTAAAAAACGCCGTCTTAAAGCCTGCTTTTGCCGCGGGAATTATGTCTTTTTGCATATCGCTGCCCACATACAATACTGTTTCGGGCGAAAAAGAATATGTTTTTTCGAAATATTGGGCAGCGCTTTCGAACAAAATGTTAGACGGCTTTGCCCTGCGATACGAAAACGACCACACACAGTTTTCTTCGTCAAAGCCCAACTGTGCCATACTTTTGCCCGTTATTACGGGGAATATGTAGGGGGCAAAAAATTGTGCGTTCGAAAGGGTTATCATCTTTACTCCGCAGTTCTTTAATGCGTTTAACGTCCGTATTGCATTGGGCATAAGCCAAACCGAACGCGACAAAATCTCGAAATTTACGGCAAGTTTTTTTATTGTAGCTTTGTCTATTTTGCCCTCCACCAAATTTTCCGACGACAAATTCTCAAGCAAATCTTCGTAGATTAAAAGCAGGTCTACCTCTGGGTTTTTAACGCCCTCTTTTGCCCTTATGTCCTTGTGCGCCTTTTGCATATCCGTAAAAGCCCTGCCAAAATCGAAAGAGCCGCAATCTTTTGGAGTAATTCCCGCAAAGCGCAACGCCTTTCTAAAATTTGCGTCGCAATAATCGCCAAAAGGCTCGGCCCAAACAAGTGTTTGGTAAAAATTCCACACAATGGCCTTTATCCCCGATATTTTTTGCGAAAAGCTGCGGCTAAAATTGCGCGCGGCTTTTTGGGTTTTACTTAAAATCTTTGTTGCGTCGGAGTGTTTCATAGTGCAATATTGTATCTGGCAAATAAAAATATTCGCCCCTACTTTTTTAACGGCACACTACAATAAAACTTTAATGGACTCGGCTTTCGACAAAACGCAAAAAATACCCGAACATATTGCCATAATTATGGACGGCAACGGACGTTGGGCAAAAGAGCGCGGGCTGCCGCGCACAAGCGGGCACAAAGCCGGGGCAAAAGCCCTAAAAGAGGTAGTTAAAGCCGCCAAAAAAAACGGCGTAAAATATCTTACGCTATATGCGTTTTCGTCGGAAAACTGGAACAGGCCAAAGGAAGAGGTTAAAGCCCTTATGGCCTTGCTTTGCGCTTCGCTAAAAAGCTACAAAAAGAATTTTGTAAAAGAAAAAATACGCTTCGAAACCATAGGCGATATTTCGGCGCTAGACGAAAAATGCCAAAAGCTGATAGCCCAAACAAAAGAGCTTACCAAAGACTTTTCGGAGCATACCCTTGTTTTGGCGTTAAACTACGGCAGCCGCAACGAGCTTGAATTTGCCGTAAAAAACATTGTTAAAGATGCCCTTGCAGGCAAAGTTGCCCCCGACGAAATTAGCTACCAAAAAATTTCGCAATATTTTTACACAAAAGACATTCCCGACCCCGACTTTATCATAAGAACTTCGGGCGAAAGCAGGCTTAGCAACTACCTGCTTATGCAGGCCGCCTACGCCGAGCTTTATTTTACAGACACCTATTGGCCCGATTTCGGCGAAGAGGAGTTCGACAAAGCCCTGGTTGAATTTGCAAAGCGCAATCGCCGCTACGGGAAAACCCAAGAACAGATAAAATGAGAAAACGCACAATAAGCTCTTTAATTTTAATTGCCGCAGTATATTTTGCCGTAGCTTTTGCGGGCAAAAGGGCAACAGCCGTAATATTTTGGCTGTTGGCATCGGGCGGAATTTTGGAATGCTGCAACATTTTAAAAAAGCTGAAGGTATCTACAAACTTTGTGGCAACCGAGCTTGCAAACTTGTTCCTTATGGCGTGCGCCGCGTTTGCCCCCTGCCTTTTCGGTGTAGAGGGTGCAATTATTCCATTTTGCGCGTTTACAATACTTTCGTTTGCAGGGGCTGCCGCAATAATGCTAAACCCCTTTAGCAGAGACTCGCAATCGAAGGGGCTTTCCTATATTCTGATGCTTTCGCTAATTACAATGCCCCTTTTGTGTCTTGTGCTTTTGGGAGCTATGTTCGAAAAAGGTTTTGCCTTTGCCATATGGATTGTTGTGGTAACAAAGTTTACCGACATTGGCGGATATATTTTCGGGGTATGCTTTGGCACCCACAAAATTTTGCCTAAAGTAAGCCCCGGCAAAAGCTACGAAGGGCTTATTGGCGGAATGTTGTCGTCGGCGGTTATGGGCGCGTTTTTTGCGGTGTTTTTCGCAAAATATATGCCGCCAAGCTTTGGCGCAATAGACGGCGCAATTTTCGGAGCTTTATTGGGCTTTTTAGGGCTTGTTTCCGACTTGGCGGAATCGTGCCTAAAAAGGAATGCAAACGTAAAGGATTCGGGCAACATAATTCCCGGCATAGGCGGGGCATTCGATTTGCTCGACTCGCTTATAGCAAGCAGCCCAGTGGGCTTTCTTATAGCAATATATTTCTACTTCTAAAAAATGGCTGACATTATAAAATTGGCGGTATTGGGGGCAACTGGCTCTATAGGCTCTAGCACGCTGGCGGTTGCAAAGGCAAACCCCGACAGAATTAAAATTGTTTCGATTGCAGGCAAAAGCAGCATCGAAAAATTGGCAAAAATTGCCGAAGAATTCAACGTAAAACACGTTGCAATTTACGACGAAAACGCCTTTAAAAAAGCTTTGGATACGAAACTTTTTGCCGACGACGTAAAACTTTATTGCGGCGAAGAAGGCCTTACAAAAGTTGCATGCCTAGGCGATGTAAATATGGTAACGGCGGCGGTTGTAGGAACTAAGTGCCTAAGACCTACGCTTGCGGCAATAGAGGCAGGCAAAGATATTGCCCTTGCAAACAAAGAGCTTTTGGTTATGGCGGGCAAATTTGTAACAGAGGCGGTGCGCCGCAAAAAAGTGCGTCTTTTGCCGCTCGACAGCGAGCACAATGCAATTTTCCAGTGTTTGCACGGCGAAAGGAAGTGCGATGTAGCCTCGGTTATAATTACGGCCTCGGGCGGAATGTTTAGAGACTACACCCCCCGGCAGATGGAAACTATTACAGTGCAGCAAGCCCTAAAGCACCCCAACTGGAATATGGGCCCGAAAGTTACGATAGACTCTTCTACCCTTGCAAACAAAGGGCTGGAGGTAATAGAGGCAAAGTGGCTTTTCGACGTAGACATAGACCGCATAGAAGTTGTAGTTCACAAACAGAGCATTGTTCATTCTATGGTACGTTTTTGCGACGGCTCTATAAAGGCGCATTTTTCGCCGCCTTCTATGACATTTGCAATTTCGCATAGCATTTTGTACCCCGAAAGGGGCAACCCCGTTATGCAGGGACTAGACTTTACAAAAGGTCTGCATCTTGATTTTGAATTGCCCGACACAACAAGGTTTCCCGCACTAAAATATGCGTTCGACGCCCTAAAAATTGGCGGAACTGCAACCTGCGCATTTAACGCTTCAAACGAAGTGGCTGTTGCCGAATTTATAAAGGGCAAGATTCGTTGGCTGGACATTCCGAAAGTAATAAAATATGTTTTGGACAATGCCAAACACTCTGAACCCGAAACATTAGACGATATTTTTGCCGCCGATACCGCAGCAAGGCAATTGGCGCAAAAGTTTGTAGACAGCCTTCAATAAAATATGCCTTCTTTGCTTTCAGGTTTTGCCGACATTGCGGCGGTTGTGCTTGTGGTGCTGTTTTTCGGAGGCTCTATTTGCATTCACGAATTGGGGCACTTTTTGGCGGCAAGGTGGCGAAAGCTTAAGGTGCTTAGGTTTTCGATTGGCTTTGGTCCAAAGCTTTTTGCATGGAAAGGCAAGGACGGATGCGAATATAGAATTTCGCTTTTGCCGCTTGGCGGCTACGTTGCAATACCCCAGCTTGCCGATATGGGAGAGCTTGAAGGCGGCCAATTTGGCGAAAACGACGTAAAAAATCTAAAAAAGGCCACTTTTACCGACAAGGTTGTTGTGTCGGTTGCGGGGGCTTTTTTTAATGTGCTGCTTGCGATATTTTTCGCTATTTTGGTATATTTTATGGGAGTGCCATCGGTGGGCTTGCCCAACACAACCGTTGTTGGATACGTCTATAAAAGCGAAAACTCAGACACAAACAAAAAGCTTTTTGCCGGCGACAAAATTTTGCAGATAGACGGCGAAAATATGTCGAATTTTGCGGACATAAGGCAGGCAATAGCCCTGGGGTCTGGACGCGACGAGAAAGGCAACCCGCAAGCCCTTTTAAAGGTTGAAAGAAACGGGCAAATTTTAACGCTTAAGCTTAACCCCGCGCTTGTAAAAACAAATTCAAAAACGGGCGACTTTTTAAGAATGTTGGGCATTGCGCCGGCCGCAAAAATAGATGTTGCCTCGGTTATGGAAAATTCGCCCGCGCAAAAAGCGGGAATTTTACCTAACGACGAAATTGTTTCGATAAACGGGCAAAATGTATATTCGGTTGCCGATTTTTCGGACAAGCTTAACACGCTAAAAAAAGGAGAAAAGGCAAAGGTTGGCATAATGCGCAACAATTCCGAAATTTTTGCCGATTTAGTTCCCGAAAAAATAAGGCGCACAAAACCCCTTTGCGAAGTATTCGAAAACGGCAAAAAAGTTGCACAATTGCTATGCGTAAACAAGAACATAGCGCAATCTAAGGGTCTTGTTTCGGAAAGCGGCATTTTAAAAGTTTTTGAAGACTCAGACTCTTTGAAAGACTTTGGAGTTAAAGCGGGAGCTGCCATCTACCAAATAGGTGAAAACAAAGTTTTTAGCGTAAAAGACGCAAGCAATGCCCTAAACAACGCAAAAGGTCCCCTTCTTATAAAGTATATCGACGGCGACACTATGGGCGAATTTTTGCTAAAAAAGCCGTCGGCAAAAATAAAAGATCCTATAGAAAACGCTATGGTGGGATTTACCGTAAAGCAGAATATTTCAATAGAGCACCCTTCGGTTTTAAAGCAAATTAAAGACGGTTTTTACACAACCTATGCTGCCATTGCCACAATGTTCAACTCGAAAAGCGATGTGGGATTTTCGCATATGTCGGGGCCAATAGGCATAGGGCGTGCGATATACAAAATGTCTATTGTAGATATTTCGCTGGCGTTTTCGTTTGTGGTTTTGCTAAATCTGAATTTGGCGGTTTTAAATTTGCTACCGCTGCCCGTGCTAGACGGCGGGCACATTCTTTTAGCCTGCATAGAAAAACTTACAAAAAGGCCCGTTTCGCGCTCGGCATTCGTAAAATTTACACAGCTTCTTTTCGTGTTTTTATTCCTTTCTTTAATGGTCTACATTATATTTTTAGACACCGAAAGATGGATTGGCGAAAACTCGCAAGAGACAATGGAGTCGCTTGAGAACAACTACTATTTAACAAACCCAAGTTTCGATAAAAATGAATAATCAGTATACACAATCTAGGTTCAACTGCGTTAGAATGAAAACCCGCGAAGTAAAAGTGGGCAATATTGGAATCGGCAAAGACAATCCCATAAGGATTCAGTCGATGACAAACACAAAAACTCTTGATGTGGAAGCCTCGGTTAAACAGTGCATACAGCTTGCCGAGGCGGGTTGCGACATTATAAGGCTTACAGCCCAAAATGTTGAGGCCGCCCGCGCGTTAAAAGACATAAATAAAAAATTTAAAGCGGCAGGATTTACAAACCCCCTTGTTGCCGACATTCACTTTTTACCGCAGGCAGCAATGGAGGCAGTAGAGCACGTCGAAAAGGTAAGGATTAACCCAGGCAACTTTGCCGACCGCAAAAACGGCAAGCTAGACTATACCGACAAGGAATATAACGAAGAGCTAGAACGCGTAAGAGAAAGATTTTTGCCATTCCTAAAAAGATGCAAGGAACTTGGCAGGGCAATAAGGCTTGGGACAAACCACGGTTCGCTTTCCGACAGAATTATAAACCGCTATGCCGATACCCCCTTGGGTATGGTGGAAGCCGCATTGGAATTTGTGCGCATTTGCGAGGCGGAAAACTTTAAAGATGTTGTTTTGTCTTTTAAGGCAAGCAACACAAGGGTTATGACGCAGGCCTACCGCCTTGCCGCAAAAAAGATGGCCGAAGAAGGTTTGGATTGCCCTTTGCACTTGGGCGTAACCGAAGCAGGTTTCGGCAAAGACGCGCGCATTAAAAGCGCCATGGGCATAGGCGGCCTTTTGCTAGACGGTATTGGCGACACAATTAGAGTATCGCTTACCGAAGACCCAGTAAAGGAAGTTCCCGTTGCAATAGAGCTTGCAAAGTTTGTGGAAAAATTCCGCGCGCAAAAACCAGTAGAGCAAATAGACGAAGGCATAGATTTTTATTCATATTCCAAAAGGGAAAGTTTTGCCATCGACTTGGGTGACAAACTTGAAATTGGCGGCAATTCGCAGCAGACAGTTTGCGTAAACGGAAAGTCCGACAAGGCCGAAATTTGTTTCGACAACTCGGGCAAATGCAAAAACTTTGAAATTGCAGAATACAAAAAAGGCGAATCGCAAAAGCTTAAAGACGATTTAAATTCGGGCAAAAAACTTGCTCTTAAAATATCGAACGAAGATTTGCAAAACGAGTTTATAGATGTTCTTAAAACTGCACCTAAAAACTTTGCCGTTATTTCGCCAAAGCCCGTTTGCGGCAGGCACTTTGTGGGCGAAACAAGAAGAACAGCCGCCATTTTAAAGAAAGAAGGCATAAACGCCCCCATATTTATAATGGCAAATTCCGACGTGTTAACCTCGAAAACGCCCGAAGAAAAACTAAACGAAGCTTCGATATATTTGGGAGCATTGCTTTGCGACGGCATAGGCGATTTGGAATTGGTTGAAGTTTCTTCTAAAGCAGACGAAAATGCGGAAGATACCCTTGCAATTTTGCAGGCGGCAAGAGCAAGGCGCAGCAAGGCAGAATATATTGCGTGCCCCAGCTGCGGCAGAACCTTGTATAACATTCAGGAAACAGCAAAAAAAATAGAAGCGAGAACCAAGCATTTAAAAGACGTTACCATTGGCATTATGGGCTGCATTGTAAACGGCCCAGGCGAAATGGCCGACGCCGACTTCGGCTATGTTGGCGGCGCTCCGGGGAAAATAAACCTATACAAGGGCAAGCAGTGCGTAAAAATGAACATTCCGCAGGAAAACGCCATAGACGAACTTTTAAAGCTTATCGAACAATATAAGCCATCGGGCAAGTAATGTCCGAATCGCTTCAAACAAAGGCATTGGGGCAGACGCCTATTTTGCGTCTGCTTTGGCGTTTCTACATTCCTGCCCTATGCTCGACGGCAATGACCGCGCTCTACAACATTGTAGACCGCATTTTTGTGGGCAATTTTTGCGGCTCGCAGGGTTTGGCTGCAATAACAATCTGCATGTCGCCCGCGCTGCTTTTCTTGGCAATCTCTATGCTTGTAGGGCAAGGCGGGGCAACTTTTGTATCGATTTGTTTGGGCAAAAAGAATGTGGATTTAGCCGAAAAGGCGGCAACACAATGCCTTTTGTTTTTTATTTTGTTTTGCGCCGCAATTTTTGTGGCGGCAATTTTTTTCACGCGCGAAATTATTTGGGCATTCGGCGCGCGCGGCGAAATTCTAGAACAGGCAACGCTGTATTATAGGGTAATTTTGCTCGGGCTTATTTTCGAAAAAATTTCGTTCGGGCTAAACAATATTATAAGGGCAGAAGGCCGCCCCGTATATTCGATGCTTACATTGTTTATAGGCACAATTTGCAACATTGTTTTAGACTGGCTTTTTATTGCAAAATTTAAATGGGGCATTCAGGGGGCCGCCATTGCCACAGTTGCCGCCCAAGCTATAGCCTCTCTTTGGGTATTGCGTTTCTATGCGTTAAAACTCGGGGTATTAAGGCTAAAACTATGCAACTTTAAATTTACAAAAAACGTGGTAAAAAAAATTGCGGCCTTTGGCTCGCCTTCGTTTGTAATACAAATGCTGGCCGCTTTGTCTACGGCGGTTATGCTAACGCAGGCCTCTAAATTGGGGAATGCCGAGGGCGTTGCAATTATAGGCGTTGTAATGACTGCAAACCTTTTGGTTTTTTTGCCCGTGCTTGGAATGAATATGGGAGCGCAACCCATATACGGCTACAACTGGGGGGCAAAGCTTTATTTAAGAGTTAAAAGCGCGTTTAAATATACATTGTTTTTTACTTCGATTTTTGCGGCTGCCGGCTTTTTTGTGTTCTTTTCCTTTTCAAAAAACGTGTTCGAAATTTTTGTGTCGAACGAGCCTTTGCTTGTTTGCAAAGGGGCCTATGCCATGAAAATTATGGTGCTTTCGTTCTTCCTTTTGGGGATAAACATTTCAACATCGTCGTTTTTTCAGTCTACGGGCAGACCAAAGTTTTCGATATTTTTAACGGTGCTGCGCCAGCTTTTTGTTTTGGTGCCGCTAATGATTTTTTTGCCGGCCATATTCGGCGGCATTACGGGGCTTTGGGCGGCGTTCCCCATATCCGACGCTATTGTGGCAATATACTCTATATTTATTACGTTAAGGGAATTCGGAATGCTTAACAACCTGAATAAAAAGCTAGAAAATTCTTGATTTATGAAACAGCAAAAAAAGGAAAATACTCTTTTAAGTTTGGCTTTCAACATTGCCATTCCAAGCATACTTTTAATTTGGGCGGGCAAGTTTTTAAAATCGAAGAGCATAGAAGACTTTTTTGGTGTAGATGCATTGCTTTGCGTATTTTTGCTGGCTTTGGCGTTCCCCACAATATACGGAGTTTACGACTTAATTGCCCGCAAAAAGTGGAATTTAATCGCAATTATAGGCGTTGTAAGCGTGTTTCTTACGGGTGGAATAGGCGTTATGCGCCTTTCCCGCGAATGGATTATTGCAAAGGAAACTTTAGTGCCCCTTGTGTTGGGAATTGCAGTTACAATTACTTCCTTTACCAAAAAACCCCTTGCAAAACTGCTTATTTTAAACGATGCCGTTTTAGACGTTAATAAAATAGAAAAACTTTTAAACGAGCGCGGAACAAAAGCCGCCTTCGACAGGGAGTTTTTAATTGCAACCTGGCTTTGCGCGTTTTCGTTTTTGCTCAGCGCGGCGCTTAACTTTTACCTTGCCTGCCGCATATTTACCGAGAACGCAACAATGGAAGAATTTAACGAACAAGTGGGCAAAATGACCGCCCTTTCGTGGCCGGTTATTGTTTTGCCGACAACAATCTTTTTGATTGCGGCAATGTTCAAAGTTTTTTCGGCAATAAAAAAGTGTTGCGGTGTTCCCTTCGAAGAGGTAGTTTCGCCACAATTACAGGAAAACAAAAAATGATATTGTCGCTTTCTACAAGTTATCTACAAAGCCGCTATGCCGACAACTCGTATAATATGCTTTGCCGCGCGCGCGAAATGGGCTTTGAATATGTCGAGTTGGGGCACTCTACCCCGCTTTTTGCTGTAGACGGCATTTTAAAGGCTGTAAACGAAAACATTGTAAAAGTTTCGTCGCTTCACAATTTTTGCCCAATGCCCTCCTTTGCAACGGGTACGGCGTGCAACTTGTTTTCGCCTTCGTCTAAAAACAATGCCGAGGGCGAACTTTGGCAAAAACACACTTTAAATTCTCTTGATTTTGCAAAAAAAACGGGGGCAAGGGCAATAGTAAGCCACTCGGGGCAAATAACATATTTTTTTAGACCTATAGACTACAAAATACAAAAGTATCTTGATTTTGTAAAAGACTATAAAACCCTAATAGACGACGAAAAATATAAAAAAATTGCCGCGAGCTTTAAGGAAAACTCCGCAAAAAAAAGCGAAAATCACTACAAATTTTTGCAAAAAAACACAAACGCCGTATCCGAAAAATTCGAGGAAAGCTCGGTAAAAATAGGCATCGAAAACCGAGACCAAATTCCGGAACTACCCCTCGATTGGAATATGGCTGATATGTACAAAAAATATTTTTCAAATTCAAAAGTAGCATTTCTTTGGCACGATGTTGGCCATTCTATGAAAAAACAGCTTTTGGGATTGTACAACCAGCTTAAGCTTGCCGAAGAAATTGCTCCCTATCAAATTGGCTGGCATTTGCACGATTGCGACGAAAACGGCAAAGACCACATTGCAATAGGCAAAGGCATAATAGATTTTAAGGCACTTTCAAAATTCTTCGACGTAAAAAAACACATATTTACAATAGAGCTAAACAAGGCGGTTTCTATTGAAGACGCCATAGACTCGCGCAAAAGACTGGAGGACATAATATGCGGCGCATAGTTGAATCTTGCAACAATTCTAAAAACGTAAAATTTAAAAGCAAAGATCTTGAGCTTTTTATAAACACTTTAGACAGAACTTTGCCCGAAAACCTGAAAGCTCCGATGGGGAATTTGTCGATTGGCGTTTTCGACAATGCAGACTTGGCCAAAATACATTTAGACTTTCTTAACGACCCAAAGGAAACCGACGTAATTACATTCGACGGCGACGAAACGGGTTTTGGCGGCGAAATTTGCGTTAGCGCCGAAAGGGCAATGCAATATGGTCCAAAATTTGGGAATACCGCAAACAGGGAATTGTGCCTATATGTAGCCCACGGCTACCTTCATTTGGCGGGCGTAAACGACATAGAAGAGGAAGACGCAAAAAAAATGAGAGCCGCCGAAAAAATTGCTCTTGAAATTTTGGACAAAAATTTTAAACAACCTATATTTAAATTTGTATAATACTATGGTTAAAGTTTTAAGAAATTCAATCATTACGGGGCTTATAATTATTCTGCCCTTAACGGTAACGCTGTTCATACTCTATTTTTTGATAACAAAAATAGGCAGCCCTGTAAGCCAAACAGTTATAGAACCCCTTATAAAGCAACTGGGTTTTCACATTTCCGATTCTCCGCTTTGGAGCATTTTGTTCAACTTTATAGCCACACTTTTTGTTATGGTTATAATTGCAGTTGTGGGTTTCTTTTCGAAATTCTTCTTCGGCAAACTGGCAATAAACCTTTCGGAATCGCTTATTCATAAAATACCTATTGCCAAACAGATATACAACACCGTTAAGCAGATTGTAGATACGTTTTCCAAGCAGAACAAGGCGGTTTTTCAACAGGTTGTTATGGTAGAATTTCCTAGCAAAGGGCTTTATTCTATAGGCTTTTTAACAAGCACAGCCAAAGGCGAAATTCAATCTAAAACGGGCGAAACCGTTGTTAATTTGTTTGTGCCTACAACACCAAATCCCACAAGCGGATTTTTAATTATGGTGCCGAAGCAAAATGTTACATATCTTGATATGTCGGTATCGGAAGGTATGAAACTTATAATTTCGTTTGGAGCCGTTACCCCTAATTGGACGCCTGCCGAAATTGACGGAAAGTAGAATAGCCGAATGCATAGTTCTCGACAAGGAATTGCGCGCCGAGAACTTTATGATGTTTACCGTTCTTTCGAAAGAGCTTGGGTTAACCTATGCTCTTAAACGAGTTTCCTCTAAAAAGCAGACTTTTTTGCCGGATTATTTTGATATAATTTCGGCAAAGCTTTCGGTAAAATCCAAAATTTCGCCTTTTTTTATGGAAAGTTTTGAAATAAGCGAAAAGCTTTGCGAAAATTCGGCAAACTACAATTCGCTTGTTGCAATGGGCAAGATTGTAAGGATAATAATAAAAAACGCCCCTTTTTTGGAAGACTGTTCAAGAATATATAAAACATTTTCTTTAGCGGTAAAGTCGTATAAAAACACAAACACGCCCGAAATTGTTAACATAAAATGGCTATACGACTTTGCTAAAAGCGAAGGCTACCCTGTTAGGGAAGACTTTTTAAGCACCCTACCCGATTTAGATTATAATAGCTTTTTAGAAATTGTTAAAACGCCCGTTTTAAGCTGTGTTGTAGATAAAGACAGCGCAAAACACCTTTTAAAGTTGTTCGAAACTTGGGTGTCTTTAAAAACAGACATAGTTTTAGAATAGTTTTATACACAAAAAAAGGCGGTGTTGCCCCGCCCTTTTGTTTGCTACTTAAAAAGCTGTATAAGCAAAATGTTTATATCGGCCGGAGATACCCCCGAAATGCGGCTTGCCTGCCCAAGCGTTATGGGTTGTATTTTTGTAAGCTTTTGAGTGGCTTCAAGCCTTAAGCCTTTTATCGAAGAATAATCAAAATTGCGCGGCAACTTTTTGTCTTCTATATGCCCCATTTTTTCTATGTGCTTTAGATCGCGCTCTAAGTAGCCTTTGTATATTACCCTATACAAGATTTCGTCTTTAATCGGTTTTGAAAGTTTTTTAAAGGCTTCGGGTAAATTTTCGGCAAAGCTTTCGCCCTCTTGCCTTAGCTTTAATGCCCACGAGCCCCCTTCTATCTTCTTAACCCAGCTTTCGGTAAGCTCTATTTTCTTTTTAATATTTTCAAGGCGTTCCTTGGGCATTAGCGAATATTTTTGGGCATATTTGTAAAGCCTGTGTTCCGCGCTATTGTGATTAAGCAAAAGCCTATATTCTGCCCTGCTTGTAAACATTCTATAGGGCTCGAATGTGCCTTTATTTACCAAGTCGTCTATAAGAACGCCAATGTAGCTTTCGTGGCGTTTTAAAACCATAGGTTCTATGCCCGCAATTTTTGCCGCGGCGTTAACGCCTGCTACTAGGCCCTGCCCTGCAGCTTCTTCGTAGCCGCTTGTACCGTTAATTTGCCCGGCGCAAAACAGGTTTTCCACAATTTTAGACTCTAAACTTGCATATAGCTGCGTAGGCGGCGCATAGTCGTATTCAACGGCATAGGCAGGTCTTGTCATTTGCGCGTTTTCAAGGCCCGGTATGGTTCTTAAAATCATTGATTGAACATCTATAGGTAACGATGTAGACAAACCGTTTATATACCACTCGTCGGTATAGCGACCTTCAGGCTCTAAAAATAGCCTGTGCCCCTCTTT
Source organism: uncultured Opitutales bacterium (assembly GCA_934613415.1). Classification (GTDB taxonomy): domain Bacteria; phylum Verrucomicrobiota; class Verrucomicrobiia; order Opitutales; family Intestinicryptomonadaceae; genus CAKUIA01. The sequence goes on from CAKTSY010000006.1 coordinate 121,216, forward strand.
GTCCGGAAACCTTACAATTTTATCTTCTATACTTGGGCAATAGCGCGGCCCTATTCCCTTTATCTGGCCGCCATACATTGCAGATTTGCCCAAATTCTCCTTTATAACCTTGGCCGTTTCCAAATTTGTGTGTGTTTCCCAACAGCACATTTGGTCTTTGCCAAATCCTGTAAAACCCATCAACTTTTCGGATTGTTCCACATGGAACATTTCGCCCCTTGTTTCGTAAAAGGCAAACAATTGAGGAACTTCGTCGCCGTTTTGGCGCACGCATTTTGTAAAATCTACGGTTTTTCCCAATATTCGCGCGGGAGTTCCGGTTTTAAGCCTTTCTATCTGGATTCCGTTTTCCCTTAAAGAATCCGAAAGGTTTTCGGCCGAAATATCTCCCATTCTGCCTCCCACGGTTTTATTAAAGCCAACGTGCAAAAGACCTTTTAAAAATGTTCCAGTTGTAAGGATTGCGGCTTTACAGGCAAAACTTTGCCCCAAGTTGGTTTTAACCCCCGCAATTTTACCGTTTTTTACTATAATATCTGTAACAATCGCCTGAAATATGCTTAAATTTTCGGCAAGTTCCAGAACGTGCTTCATTCTAAATTGATATGCCTTTTTGTCGCACTGCGCGCGCGGACCTTGAACGGCAACACCTTTAGAACCGTTTAAAACCTTAAAGTGTATACCGCTTGCATCGGCATTTATTGCCATTTCGCCGCCCAAAGCGTCTATCTCTCTTACAATGTGCCCTTTAGCCAAACCGCCTATTGCCGGGTTGCAGCTCATTTGCGCTATCGTATCTATATTTCCGCTAATAAGCAATGTGCTAGCCCCCATTCTTGCCGAAGCCAAAGCTGCTTCGCACCCTGCGTGACCGCCGCCGCACACTATAACCTGATATTCGTTCTTTAACATATCTATAAAATTTAGCGGCAATTCTTAGCCGATAAAAAATTTTTCTCAAGATAAAACAAAAACACTTTAACAAGTCTCTTTATTTACTCTTGTTTGCAAAAAATAAAAAACTTTTAAATCTTAAAAAATTTACATTTTTATAAATTTATTTTTCAAAACGCCTAAATGCACATATTTTATAAAATAGGGTGGGGCACCTTTACAGTTTGCTAAAAATATATAATTTTTTATAAAAAAAGAGCGGTTTTTATAAAATTCTAAAAAGGCTTTACTAAAAACGCACAAAAATACCCCAAAAAGGCGCGTTTTTCTAAAAAACATATAAATACTAGGGAAACATCTAAAAAATCGATTCTAGAGGCATTTTTGAAGCCCGTATTTTTTATATTTTAGTTTTTTTATATTTTTAATATTTATTTTATATATTTAAAAATAATGAAACAAAAATAGATTGTTCCATGTGGAACATTTGTAAAATTTTTGGCTAATCTAAAATTGCCAAAAAATTCAGGTATTTTGCCAAAGATTTATTCAGACTAAAAAATAAAATGTTTCTTTTAAAATTTTTAACTAAACAAAAAATAAAGGAAAAAGAATAAATCCTTTCCCTTTAGATGTTACAAAGCGATATGAAATTTTTTACATTTTATAAAAATCTTTATCTCAAGTTTTTTTAAATCATAAATTTTAAAAGTCTGTTTTAAAAAATATTTCTGCAACAGGCATCGTATAACGCGCTTCCTATTGCGTTTATTTCGTTAAAATACACAAGTTTTTGCGCCCACATTGCGGGAATTTTTTCGGTTTTAAATTCGGCACCAAGCAGGGCACCTATAACAACTCCGCGCCCGGTTGGTTCGCCGCCCAAACTTGCATTTACCCTTAAAGCTTCTTGCAGGTTGTCTTTATATTTTAAAGCCAAAAATATACTTAAAGGCAGTGCGTATTCAACGTGGCCGTTTACACCTAAAAACTGCTTTGCAACGCTTTCGTTACTGTGGTTTTTTATCCAGCGCCTATATGGAAAGGTCAATGCTAAATGCATTTCGTTTTTCATCTTTTCGTACAAAACGGTTTCAAGGTCGAACCCGTTCATTAAATATGCCAATATTTTAGAAATAAAAACAGAAGAATTTAAAGAAGCTTCGCTTTTAACAAACTTTTTAAGTATTTTAAATTGGGCATCGGTAGACTTTTCACTATTAAAGGCATAGTATAATAGCAACGGGAACATTGCCGTTAAATCGCTTATATTTGCCTCTTGCACGCCGTTCTTTTTAGGGTCTAAACCTTTATTTAAATTTTCAAAATATCTTCTGTGCATAGAAGGCACATACAAGTCGCTATAGCCGTTTTTACCGGTCATAATTGCGTGGTATCTTGCAAACCATTTTTCGTCGTTATAGCCGTTGTTTGTGCAAAAATCGTTCGCCAAATGAAGTGCCAAAAACATTGGCAACGTGTTTTCGCCTGCCTGCAAAGTTTCGTGATAATGCGTTCCGGGGCGTTTCCAAAATATAAGTTTTTCGCCGATATAGTCGTATTGTTCCTTTAAATCCGGAATTTTTATAAGGCTAATATTGCTTTCTATATGTGGCGATTTAGGCTGTAACATTTCACATACGTCACCGTATTCGTCTTTAATTAAAGCCATGTCAGTATAGCCGCGGCATGGCATTGCAAGGGCGTCTCCCGTAAATGCGGCCCACCAAGCACCCAAAAACCTATCTTTATTTATAGTAGCCATATGTAATTTCCTTTCTTATACAAAAACCCAACTCTTTTGCGAGGCAAAGTTAAACGAAATATAAAACGTATGTCAAATAAAAATTGTACTAAATACACTGTAAAAATTTAAATTTCTTTTAAAAAAATTTGCGCTTCAAACCGTATATTGCAACTTATCTTTAAAAATATACTTGCATTGACAAAAAAAATTTGAGATTTTATTCCGATAATTTTGGCGTTAAAGCCTAAAAAAAATTATAAAAAAACAACACGGGAGCATAGCTCAGTGGATAGAGCAGCGGTTTTCTAAACCGTTGGTCGTGGGTTCGAGTCCCTCTGCTCCCGCCACTTTAAAACGCAGGCAATTTTTAAATTTAAAGGGTTTAAACTTTGTCTGCGTTTTTTGTTTTTTAAAAAAGAAAGTTTTTAGTTTAACTAAATCGCGTTTTTGCCTCTCTTTAAGGATAATGAAATAAAACCGCTCATCGTCAAAGATATTGGAATGATGATAAAATGAGTAGAAAAAAAGAAAAGCAAAGAAGACAAAAGTTCTACAACACCTCTTATGCTATTTAATTTTTATAGAGTGATACGAAGTTGGCAAAAAGATAGAAACAAAGAGAACAAGATAAACTATTTTTTTGAATTTATGTTTTCTTGCTTTAAGACAAATCTTAAAAAACAATGTACATACCTTTGCAAAAAGGTTTTGTTTAGATTAAATGCTTTTCTTAAAGATATATTTTTTGGTCAGCTGTCCTTAATTTTATGCTTACTATTTATATCTTATTTATAAATTAAAAAATTCAGTATAAGTAAGTAGGGCGTGTAAATATGTTAAAAACTTTGTATCTTACTATTTATAAGAATTATATAAAAAATTTATATGTTAGCAGACTCTAAAATTAAAACTAAAAAGTGGCTGGCTTTTAACACGCCAAAGTTATAAAGACTAAAATAACAGCCCTTTAACAAGTTATTTACAATTTTTGGTGAATAAATAGTTTTTACAAAAGTATATAAAAAGCTTGATTTATTTTTAAAAAGTAAAAGACTTGTACGCAACAATTAGGTATTGCAAGGTTGTTTTTTTGATTTTGCAGTATAAATTTAACAGCAAACAATAAATATATTATGAAGTTTAAACTTATCAGCTTATTGGCGGCGGCCGCATTTATCGGCGTTGCAGCTCAGGCTCAAGACAAGGCTTTGCTTGAGACTTTGGTTAAAAAAGGTATGCTTTCCAAACAGGAAGCCGCACAGATAGCAAAAGAAAGCGTTGCGGTTGCTCCCAGCTCTTCGGAAACTAAGTCTATTAAAATTAAAGGCGGCGTAACTGGCTGGTACGAATGGAGCCAGGTTGGCGTAGACGGCGGCGACAATTTGCCCGAAAGCAACGGCTTTACAATGAGATACGTTAAAGTAGGTCTAGAAGCTGAAATAGGTGGCGGCTGGACTGTAGACGTAACTACAGACTTTGGAACAGAAGGACAGAACCGCAATTATTTGGACAACGTTACAATTTCCAAGAGAGTAGATTACGATTCAATTAACGGCACTGTAGACTTCGGTTTTAAAAAGGTAAACTTTGGTTTAGAACAAACCCAAGACGACTTTAAACAGTTGGCTATCGAACGTTCTATTGCCACATGGTTCTTTACAAGACCTGCCTATATCGGCACTGGAAGGGGTCAAAAAGATTTTGCTTCGCGCAATACTGGCATATTCTGGAATGGCGAAATAAAGCAGCTTGAAGGTTTGTATTACGGCTTGGCTGTAACAGGCGGTATGACCGAACAAATCTACAACAATACCAACGACAACAACAAACTTTCGTTCTATGCAAATATGGGTTATAAGAACTATGCCGAAGTTAACGGCGAAGGCATTTCTTACGACTTTGGTTTGAATTACGGCTACGCAAGCGGTGGCGTTCAAGATTCCGGGCACAGAACATACAGCGTATGGGGTCTTAACCCTTATGTAAGCGCAAAATGGCGCGGTTTAACTGCAATGGTTGAATATTTCTTCCAGCAAATTGAAAATAGTAAGGCAAGCGGCGACCAATCTTCTCCCCAAGGCTGGAACGTAACTATTGCATGGAAGCAAGACTTGGGTGAATGGGGTGCAATAGAACCCGTATTTCGTTTCTCTTGCTTGTCTACAAACGGCAATAAATACAATTCTTCGTACGGCATTTCCTACAACGAAGGCGCGGGAACATACTTCTTCGACAGCGCACAAACATACTACATAGGCGCAAACTGGTATGTAGTTCCCTCGGTTAAATTCTCGTTGGGCTACGAATATATGAACTTTGAAGACGGCGGTACATCGCGTACAAGCACCGACGGCAGCGCAAGCGGCAACAGCGTAAGAGCCCAGTTGCAGGTTGTATTCTAATAGTAAAAAATACAGATTTAAAAAGGGCTTCAGGCATTCGTGTTTGAAGCCTTTTTTATTGTAAATAATTGGGAGTTTATTTTTTATGCGCGGAAAATTTTCCGACTATTTTTTGTTGATTTTTCTAAAAAAGTAAAAGTGCACAAAAAAAGCTTTTACCTAAAAAATTTGGTAAAAGCTTTTTGTTTTTAAATAAATAATTTTTTTATTAGTCTACTTTTGTAATAAGGCAAACAGCGTGGGCTGCAATGCCTTCTTTTCGGCCTATAAAGCCCATCTTTTCGTTTGTGGTAGCTTTAATGCCAACGTCGCATTCTTCAACCTTAAGCGATTTTGCCAAAACCTTTTTCATTGCTGCTATATGCGGCATAATTTTTGGTGTTTCCGAAATTACAGTGCAGTCGATATTGCCTATTTTATAGCCCAATTTTTCTATTTCAGACACAGCTTTTTTGATTATGTCTTGCGAATCCATATCTTTGCAGGCATCGCTTGTATTCGGAAAATAGTAGCCAATGTCGGGTAGGGAGGCAGCTCCCAAAATAGAGTCTGCAATGGCGTGGCTTAAAACGTCGGCATCGGAATGCCCCAGAATGCCAAGAGTGCTTTTAATTTCTACGCCGCCTATTACACAACGGCGGTTTTCGGACAGCTGGTGAACGTCGAAACCGAAACCTATTCTATATTTTTGATTCATTTTTTTTAGAGATTATGTATTCTACCAAAGCAATGTCGTCGGGTACTGTAATTTTTGGGTTGTACGAGCTGTTTTCTACAACGGCTACATTTAAGCCCAAAGTAGAGTAGGCCGCAACATCGTCGGTAATTTGAATGTTGTTTGAAATTACATAGTTATAGGCTTCTAAAATTTTGTCTCTTTTAAAAACCTGCGGGGTTTGCATTGCAAACAAAGTTTTGCGGTCTAAATCGGCAAGCTTGCAAAATTCCGTTTCGGGGAAGCTTTCGTTCTTTTTAATAGTGTTTACAACCTTTGCCGCCAAAACGCTTGCTCCGAATTTTTGCGCGCTTAAAAACAAATTTTTTATGTTTTGGCTGCCTACAAGAGGTCTGGCTCCGTCATGTATAAATACAAATTCCGAATTTTTGCAGGAGGCGTTAATGCCGTTTAAAACGCTGTTATACCTTTCTTTGCCGCCGCGCGTAAAAACCGTTTTTATATTGTGTTTTTCCGCTATTTTCAAAACAGAGTTTCTTATTGAATTTTCCTGCTCTAAATCGCGACAAACGAACACGATTTCTGAAACACATTCGCTTAAAATAAAGGCTTGCGCGCTGTGTAAAATTACGGGTTTGCCGCAAAGATTTGCCAAGCACTTGTCGGCAACAACACCCTTCATTCTGCTGCCGCTGCCGCCAGCTAAAATTATGGTGGAATTTTGCATTTTACGAAATTTCTTTAATTATATCCAAAGCAGCCTGGGCCGGATTTTGAGCCTTTAAAATTGGGCGGCCAACTACTATGTAGCTTGAACCCATTTTTGCCGCGTCTGCTGGGGTTGTTATGCGCTTTTGCTCGTCTGCCGAAGAGCCTTTTGGGCGTATTCCGGGGGTAATTAAGTCTATGTTTTCTGGCAAAATTTTTCTTAAAACAGAAATTTCTTTTGGAGAGCAAACAAGGCCTTTAACGCCGTTTTCTACCGCCAATTTTGCGAGAAGCTGAACCTGTTTTTCGGGGTTAAGGGAAACACCTGTTTTTGCAAGGCCTTCGTCGTCGAACGAAGTTAAAACAGTAACTGCAAAAATTTCGAGATTTTCGTTTACGGCTTTTGCGCTTTCCAAAGCGGCTTTAATCATTTCGGCTCCGCCCGAGGCGTGTATTGTAAGCATTTGTATGGGCAAAACTCCCACGCTTTTTACCGCCGAAGCCACAGTGTTGGGAATGTCGTACAATTTTAAATCCAAAAAGATTTTAAAACCCATTTTCGCCACTTCGTTTACAAAGTCGGCCCCGTATTTTAGATACATCTGAAGCCCGATTTTTACCCATTCCAACGAACCTTGTAGCTTTTTAAGCGAATCTAGAGCCGCTTCTTTATCTGGTAAATCTAACGCTAAAATTAATTTGCAAGCTTGTTTTGACATAATGCGAACAATATTGCATAAATGAAAAAAATTTCAAACTAAATGAACGATTACAAAGAATTTTTTAGCCCCTGCAAAGTAAACTATATGCTTTCTATAACCAATCCGCGAAGCGACGGCTTTCACGATTTGGTTAGCTTGGTAAGCCCCGTAAAGTTTTACGACACTTTAAGAATAAGGTTTTCCGACAAAAAAACGGATACAATTACCTGCAATTTAGAGGGTGTTCCTTTGGACTATTCCAATTTGGTTATGAAAGCCGCTCAGCTTTTTAGGCAGGCGTCTAAAAAAGAAGTTTATTTCGATTTTGATTTGGAAAAGAAAGTTCCGCACGGAGCTGGTCTTGGCGGCGGCAGCTCGAACGGGGCAATAGCTTTAAAGGCTATAAACGAAATGTGCTTAAGCCCGCTTTCGTTAGACGAGCTTTCGGCTTTGGCTGCAACAATGGGCTCGGATTGCCCCTTGTTTTTGCGCAACTGCGGCGTTGTAATGAGGGGGCGCGGCGAGCTTATAACCGAGCTTACAAAAGAGCAGAACGACTTTCTGCAAAGCCTGCAGCTTTTAATATTTAAGCCGTCGTTTTCGATAAACACGGGTTTGGCGTATAAGACAATGAGAGAAAAGAAAACTTTTTATATGGAAAAGTCTGTCGCCGAAGAAAAACTTGAAAAGTGGCTTAAAAACCCTACTTTGGAAAATTTGCCCTTGTATAATAATATGCAGATGGCGGCCGCCGAAAAATATCCCGCAATAGAGGCAATATTGAATAAATTACGCGAAAAGTTCGGCTTAAAATGCCTTATGAGCGGCAGCGGCAGCGCGTGTTTTGCAATTATAAACAATGTAGACGCAAAAACTTTAAACGAAATAAAAAGCCAAATTCTTTCGGACTTGGGCGATACCTGCCTTATTGTTGAAGCCAAATAATCTAAAGCATATAAAAAAAAGGTTGACCAATTCTAAAAATGTGATTTTCTTGACCTTTTAACTTTTATTTTAACGGAGAAAAGAAAATGGGACCTACATTTAAACCATCGAGATTGAAACGCGCACGTCGCTGCGGTTTTCGCGCACGCATGAAGACAAGAGGCGGTCGCAAAGTTATAGCAAACAGGCGTTCTGTTGGCAGAGCCCGTTTGACAACCAAGTAGTTTGCCGTATGCGCTTTGCCCGTAAAAACAGGGTGCGCACTTTAACGGATTACGCGTTCGTAAAAAACGACGCGCGAAAGGCGGATTGTTCCGCCTTTGTTGTTTATGTAAAAGGCGTTGCAGACTGCTCCCGCTTGGGCATTATTGCCACAAAAAAGCTGGGAGGGTCGGTAGGGCGCAACTATGCAAAGCGCGTTTTTCGATCGATATTCAGAGAGGTTTTCGAAAACCGTACTGAAAAGCTGGCGGTAGTTGTTTATGTAAGGCGCGCCTTTTTAAAATTTAGCTACGCAAAGCTAAAGGAAAATTTTGAAAAGGGCATAGAAAGGGCGGTGTAATGAGTAAAGCCCAAAAGGTGTCTTTGCCAGCCAAAGTTTGTGTTGCGCTTATTTGGTGCTACAAGAAATTTCTTTCGCCCGTATTGTCGCTAATTCCGGGCGGAGGGTGTAGGTTTTACCCAACTTGTTCGCAATACGCAAAAATTGCCTACATAAAACACGGTTTTTTTAAAGGATCTTTAATGGCTTTTTGCAGAATTTTGCGCTGCAACCCGTTTTGCGAAGGCGGCATAGATTTTGTCCCCGAAAATTTTTCGTTTAAGGGGCTTTTTAGGCGCAACTATGCGGCAAATAATAAAGTTGACGAATCCCGAAAATAATTGAAAAAATATAAATTTTAAAATTATGGATAAAAAGAACACAACAATAGGACTTTTGCTTATAGGCATCGCGTTTTATTTGCTCTTTAACGGAGCCAAAAACAACAATGCGGCTATGTCCGAACAGCAGCTTGCCAGTGGCGAAAAACAAGCCCAAATGGCACCCGCGCAAAATGCGGTTATGCAGCCTAAAGCGGCTGCAGAGGTAAAAACCTCTGCCAAGGCAATTGCGCCAAATAAAGAGGAAATTTTTGTTTTAGACAACGGCTTTATTAAGGTAGACATCTCGAACTTGGGAGCGTCTGTTAAGCAGGTAGAGCTTTTAAAACACAAAAAAGAGCAGTCCGGCAAAGAAAACCTTATTATGCACGCAAACGACACTGTAAGGGCGTTGGCGGTTGGCATAGACGCAAAAGGACAAGAACCTGTCGAAACTTTTGCCCCATTTGTATTGACGGCAAAGGGCAAGAACGCGGCCGAGTACGAAGCGGTTGTAAACGGAATAAAAATTATCCGCAAATTCTGGCTAGACGATAATTTTACAAAAGAATATAGCCCCTATACCGTGTTTACATCTACAAAGATTGTAAATTTAACGGGCGGCGAGCTTAAAAACAAACAGTTTTGGCTTAGCTTGGGTATGGCGTTCCCCACAGAAGGCGACATAGCAGGTCGCAACCTTGAAATGGGCGCTTACGACGGAAACGGCGTAAAATTTGTTTCGGCATCTTCGGTAGTAGGCAGTGCTGGCTTTATGGGCTTTATGGCAAGCGACCCAAAACAGCTGTATGTTCTAGAAAGGCCAAACACAGTTTGGGCGACGGTTAAAAACCAGCCATTTGCCGCTTTGTTTACTTCCGACTCTAAAAAGGCCGACAAGGTTGCAATTAAGCCTGTTGATTGGGATATAAACAACCCCGACAAGCTTTTAAGAACTGCAATAGAAGGCTTTATGGCGTTCCCTATCGACACTCTTGCAAATAACGGCCAGTGGGAGCTTTCGGGCAGCTACTATATAGGGCCTAAAGACGTATATGCGCTTCAGGCAATGGGCAAAGAGCAAGACTTGGCGATGAGTTTTGGCTGGCTGGGCTTTGTAAGCAAACCCCTTTTAATGTTCCTTAATGTAATACACGCCGTTGTAGGTAAAGTAAGCGTAGAATGGGCATGGGGCTGGTCTATAATAATTTTAACCATATTGGTTCGTCTTGTAGTTTGGCCTTTAATGAACAAGCAGTATAGATCGTCTATGCGCATGGCAATGCTTGCCGAACCCATAAAGAAAATTAAGGAAAAGTTTAAGAACGACCCCCAAAAAGTTCAAAAAGAAACCTGGGCGTTATACGGCGAATACGGCATAAACCCGATGGCCGGCTGCCTGCCTGCGCTGATACAGTTGCCGATATTTTTGGGTTTGTACTTTATGTTGCAAAGCGTTGGCGACTTTAGATTTGCCCACTTTTTGTGGATAAAAGACCTTTCGCTTCCCGACACATTGCCCGGCAACCCAACGGTTATGGGAATTCCCATTCACCTTTTGCCCATAATTAACGGCTTGTTTACCATAGCGCAAATGTTCCTTACCCCAATGACGGTAAGCGAGCCTTCGCAAAAATTTATGATAAGGGGAATGCCAATATTCTTCTTGGTATTGTTCTATTCGTTCCCCTCGGGCTTGCTGCTTTATTGGACAGTACAAAGCATGTTCGGGTTCTTCCAAGTTTTGTATGTAAGGTGCACGCGCGAAAGCTTAGAGGAAATTAAGAGCAAAGCTAAGCCCAAAAAAGGCCCGTCTTTTATGGAAAAATTGCAAAAGATGGCCGAAGAAGGACAAAGAATACGCCAAGAGCAGGAAAGAACGGGCAAAAAACCCTCCATATTTAATAATGCAGCTGCAGCTCACGAAAGAAAGAAAAACCCCGGCGGCAGAAGCACTCCGCCTAAAAGGTAAAAATTTTAACTTGAGCTTTTAAGCAAAATAATAGACAATAAGGAAAATTTATCGGATATGAAATTTAAAGTAAATAAAGAGCATTTTGCCACAGGCTTAAGGCAGGTGGCGTCGGTTGTGGGGTCTAAACCTCCAATGACCGTGTTGAACAATGTATTGATTAAAGCCGAAGGCAATTCGGTGGTGCTGGCTACCACAAATATCGACTTGGGCATACGCTGCTCGATTAAGGCCGATGTTGAAGAACCCGGCGACATTACATTGCCAGTAAAAAAACTTTCGCAGATAGTAAATGCAGTTCCCAGTCAGGAAATTTCGGTTGAATCTACCGACGGGCAGAATGCGAAAATAAAGTCGGGCAGAGCCGATTTTAAACTTCCGGGGCTTAGAGCCAGCGAATTTCCCGCGTTGCCTAGCTTTGTAGACAAGCATTCCTACGACTTGGGCCCTCAGGAATTGGCGTCTATGCTAAAGTCGGTTTCGTATGCGCAAAGCACCGACGAAAACAGATACATATTAAACAGCGTATACTTTAATTTTTCGGATTCGAAACTTACTTTGGTTGCAACCGACGGCAAAAGATTGGCGTTGGTTTCCAGAGATATGAACGTTGCTCCCGAAGACGAAGGCAGCATAATTCTTCCCGCAAAGACGGTTGCCGAGGTAGAAAAACTTCTTTCGCAGGGCAAAAGCGTAAAGATTTCGTTTAACGACAGGCAGGTTGCATTCGACATTGCCGTAAACGACGAAGTTGCCGAAAAGGGCTTGGTGGGCAATATCTACCTTGTTTCGAAAATAGTAGAAGGTATGTACCCGAACTACAAACAGGTTATCCCCAAAGAAGCCGAACACAGAATAAAGCTAGACAGAGAGCTTATGCTTGAAACGGTTTCGCGCGTGGCAATTGTTGCAAGCGACAAGCAGAACGCAGTAAGGCTTAAGATGACCAAAAATTGCCTTGAAGTTTCTGGTCAAAGTGCCGACTACGGCGAATCTAGAGAGCCTCTCGACATCGAATACGACGGTCCCGAAATCAAGATAAGCTTTAACCCCGACTTTTTGCTTAGCCCCCTTAAGAACCTTACAAAAGACGAAGTTTATTTCGAATTTAAAGACGAAATGAGCCAGGGCGTATTCAAAACGCTAGACAACTTTGTTTGCGTTGTAATGCCGCTTAGAATATAAGAAAGGGCTTTGTTTTTCTGTTCGGCGCGGGCAAAGGCAACTTTGGCCGCGCTGTTTTTTATAAAAAAGAATTTGCCTAAAAAGGAAACATTTTCTACTTTCCTTTGCTCTTCCCCAAAATGTTCGAAAACTTTTCCCGCAAGCTAAAAAAGAAGGCCGACCAGTTCGCAAAAGGCACGGTAGACGTTGTGTACGATAGGCGCAGCGACTTTGCCGCCCGCGTTTACGCGGTGTTTTTAAAGGCGCTTTCCTATATATTTTCGGCGGTGGTATATTTGCGCTATTTTATGTACAACAAGCGCATATTGCGCGACGCGCCTCTTGGCTGCCTTGTTGTTATTGTAGGCAATTTAACTGTTGGCGGTACGGGCAAAACCCCCGTTGTAGAAAAATTTGCAAGGGAACTTGCAAGCCGCGGGCGCAAAGTTGCAATTTTAAGCCGCGGCTACAAGAGCAAGTCGGACTCGATGTTCACAAAATTCAAAAAGTGGCTAACCCACGGCGAGGCTTCGAAACCCAAAGTTGTTTCGGACGGCAAGAACATTTTGCTAAACTCGCTTGTTGCGGGCGACGAACCCTATATGTTGGCAAAAAATCTGCCAAATGTTATGGTTATTGTCGACAAAAACAGGGTAAAAGCTGGGCACTATGCAATAAAGGAATTTGGTGCCGACACCCTTATTTTAGACGACGGCTTTCAATATCTGCCGCTAAAAGGGCAGCTTCAGCTTTTGTTGGTAGACAAAACAAACCCCTTCGGCAACAAGTCGCTTTTGCCCAGAGGCATTTTAAGAGAGCCAGTTAGCCACCTAAACAGGGCGTCTTACATATTTTTGACAAAGTCGGACGGCAAGCGCGACTTGCAGCTTGAAGAGTTTATCCGCAAATACAATCCGCATGCCGAAATTATAGAGTGTGCCCATACAATTCAGTTTCTTACCGATTTTTCGCTTAACCAAAGGGCGGAATTGGGCATTTTAAAGGGCAAGAAAATTGCATGTTTTTGCGGGATTGCAATGCCCGACAGCTTTGAAAAATTTATGCTAAAATGCGGGGCGGAAATTATATATAAAGAGCATTTTATGGACCACCACCGCTTCAGCTTTTCGGAGCTGGACGAGTTTTTTGACGCCGCCGAAAAAGAGGGGGCGCAAATGGTTGTTACAACCGAAAAAGACGCAGTAAGAATAGAGGGCGGCTATAAGCCAAAGCTTCCGTTTTTCTATACAAGACTTGAAATAGACATTCTTTCGGGCGACAAAGACTTTAAAAATGCAGTAGAAAGAATATGCTTTAAGGAAAGACCAATTCACATAAAATAGCGCGCAAACAAATTTTAATAGACACAAAAAAACCGCCCGAAATTTTCGAGCGGTTTTGTGTTTTATAAATGCTTTGCTAAATAACCGTGCCGCTGGGTACCACTGCAAATTTATTTACAAGCAAAATTCCGTTTTTAACGTAAATTTCGCCCTGTTCCCAGCCCTCAGGCTTGCCTTCGGGCGAAAGCACAACATTGTCGCCAATACGGGCGTTTTTGTCTATAATGGCGTTTTTAATTTTGCAGTTTTTGCCCAAACCAAGTTTTGGGGTGTTTTCGTCTAAACAAAGCTTTTTTTCGGCTCCGTCTTCGTAGTAGTCCGAACCCATCATAATCACGTTTTCAAGCTCGCAATTTTCTCTTATAACCGAGCGCAAGCCTATAACGCAGCGTTTTAGTTTGGAGTTTTTAATAACGCAGCCGTCGGAAACGTTTACCCTGTCTAGCTGGCTCGAATATACCTTGCTGCCCGGCAGATAGCGCGAGTGCGAATATATAATTGCGTCTTGCTTGTAAAAGTCGAAGGGCGGGTTGTCGTCGGTAAGCGCCAAGTTTGCTTCAAAAAAGGCGCGTACAGTTCCAATATCTTCCCAATAGCCGTCGAATATATAAGAGAACAGTTTTTTGTTTTTGAGCATACCCGGAATAATTTCTTTGCCGAAATCCATTTCCTTGCCGCTCATAGCTTCTACCATAACCTTGTAGGAAAATACATAAATACCCATCGAAGCCAAGCAGTAGTCTTTGCTCGGGTCGCTTATTTGGCTTTTTAGTTTGTCGCTAATAAGCAGCGAGTCTATAACTTTTGGGTCTTTGGGCTTTTCTACAAACTCGGTAATGCGAAGATCGTCGGCAACGCGCATAATGCCAAGCTCGCTTGCCTCTTCGCGCGGCATAGGCTTGCTTGCAATAGTTACATCTGCCCCGCTTTTTTTGTGCTGCTCAATAAGCTTGCGGAAATCCATCTGGTAAAGTTGGTCGCCCGACAGAATAAGGAAATAGTCGTTGTCGTCGTGCTTGCCAAAGTGGTTCATATTTTGGCGCACGGCGTCTGCCGTGCCCTGATACCAGTTGCCACCGCTTTCGGTTTGTTCGGCCGCCAAAATATCTACAAAGCCGCCGCCGAATGGGTCAAACTTATAGCTTTGCTGAATGTGCTTGTGCAAAGAAGCCGTGTTGAATTGGCTTAAAAGATATATTTGGTTGCAGCCCGAATTTATGCAGTTGCTTATTGGTATATCGACTAACCTGTACTTGCCAGCCAGTGGTACTGCGGGTTTGCATCTATATTTTGTAAGGGGATATAGGCGCGTGCCTCTGCCGCCGCCCATGATAATGCTTATAATTTTATTCATAATTTCTGATTTTAATAAATCGGTTATTTATTACGATGGCATAATATGCTTTTCTTTGCAAAAAACCAAGAATTTTTTTCGAGGAACAAAGATAAGTTAGCTATTGTCATATAAGTAAACAAAAAAGAAACAGTGCCGATAGAAAAAAGGCAAAATAAAAATAAACAATAAGGCAAAAAATTATGGACTTGGCTCAGTTAAACGAAACCGTTAAAAAAAGCTCGGAGTGGACTGCTCTGCTTAGAAACGAAATGCGCAAAGTTTTGGTGGGGCAATCGTATTTGGTAGACAGGCTGCTTGTGGGCTTGTTGGCAAACGGGCATATTTTGCTTGAGGGCGTGCCCGGTTTGGCAAAAACGCTTGCGGTAAAAACAATGGCTTCGGCAATTTCGGGCAAATTTAGCCGAATACAATTTACCCCCGACTTGCTGCCAGCCGATATTGTGGGAACTTTGATTTACAACCAGCAAAAGGGCGAATTTATAACGCAAAAAGGCCCCGTGTTTGCAAACATTGTTCTTGCCGACGAAATAAACCGCGCCCCCGCAAAAGTTCAAAGCGCGCTGCTTGAAGCCATGCAGGAACGCCAAGTTACCATAGGCGGCGAAAGTTTTGTTTTGCCAAAGCCATTTTTGGTGCTTGCAACGCAAAATCCCATAGACCAAGAGGGCACCTACCAGCTGCCTGAAGCGCAGGTAGACAGGTTTATGCTAAAACTTAAAGTCGGCTATCCCTCTAAAGAGGAAGAACGAATGATTTTAGACCTTATGGCAAAAACCAAGTCGGACATTTCGGTAAACGCCGTGATAAACCCCGAGCAGATTATGGCGGCAAGAGAGGTTGTAGACCAAATTTATATGGACGACAAAATCAAGGAATATATAATAAACCTTGTTTTTGCCACGCGCAAATCTTCCGATTACGGGCTAAAGCTTGACAATATGATTCAGTTTGGAGCGTCGCCTAGGGCTACAATAGCAATAGCACTGGCTGCAAAGGCGCAAGCCTACTTAAATTCGCGCGCCTATGTAACTCCGCAAGACATTAAAGACATTGCCTGCGATGTTCTTCGTCACAGAATTATTGTAAGCTACGAGGCCGAGGCCGAAAGCGTTTCGTCGGAAGACATTATAGGCAAGATTTTAGACACAGTAAAAGTCCCCTAAATTTTTTGCAAGGAAAGCTTAATTTATGCAGGCCGGAATTTCGGATATGCTAAAGAAGGTGCGTCAAATAGAGATACGCACAAACAGGCAGGTTAGCGACGCGCTTGCCGGCGCATATCATAGCATATTCAAGGGCAGGGGAATGGACTTTGAAGAATCGCGCGAATATCAGGTTGGCGACGAAATCCGCAGCATAGACTGGAACGTTACCGCCCGCACTGGCAAAGCCCATGTTAAACGCTACACGGAAGAGCGCGAGCTTACAATGATGCTTATGGTAGATTTGTCGGCAAGCGGCTTGTTCGGCAGCTCTTTAGTTTCTAAAAGAGAAAGAATGGCGGAAATTGCAAGCACGCTTGCATTTTCGGCGGTGCGCAACGGCGACAAGGTTGGCTTGGCTTTGTTTACCGATTCCGTAGAGCTTATGATTGCCCCCAGAAAGGGGCGCAGGCACATTTTAAGGCTTATAAGAGACATTCTTTTTTACGAGCCGAAAAGCGCAAAAACCGATATTGCCGCCTGCATAGACGAAGTAAACCGCGTAGTAAAGCGCAGGGCTATTATGGTTGTTGTAAGCGACTTTTTGCAGGGCAAAAACGGAATGTTGCCAACCGACGACAACGGCGAGGTGGTAAGGGCATTAAGCCTTACAAACCGCAGGCACGACCTTATCTGCGCAAGTGTTAGCGACCCGCGCGAATTCGAGCTGCCCAATGTAGGCACCCTGTTTTTGGAAGACGCCGAAAGCGGCGAATGCGTGCAAATAGACACCTCTAGCGCGAAGGTAAGAAAGGCGTATTCGGACTACAATTTCATAAGAAAATCGCAGTTCGAAAAGCAACTTGCAAAAGTCGGCATAGACCTGCTTGAAGTAGACACAACCGACGACTATATTTTTAAACTTAAAAAGTTTTTTGAAACGAGAAAGAGCAAAAGATGATTTTTGTTTTTGCAGCGGCTTCGGTATTTCCCGAAATAGACGAAAGTTTCGGCAAAATAGGGCTTACTTTTTGGCAGGCAAACTGGCAATGGTTTGCGATAGGCGCTGTTGTTGCTGTTGCGGCTTTTGTTGCAGGTTTTTATTTAAGACCCAAGCCAAAACAGCCAACTCCCTATCAAAAGGCTATGCAAAAATTGGGCAAATTGGGTGAAACCGAACTTGAAGACGAACCCTTTGCAAACGAACTTAGCGCAATTGTAAGGGAGTTTATAGAGGCTCAATATAATCTGCCAGCCCCCGAACGCACAACGCAGGAGTTTTTAAAAATAGCTTCGGCTTCAGAAAAGATTTCGCCAAAAGTAAGGGATAAATTGGCGCAACTGCTGCAGGCATTCGATATGGCAAAATTTGCAAAAGGCACTTTTTCTAATTCGGAAAAAAGCGAAGTTTTAACATCGGCAAACGAGTTTGTAGAAATGTCGAATATTCCCGATAAAAAAGAGGATAGCGACAAAAACGAAGATTCAAAAAAATGACATTCGAATTTGAAAGTCCGCAACTTTTATGGCTTTTGCTGGCATTGCCTATATTGGCTTTGCTTAGGGGTGCGCGCGCAGGCAGGGCTTCGGTTTTGTTTTCGAGCGTAGCCATTGCAAAAACCGCGGCGAAAAAAAGCAGGGGCAGCCCTGGCAAATGGCTTTTCTTTTTAAGGCTGCTATGCTTGGCTCTTTTAATTGTGGCAATTGCCCGCCCAAGGCTTGGCAGCGGCTATAGCGAAAGAGAGGAAAGCGGCATAGACATTGTGCTAGCCCTAGACGTTTCGGGCTCTATGGCGGCGCTTGATTTTACTAAAGATTATGCAACCCCCATAACAAGGCTTGACGCCGTAAAAGAGGTTGTTTCCGACTTCGTTAAAAAACGCCCGAACGACAGAATTGGCGTTTACGTTTTCGGGGCAAACACTTTTTTGCTTTCGCCTATTACGCTTTCGCACGATTGGCTTACCCAGAATTTGGAAAGGGTGCAGCTGGGCATTGTAGACGGCTCTAGAACCGCCATAGGAATGGCGATTGCAAACGGGGCAAACAAGCTTAAGGAACTTAAAAATTCGAAGTCGAAAGTTATAATTTTGCTTACCGACGGCGAAAACAATTCGGGCAAAATTTCGCCATTGGCCGCCGCCGAAGCCGCCGCCAGTTTAGACATAAAAATATATACGATAATGGCGGGCAAGTCGGGCATAATACCCTTTGCGCAGGTAGACGACAACGGCGCATTGATAAGAGACAGGCGCGGCCGCCCAATGTTTGCGGGCAACGTTCAAAGCTATGCAGACGACGCCGAACTAAAAAAGATTGCCGAAATTACACACGGCAAATTTTACCGCGCCGAAAATTTGCGCGAGCTAAACGAAATTTATTCGAATATAGACAAGCTTGAGAAAACAAGCGTAAAGCTAAGGCAGTTTACTTCGTATACGGAATTATTCTACATATTTGCGGCGGCAGCTCTTGCCGTTTTGGCTTTAGAACAAATTCTTGCCAACACAAAATATAGGAGGATACCATGATTTTCCGCGATTATGTTTGGCTTTATGCGGGGGCGTTTGCCCTTGTTGCCTTTTTGGCTCTTTTTGCGGAAAGCCAAAGACGGCGCAAAATTGCCCTGCAAACTTTTGCCGCAAAAAACCTTTTAAAAACCCTTTGCTACAACTATAGCAGCGCGGCGCAAAAACTTAAATATGCGCTGATATTGCTTTCGATAGCATTCATTTTTATTGCTTTGGCACGCCCGCAATGGGGCTATAAGTGGCAGGAAACAAAAACAAAGGGTATAGACGTTGTGTTTGCCGTAGACTGCTCTAAAAGTATGCTTGCCGACGATATTAAACCCGACAGACTGCAGCGCGCAAAGCTGGCAATAGAAGACGCCGTTGCAAATTTAGGCGGCGACAGAATTGGCCTTGTCGCCTTTAGCGGACAGGCATTTTTGCAGTGTCCGCTAACTCTCGACTACGACGCCTTTAAAATGTCGCTAGACGAGCTAAAGATAGGCATAATTCAAAGGGGCGGCACAAATATTTCAGCTGCAATAGAAGAGGCAGAGGCCGCCTTTAAGGAAAGCTCGAACTACAAAAGCATAATTTTGCTAAGCGACGGCGAAGAGCTTGAGGAAAATGCTTTGGCCACCGCAAAACGCCTGGCAAAAAAGGGCGTAGTTATCTACACAATAGGGGTTGGCCTAAACGACTTAAGCCCCATTTCGATAACCGACGAACGTGGCAAAAGCGATTATATAAGAGACGGGCAAGGCAACATTGTAAAAAGCAGGCTAGACGAAAAAACGCTTATGCAAATTGCGCAGGCGACAAACGGCTTTTACGCGTCGCTTACCGACAACGGAATAGAAAAGGCGGTATCGCACCTAAAGGAAATTCCCAAAAGCGAATTGGAATCTAAAATGAGGCAAACTGCAATAGACCGCTTTCAGATATTTTTGGCGGTTGCCCTTGTGTTGCTTTCGCTTGAAAGCCTTATCGGTACAAGAAAACTTTTTGCAAAATTGTCGCGCAGGGTTTTTGTGGGCAAAATTGCAGTTTTATTTTTTGCCGCAGCGTTTATTTTTAGCGACAATTCGTATGCGGAAAATGCAAAAAACACGTTGCCGCGCGATTTGTTTAATGCCGCCGTAGATTTGCAAAAGGCAAAAGAATTCGACAAGGCAAAGGAAATGTATAACGCCGCAATGCGCGCCGAATTCGAAAACACAAAGTTGCATTCTATGGCGTATTTTAACTTGGGCAACATAGATTACAATTCGGCAAAACTTGCCTACGAAAAAATTCAGGCTTTGCCCGAAACCGAAAAGCAGGGCGCTGCCCTATATGGCCAGTGCTCGCAAAGCCAGCAGGCAGGCTATGCCCTTTTAAAAGAGGGGCTTGCGCGCAAGAGTGCCGACGTCGAAAAATCTACAAAAACGCTCGAAGAAAAATCCTTTCAGGACAAGCTAAAGCAAGGTGTGCAAAACTGCCAAGCCGCAAAAGACGCCTGCGAAAAGTTCGAAAAAGCAGCCCAGCAAAAAACAGCCGAAATTGCCGCCGTAAAAGACACGCTAAAGCATGCCGACAAAAATTGGCGAAATAGCATTGCGCTAGACAAAGAAAATGTTTCGGCGCAGAAAAACATAGAGAGCAGTTTGTCGGCACAAAAAACGCTTTCGGCACAAAGCGAAGCTTTAGAAAACGCAACTAAGTTTGCAAAAACAAAGTCGCAGGAATTGGCAAAGCTTATAGAGGAATTAAAAAAGCTTATTAAAGACGACAATAAAGACAATCAGCAGAATCAGCAGAATCAGCAGAATCAGCAGAATCAGCAGAATCAGCAGAATCAGCAGAATCAGCAGAATCA
>CAKTSY010000007.1 GCA_934613415.1 uncultured Opitutales bacterium
AATCAGCAGAATCAGCAGAATCAGCAGAATCAGCAGAATCAGCAGAATCAGCAGAATCAGCAGAATCAGCAGAATCAAAACAGCAACAACAATAATAAGAATAATTCTGATAAAGACAACAAAAACGATTCGCAAAACGCCGAGAAAAACGACAATAAAAATTCCGACAAAAACAACCAAGACAAACAACAAAGCAAGGAAGACCAGCAAAACAAAAACAAACCGCAAGATTCCGATAAAGGCGGCAAAAAGGAACAGCCGCAGCAAAACAAAGAGAATCAGCAAAGTGCAGACAAACAAAACTCTTCGGCAAACAAAAACGAAGAGAAAAAGTCGGAACAGGCGGTAAGGCAAAACGAAACTCAAACCCAACAAAAGCCCGAGAACAAAAATGCCGGCAAAGAAACGGCGGTGCAACCGCAACAACAGCAGGCAGCTGCCGCGACTGGGCAAAAAGAGGGCGACAAACAGGAACAAGCTCAAGCCTACGACTATCGAAAAGAAGAGGGTGCTATGACAAAACGCGAAGCCTACCAACTTTTAAATTCCGCCTCGCAAGAGGAAAAACTACTGCCCTTTAAAGGATACGGAACGGGCAAAGACAGATACAACCAAAATTACAAGGATTGGTAAAAAATGAAAAAACTATTTGCAGCAATAATTACGCTTTTTGCAACGCTTGCCGTTTTTGCGCAAAGCGTGCAGCCCAAAGGCTTTTTGCCCGATAAGGCAAGGGTTAATACCCCTGTAAACTATGTGCTAGACATTGTTAACGCCGACGCCGATGTAAATATGGACGCCGTAAACGCCAAAGTGCCGCAAGGGTTAAGATATTTGGGGAGCTCTTCGTCTACAAGTATGAGCTTTTCTACAAGCTCTACAATGGGCGTAAAGCGCGAAAAACGACGCACTGTAACATTAACTTTTTCCGCCGAAAAGGAAGGCTCGTACACAATAGGCGAATGGACATTAAAAATAGGCGACAAAGAATTTAAAGTGCCCCCAAGCACGCTTGTTGTAGACAACAACGCCCCTGTATCCCAAAACTATGCCGACGACGAATATATAGACCCAATTGCGGCAATTTCGTCTATGGGGCAATCTATGCAAAGCCTTGTGTTCGGCAATGGCGGGGGGCGTTCTGCACAGCGTCAGAGAGTGCAAAGAAAAGCCCCCGATTTGTCGAAAATCCTTTCTGCAAACATAGAAATAAACACGGCAAACAAAGACAAAAAAATATATGTAGGCGAAAGCGTGCCATGCAAAATAGTTTTGAAAATAGACAGGCAGCTTGCGCAGCAAGAGGGGCTAAGTCTTTCGTCGGTGGCCCTTTTGCCCGAAAAGACAAACGACTTTACCGCGCAAATTACAACACAAAAGCCCGTGCTTTCCGAAGAGTCGAATCTGCAATATGTTTCGGTGGAATATTCCGCCGTTATAACTCCAAATAAGGTGGGGACTTTCCCGCTGTCGTACGCATTTAACGGCGAATTTGCGGCCCAAATGCGTCCGCAAGATGCCTTTTTGATGGATATTTTTGAAATGGCAACAATGCAAAGGCGAGCTTTACCCTTTAAGATAAACGCCGAAATTAAAGCCTTAAAAGTAGAGCCTTTGCCCCAGAATGCGCCCGCAACTTTTACGGGGGCAATAGGCACATTTTCCATAGAAAAGGCGGTGTTAAACCCAAGCTCTACAAGTGTTGGCGAGCCTTCTACGTTTTCGTATGTAATTGCAGGCACAGGCAATTTCGGCAGAATAGAGCCCGCCCAAATAAAAAGCGACGAAAATTGGAAGGTATACAAACCCAAATCTAAGTTTTCCGACGAAAGCGACGGTGCAGGCTACATAGGTTCTAAAACATTTGAATATATAACAGTTCCATTAAAGGCCGATTTAGAAAGCTTTATTCCGTTCGAATTTACATTCTTTAACCCTAAAAAGGGCGAATACCAAACTTTAAAATGTCCAAAAGTTGAAGCGAGTGTTGCCCCTGCAAAATCGCAAACGCAAGCCGCAACAATTAAGGACAATTCGCAAACACCCAAAATTACAAAAACGGGAGAATTCGACATTGTTCCCGCTAAAGACGCAAGCGCAAGCTCTATTGCCCTTTTTGCGCGCGCCGAGTTTTGGATATTCCAAGCCTTTATAATTATTGCCGTTATTGCCGCCATTGTTCTGCGCCGCAAAAGCCTAAAACTTAAAGAAAACCCAATGCTTGCCAAATTTGTTGCCGAGAAAAAAACCGCAAAAGAAAAGCTAAAAAAAGCCGAACTTTTTGCAAAAGAAGGCAACGTTATGGAATTTCTTAAAGAGGGCAAAGAGTCTTTGCAATATGCGCTTGCCGCCTCTACCGCAAAAGAGCCGCTTTCGGTTTTGGAAAAAGACGCGCAATATATTTTGCAAAGAGATTCGCTTTCGGAATTTTCGCAGACAGTTTCGCTTTTATTTTCGGGGCAGGACGCAGTAAGGTATGGCGAAAAAAGCGAAAGAGATTTTGATTTGCCAACGCTGGAAAGGAGCCTGAAGGCACTATGCAAAGAATTGTTGCGTTAGTTCTGCTTTTTGCGTGTTCGCTGGGCGCGTTTGCGCAAAATGCAACCGAATATTTTTCGCTTGGCGTAAACGCCTATTCCAAGGGTGACTATGCTTCGGCAAAAGAATTTTTTGCAAAATCGCTAGAAAAAGCCGAAACTCCGCAAGGCAACTACAACCTTGCAAATGCCTGCCTAAAGCTTGGGGAAAACGGCTTGGCAAAGGCTTATTATATGCGCGCCTTATACGAAATGCCACGCTTTAGAGAGGCGCAGTCGAACCTGAATTCGCTTAACAAAAAAATGGGCTTCGACGAATTTTCGTTCTCGAGATACGACGAATTTTTAAACGAGCTTTCGTATAACGAATGGGTTGCCATTGCGGCGATTTCCGTTTGGGGGGCGATTTTCCTTTTGGTTGTTTTGCCGCTTATGCGCAAAAGCGCGGCTTGGCAGATATTCTTGGGCATAATACTTTTGCTTTTGTTTCTCGTATCGGCGTATGGAGCTTTTTATTGGCGCGAATACTTAAATTGCGTCGTTGCCGTTGGCGGCGAACCTGTTTTAACGCTTTCGCCTGCAAATGAAAGCCCCGTTGTTGCAACCTTAAAAGAGGGGCAGCTTGCGCAAATTGAAGCGCAAAATAACGGCTTTGTTTTGATTGAAACAAACGGCGGCAAAAAAGGTTGGACAAAGCTAGAGGGCAACTCTTTTAAAAAGGTAGCCCCGTAAATTGCATTGTCTATATATGCAAAAAATGCAGACCCTAAAAAGAGCCTGCATTTTTTGTTTTTTAAAAGGGATTTTCTACAAAATTACGTTTAAAAATTCCGCATTGTTTTTTGTTTGCTTCATTCTTTCTAGCAAAGTTTCGGTGGCGTCTTCAACCTTGGCCCCCGCCAT
Source organism: uncultured Opitutales bacterium (assembly GCA_934613415.1). Classification (GTDB taxonomy): domain Bacteria; phylum Verrucomicrobiota; class Verrucomicrobiia; order Opitutales; family Intestinicryptomonadaceae; genus CAKUIA01. The sequence continues at coordinate 3,441 of CAKTSY010000007.1, forward strand.
TGCCCTGCGCAAAAACGACGAGGCTTCAAGCTCTTTGTCGCTAAGCAAAAGCTCTTCTTTTCTCGTTCCCGAAGCTGCAAGGTTTATAGCAGGCCAAATTCTTTGTTCGGCAAGCTTTCTGTCGAGCACCATTTCCATATTGCCCGTGCCCTTAAATTCCTGAAAAATCAGCTCGTCCATTCTCGAGCCAGTCTCAATTAAAGCCGAAGCTATAATTGTAAGCGAGCCTCCCTCTTCGGTGTTCCTAGCCGAAGAAAATATCTGGCGCGGCCTTTCCAAAGCTCTGATATCTAGCCCGCCCGACATTGTTCTGCCGCTTCTAGACTTTGCCGCATTGTGCGCCCTCGAAAGCCTTGTAAGCGAGTCCATAAGCAAAACTGCGTCTTTGCCAGCCTCCACTATATTTTTGGCGCGGTCTATTGCCAAGTCGGCAACTCGTATGTGCGATTCCAAATTTTCGTCGTTCGACGAGGCGTATATTTCCGCCTGCGGCAAGTCGCGCTTAAAGTCGGTAACTTCTTCGGGGCGTTCGTCTACAAGAACAACAAGCACTTTGCATTCGGGGTGGTTTTCCATAATGCCGAAGGCTATGTCTTTTAAAAGCGTAGTTTTGCCCGTTCTGGGGGGGGCTACAATAAGCCCGCGCGTACCTTTGCCTATGGGGCAAAAGATATCTATAACGCGGTTTGTAAGGCGGCCGTCTTTGGTTTCAAGCCTAAGTTTTTTGTCGGGCGAAATTGTTGTAAGGCTTTTAAAGGGCAGGCATTTTTTGCGTTCTATGCACTTTATGCCGTCTACGGTTTCTATAAAGCGCACTTTGGGGTTGTTGTGTCCGTTTCTTATGTGGGCGGTAGCTTCTATAAACTGCCCTCTTTTAAGGTTGAATTTCCTTATAAGGTCTTTCGACACAAAAGGGTCGGTCGGTCGGGTTTTGCCGTTTCTGGCAACGTCTAGCAAAATGCCGTTTTGGTTCGCCATAAGCTCGAACACGCCCGACACTTTCATTATCTGCAAATTTTCGGTGTTGTTATCTTCCATATTTAGGTATTTTGGCGCGGCAAGCCCTAGGTTAAAAAAACTCTTTAATGGGTATTTTTGCCGCCCGATTATTAAACAGGGCAAGGCTAATACAAAATTGCCAATGCCGCTAAAAACAGTGTAATTGTTTTATTTATCGGCTTTAAAATCAAGCAAAAAAGTTGACGAACGCCTTTGGCGGTTTAATTATAGCGCATAACAATGAACGATTATATCGACAGCATAAGAAAAGATTTCCCCGTTTTGGGCGTACAAGTTGAAGGCAAAAGCCTTGTTTACCTCGACAACGGAGCTTCGGCGCAAAAGCCGCAGGCTATGATAGACGCAATTTCTAAATTCTATTCGCAATACTATTCTAACATACACCGAAGTGCACACACTTTAAGCCGCTTGTCTACCACGGCATACGAAGCCGCGCGCGAAGCGGCAAAAAAATATTTCAACGTGCCGGAATCTGCCGAAGTTGTCTATACAAGGGGAACAACCGAGTCTTTAAACATTGTAGCCGCCTGCTTCGGGCAAAAGGTTTTAAAGAAAAACGACGTTGTTGTTGTAAGCGAAATGGAACACCACGCAAATTTGGTGCCTTGGCAGGAAGTCTGCAAAAAAACGGGAGCAGTTTTAAAGTTTGCAAAGATAACCGAAAACGGCGAACTAAGCCTTGAAAGTTTGGAGGAAATTTTTAAGCAAGGCGGCGTAAAAATCGTTTCGATTGCGCATTGTTCGAATGTGTTGGGAACTGTAAACGACGTTCGCAAAATTTCGGAAATGTGCAGGCAATACAACGCCTATTTTAGCGTAGACGCAGCGCAGTCGGCACCCCATTTTTTAGACGATTTTGCGGCAACCGATGCCGACTTTATGTCGCTTTCGGCGCACAAGTGCTACGGGCCTACGGGCTTTGGGCTGCTTATTGCCAAAAAATCGGTTTTCGAAATTATGGACGTTTACCAATGCGGCGGCGATATGGTAGACCATGTAGATTGGCAGTATGCAACCTACAAAAAAGCTCCCGAAAAATTCGAGGCGGGCAGCCAGCACATTGCGGGCGCAATAGGTTTTATGGCGTCGCTAAACTACCTTTCAAAGCTAGACAAACCCAAAATAAAGCAAAACGAAAAACAGATAACTGAATTTTTAACCGAAAGGCTTTCGGCTATAAAGGGCTTGCGCGTTTTAGGCAGTGCAAAAAACAAATTGCCCATATTTTCGTTTGTGCACGAAAACGCCGCAGCCTACGACATTGCGGCTTTGTTAGACACAACCGGCATTGCATTGCGAAGCGGCAACCATTGCGCACAACCGCTGGGCAGGTTACTAAATGCCCCCGTTTCGTGTAGGGCGTCGTTCGGGCTATACAACACGCTACAAGAGGCAGAATATTTTGTAGCGCAATTGGAACACGCGCTAAAAGTTTTAGCTTAGTTAAAAAAACAAAAGGCGGTGCAAAATTTTGTATGCACCGCCTTTTTTGTGCTTTATTAACTTAAATATTTATTCCCTAAAAAACTTCCTTATATGGCGTGCAATATCGGCTTGCGGCTCTATGGGAGTGTTTTTTGTAAGATACTTTGCGAACATATCTGCAAAAAAGGGCGTTAGCGCATAGCCTTTCGAGCCAAAGCCGTTAAATATATGCAAATTTCTCAGTTTCGGGTGCGTGCCCAAAAATGGGCGCGTTGTTCTTGTGCACGGGCGCATCCCCGCCGTGTGCGACAAAACTTCAAGCTCGGGGCAGTCTTTTAAGACAAGCTTTACCGCCTTTAAAATTTCCGCTTCGCCCTCTTTTGTGGGCTGTTGGTTAAAGTTTTGCCTGTCCCAGGTAGAGCCGCAGCGAAATGTGTTTTCGCTTAATCTAATAAGCCACTTTTCTTTGTGTATAATTTCGGGGGGAAGTTCTACCGCGCCTTTAAGCTCTAAAATTTCGCCCTTTGCCGGCGAAAAGGGAAGCCAACTAAAAAACGGATTTGCCATTGCCCTATAGCCCTCGCAAAAAACGGCGGCTTTGGCGGTAAAATCTTCGTAGCGCACAAAACTTTCGCAAACTTCAAGCTTTTCAAAATCAAAATCGCGCAAAAAATACAGGTTTTGGCTTTGCAAATATTTGCGAGCTGCTGCGCAAAAAACTTCGGTTTGAACTTTAGATACGTTTTCGATGTAGAATGCGCCGAATGGGTCTTTTATTGTCTTTAGCGTGTTAGGCGGCAACGAGCCCCTAAGGAAGGGGGCGTATGCTTCGTCGTCGTGCCTTGTGTGCCAAAGAGCATTTTCCTCTTGCGACTTGCACACCTGCAAAATTCTTGTTTTGCGGAAAAAGTTTGCGCTAAATGCGCCCTCAAGCTTGGGGTAATAGTTGTTTGCATAGGGCATTGCGTACTCTGCAAACCAGCTTTTTACCATGCGTTTGCCTGTTACGGGGTTTAAAGCCCCCGCCGCCACTAGGCTAGCGCAGGTTTTTTGCCCATTGTCTAAAACGGCAATCTTTAGCCCCAATTCTTTTAGGTGCATTGCCAAATTTATGCCCGCAACGCCGCAGCCTATAATTATAAAGTCTAGCATACCTTAAAAGAATGTGCGCTGAATATTGGGGTTGTCTAGCCCTATTAAACGCCACGCTTTGTCGGTTAAAATTCTGCCTTGCGGTGTGCGCTGTATAAAGCCCTCTTGTATCAAAAACGGCTCGTGAACCTCCTCTAAAGTGTCGGCTTCTTCGCCCACTGCAACGGCAACCGTGCCAATGCCTACGGGGCCGCCCTTGTAGTTTAGCCCCATAACCTTTAAGATTCTAAAGTCCATATCGTCTAGCCCGTTTTCGTCTATCTCCAAAAGCTCTAGCGCGTTTTTGGCAGAGTTTTCGTCTATAAGCGAATTGTTGTTTTCCTGAGCGTAGTCGCGCACAAATTTAACAAGGTTGTTTACAATTCTGGGCGTCCCACGCGACCTTCTTGCAATTTCGCTGCAGCCGCCCTCGGTAATCTTTGCATTTAAAAGGCCGCAGGTTCTTTTTACAATTTGCTCTAGGTCTTTTCTTGAATAATATTCTAGGCGGCTTTGAAGCGTAAAGCGGCTGCGCAAGGGGGCGGTAAGCAATCCCGTTCGGGTTGTAGCCCCTACAAGCGTAAATTTGGGGATATTAAGCCTTACGCTGCGCGCATTGGGGCCTTGGTCTATCATAATATCTATGCGGAAATCCTCCATCGCCGAATATAGATATTCTTCGACCGAGCGCGGAATGCGGTGAATTTCGTCTATAAAAAGAATGTCGCCCTCTTCGAGATTGGTTAAAAGCCCCGCCAAGTCGGACGCTTTTTCAACAACGGGCCCGCTTGTAATTTTTATCTGCTTTTGCATTTCGTTTGCCAAAATCAATGCAAGGGTGGTTTTGCCCAATCCGGGCGGGCCGTGCAGCAGAATGTGGCTTAAAACGTCGCCCCTCTTTTTGGCGGCGTTAACCATAATCTTTAGGCGTTCTATGGTTTTGGGCTGCCCTTTAAAAGAGTCGAACGAGGGCGGACGCAAAGAGTTGTCCAAATCTTTTTCTTCCAGAGAATGGTTTATAAAATCCGCACCTTTTTCCATAAAAGTATAAAATCAAATTTGCCTGCCGCGTAGCAAGCCATTTCTTAGGGGTATGTCTTCGTGAAAATTAAAGTCTACAATCTCGCCTTTGTCGTTGCGGTAGGCTTCGAATATGCAGTATTTTGTGCCGCTAAATTCGTGCTCGCAGGTTGCCATATATCTTTTTAGGCAGGCGTTAACGCTGCGCATTTTAGATGGCAAAACCGCGCAGTTATAGCCCGAAACCAACGCCGTTTTATTCCTTGCTTTAACTTCTATTACAACAAGCAGATTTTCGGATTTTTGGCAGGCTATAATGTCGGCTTCGTAGTTCTTGTAGCGGTAGTTTCTGGCAAGAATTTTATAGGGCGTGTGCTTTTTTATGTAGTCGGCGGCAAAGTCTTCGGCGCGTTTGCCGAAACTTTTGCGTTTAAAAATTTTTGTTAAAAAGCCGAACATTTGCCCGAAATTTTGTGTGTTGTGTTGCCATTTGCCACAAAAAAATGCGAACGGTTGCCCGCCCGCATTCTTTTGCGTAAAAAAGGCTATTAAGCCAATTTCTTAGCCGAGTTGATAAGGCTTTCGAAAGAGTCTGCCTTAAGAGCTGCGCCGCCGATTAAGCCGCCGTCGATGTCTTTTTGAGCCAAAAGATTGTCGGCATTTTCGGGTTTCATCGAGCCGCCGTAAAGAATCTGAATCTTTTCGGCTTCGGCACCAAACTGGTTGGCGAGCATTTTTCTGATTTCGGCGTGAACTTCCTGCGCCATTTCGGGAGTTGCGGTTTTGCCTGTGCCGATTGCCCAAACGGGTTCGTAGGCAATAACAACCTTCGAAGCGTCTTCAACCGAAACGTCTTTTAAGCCGCCTTCAACTTGCGCTTTAATAACGGCAATAGTTTCGTTGGCTTCGCGCTGAGCCAAAGTTTCGCCAACGCAGAGAATGGGCTTTAGGTTTGCAGCCAAAGCAACCTTTACCTTTTCGTTGATAAATTCGTCGCTTTCCTTGAAGTATTGGCGGCGTTCGCTGTGGCCCAAGATAACGTAGGTGCAGTGCAAAGCTCTGAGCATTTCTGCCGAAATTTCGCCCGTATATGCGCCGCTTGCCTTCGGGTAAAGGTTTTGCGCGCCGAGCTTTACGTTCGAAGAACCCAAGCCCCTAAGAGCCGATTCCAACGCCGTGAAAGTCGGGCAAATCAAAACTTCTACGCTGTTGTCAGAGCCTACTTTTTCGGCTATGGCTTTTGCCAATTCAAAGGCCTCGTCGGAGGTCTTGTTCATTTTCCAGTTGCCTGCAATAAGATATTTGCGTGCCATTTTATAATCTTTCTGTTTTGTGTTTAAATTATTTGTCCTGAAGCGAAGCTACGCCGGGAAGTTCCTTGCCTTCGAGGAATTCCAACGAAGCGCCGCCGCCTGTCGAAACGTGCGACATTTTGCTTGCCAGACCGCTTTTGTTTACGGCTGCAACCGAGTCGCCGCCGCCGATAATGGAAATGCCGCCGTTTGCCTTAACTTGTGCAACGGCTTCGCAAACGCCGAATGTGCCCTTGCTGAACTTTTCCATTTCAAAGCAGCCCATAGGCCCGTTCCATACAACGGTTTTTGCGCTCTTAATTGCGTTCGAGAACAGTTCAACCGACTTCGGGCCAATGTCGAGACCCATCCAGCCGTCGGGAATGTTCTTTTCTACAACCTGTGTATTTGCGTTCGGGTCGAACTTGTCGGCCGCAACGCTGTCGATGGGCAAAAGGAAGTTTACATTGCGTTCTTTTGCAAGAGCCATCATCTGTTTTGCGTATTCAATTTGGTCGTTTTCGCAAAGCGAGTTGCCTATGTTGTTGCCCAAGGCTTTCAGGAATGTGTATGCCATACCGCCGCCTATTATAAGGGTGTCGACCTTGCCGAGGAGGTTTTTAACAACCGCCAATTTGTCGGAAACTTTTGCGCCGCCAAGTATTGCAACAAAGGGGCGAACGGGATTTTCTACAGCAGAACCGAGATATTCGATTTCCTTTTCCATCAAAAAGCCGGCAACCGAAACGGGAATGTATTTTGTGATAACGGCTGTTGAAGCGTGCGCTCTGTGGGCTGTGCCGAAAGCGTCGTTGCAGAAAATGTCGCCGTAAGATGCCAGCTTCTTGGCCAATTCTTTTTGCTGTTCTTTTAAAGCGGCTTTGCGTGCTTTAAAGTCTTCGTCGCTTTCGCCATCTTTTTGCTTGCACTTTGCCTGCTCTTCTTTGTGGTAGCGGGTGTTTTCAAGCATAACAATGTCGCCGGGCTTCATAGCGGCAACTTCCTTGTCGGCGGCTGCGCAGTCGGGTACAAATGTTACGGGCTTGTCCAACATCTTCGAGAGATAGTCGGCAACGATTTTCATTGTAGTGTCGGGGGTAATGCCCTTTTCGTCGGGGCGACCCATGTGCGACATAAGAACAAGGCTGCCTCCCTGTTCGAGCACATATTTAATGGAGGGCAATGCGCCCTTTATACGGGTGTCGTCTTTAATTTGACCCTCTTTTACGGGTACGTTAAAGTCGACGCGCATAACGACTTTTTTGCCTTTTAAGTCAACATCGCGGAGAGTTTTCTTGTTCATTTGTATCCTTTTTTGGTTTTTAAATAAAAATATATATATGGGTAATTGTGTTTCGCATAAGCATTTTTGCAACAATTTTCTTGCGTTTTTAGGGTGCAAATTTCGATTTTTTGCAGTGTTTTAAAGGGTTTTAGTAAGGCTTAGTAAAACAGTTTTTGCAAATTTTGCGCAAAACAAAAGCCAAATTGCCCGAATTAGAAAACAGAAAAAATTTTTGCAAAAGCAAATGCGCCTCTCCAAAAGTTTGCAAAACAACCTTGCCCCAAAAAAAATAAAAGTCCAAAAAAAGAGCTTTGTTAAAAAAAACAAAAAAGAGGGCGGCAAAAACCGTCCTCTTTTTTTGTAAGAATTCTAATTTCCCGTAATTACTTGGCGATAACGCGAGCCATTTCGAGAACTTTGTTCGAATAACCCCATTCGTTGTCGTACCAGGAGATAACTTTAACGAATGTAGGATCGAGCTGTATACCAGCCTTTGCGTCGAAGATAGAAGTCTTGGGGCAGTTGCGGAAGTCTGTCGAAACAACAGCGTCTTCTGTGTAGCCCAAAATGCCCTTAAGTTCGCCTTCCGAAGCTTCTTTCATAGCTTTGCAGATGTCTTCGTACGAGCAAGCTTTTTCGAGTTCTACAGTCAAGTCTACAACGGAAACGTCCGAGCAGGGAACGCGCATCGACATACCAGTCAATTTGCCGTTGAGAACGGGGAGAACCTTACCTACAGCCTTGGCAGCACCTGTCGAGGAGGGAATGATGTTTTCCAAAATACCGCGGCCGCCTCTCCAGTCTTTCTTGGAAGGACCGTCAACTGTCTTTTGAGTTGCTGTTGCAGCGTGAACTGTGGTCATAAGACCGCGCTTGATGCCGAACTTGTCGTTGAGAACCTTAGAGATAGGAGCCAAGCAGTTTGTTGTGCACGAAGCGTTGGAAATGATTTTCTGACCGGCATAGGTCTTGTCGTTTACGCCGTAAACGAACATAGGAGTTGCGTCCTTAGAGGGAGCCGACATGATAACTTTCTTTGCGCCAGCCTTAAGGTGAGCCGAAGCCAATTCTTCTGTGAGGAAGAAGCCTGTCGATTCAACAACAACGTCTGCGTCTACTTCGTCCCACTTGAGGTTTGCGGGATCTTTTTCAGCCGTCAAACGGATTTTGTTGCCGTCAACAATCATGTAGTTGCCTTCAACTTTAACTTCTTTGTTGAATCTGCCGTGAACAGAGTCGTACTTGAGCATATATGCCAAGTATTCGGGGTCGAGAAGGTCGTTGATGCCAACGATCTGAATGTCGCCAGCGAAATTTTCGACAGCGGCGCGGAATACCATACGGCCTATACGACCGAAACCGTTAATACCTACTTTAATAGCCATTTTATTTCCTTTGTTTAAAAAAATGAAACTCTCATAGTGTTTTGTTGTGCGCAATTTGCAAGCATTTTTTTGAGGGCAAATGCGCTTTTTTTGCAAAAATCTGCTTTTTTATAAAAGGTTTAATTTGTTATATTGCAAAAAACCCCGCAATTTTTTGGTTTTGCGGGGCGTTGATTAAACTTTTGCTGCGCGCGCTATTGCTCGACTTTGCCGCCTATGGGGGGCAAAACAATGGTGGGCCTTTGGGTTGCTCCGTCGCCTTCTATGCTAACGCCCTGCCTACCTTTACGGTATATCATTCTATAGCCTTGGGCCGTTGTGTTGCTTTCGGCGTCTACAACGCTTGGGTTTTCGCTTAAAGTTACGGTTTCCTCTTGCGGGAATATATCGGCGCGGCCGGCGGTAGCGGTTTTTTGCCCCTGCTGAATTTTCACGTCGCCTGTTGCCGTAATTTTTTCGATAGAATCTTTATTTCCCATAACGGTTTCTATCTTTTGGCAAGAAGCTTTTGTTTCGCCCGAAACAATCTCTACATTGCCCAAAAAGAAATATCTGTCTTTTTTGCCTTCAACCAAAGCTTGGGTGTCGCTTGTAATTGTTGTTTCTTTTGCCTGTTGGTTTGCGTCGGGGTTTAGGCCTATCCCCTTTAGGGGCGGCAAAATAACCGTGGGGCGCATTTGCGGCTTTTCGGGGTCGGTAAGCAATTCGGTAAAGGTGCGGTTGTCGCCTTTTTGGTCGTCGTTAATTTCCGCCTTGGGGTATATTTTTGCCCATTGCGCCGTTGCAGAATAGTTTTTGCTGCTTAATTTTATGTCGCCAAAGGCTTCAATCTTTTCTATTTGACCCTTATTTTTGCCGTCGTTTTTTGCCAAAACCGTCATCTTATTGCAAAGGGCGTTCGAATCTTGCGAGGCAATCGAAACATTGCCCGAAAAGTCGAAAGTTGTTTTTTCGAGGCTTCTTGTTGCGGTAAGGCGGTCGGCCTTTATAAGTGCTTGCGAAAAGTTTTTGCCCTTGTAGGTTTTGCCCTTTGCCTTTTGCGCTATCTTTACTAAAACCTGTTTTTTGTCTTTGCAAAAGGCTTCGGCGCGGTTGTCGTTGCGGTATAAAACAACGTAGTCGCCCGAAACGCTAACGCCGCGGCTTAGGTCTTTTAAGGTTGCTTTGTTTTCCAGCGTAAGCCTGCCCGTTTTTGCCGAATATTCAAAGCTTTGGGCGGTGGCGGTTTGTCCGTCTTTTTTTACCGAAACGCCGCCTTTGCCCCTTACAAACGAAAGCGTTTTCTTTTCGCCGTCTGCCGAATTTTCGGTGTCGGCGGCTTCGGCTGTCATATTAGCGCAGTTAACAACAGCGTTGTCGGAAACCATTTTTACGTTGCCCGAAAAGTTGAATACCGCATTTTTGCCCGAGGCGTCCATAGAAATTTTGTCGGCGTAAATATCTACGTCTAGCGGTTTTTCGCCGTCTTTTTTTGTAAGAGATGCCTTTGCCTGTTTTTTGCCGCCAAAAGATTCTATTGTTTTTGCGGGTTTGTTAAGGGAAATTTTGTCGCCGAAAAGCTTTGTGCTGCTTTTTATGTCGGTAAGCTCGGCGTTGCCCGTCATTGTGGCGGTTTCGGTTTTGGGGGTTAAAAGTATGTTGTCGGCAAGGGCGTCTTGCTCGTTTTTCCATACAATTTTAGCGTTGCCCGAAGCTTCTATAAATTTTGCCTTTTTGCGCCCGGTTTCGCGCGATTTTTTGTCGGCGCAAACCGAAAGTTTTTCGCAGTCTATGTCGGCATCGGCACCGCGCATTTTAACTTTGCCGAAAAACGAAAATTTATTTTCGCTGCCGGCGTGGCAAAACGAGCCTTCTTTGCTTGTAATTACCGCGCCTTTGTCGGTTTTTTCGGGCGAGTCGTTAAATAAAATTTTTATTCCATTGTAAATTTTAACGGTTTTGCCGTTGCTTTGCCAAAGCCACGTTTTGCCCTCAAGGTTAAAGGCCTGGCCTTTTGCATACAGCATTCCGTCGCCGCCAGCCGATTTTGTTCGGGGGAAAACATCTGCAACCTTGCTTGAAATTTCGTAGTCTATGTTTCCTTTTTCGGAGCCGTCGAAAATATTAAGGCGCATATTGTCTACCAAAATTTTGTCGTCGGAAACATATTTTGCTTCGTCGCCGGTAATCTCCCAATCTCTATAGCCGCTTTTTTCGTCGAAATTCGACACTTTAAAGCTTTTTGCGCTTACGGGAACAATGCCCGTTTGCGAAAATGCGCAGGGCAAAGAAAGTGTAAAAAGCCCGAAAAGGGCGGATAAAATAAGAAAGTTTTTCATTAGCAATCAATCCAAAGCGAAAAAGACAGTGCGGGCAATTTTAAAATTTGCGCCGCTTTCAAGCGCGGGTGGGGTATGCCGTTTTCGTCAAATCTGTCGGTGTCGGCAATTTGAACAAAGTTTTCAAGGGCAAAGTCGTTTAAATCTAGGTAGGCGTTAAAGCCCGACGGGTTAAACGCCGCAAAAATTTTTGGGCACTTGCGCGAGGAATCGGCATTAAACAGTACGCCTACTGCATTTCTAATATCGTCTTTAAAGAATTTAAAGTAGCTTTCGTTAGGCTCGTTAAAAAGCCTTAGGGCTTCGGATTTTTCGGAAGCGCACCTAAATTTGGCAAAGTTTCTTAAAAACTCGCACGCGCCGGAATTTGTGCACGCCCTAAAATAGTCTAGGGCGTTCTTTTCGCCGTCTAAATAGGTATTGTTTGCCCCGTATTTTGTGCGAACCGTGTCGAAGCCCTCGGCGAGCATGGGAATGCCGACCGAAGATAGTACAATGCAGTAGGCCAGTTTGTATCTGCGCAAATCTTCAAAAGTTGGGTTGTCGAAATTGTTCGAAATGCGGTCGAAAAATGTTTTGTCGTCGTGGCTTTCTATGTAGTTTACGGTTTGCGAGGGCCAGGCTGCCGTATATTTCGAGCCTCTTAAAAAGTAGCAAAGCCCGTCGGCGTTGCCGTGGCCTAAAACATAGTCTTTAACAAATTCCCTAAAAGAATCGTTCCACGAAGCAAAGCCCGTGTTTTTAAGGCTTGTGCCCATATGGCCTCTAAAGCTCCAAGGCTCTGCAATAAGAACAACGTCGGGCTTAATTTTTTTTAAGCGTTTTTCTACATATTCTAGGCACTCTAGCCCCAAAAGCTCCGCCAAATCGAACCTAAAGCCGTCTATGCCGAATTTTTTTACAAAGTGTTCCAGACTTTCGGCGATAAGCCTTTTTGCCATAAAAGCCGACGCTCTCAAGTCGTTGCCGCAGCCGCTGTAGTTCATATACGAATTGTCGGGCGCGCATTCAAAATAGTAGCTTTTGTCTATCCTTGCCAGCGAGTTTGGGCTGCCTGTGTGGTTGTATACAACGTCTAGTAAAACGGCAAAGCCTTCATCGTGAAACGCCTGAACAAGTTCCGCAAATTCCTTTAGCTGCGAAAAGCTTTCGGGGTTTTCGGCATATGCGCTAGACGGCGAAAACCAATTTACCGGCATATAGCCCCAGTGGTATTCTTCAACGGTTTTGTTGTCGAATTCCTGCAGGGGCTGAAATTCGACGCAGTTTGCCCCGCATTCCTTAAAATAGTTAAAACGCTCTTTTACATATTTGCGCATTGCCGAATATGTTGGGCGTTCGCCTTTTAGCGAGGCATTTTTTAATATGTCTTTTATGTGGGCTTCGACAATGCAAAGGTTTTGCCATTTTATAAGCTTAAAGGGCTTTGCATCTGGCATTAAATCGCGGTCTAGCACCAAGGCGGGCACTTTTTGCGGAAGAACGGCAACGGCGTAGGGGTCTGCAATCTCCTCGTTAAAATCAAAGTCGCACTTGCCCTGTTGGTTGTCGCCCGAAATTTTGTAGGAATATAAATGGCCCGTTAAGTTGCCGTTAAATTCCGCTTTCCAAATTCCGTTTTTTTGCCTTGTAAGAGCGTATAATTGTGGTGCGTAATTTGCCTTTTCGCGCAGTACAAGCACAACTGATTTTGCCCTGGGCGCAAAAATTGCAAACTGCGTTTTGCCGTCTTTTATGCTTACTCCCAGCTTGTCGCTTGGCGCCAACGAAAATAAAAGTTTTGAAGCGTCTACCAAAAGCGGGGGCGTTTTTGCCGAAAAAATTTCGCAAACTTCGCAAAAATTTGCCGTTTCCCTAAAGTGCGAAAGCAGAACATGCCTGCCGCCTTTGTCGTGTTGGGCCGTTAGGTTTACGTTTCCTTGTTCGTCTTTTTCGGCGTTTAGGGCAAAGCTTTGGGGCTGCAGCCACACGCCGTCGTTGCGCGCAAATTTAAAAGAAACCTTTTTTTGCGATGCAAAAACAATCTTTTCGTCCAGACAAATTTCAAGCAATTCGCCCGTGCCTTTAAGCTGCCAAGCGCTGTCGTTTATGGCGTTTTGCCAACCGTTAAAGTCGCCGCAAATGTAATATTTAAAAGCTTTGCCGTTTAAACCGGGGCAGTTTCTTTTATTTAGCACAAAGTGCACTTTCCTGTTTTCTATATAGTAGCAGGAATAGTCTGCAAAAAGCTCTAGCGGGGCAAACGCCGTATGCAGCTTAAATGTGCGTTTGCCGTTTTTTAGGTAAAACTGGGGTATTGTATCGGCATTTTTCGACAATACATTTACTATTTGACGCTCGTTGCGCCACCATGCACTAACAAGTTTCATTTTTTTGCGCCGTCGCCCGGAGGGGGAAGAATGTCTACCTTTTCGTCGTCGTTAAATCTGAAAATTATTTCGTCCTGGCTAGTGTAGCCGAGTTTTTGCTTTATAAGGCGCTGCACAAACCTGTCGTCGTGCAAAAGCTTTTCGTAGTATTCCGATTGGTACGCCAGCTCGTCTCTTAGCTTTTCTACCCTCTTTATAAGCGCGCTTTCGCGCTGCAAAAGCAGGCGGTTTTCGTCGGCTACGTTTTTTATGGCGACGGCAAAGGCGGCCGCCCCCGCCAATAGCAGGGCCGAAACCATTATTATCAACGCCAAAAGCGTATTTTCCTTTGATTTGGCCATAAGTTTGAATTTTTCTATTGCCGAATATTGTATCTTTTTGGTGTGTCTGTAAATAAAATATAAAAATATGTTGAACTTTTTGCCCAATCAATAAATAATCAGACACTTTTATAAAAAACGGCTATTACAGATTATGAGCGTTGTAAGCGAAGGTAAATTTTTAGACACAAATTTCGCGGAATTTTGCACTTTGCCCGAACTGGACTACAGTTTGGCATATGCGGCACTTGTTGGCTTAAGCAAAGATACCTCTAGGGATTTTTGCTACGACTATTCTATGAATAAGTCGATGAACAGAGGCGTTGTTTTGGCGGCGGCTTTAGAGCTTAAAAAATATTTCGACAAAAACTTTGCGGACGAAAAGCGCATAGGCATTGCGCTGCCTTCGGGCATTCCCGGTTTGCTGGTAAATTTGGCGGCGCAAATGGCGGGCAAATCCTGTGTTAACCTTAACTTTACGCTTGGCCGCGCGGCGGCAGCCCACTGCGTTAAAACGGCAGAACTAAAAAGCGTTGTAAGCGCGCAAAAATTAAGAAAAAAGCTGGAGGAAAAGGGCATAGATTTCCCATGGCCCGAAAAGTTTATAGACATAGCCGAAGTTTTAAAAAATATGTCGAAAATTTCGGTTCTTAAGAATTTGGCGTTGGTAAAAACGCTTTCGGCATCAGCTTTGGCAAGCATTTTCGGCATAGAAAAATTCGGCGGCAAAAGGGAAGCCTCGATAATCTTTACAAGCGGTAGCGAAGGTATGCCCAAGGCGGCGGTGCTTACCCACCGCAACATTGTGGGCAACTGCATTCAAATGCACTATTGTGGCGAGGTTTTCCCCGACGACGTTCTGCACGCAAACCTGCCGCTTTTCCACAGCTTTGGGCAGTCTATTCAGCTTTGGTTTGCGCTAATGTACGGCGTAAAAAGCACAATGGTTGCAAGCCCGCTAGAAGTAAGGCAAAACTTCGACGCAATGCGCCGAAACAAGTCTACAATAATGATTTCCACCCCCACATTTTTGCGCGCCTACTTGCGAAAGGGCAACCCCGAAGACGCAAAAAGCCTAAAATATGTTATTGCAGGGGCAGAAAAAACCCCCGAAGGCCTGTGCGCGTTGTGGAATGCACGTTTCCCCAACAGCTGCTATATGGAAGGCTACGGGCTAACCGAGGCATCGCCCGTTGTTTGCGTAAACCACCGCAAAATTGCAACAAGAAACAAGTTTAGAGACTACCCGAGCGACTGTAAAGTTGGGTCTATAGGTCCGCTTTTCCCGGGAATGAAGGCGGGTATTTTGGATATGGACACAAAGGAATTTTTGCCCATAGGCCAAACGGGTATGCTTTGCCTTAAAGGCCCGAATATCTTTGGCGGTTACAAAGGATTGCCCGAATTGAACTCCGAAAAGTTTTTCGACGGCTGGCTAATTACGGGCGATTTGGCCTCTATAGACGAAGACGGCTACATATTCATAAAAGGCAGGCTTTCGAGATTTTCGAAAATAGGCGGCGAAATGGTGCCACACACAACCATAGAAGAGGCAATTGTTAAAGCCTATAACAAGCAAGATAGCGAAACTCTTTGCTTTGCGGTGGCCGCATGCGAAGACAGCGCAAAGGGCGAAAGCATTGTTTTGCTTACGACCATAGATATCGACAAAAGCGAGCTTCGCGCAAAACTTTCGGCTTTGGGCTTCCCGAACTTGTGGCTTCCGCGCCATATCGTTAAGGTCGACGCCATTCCCGTTTTGCCCACAGGCAAGATGGACTTAAAAAGCGTAAGGGAAATTGCAAAGGGAGCGGCCGCTCTTTAAGGAGTTTTTTAAAATGCAGGGGGCAATCCCGAATAGGTCGTACATAGAAATCAACCTAAAAAACCTTGAATCGAACGTAAGGAAAATTAAGGCTTCGCTGCCGAGCGATTGCGCTTATGTGTGCATTGTTAAGGCCGACGCCTACGGGCACTGTATGCCCCAAAGTCTTATGCGCTTTTTAAGCGGCGGTGCCGACTATTTTGCCGTGGCAAACATCTACGAAGCTTCAAGGGTGCGCGAGTTGGTTCTTACAAAGCCCATTTTGGTTTTAAGCCCTATTTTGGCAAGCGAACGCAGGCTTGTTTTCGACTACGGGGCGTGTCCTGCGGTTTCGAACGAAGCCGAGTGCGACGATTTCGACAAATTGGCAAAAGAACGCAACACGGTTTTGCCCGTGCATATAAAAATAGATACGGGAATGGGGCGCGTAGGCGTTTGGCATACGCAGGCGGTAGATTTCATAAAAAAGGTGCAATCCTACAAAAATTTAAAGATTGCGGGCGTTTTTACCCATCTTTCCTGCGCCGATTGCGACGCCGATTACACCGAAAAGCAGTTGGATATTTTTAGAAAAATTGTCCTGAATTTTCCCGAAAGGAAAGACTGGCTTGTTCATGCCCACGCAAGCGCGGGGCTTGTTTTCTTCAAAAAGGGCGATGTTTTTAACGCCGTAAGAATGGGTTTGCTTCAATACGGCATTGTGCCCAACCCCGAAATGCAGAAGATGGACGTTTTTCCCGTTATGTCGTTTAAGGCAAGAGTTTCGGCGGTAGGCGAAAGCAACGGCAAAAAAATTGCCGCAATAAGCGCGGGCTATGCCGACGGCGTTCCCGCTGACTTTACCAAAGACGCCGTTGTTTTGATAGGCGGCAAAAAATGCCCCGTAATAGGCGAAGTTTCGCTAGACGAAACCTACGCCGATGTTTCGGCTTTGCCCGATGTAAAAAACGGCGACGAAGTTGTTTTTATAGGCAATCAAGGCAGCGAATCTATAGATTTGCACTCGTACAGTCTTTGGACAAGGCGAATCCCGTGGGAAACAATGGTTTCTATCCCTACAAGAGTTGCCAGAATTTTAATAACTAAGTGAAACTTTTTTTGCGCTACTGCGTTTAACCTAAAATATCCAACATATGGCAGACAATTTGCGCAGTGAGATATTATCGTTAAAAAGTTCGCTTTTCTTTACAAAGATTGTCGAAACGCCCAAGCGCATGGGCAAAAAAGACCTTTTCGGCTATGCCAAAGCTGAGCTTGAAATGTCTGCACCGCTGCCGATGTCGCAAATTTCGTTTTGCTGCGCAAAAGGCGATGGGTTTTGCGTGATTTTTGCTGCCCTAAGCGAGAAATTGCACGCGGAAGAATCGACGGCAAATCTCGGCTCGGCTAACAACGCAAAATATATAATTCCCGAAATTGCGCCGCTTATCTATTTTAATTTTAAAGACGGCTGCAATATTGTTGAAACAAAAAATTCGGTAATTGCGCTTTTGGTGGAAAACTGCGTGATAAAGGCAATTTTGCATAAGGATTTTTCCGCCGAAAATTGCGAAAGCACAAAGAGGGAGTTTGCCGAAAAATTTGGGGCTAAAAACACATTCGAATATTCGTTTTTAGGCTTCGAAAAAAACAAGGTGGGGGGGGTTAAATGCACTCTTGATGGCAAAAACTGCGGAGGGCTTTCGCGCACGTTTTCGGCGGGCGAATTAGAGTGTTGCGACGTGCGCGGCATCGACTATTTTTCCGAAAAAAAGATTTTAAAAATAAAGGCTTTTGCAGCAAAGGCTCCCGTTTTCGGGATATTTGCGTGTGCCGCATTTTTGGCTGTTTTAACCGCACTTTTTTATGCAAAAAGTTCAAACTACAAAGTCCTAAAATCGCAGGTCGAGCAAATTGCCCCCGAGGCCGCAAAGTTGGAAAAACTAAGCTCGCAACTTTCGGCAATAAGGGATATCTCGGCAAAAAAACTTTTCAATGCAATGCTGTTGGCAAAGGCAAATTCGGTGCGCCCCGAAGGCGTTTTGTTTTTGCGAACATTTGCCGCAAGCCCTGCCGAGATTGAAATTTTTGGAACCGCCGCCAACATTTCGCTTATAAACGACTACGTTCTTGAATTAAAAAAACAGCCCTTTGTTGCCAATGTAGAAAACGAAGTTTCGGCAAAAAACGGCGCGGCAAAATTTTCGCTTAAAATAAAATTTGCGCAAAAAAAATGAGGCTGGGCAAAAAAATATTCGACTTTTATTATTCGCGCAAAAAAAGCGAACGCATTCTGCTTTTGGCAACGTGCTATGTTGCGCTTCTTTGCTGGGCAATTTGGCTTAAGGGCAAAAATTCTAAACTGAACGAAAATCTGTTTTCAATGCAGGGCAAGTTCTCGCAAATGCAAACGGTTTTGGGCTTTAAAGAGCAGATTTTAAGCGATCTGAAAAATGCAAAAAATTCTGTAGATTCGCAAAAGACGGTAGGCGGCAAAACCCTGCAAATTGTAACCGAAAACTGCGCGGTTTCGGCGGGGCTAAGCTACGATATTTCCGACGTTTCTACTTCGCAGTTGGGCGGCTTTAAAATATTTACGCTAACGCTGAATATTCCCCGTTGCGGAATGCAGGGCATTGTAGATTTCGAGAAAAACATTTTGGCGCATTCGCCATATGTGTTCATAAATTCGGCAACAATCAGCTCTACGGCGCGCGGCACAATATCCGCAAAATATCAAATATCTTCTTTTGTTGTTGAGTAGAATTTTTCTTCGTAGTAGCGTGTGCTTATGAAGAATTTTTTACACGCAGTTGCTTTGTTTGCCGTTTTGTTCGGCGCTGAATATTTGTTTGCCGAGTATGCCGAATTCCAGCTTTCTGTTGGGGGTGCAAAAAACAAAGAGGTTTCTTCTGCAAAAGTTTTAACGCTTTGCCCGGATAGTGCAAATTCGCAAAAGGCATTTGCCTTTGTAGAAAGTCTAAATGCCGTTGCAAAAAGCGGCAACGAAGCCGGATTAAAGGCAATTCTTAAGAATCCAAACGCTGCGGCAAAGGCGGCAAAACTCTTAAAAATGGCAACATTTAAAAATGCCAAAATAGAACCAATTTCGGTGTTTTTAGATAAAAACTATTGTTTTGTTTTTTACAAAAGCGCGTCGCCAAAAATGCGCGCAGGCATGAATTTTATTGCGCTAGACAAAGATTTTAAATGGGATTTGTCAAAAAGCGGCGTTTTGTATACGTCTCTTGCAGGCAGTGTAGATTCCGCAAAAAAATCCGAAATCGTATTGCCCGAAAAATACGCAAAAACTACACTTGTTTTGTGCGATGCAAACAATTCTCCGCTCGAAAAATCCGACAACGCAATGCTTTTAAAGAATAAATATGTAGCGTTTTTCGAAGCCGCGCAAAAAGAGTTTCACAGCGGCAATTTTGGCGAGTTTTGCAAGTATTTAAGCGAAAAAAGCCTTAATACATATAACAAGCTATATGGCACAATTTCGAAAGATGAAATGCTTAGTGCAATGGGTTCGTATATGGATATGCGCAAAAAATATATTGCTTTTTGCGATATGGGCACCCTTAAACTTATAGTGTTTATGCGCTATAACCCGAAAAACCCGTCGCAAAAAGAGGTGCTAGATTTCGGCTTTGTTCGGGAAAAAGACGGCAAACTGCAAATAGAAAACTATATGGAAAACGACTTTTATATCGCCGAAATCTTAAAAAGAATTTTTTGTGAAAAGTAAAAAACGCGTTTAATTTTTTTTCAAAAAGCCCGCAACGCTAGTAAAAATGCCGTGTTGCGGGCTTTTTGTTTTTTTATGTATGACATTTCCTTTCTTGCGCTTTCTTGCAAAAATATAGCCGTTTTACGCCCTAAAATTTTCTTTTTTTGCAATGTTTTGCAAAACAATGCGGGCAAAAACCGGCAATTTTTCAGTAAAACCGCAAAAAAATTGAAAATTTTTTAATATCCGTTTTATTTAAGATATGGGCTTTGTTTCAAAGAGATACGTTTTTAGGGCTGAA